>NZ_BAAAVV010000006.1:0-319458 GCF_039534705.1 Blastococcus jejuensis
TGGGCATCCTCCATGGCTGCCTGCGCCACCACACCGTCTACGACGAGCGCACCGCCTGGCCCGCCCACGAACACAGCCCGCTCTCGGCCGCCGCTTGACCACTTAGCGCCGTGGGATGTCTAGGCTCGCCGACGGGTGCCGCACCGGCGCCCCCGCGGTTCGGTGCCTCCGGACCGCGGGTGGGGGATGGGGTAATCGGCAGCCCGCCGGCCTTTGGAGCCGTGCAGTCTCGGTTCGAGTCCGAGTCCCCCAGCAGATCCGACCAGTTCCCGTCGTCCGAGGAGATCCGTGAGCCCGCAGGAGACGCCCACCGAGCCGACGGTCGCCGCCGTCGTCGTCCTCGCCGCCGGGCAGGGCACGCGGATGCGCTCGGCGACGCCGAAGGTGCTGCACCCGCTGGGTGGCCGCACGATGCTCGGTCACGTCCTCGCCGCCGCCGAGCCGCTGCGGGCCGCGGTCACCGTCGTCGTCGTCGGGGCCGGGCGGGACGCCGTCCGGGAGCACCTCGCGGCGATCGCCCCGGACGCGCTGCCCGTCGTCCAGGAGGAGCAGAACGGCTCCGGCCACGCCGCCGCCGTCGCCCTGGCCGCGGTGCCCGACGTCGACGGGCCCGTGCTGCTGGTCAACGGGGACGCGCCGCTGCTGCGGCGGGAGACGATCGCCGGCCTGGTGCGCACCCACCGCGAGGCCGGCAACGCCCTGACCGTCCTGACCGCCGAGGTCGGCGACCCGACGGGTCTGGGGCGCATCGTCCGGGACGGCGGCGGGGCCGTGCTGGCCATCGTCGAGGAGCGCGACGCCACCGACGAGCAGCGGGCGATCCGCGAGATCAACGCCGGCGTCTACGTCGGTGACGCCGCCACCCTCCGGCGGGCCCTCACCCGGATCGGTGCCGACAACGACCAGGGCGAGCAGTACGTCACCGACGTCCTCGGCCTGCTGGCTGCCGAGGGCGCTCCCGTGGGCGGGCATCGTGCCGAGGACCCCGACGACGTCCTCGGCTGCAACGACCAGCGCGAGCTCGCCGATCGGCGCCGCATGCTCAACGACCGCGTCCTCGACGAGCTGATGCGGTCCGGGGTCACCGTGGTCGACCCGCGGACCACCTGGGTCGACGTCACCGCCGAGGTGGCGCCCGACGCCGTCCTCCAGCCGGGGACGCAGATCCAGGGTGCGAGCACCGTGGCAGCCCGGGCGGTCGTCGGGCCCGACACCACCCTCCTCGACACCGAGGTGGGGGAGGGCGCCTCTGTCGTCCGCTCGCACTGCCACCTGGCGGTGATCGGTCCCGACGCGACGGTCGGCCCGTTCGGCTTCCTGCGCCCGGGCACCCGGCTGGGCCGCGCCGCCAAGGTGGGCGCCTTCGTCGAGACGAAGAACGTCGAGGTGGGGGAGGACTCGAAGGTGCCGCACCTGTCCTACGTGGGCGACGCGACCATCGGGGCCCACAGCAACGTCGGCGCCGCCACCGTGTTCGTGAACTACGACGGCGTCGCCAAGCACCACACCACGGTCGGCGACCACGTCCGCATCGGCTCCGACACCATGCTCGTGGCGCCGGTCACCGTCGGCGACGGTGCCTACACCGCGGCCGGTTCCGTGATCACTTCCGACGTGCCTCCGGGTGCGATGGGTGTCTCGCGGGCACCCCAGCGGAATGTGGCAGGCTGGGTGCGGCGCCGTCGCCCGGGTACGCCCGCTGCCGAGGCTGCGGCGGCGGCCGAGGAGCGGAACGCGGCCCCGGGTACTGACCACGACCAGTAGGGACAGCTGAGCCGATGAGCGCGATCCGGCAGACGAACAGCAAGAGCCTGATGCTCTTCTCCGGCCGGGCCTTCCCGGAGCTGGCCGAGGAGATCGCCGGCCACCTCGGCGTCACCCCGACTCCGACGGCGGCCTACGAGTTCGCCAACGGCGAGCTGTTCGTGCGCTTCGAGGAGTCGGTCCGCGGCTGCGACGCGTTCGTCGTGCAGAGCCACACCGCGCCGATCAACACCTGGCTCATGGAGCAGCTGATCATGGTCGACGCGCTCAAGCGCGCCTCGGCCAAGCGGATCACCGTCGTCGCCCCGTTCTTCCCCTACGCCCGGCAGGACAAGAAGCACCGCGGCCGCGAGCCCATTTCCGCCCGGCTGGTCGCCGACATGTTCAAGACCGCCGGCGCCGACCGCCTGATGGCCGTCGACCTGCACACCGCGCAGATCCAGGGTTTCTTCGACGGCCCGGTCGACCACCTCTTCGCCCTCGACCTGCTGGTCGACCACGTGCGTGCCCGGTGGAGCGACCGCGACCTGACCGTGGTGTCGCCGGACGCCGGCCGGGTCCGCGTGGCCGAGCGCTGGACGGACAAGCTCGGCGGCACCCCGCTGGCGTTCATCCACAAGACGCGGGATCCGCTGCGGCCGAACGAGGTCAAGGCCAACCGTGTCGTCGGTGAGGTCGAGGGGCGCGTCTGCATCCTGGTCGACGACATGATCGACACCGGCGGCACGATCGTGAAGGCCGCCGAAACACTGTTCGCGGCCGGTGCCGCAGACGTCATCGTGACGGCCACCCACGGGGTGCTCTCCGGCCCGGCGATCGACCGGCTGAAGAACAGCCGGGTCAGCGAGGTCATCGTCACCAACACGCTGCCGATCCCGGCCGAGCGGCAGTTCGACAAGCTCACCGTCCTCTCGATCGCGCCGCTGCTGGCCCGCGCGATCAAGGAGGTCTTCGAAGACGGCAGCGTGACGTCGCTGTTCGGCGGAGCTTCGTAATCTGCGATCCTCCGGATCGCACCGCGGCCACGACTCTGTCGTCCTCCGGACGACACCGCGGCCAATTGCCGTCCCCCGGCTGCGCGGAGCCCTTCCGCCGCTTCCCTCGGGGAGCCTTCGGCCCCCGCTCGGGAAGTCGGCCCTCGCAGGGGCGCGTCTTGTTGCAGCGTCCCCGTCTTTCGTCCCGTGCTCCCTCGGGGGACCCTGCGGGCCCCCGCTCCGGAGCACCGCTGCGCGGCTTCTGCCGCCCTTCGCGTATCGTCTTGGTCAGCCCGGCGAGGGAGCGGTTCGTTTCTGCTCCGTGATCGACGTGCGTGCCTCTCGAGGTGTGCTGCGATCGTGCGCCGGCCCGCAGACCGATCCACCTCTTGAGGAGCACATCACCGTGGCCGACTACCGCCTCGACGCCGAGCCCCGCACCGAGTTCGGCAAGGGCAGCGCTCGCCGCACCCGCCGCGCCGGCCGCGTCCCCGCCGTCCTCTACGGGCACGGCCAGGACGTCGTCCACCTGTCCCTGCCGGCCCGCGAGTTCGCCGCGGCGCTGCGCAACGGCGGCAGCAACGCCCTGCTGACGATCGTCCTCGACGGCAAGGACCAGCTCGCGCTGACCAAGGCCGTCCAGCGCGACCCCATCAAGCGCACCCACGAGCACGTCGACCTGGTCATCGTCCGCCGCGGCGAGAAGGTCACCGTCGACGTGCCGGTCCACGTCATCGGCGACACCGCGCCGGAGACCCTGATCAGCATCGAGCTGAACACCGTCTCGGTGCAGGTGGCTGCCACGAGCATCCCCGAGTTCATCGAGGTCGACGTGACCGGCCGCGGCGCCGGCGAAGGCTTCACCGCGGCCGAGCTGACGCTGCCCCGCGGTGCCACCCTGCTCACCGACGAGAGCGCGCTGGTCGTGAACCTGATGGCGGCCCCGACCGCCGAGGCGCTCGAGGCCGAGCTCGCCGAGGCCGAGGCCGAGGCCGGCATCGAGAAGGAAGAGGCGGGCACGGAGGCCGAGGAGACCACCGAGGCCGCCGGCGAGGGCGAGGAGTCCGCCCCGGCGGAGGCCGAGTCCTCCGACGAGTCCTGAGCAGGATCCACTGACCGACAGCACGACCCGCGGGGGCGCCGGCACGGCCGGCGCCCCCGCGGCGTCGGCGCCGTCCGAAGGGCCCTTCCTGATCGTCGGTCTGGGCAACCCCGGCCCCGGCTACGCCGGCAACCGGCACAACGTCGGCGTGATGGTGCTCGAGGAGCTCGCCCGGCGCGCCGGGATCCGGCTCTCGCCGGGCAAGGGGGCGCGGGCTCGCGCGGTCTCCGGCGAGGGCCGGCTGGCCGGACGGCGGGTCGTCCTGGCCCGGCCCACGACCTACATGAACGAGTCCGGGGGGCCCGTGCGCGGGCTGCTCGACTACCACCACCTGCCCGTCGAGGACCTCGTCGTCATCCACGACGAGCTGGACCTCCCCTTCGCCACGGTGCGCCTCAAGCGGGGCGGTGGCGAAGGTGGGCACAACGGCCTGCGCTCGGTCAGCCGCTCGACCGGAACCCGCGACTACCTGCGGGTGCGCGTCGGGATCGGGCGCCCCCCCGGCCGGCAGGACCCGGCCGACTTCGTCCTCAAGGACTTCTCGGCCACCGAGCGCAAAGAACTCGACCTGCTCGTCGTCGAGGCGGCCGACGCGGCCGAGTCGCTGCTCGCCCGCGGTCTCGAAGGGGCGCAGAACGAGGTGCATCCGCGCAGCTAGCAGGCATGCCCCCACCGTCACTCCAGACGGGTGAACTGCGCACGTTCCCGTTGACGACTCGTTCACGCAGTGTGAGGGTGATGCGGTCTCGGGCAGCCCGTGGTGGTGAACTCCCTGGTAGGAGAGCAACGGCGTAGCCCGCCGATTACGGTCAGTAGTTGACTGCGGATCTGGGGGGTCCATGCTCGTCGATGCTGGCGCGGGTCACGCGGAACTGCGGCCACCGGCGCCCGGCCGCCTGGCCGACGCCGTCGCACCGGTCGAGGAGCTTCCGAGCCGCGCCGTCGTCGGCCGCCGCCGGCAGGCCCGCTGGACCCGGCGCTATCGCGCCGTCCTCATCACGCTCGACGTCGCCATCGGCCTCGTCGCCGGCCTCGCCATGATGCTGATGCGGCCGGCCGAGCTGACCGTGACCTCGCCCTACGCGTGGCTCTCCGTCGCGCTCCCGTTCGTGTGGCCGGTGGCCCTGGGTTTCCGGGGCGCGTACGCGCCGAAGTTCTTCGGCACCGGCAGCGAGGAGTTCCGCCGGGTCGGTCGCGGGGGCATCCTCCTGCTGGCCGCGGTGAGCGTCGTCTCCTACGGCTTCCAGCTCGACATCGCCCGGTCCTTCGTCGTCTTCACGCTCCCGGCCATGACGCTGGTCACGCTCTTCGCGCGCTTCTTCGCCAGGAAGTGGCTGCAGGCGGCCCGCCGCCGCGGGCGCTGCATCAAGCGTGTCGTGGCCGTGGGACGGGACGCGGCCGTGGCCGACCTCGTGCGCCGGATCCACGTCGACCGGTACGCCGGCATGGAGGTCGTCGCGGCCTGCGTGACCGCGCCCGGCGCCGCCCGGGTCGAGTCGCTCGGGGTGCCGATCGCGGGCGATCTGGACGACGTCGTCGCCGTCGTCCAGCGGCACGACGCCGACGCCGTCGCCGTCACTTCCGCGAGCGAGACGGCCGCCATCTACCTCCGCAAGCTGTCCTGGCAGCTCGAGGGCAGCGGCATCGAGCTGCTGGTCTCCCCGGGCCTGATCGAGATCGCCGGCCCCCGGCTGCACATCCGACCGTTCGTCGGCCTCCCGCTGCTCGCGATCGAGGAGCCGGTGTTCTCCGGCTGGAAGCGCGTGCTCAAGGGCGCGCTCGACCGCTGCGGTGCGGCGCTGGCACTGGTCCTCATCGCCCCCGTCCTGCTCGCGATCGCGGTCGCGGTGCGCCTCTCCGGGCCGGGCCCGGTGCTCTACCGCCAGGAGCGGGTCGGCGCCTACGGCAAGCGCTACACCATGTACAAGTTCCGCAGCATGGTCGACGGCGCCGACGCCAAGCTCCAGGAACTGCTGACGCACAACGAGGGGGCGGGGCTGCTCTTCAAGATGCGCAGCGACCCCCGCGTGACGCCCGTGGGGCGGTGGCTGCGCCGGTCCTCCCTCGACGAGCTCCCGCAGCTGCTCAACGTGCTCGGCGGATCCATGTCTCTGGTGGGTCCCCGGCCGCCGCTGCCGCAGGAGGTCGAGCGGTACGACACCTCGACCCGGCGCCGGCTGCTGGTCAAGCCCGGCCTGACGGGCCTGTGGCAGATCTCCGGACGCAGCGACCTCTCGTGGGAGGAGTCGGTCCGCCTCGACCTGCGCTACGTGGAGAACTGGTCGCTGGCCCTGGACCTGCTCATCCTGTGGAAGACGGCGTCGGCCGTGCTGCGCAGTCGTGGGGCGTACTGAGCGCAGGCGCCAGGTCTGGAGCGTCGGTCCCCAATACAGGGGAGAGGGGCGAACGATCATGGCCGATAGCGCCGCCCCCGCGGATAGCCTCGCCAGCGACTTCTCGACCGTCGGCCCCAGCCCTTCTGCTGCGACCGGCGGACGGGCGAGAACAGGGGAGACGCGTGGGCGCCACGGCGGGGCGGGACCGAGAACGGTGCCGCATGCCCTGGAGCGGGTCGTGACCGCCCGCCGGCCTTACCTCCTCGATGTCGTCGACGCCCTGTGGCCGTCGGGGCCCTCGGCGAGGATCCACCGAGGCCAGACCGTTCGCGAGGCGACGACCTTCGTCGCCGTGCCGACCGCCGGCGCCCCACGTCTTCTGCTGCCCGCCGGGGGAGCCCTCGCCGCGGGGGCCGTCCGGGCGTACGGCGGCCACGCTTCGCGGACCGCGCGGTGGCGCATGCGGGGCACCGGCGCCTTGTTCGCGCTCGGTGTGGGCGGGCTGCTGTTCCGCGACCGCGTCACGGTCGGGGGCGACAGTGAGAGCGTCCTCGACGAGTTGGCTCGAGTGCTGGATGAGCCTGTGCACGTTGCCCTCCGTGCCGGACCGCCACGCGCCAACCGCAAGCCCGTCCTGGCCGTCCTGGACGAGGGCGGGCGACCGCTGGCCTTCGCCAAGGTGGGGTTGACCCCGCTGACTGCGGACCTTCTGGCCGTGGAGGCATCAGCTCTGACCGGGGTCGCGGGAAAGGCCAGCGACCTGGTGCGCGTACCTCGCTTGTTGCACCACGGGACGTGGCGGGATATGGCGATCCTGGTCCAGGAGGCGCTGCCCGTCGACCGGTCCGGTGCCGTCAGCGACGCGCTGCTCGTGCGAGCCGTGGGGGAGATTGCCTCCGTTCAGGGGACGGCGATGACACCGTGGGCCGGCTCGCAACACGCCGAACACATCCGGGGGCGCCTGGCCCGCATGGCACGCACTCCGGAGGCGGCGATGCTCGCCGAGGCCGTCGAGCGGCTGAACGCGAGCCGAGAAGCGCTCCCTGTCGGCTGCTGGCACGGCGACTGGACGCCGTGGAACTGCGCGTCTCTGGACGGCTCGGTGCTCTTGTGGGACTGGGAGCGCTTCGACACCGGGGTACCGATCGGATTCGACCTGCTTCACCACGACCTGCAGTCCGTGCTCGCCACCGACTGCAGCCCCGCCCGCCCGGCGGCGCTCCTTGCGACCGTGGCCTCCCGGCTGTCACCGCTCGGTCTGACCCCGGGCCAGGCGACGCTGACCGGCGTGGCCTATCTCGTCGAACTGGCCAGCCGATACCTGGCCGATGACCAGGCCGCCGCCGGCGCATCGGTGGGCGACGTCGGTCGCTGGCTACTCCCCGTCCTGACCCGAGCCGTGCGTGACTTGCCGGCCCCTCGAGGAGAGATGACCTCATGAGCAGGATCCGTGTGCCTGACTCCGTGCAGCGCACCGCGCGCGCGGCCAGCCGGACCATCGGCCGCTGGACGGCGGATCGTCGCATGCTGCCGACGTTCCTCATCAGCGGTGCGCAGCGCTGCGGCACCACGTCCATGTACAAGACACTGACCGAACACCCGCAGGTGTTGCCGGCCGTGCTGCACAAGGGTGTGCACTACTTCGACACGAATTACACCCGTGGCCTCGACTGGTACCGGGGTCATTTCCCGACCGATCTCGCTGCGCGGCGCGCAGGCGGACCGGCCGGGCTGCGCGTCATCACGGGGGAGTCGAGCCCGTACTACATGTTCCATCCGATGTCCGGACGCCGGATCGCCGACGACCTGCCCGACGCCCGCATGATCGTCCTCCTCCGCGACCCGGTCGAGCGCGCCTACTCGGCATTCACGCATGAGTCGGCGCGCGGGTTCGAGACCGAGACGTTCGAACGGGCGCTCGAGCTCGAGGAATCCCGGCTGGAGGGGGAGGAGGAGCGGCTGATCGCCGACCCCTCCTACGTGAGCCACGACCACCAGCACCACGCCTACGTCGGACGCGGCATGTACGTCGACCAGTTGGAACGGCTCGAGAAGGAGATCGGCCGGGACCGCCTGCTCGCGATCGACAGCGGCGACCTGTTCGTCGACCCCCCGCCGGTCTTCGAGCGCGTCTGTGACTTCCTCGGCTTGGAGCCTTGGCAACCGGATTCGTTCGACCAGCACAATGCCCGGCCGCGATCGGGCATGGCCGACGACGTCCGCCGCCACCTGAGCCGACGCTTCGAGGACGCCGACGAGCGACTGGGTGCCTGGCTCGGACGCACGCCGAGCTGGCGCCGATGAGTGCGACGGAGCGGCTCCCGGTGCTGTACCTCGGTGGCATCGGCCGCAGCGGGTCGACACTGCTGGAGCGGATGATCGGTGAGTTGCCGGGGGTCTGCTCGCTGGGCGAGGTCGTGCACATGTGGGACCGCGCCCTCCGGGACGACGAGCGCTGCGGCTGTGGTGAGCCCTTCAGCGGCTGTCCGTTCTGGCAGGCGGTGGGGGAGCGCGCCTTCGGTGGGTGGGAGAACGTCGCGGTCGCCCGGCACTTCGAACTGCGGGCACGGGTGGACGACGTCCGCCGCACACCGGCCCTCCTGTTCGGCACGTTCGGGCGATCGTTCCGGCGGGATGTCGAGGAGTACACCGACTACTTCCAGATGGTGTACGAGGCCGCGCGGGACGTTTCCGGTGCCGAGCTGATCGTCGACTCCAGCAAGTACACCCCCCTGTTCTTCTGCCTCCGTCGCCGAGACGACCTCGACCTGCGGCTGCTGCACCTCATCCGGGACAGCCGGGCGGTGGCGTACTCCTGGACCAAGGTGGTGCGCCGGCCCGAGGTCGTCGGCGGCGAGGACTTCATGTACCGGATCAGCCCGGGACGCATGGCGCTGCTCTGGAGCGTTCACAACACTCTGCTCGCACTCCCGCGCTTCGCCGGCACGCCCACCCGGACGCTGCGCTACGAGGATTTCGCGCGGGACCCGGATGCGGCCCTGCGGGAGGTCGCCGCCTTCGTCGGGCTCGACCTGGGTTCGGACGCGATGGACTTCCTGGACCGGGACTCCGTGCGGTTGAGTACGTCGCACCAGGTCGCCGGCAACCCCCTGAGGTTCACTACCGGCGAGGTGCACATTCGGCGCGACGACGCCTGGCGCACCAAGTTCGCTGCGGCGGACCGTCGACGTGTCGCAGTGCTGACCGCACCGGTGTCGGCCGTCTTCGGCTACTCGCCGTTCCGGAGCGCATGATGGCCCACCCGCAGACGCATCCGCTGACGTCGCCGTCGACGTCGCCGCCGTCGGTGACGGTCGTGGTGCCAACCCACGACCGGCCGCTGCTCGTCCGCGAGACACTGCGTTCCATCGCGGAGCAGGGCTACGGGGGTGCCCTGGAGACGATCGTGGTGTTCGACCGGGCTGAGCCCGACCCCTCGCTGGAGATCGAGTTCCCCGAGCTGGCATTGAGGGTGGTGCGCAACACCCGCACTCCCGGTCTGCCGGGCTCGCGCAACACCGGAATCCTGCTCGCCCATTCGGAGCTGGTCGCCTTCTGCGACGACGACGACGTGTGGCTGCCCGGCAAGCTCGAGGCGCAGGTCGCGGCCCTGCATGCCAATCCCGAAGCTGAGCTTGCTGCAACCAGCATCGTGGTCCGCTACTCCGGGCGGGACAGCGTCCGTTTGGCCGGCACCGAGCGTGTCGAGCTGCGCCACCTGCTGCGCTCGCGCATGGCGATGCTGCACTCCTCGACACTGCTGTTCCGCAGGGCGTCGCTGATCGAGGGCATCGGTCTGATCGACGAGGAGATCCCGGGCGGCATGTCAGAGGACTGGGACATCCTCATCCGCACCGCCCGGCGGGCGCCGATCGCCCATGTGGACCGGCCGCTGGTGCAGGTCCTGTGGGGCAACAACTCGTTCTTCACGCAGCGCTGGGACCTCAAGCTCACGTCCCACGAGTGGATGCTCGACCAGCATCCCGACATCCTCGACGACCCCGTCGGAGCCGGTCGCGTGCTCGGGCAGATGGCCTTCGCCGAGGCGGCGATGCGTCGACGGCGCGCGGCGGTGCGCCGCGCGTTCGCAGCACTGCGCCGCAACTGGCGCGAGCCTCGGGCATTCTTCGCCCTCGCCGTCGCGGCCGGGGTCTCCCCGGGCACCGTGCTCGGCGTTCTCCACCGGTACGGCCGCGGAGTCTGACGCATGGACGGCCCGCGCACGCTCTTCGTCGCTTCCACAGGTGGTCACCTCGACGAGTTGATCCGGCTGCGCCCCCGCCTCCAACCGGTCGCGGGACAGACCCACTGGGCTACCGCCGACACCGAGCAGTCGCGGGAACTCCTCGCCGGTGAGTCGGTGAGTTGGATGCCGGTCGTGCCACCCAAGGACTGGGTCGGTGCGCTTGCCAGCCTGAGTCAGGCGCGCAGGGTCGTGCGGCACTCGGGGGTCGACCGCGTGGTCTCCACCGGGGCGGCGCTGGCGCTGCCGTTCTTCGTGGCCGGGCGGCTGCGTGGTGCCGAGTGCCACTACATCGAGAGCGCCGCGCGAAGCGTGGGCCCCAGCCTGACCGGGCGGCTTGCCAGCCGCGTGCCCGGCGTGCAGCTGCACACCCAGTACCCGGCTTGGGCAGACAATCGGTGGCGATTCGCCGGGTCTGTTTTCGACGGGTACAGACCGGATGTCCCGACGGCAGCACTCCCGTCGGAGGGGCTGCGGAGGGTCGTCGTCACGCTGGGGACCCAGGCCGGTTTCTCCTTCCGGCGGTCGCTCGAGGCGCTGCTCCGGGAGCTGCCCGCCATCTGCGCCCCCGACGTGGAGATCCTCTGGCAGACCGGCGGGACCGACACCACCGGCCTGGGCATCGACGCCACGCCGAGCGTGTCCCCCGCCGTGCTGAAGGCGGCCATCGAGGCTGCCGACCTGGTGGTCGGGCACGCGGGAGTCGGTTCTGCCCTCTGCACGATGGATGCCGGTCGCACCCCCCTGCTGATGCCGCGGCAGGCCGCCTACGGGGAGCACACCGACGACCACCAGATGCTGATCGCCGGCGAGCTGGCGCGGCGTGGGCTGGCGGTCCAGAGCACGCCGGACGAGCTGACCGCGGAGATGTTGCTGGGCGCGTCCGCCGGAAGAGTTGCCCGCACCGTGGCCGGACCCATGTACCTGACCGCCGATCCGGGGTTAGCGTCCCGGCCACCTAGCCCCGCAGGTCTCGAATTCGACGACGCCGCGTGACCGTTCGGTGCTGGGTAGCACCCGTTCGGAGTATGGACTGATCGGGACCGATAGCGCAGAGTGACCGCGGACCTGCCCAAACGGGGGAGTCGGGTCGGTACCGGAGGAGTTCCCTGTGTTCGTTCGTCGGACTCTCGCCGCGCTCACCGCGGCCTTCTGCTTCATCCTCGCCCTCCCGGGCAACGCCTCGGCTGCGGGAACCGCGCAGCCGAACACCGTGAACGCGGCCGTGGCGTCCACGACGCCGAACGTGCTGGACGGCACGGTCTTCTCGATCGCGCAGGTCGGCAACACGATCGTGCTCGGCGGAGACTTCACGGGCGCGGCGAACCCGGGCAGCCAGACGCGCGTGACCGACGTGAACCGTGGGCGGTACGTCGTCGCGTTCGACGCGACGACGGGCCAGGTCCGCACGGCGTTCGCGCCCAACATCGACGGCCAGGTGCGCGCGGTCCTCCCGGGCCCGACGGCCGGCACCGTCTACGTCGGCGGGTACTTCAACAACGTCGACGGCGTCCGGGCCAAGGGCCTGGTGCTGCTCGACGTGGCCACCGGCCAGCGCGTGCCCGGCTTCGCGACCATCGTCATGAACGGCGTCGTGACCTCCCTCGAGCGTTCCGGCAACCGGCTGTTCGTCGGCGGGACGTTCACTACGTTCGCCGGCCAGGCGCGCGGCGGCCTCGCCTCGGTCAACGCGACCACCGGGGTCGTCGACGACTTCATGCAGTCGCGGGTCCTGACCAACCACAACTGGACCGAAGGCAGCTCCGACGCGAAGGCGGCGGTGGGCGTCTTCAAGCTCGACATCACCCCCGACGGCAGCCGGATGGTCGTCATCGGCAACTTCAAGACCGTCGACGCCCTCCCCAACGACCAGATCGCGATGTTCGACCTGACCGGCGCCCAGGCGACCGTTCGGTCGGACTGGCGCACCCGCGGCTACGAGGCGCGCTGCTACGCGTGGGCCTACGACACCTACGTCCGCGACGTGCAGTTCAGCCCCGACGGCTCCTACTTCGTGGTCGTCACCACGGGCGGCGGCAACACGACGCTCTGCGACACCGCGGCGCGCTACGAGACCAACGGCAGTGGCGACGACGTCAAGCCGACCTGGGTGGACTGGTCCGGCGGTGACTCCTACCTGTCGGTGGCGGTCACCGGCTCGACCGTCTACGTCGGCGGCCACCAGCGCTGGATGAACAACCGCCTGGGCAACGACGCGGCACGCGGCGGCGCCGTGCCCCGGCCGGGGCTGGGCGCCCTCGACCCGCAGACCGGCATCCCGCTGAGCTGGAACCCCGGACGCAACCCCCGTGGCGGCGGCGCCTACGCCATGCTGGCCAACCAGAACGGGCTCTACGTAGGAAGCGACACGGACTACGTCGGCAACTTCCAGTGGCGGCGGATGAAGATCGCCTACTTCCCGCTGGCCGGCGGCGCGCCGGTCGCGGACACCTCCACCCCGCAGCTCCCGGGCACCGTCTACTCCGGCGCACCGACCGGCAGCGAGCAGGCCTCGCCGGTCCTGTTCCGGGTCAACGCCGGTGGGTCCGCGTTGCCGCCGACCGACAGCGGGCCGGCATGGGCTTCGGACACGAGCAGCAGCTCGCCCTACCGCAACGGTGGGAGCAACGCCGCGAGCTGGGGCGGGATCTCCAGCGACAGCACGGTGCCCCCGGGCACGCCGGCGACGATCTTCAGCACCGAGCGGTGGGACCCCGGGACTGCGGGCGACGGCGCTGAGATGCGGTGGTCGTTCCCGGTCCCGGCCGGCACCCAGGTGACCGTCCGCCTGTACTTCGCCAACCAGTGCAGCTGCACCAGCGCGGCAGGTCAGCGGATGTTCGACGTCGCCATCGACGACCAGGCGATGCTGGAGGACTTCGACATCGTCGCCGCTGCCGGGGACCGGGTCGGGACCATGCGCCACGCGACGTTGGTCAGCGACGGCTCGGTCGACATCTCGTTCGGGCACGTCGTGGAGAACCCGCTCGTGAACGGCATCGAGATCGTGGACACGGTCAAGGCCGCCGAGGGCACGACGGACGCGCCGCTCATCGCCCGGGACTACGACGGCAGCACCGTCGAGCCGGCGTCGGCGATCGCCTCCGACCTCGACTGGGCACTCGTGCGGGCGCCGGTCTTCATCGGGCAGAAGCTCTACTACGGCAAGACCAACGGGATGCTCTACGCCCGGACGTTCGACGGCACCACGTTCGGCCCCGAGGCGGCGGTCGACCCGTACAACGACCCGAAGTGGAGCGACGTCGACACCGGTTCGAACTCGACGTTCCGCGGAGCACTGCCGTCGCTCTACTCGTACCTGCCCTACCTGGACGCGATGTTCTACAGCGACGGGCGGCTGTACTTCATGTCGTCGTTCCAGTCCGGGCTGTACTACGCCCCGTTCTCGCCGGAGAGCGGCATCGTCGGCCACACGATCTCGCAGGTGCCCGGGGTGGCACTGGGCGCGGTCGACGGAGCCTTCGTCAGCGGCGGGTCGCTGTACTACGTCCAGGCCTCCACCGGTGACCTCCTCCGTCGGGACTGGATCCCGGGCACGATGGCGGCTCCCGGCACGGCCGGCGCCACCGTCACCACGGTCTCGGGCCCGACGACGGACGGCGTCGACTGGCGAGCCCGGTCCACGTTCCTCGGACCTGACGGGCCGGGCGTGAACCAGCTGCCGACCGCGGTGATGACGTCGGCGTGCACCGGCCTGGACTGCACGTTCAGTGCCTCTGGTTCCTCGGATCCCGACGGCACGATCACGCAGTACGCGTGGGACTTCGGCGACGGGGACACCGGCGCCGGGCTGACCGAGACGTATTCGTTCCCGGCGGCGGGCACGTACCCCGTCACGCTGACCGTCACGGACAACCGCGGTGGCACCGGCATGGTGACCGAGTCGGTGACCGTGGAGGTGGTCGCGAACCAGCCGCCGGTCGCCGAGGCCGCGGTCTCCTGCGACGGGTTGACCTGCACCTTCGACGCGACGGGGTCGCGTGACAGCGATGGCTCGGTCGCCTCGTACGCGTGGAGCTTCGGCGACGGCGCCAGCGGCAGCGGCCTCACCGCCGAGCACGCGTACGCCACGGCCGGGGACTACACGGCCACGCTGACCGTCACGGACGACGAGGGTGCGACGACCTCGCGCGACATCAGCGTCAGCCCGACCGAGCCGGCCGCCGGCGGGATCGGCTTCCGGGGCGTATCCGGGACGAACATCCTGGGGTCGAGCGCGACGGTGTCGGTGCCCGACTCCGTCGAGGCCGGGGATCTCCTGATCCTGAGCGTCGCGGGTGCCGGTGGCTCGGCGCACACGCCGCCGGCCGGCTGGACCGAGGTCACGCGGGTGGCCCCGACCGGTGTCCTGACCACGGTCTGGCAGCGGGCGGCCGTCGCCGGGGACGCCGGGGACCCGGTCCGCGTCGTGTTCGGCGCCAGCCAGAAGGCCGACGTGTCGCTGCTGGCGTACTCCGGTGCGGCCGCGATCGACCCATCGGGTGCGGCGACCGCGACCGACGCCTTCTCGGCGGGCAGCCACGTGCAGCCGGCGGTGACCGCCGACCGTCCGGGCAGCCTGGCGCTGTGGTTCTGGAACGTGAAGTCGTCGGCCACGACCGATCTGTCGGTGCCTGCGGGGACGGTCAGCCGCAACTTCTCGCCCGGCAGCGGCACCGGTCGCATGACCAGCCTGGCAGCGGAATCCGCCGGCCCGGTCTCGGGGAACGTGCCCGGGCCCACCTCGGTGGCGAACGGGGTGACGACCGGACGCACGACCATGGTCGCGCTGGTCATCCCCCCGAGCGGCACGGGTGGCGGCGGTGACCCGACCCCCAACGAGCCGCCGACGGCGGAGGCGGCCGCGTCCTGCGAGGCGCTGACCTGCTCCTTCGACGCGACGGGCTCGGTCGACGGGGACGGCTCCGTCGCGAGCTACGCGTGGGACTTCGGTGACGGAGCCGGCGGCACCGGGATCACCGCGTCCCACACCTACGCCGCCGCCGGGGACTACGTCACCACGCTGACCGTCACCGACAACGAGGGTGCGAGCGCGACCCGGGAGATCACGGTCAGCCCGGCGGCTCCGGTCGCCGGAGCGATCGCCTTCCGGGGTGTGTCGGGGACGAGCGTCCTCGGCACCTCCGCCACGGTGACCGTGCCGGACAGCGTCGAGGCCGGGGACCTGCTGATCCTCAACGTGGCCGGGGCGGGTGCGTCGTCCCAGACGCCGCCGGCGGGCTGGAGCACCGTCGCCACCGTCAACCCCACCGGGGTCCTGACGACGGTCTTCCAGCGGATGGCGGTCACGGGTGACGCCGGCTCCGACGTCCGGGTCGTCTTCGGCGCGAACCAGAAGGCCGACGTCACGCTGCTGGCCTACTCCGGCGCGGCGCCGATCGACCCGGCGGTCGCCGCGACCAAGACCGACCCCAACTCGGCCGGCGCGCACGAGATGCCCGATGTGGTCGTCACCCGCCCGGACAGCATCGTGCTGTGGTTCTGGAACGTGAAGTCGTCGGCGACGACGGATCTCACCGTTCCCGACGGGATGGTCAGCCGGAACTTCTCGGCCGGCAGCGGTACGGGGTACATGACGACGCTCGTCGCGGAGTCGACCGCGGTCGTCACCGGAACGGTCGAGGGTCCGACGTCCACGGCCGACGGGGTCACCACGGGCCGGACGACGATGGTGGCCGTCGTCATCGCGCCCAGCGCCTGACGGCTCGCTCCGCCCCGGACGCCCCCTCCGCCCCCGCGCGGAGGGGGCGTCCGGCATCTCGGCCCCCTCCGGAAGGAGGAGGGCAACCTGCGAGACGGCCTCCCGAGCCCACGCAGCGGTTAGATTCCCCGGGTGCCACGGGTCCTCATCACCTCGCACTACACGTCCGAGCGCCTGGGTGGCGAGGCGGCGATCCCCTTGCGGCTGTACAAGCGGTTGCGGCGGCGCGGTGTCGAGACCTGGCTGGTCGCCCACGACAGCGACCGCGAGGAACTGCTCGCGGAGTTCGCCGCCGAGCCGGACCGCCTGATCCTCACCTCGAGCCTCCCGGGCATGACTCCGGTCTTCACCCGCGGCGAGAAGCTGCCCGACGGTCCCCGCGCCGTCGCCTGGGCCGTGACGCAGCTCGAGCGGCAGCTGGCGATGGTCCCCGTCGTGCGCCGGCTGGTCCGCGAGCTCGGTATCGACGTCGTCCACCAGCCCATCGGCATCGCGCCGAGCGTCCCCTCGCCGTTCCGGAAGCTCGGTGCACCGGTGGTCATCGGCCCCCTCAACGGCGGCATGGTCATGCCGGCCGCCTTCCGGGACCGCGACTCCGGCCTGGCCCGCATCACGCAGGGGATGCGGCGGCCGCTCGGGGGCCTGGGGCACCAGGTACTGCGGGGCAAGCTGGAGGCGGCCGCGGTGCTCGTCGCCAACGAGCGCACGCGTGCCCTGCTCCCCGCCGCGGCACGGCGCGTCAGCCGGCCGATGCCCGAGAGCGCAGTGGTCCTCGAGGACTGGCCGGAGAAGGAGCAGGACCCGCTGCACACCGGGCCGGTGCGGTTCGTCTTCCTCGGGCGTCTGGTCCCCTACAAGTCGGCCGACCTGGCCCTGCACGCCTTCGGGCGCGCGTGGCGACAGCGGCCCGAGATCCGGCTCGAGATCATCGGGGACGGCCCCGAGCGGACCGCGCTGGAGGCGCAGGCGGCGGAGCTGGGCATCGCCGATGTCGTGGAGTTCCGCGGCTGGCTGACCAAGCCGGAGGTGTCCGAGCGGCTCCGCCGGTCCGACGTCTTCCTGTACCCGAGCCTGCGCGAGCCCGGGGGCACGGTCGTGCTCGAGGCGATGGCCACGGGGCTGCCCTCGATCGTCGCCGACTGGGGCGGCCCCGCCGAGTACATCGCCGAGGGCACCGGCGTGCGCATCGACGTCTCCTCGCGGGGCCGGTTCCTCGACGACATGGCTGCCGCCATGGTGCGCCTGGCCGAGGACCCCGAACTCCGCGTCCGGGCGGGCAGGGCCGCGCGCGCACGGGTGGCGGCGCACTTCGAGTGGGACTGCCTGGTCGACCAGTTGCTCACGATCTACGCCGAGGTCAGCCCCGCATCGAGGCGTACGACGCGCTGAGCTGCCCAGCACGGTCGTCCGCCGCGCCCGTCGAGACGAGGCACTGCGTGACACGTCGGTGACGACGCGTGCGGCCTCTCGGCGTGTCGCACCCCCTGGCGGCTGATGAGGGGGCGATCCGTCGACTTGCCGCAGTGGCTCTCGGATGCTGTGCGTCCGGGTTGGAAGGCACGCGTTCCTTCGGACCGACACGGGGAGTGAAGGGACGAGAATGCGTCGAGCTGTGCGGAGCGCCTGGGCGGCGGTCGTCGGGCCTCTGCTCGTGCTGGTGCTGCTCGCCGGTGCGCTTCCCGCGCAGGCCCAGGGCGTCCAGCACGCCGGGATCGTCTCGGCTGTGCCCGGCACCACACCGAACATCCTCAAGGAGAGCACCGGCATCCAGCGGGTGTACGACCTCGACGAGGTCGGCAACCGGATGGTGGTCGGGGGCGACTTCTACCGCGTGCAGAACGTCGCACCGAACGGGACCGCCGTCTTCACCCGGAGGTCGCTGTTCGCATTCGCCACGGCGACGGGTGCGGTCGACCCAGCCTTCGATCCGGTCATCAACGGCGTTGTCAAAGCCGTCGCGCCCGGCCCCAACGGCACGGTGTTCGTCGGCGGCACCTTCAGCAACGTCAACGGCACGAACATCCGCAACGTCGCGCAGCTGAACGTGAGCAACGGCGACCTGACCAGCTTCCGTCCGGCGACCCTCAACGGGGCGGTCAACGACCTCGTCTTCGCCGGCGGCCGGCTGTACGTGGCGGGCGTGTTCACCACCGCCGCCACCGTGCCGCACGGCGGGCTCGCGACGCTGAACCCGACGACGGGCGCCCTGGACCCCTACATGAGCGTCGACGTGTCGGTGAACCACAACTGGACCCAGGGCAGCACCGGGGCCCGAGGGGCGGTCGGCGTCTCGAAGATCGACGTCGCCAACGACCGTCTCGTGGCGATCGGCAACTTCAAGCGGGCCGAGGGCACGCTGATCCGGGACCAGGCGATGGTCGTCCTCCTCCAGTCGACCGGCACCGTTGTCGACCCGAACTGGCGGACGACGCGGTACGAGCCGGCGTGTGCGTCGCGCGCCTACGACTCCTACGTGCGTGACGTCGAGTTCTCGCCCGACGGCTCCTACTTCGTCATCGTGACGACCGGTGCCCACTTCACCGGGACCCTCTGCGACACGGCCGCCCGGTGGGAGGTCGTGGACCAGGGGCAGGCGGTGCAGCCCCGGTGGATCTCCGACACCGGTGGCGACACGCTCTTCTCCGTCGCGGTCACCGGTGCCGCCGTCTACGTGGGCGGGCACCAGCGCTGGGGCAACAACCCGCTCGCGGGTGACCGCGCCGGCCCCGGAGCGGTCCCCCGGCCGGGCATCGCCGCGCTCGACCCGCTCAACGGGGTGCCGCTGTCCTGGAACCCCGGCCGCAACCCTCGCGGCGTCGGCGCGGAGGCGCTCACCGCCACCGCCACCGGTCTCTATGTCGGCATGGACACCGACTGGATCGGCGACCGCCAGTACCGGCGCATGCGGCTGGCTCACTTCCCGCTCGCGGGCGGTGCGTCGGTGGCGAGCCAGACGACCTTCTCGCTGCCGGGCACTGTGTTCATGGCGGGCCGCGACTCCAGCAACACCGTTCTGCGGCGCGCCTACGACGGAACCACCCCGAGCAACGAGGCCACCGTGAACGGCGGCGGCGTCGAGTGGAGCCGGGCGCGGGGCGGGTTCATGGTCGGCGGCGAGCTGTTCTACGGCTACGGCACGTCGAGCAGCAACTACGCGCTTGTGCGCCGCACGTTCGACGGGACGACGTTCGGGCCCGCGACCACGATCACCACGCCCTACCTCGACCCGGCGTGGAGCAACGTCATCACCGGCTCCAACCCGGAGGGGTCGACCTACGCGGGCATGCTCCCGAACTTCTACGGCAGCCACCTGTCCACCGTGACCGGGATGTTCTACTGGAACGGCCGGGTCTACTACACGCGATCGGGCCAGACCGCCCTGACCGCGCGTGGCTTCTCGGTCGACAGCGGCATCATCCAGGCCGACTCCGCGACGGTGGCGACCAATTCCGCCTACGCCGGCGCCAAGGGGATGTTCCTGTCCGGCAACGACCTGTACGTGGTCAACTCGGCCAACCAGTTGACGCGGACGACCTGGAACAACGGCGTCCCCGGCACCGTCTTCCAGGTCGTCAGCACGCTGAACTGGTCGGCCCGCGCGCTCTTCCTCGGTCCGACGCCCGGCCAGCCGGTCAACCAGCCGCCCACCGCGTCACTCGCGCCGCCGACGTGCGCCGGCGCCACATGCACCTTCGACGCCTCAGGCTCGTCCGACCCCGACGGGGATCCGCTCAGCTACAGCTGGAACTTCGGCGACGGCAACACCGGCACCGATGCCGCGACGCAGGTGCACACCTACGGCGCGGACGGCAACTACACCGTCACCGTGACCGTCAGCGACGGCAGGGGCGGCACCGCGACGACGTCGGCGCCCGTCACTGTGTCGACCGTCCCGGTGGGCCAGAGCATCGCCTTCGTGGGGGCCGCCGGGACCTCGCCGGCCGGGTCCGTCAGCAGCCTCTCGGTGACCGTTCCCGCGGCCGTCCAGGCCGGCGACGGGCTCGTGCTCGTGCTGTCGACGAACTCCGCGGTCACCGGCGCGCCCGCCGGGTGGACGCAGGAGATCTCGCAGACGGCGATGTCCGGGACGAGCGTGGCCATGACCACCCGTGTCTTCGAGCGGGTGGCGACGGACACCGACGCCGGGTCGACGGTGACCGTGCCGTTGACCGGGGGCGTCGCGAAGTCCTCGCTGCAGATCCTGGCCTACCGGGGGACGGCGGCGACCGGGCCGGTCGTCGGGATCGTCGGTGCCGCCGACCAGGTCACCGGCACCAACCACACCACGCCGACCGGGCTCACCGCGTCGCCCGGCGACTGGGAGCTGGGCGTCTGGTCGGACAAGTCGGCCAATGCGCGCACGTGGACGGCACCGAGCGGGTTCTCCGTCCGGGACATGCAGGACGCCGGAGCCACCGGTGGCGAGATCGCGACCCTGCTGGCCGACCTCGGGCCGTCGAGTGGTGGCCCGGTGGGCGGCCGGACGGCCACGACGTCGGCGACCAGCACGCGGGCGACCATGATCACCGTCCTCCTGAGGCCCGCCGCCTGAGAGCATCCGGCCCACGCCGAGTGCCCTGACCGACGGTCAGGGCACTCGGGTGCGTCCGGGACGACTCAGGCGTAACCGAGCTGCCGGAGCAGCGCGCCCGACTCCCGCTCGACGTCGGCCAGGCCGTCGGCGTCCAGGGTGGTGCGCCACCGCCCGACCGAGTTCGGCTTGGCTTGCAGCAGTGCCGCGCGCAGTTCGTCCGGCGGCGTGGCGTGCCCGAAGAAGGCGCCGATCTCCTCGGCCGCCCTCACCGGGTCCTGCACGACGTCCTCGTAGCGGACCGTGAGGACGCGATCAGCGGGCAGCTCGGCCAGCCCGGCCATCGCCGCTTCGGTGAAGCGCCGCCAGCTCCATGCCGTCCGGGTGAGGTCCGACGCGGTCGTGAACTCCTCGGCGCGGTCGCGCTCGACCCACCACCGGGCCCAGGGGCCCCACGCCTGGCCGCCGCGGCCGCGACGGGTGTCCCCGACGGATCGGGCCGAGAGCCACGGCTTCTCGGCGTGCGACACCGCGACGTCGCGACCGTCGCGGATGATCTGGACGAACCGGGCGTCGGGGAACGTCCGCGCCAGGAACGGCACGATGAAGCAGTTCTCCGGGTTCTTCTCGACGAATCGGCGGCCGCCCTCCCCGGCGGCGACCTGCAGCAGTCCGTAGGCGGAACGGAACAGCCGCCCGGCCCGCTGCTCGGACCACGTGCCCTCGAACACCTGGCGGGCCGCGGCCTTGGTCACCCGCGGCTCGAAGTGATAGGAGACGCCCGGCAGGGTGCCGATGCACGAACCCAGGAAGGTCGTGCCGGAGCGGGGCGCGCCGAGCACGAACACCGGCGCCCGCAGCCGGGGGTCCAGCGCGCGGAGTGACCGCCGGCGATCGCGGGCGCGACCGGCCAGCTCCTCGCGGCGCTCGCGGCGGTCCGAGACCAGGCCGCGCGCCGTCAGCACCGCCAGCCGCCAGGGCGTGAGCCGCAGTCGCGGAGGTGGGGCGGTCGTCGGGGTGACCGGGGTGTCGGTGCTCATCAGGGTCTTCCTCCGGTGGTGACCCGGTCCGGGATGCCGGCTGGGCTGGGTCGGGACGCCCGTGGGCGCAGGCTGGACAGGGTGGGCAGGCCGAGGCGGGCATGCCAGCGCAGGCAGGCAGCGGCGTAGACGGCGACGCCGAGCGCGATCGCGGTCAGGGAAGCCGTCGTGTCGCCCCCCGTCAGGAGGCGGGTCGCCGCCGGCAGCAGGCCGAAGCAGGTCGCGGCGAGCGCCGCGGCGGTCAGGGTCGACCGGCCGAACGGATGCAGACGCAGCAGGTACATCAGCTGGGCCAACGGCAGCAGGTTGTTGACGAGGATCGCCGCCCCCCACCCGATGGCCGCGCCGAGGATGCCCAGTGACGGGATGAGGACCAGGTCCAGCCCGACCATCACCGCCACGGCGACGACGGAGTTGACCAGTGTCATGGTGGTCCGGCCCGCCATGTTGAGCAGCATGTCGACCATGCCGCAGGCAGTGGCGACGAGCATGGCGCCGGCGAGCACGAGGACCACCGTGCGTCCGGCGTCGTAACCCGCGCCGAAGAGGGACAGGACGGCGTCGGCGAACACGGCGCACAGGAGGTACACCGGCCAGGTGAGGAGCACGATCCACGCCGTCGCCGACCGGTAGACCGCGCCGGCCGAGGCGCGGTCGTCGACGGCGAGGAGGCCGGCCAGGCGGGGCTGCGCGGCACTGGACACGGCGGTGCTCGACAGCTGGCCGACGACGAGGAACCGGGTCGCCGCCGTGTAGACGGCCGCCTCCGCCGGGCCGATCAGCACCGTGATGAGCACGATGTCGAGCCGTTGCAGGGCGATCTGGGCCAGGCTGTTGACGGCGCGCGGCCACGTGAACAGCCAGAACTCCCGCCACGTCCTCCGAGAGGATTGCGCCGACGCGGGGAGCTGCCGCTGCAGCCGGCTCAGCCAGCGACCGGCCAGCACAGCCGTCACCAGCCACGGTAGGACCCAGGCGCCGGCGACCACGGCCACCGAGCCGCTGACGAGCGCCATGGCCACGAGGGCGAGCTGCACCAGCGGACGACCGACCTTGTCGAGGACCACGGTGGGCCGCATCGCCGCGTGGCCGCGCGTCGCGGCGAGGACGGTGTCCGAAAGGGCGGCGACCGGCAGCAGGACGGCCATGACGAGCACCGCCGTCCGGACGTCGGCGGAGCTGTCGCCTACCACGCCGGCCAGCGCACTCGCGGCGAGGGCCATCCCGGCGGCGACGGCGAGGGAGAGCATCAGGACGGGGAGCATCCCCACCCGCTGGAAGCCCCGCACGAGCTCCGGGCGCCCCAGGGAGCGCAGCCGAGCGGTGAAGTACACCAGGCCGGTGCCCGTGCCGAGACAGGCCAGGGTCTCGGCGAGCAGGAACAGCGAGGTCAGCGTGAAGAAGATGCCGGCGTCGTCCTTGGACAGCGCCCGGGTGACGACGACGGTGAGCAGGACGCCCGTCGCAGCCGAGATACCCGCCCCGGCCAGATTGAGCAGCCCGCCGCGCGCGATTCCGGGCATGTCGGCGGTCGGGAGTTCGGGGGTGTGTTCCTCGGTGGTCCCGCGAGTCATCGAACCGGCCCCGGGCGGAGCCGGGCACCCGGGGGCAGGCTCCGCGCGGAGCCGTCCGCCGACGAGCCTTCGAGCCGGGAGTCGGCCTCCTCCTGGGCCTGCTTGTTCCGCCAGAGCAGGGCGATCGAGAGGAACACGATGATGAGCGGCATCGGTAGCGCGTTGTAGACGAACATGAAATAGAGCGACAGCACGATGGCGAGCAGGCCGGCGTCTCCGATCGGCGTTCTGTCGCGGCGGTACACCCATAGGGACTTCAGGAAGAAGCCGACGAACAGAAGGGCACCGCCGACCCCGTGCGCGATGAGGATCGCCCACAGCTGGCCATTGCTGCCCAACGTCGGGTTGCCGCAGCGCGGGCAGTCAGACTCCTGGCCGACCGCGATCGAGTTCGCGCTGCCCATGGCGGCACGGGTGGAGCCGAGGCCGATCACCGGCGAGTGACTGACCGCGTCGATGGTGCGCGCGGTGGTGAACGTACGGATGTCGTTGCTGTGCCCGTTGTCCAGACGCTCCTGCACCAGGCCGGTCAACGGTGTGCCCAGCACCAGGGCGCCGGCGGCCAGGACGCCGACCACCAGCCCGCCGACGGCGGCCACGTTGCCTCGCGCGGCCATCCGGACGACGGCGATCACCGCGGCGATGGCCAGTCCCAGCCACAGGCCGCGGTTCAGGGAGTAGACGATGGGGAAGGCGGAGGCGGCGAGGATCGCGGTGCCCGCCAACTTCCGGGCCACGCTGCCGCGGAGATAACCGACGACGAACCAGCCCACGAGCAGCGCGATGGCGTAGCCCCACATGTTCGTGAAGCCGAACGGTGCCGAGGGGCGAGGAGTCGTGAACCCGAGCACGTCCTGCACCTGGGACGCCGCCGGGTGGACCAGGCTCTGGACGAAGACGTCGCGCGCCACCCGCTCGGGCAGGAGCATCTCGACCGGTGAGGTGAACTCGAAGCGCGGAGCAAGGAGACCCAGCAGGCCACCGGCCACCACGGTCACGAAGAAGGCGCCCAGTTGCCGGACCAGCCGCCGGCGGGGGAACTCCTCCTCGGTCAGGTTGACCGCGTACAGCAGCACGACCGTCGCGGACAGGTACCCGGCCAGGTTGAACGCTACGGAGACAAGGCGCCCCGTCACCGGGGCGGGCAGCGTCCCGGGCGGGTCGTACCCCAGCATGACCGTGCTGGCGACCACCCAGAGCAGGAACAGGACCCACAGGCCGAAGCCCGGGGGCACGAGAACCGACTGTCGACGCAGCAGGTGCGTCACCATCGGTACGGCCAGCAGGAAGGGCATCAGCGCGCTCAGCCCGAGCACCCACCACAGCGGGAAGAACACCAGCAGCGCGGTCAGCGGCCATCCCGGCCGCGCGAACGAGCTGGCGGCCCGTCGAGGTGCGGAGAGGTCGGTGCCGAGTGGGGGCCCGGCCATGGTGACCGTGCCCGTCGGGCTCATCGCGGTGCGTGGTTCCGCGGGCTGGGCGGGACCACGCCGGACGAGTCGCTCGTCGCGCCGGTGGACGCGGGGGGATCGACGACCTCGCTCGGTGAACGGTCCGCATCCAGGGTCTGGAGCGGCACTCCCGGCACCGGCTCGTCGTCATCCTCGGGTCGGCGGGTTCGGTCCGGCTCGTCCCTGACGTCCCGCCCGTAGCGGCCGAGCACCGCCCCGAGCACCGGGGTGCCCATGGACTCCAGTTGCGCGCAGGCATCCAGCACCTCGCGGGCCGTCGTGGACCCGGCCTCGACGAACAGCACCGCGAGCTCGGCCACGTTCGCCAGCGTCTGCGCGTCGGGACTGTCGGTCGTCGGCGGCGCCTCGATCACCACGTACGTCGCCGACTCCAGGAGCCGGTCGACCAGCTTGCGGGGACTGCGCGTCTGGAGCAGCGCGTCGGCCCGGTCGGGGTCGCGTCCGGGCGCCAGCACACGAAGACCCGGTACGCCGTCGAGTCGGCGTACGGCCGCATCGACCTGCTGCTCACCTGCGAGCACCTCGGCGAGGCCCACCGACGGCGGCTCGTCGAAGAGAGAGGCCGCGGTGTCGCCGAAGACGTCGGCACACACCAGAACCACGTCCTCCCCGGAGCGGGCCAGGGAAGCGGCGAGGTTGGTGGCCGTCGGGCCGCCACCGCGCCGGACTCCCGCTACCAGCACGACGCGACGGCTGCTCTCCTCGAGGCTGCTCGAGACCAGGTTGCGGAGCCGGGCATAGCCGCGGCCGTCAGCGCTCAGCGGTGGCGGGACGGTCACCCGGTTGCCGTGCAGCCGGCCCGACAGAACTGCGGTGACGGGTACGCGTGTGCGGCGAAACAGGTCATCGGAGGTGCGGATGACGTCGTCGGCGCGGTACCGGAGAGCCGCCACGCCAAGGCCCAGAAGCAGGCCCATCAGTACACCGGCAGCGATCGCTACCAGCGCATTGGGGCTGCTCGGGCTCGAGGGCAGCGGCGGCTCGTTCACGATGACGCCCGGACGGACCGCCGTCGACTCGATCTCGTTCTGCTGGGCAGACAGGTTCGCCAGCTGGTTGTTCAGCGACGTCGCCTGGCTGTCCAGCCGGTTGCGCGTGGGGGAGTCCGCCGGCAGGGCCGCGCTCGCCTCGAGCACGTCCGACAACTGGGACCCGACCGCGTCGATGCGCGCCTGGAGGAGTTCCCGCTCAGCCTGCAGGGCGTCTTCCGCCGTCTCCTGGCGCTGGGAGAGATAGGCCTCGGCGAATGCCAGCGAACCCTGCTGCGCCTCCTCCGGAGTGCCGCCCGTGAACGCGATGTCGAGGATCTCGGTGTTGGGCGGCACACTCACCGCTACCTGCCCGGCCAGTGAGCGCGCCTCGTCCGGGACGCCGAGCCGCTCGGCGGCATCGGCCACGGTGCCGGTGGCGGTGACGAGCTGCGCCTCGGTGTCGAGGTTGATCGACGTCGTGCGACCGGATCCACCGGACACATCGTCGATGGCCGTGACGAGCACCGATGTCGTGGAGCGGTACTCGCGCGGCGTCAGCTGGAGATAGGCGATTGCCGCACCGACCCCGAGCATCAGGCAGAGGAGGACGGGCACCCACTGCCGGCGCACCAAGTCGACGTAATCGCCCAAGCGCATCGCGTTTCCCGCATCTCCGCTCGGCATCGCGTCGCGTTCCCCTCTGTCCTCGCTCCGCGTCCTCCAGGTCCGAGGCAACCGCGTGATCCTCGACGCGCCGCGCGGCGAGCCGTACGGATTGAATACCACTGGGACCGCTTTGTAAGGGGTTCGCGTCGTCCCGTCACACTCGGACGGGCGAGGATGCCAGGCGTGAGAACTGCTCGTCGTGGCCTCCCGGCGGATACCGGGAGGCCCACGACGAGCAGGGAATCAGGAGCGGAATGTAGACGTGTCCCGCGCCATGTCGCCGAAGGCGTCGTGCTCCGCGGATGTCTGCAGGAGCCAGTTGCAGGTGTCCCCGGCGCCGGAGGACCCGTTCTGGAAGTAGAACGCCGCCGAGATGACGTCGCGGTTGGCCACGACGTACCGGTGGGCGTCCCGCAGCCACTGCGCCCGCTGGGAGCCGGCGACCGAGCCGAACTCGCCGAGGGACGCCTTCTTCCCGTGTGCCCGAGCGAACTGGACCACCGGCTCGGTGAAGCTGGCGAAGCTCAACCACTTGCCGGAATGCCCGTCGCAGCTGCCCCAGTTGTAACCGTCAGCCGAGACGTTGTCGACATAGGCATCGCCTGGGTACCAGTGGATCGCGGCCCGCCGGTCCGACTCCCGCACGCGGAAGGAGTAGGCGGTCATCTGCCAGGTCCACTCGACGTTCGTGGCGCCGACGGAGTTGAAGATCGACACGACTTGCCGGTACGCGGCGACGAATTCCTGGGAGGTGCCGAACCCGCGGCTGCCGCCGGCCTCGGGTTCGTGGTGGTAGGCCACCATGACCGTGCGGTTGAGGGCCTTCACTCCGCGCGCGTACTGGGCGATCTGTTCGTACAGCGCCGAACCGGGGCGGGCAGCAGCCACCTGACTCCACTTGGCCGATGTCTTGACTGTGATCATGTCGGCGTTCGCGGGCACCCGGCGGTCGAACCGGGAGTACGAGTGGAGGGCGAGCGGTTCACCGGTGCTGCGAGAGAGTCCGGCGTGGTCGCCGGCGACGCCGATGTACGTAGTGGGCGCCGCCGAGGCGGGGGTGGTCATGACGGACAGGGCGGCGGTGGTCGCGACGACCACCGAACCACACCTGAGCAGGGCGCGTCTGGCGAGTCGCGGACGTCGGCGGGCCGTCGTCGGGCTCCCCGGTCGCGGCGCGACCAGGGCAGAGTGCTCTCCGGGCATCGAGCGGTGCTCCTTCTTCCAGGACCGCTGACCGGGTTAGCTGACGGGTTCGGGCGGGAAGGAGGCCCTACGGCGGCGTCGCCGATTCACCCCGGGGTCGGTTGGGTCCCCGGCTCCTCATGCACTCGCGGCGCACGCAGGATTGAGCGGTGGCCGATCGAGCCCCGGGTGGTCTCCCCGGGTGCGTACTCGTCTGGGCCGGGGTGAACCCTAGCCGTTGGTCACGGGAGTGTCTCGGCGAGCCTCGCCTGTCACAGCCGGCGCAACCGGGTGTGAGGGCGCGGCCACGGTGCGCGGCGCCAGTGAGCCCCGGGTGACGAACCTGGCTCGAGCCGGCAGCCCGTGCCGAGTTCTCGCCAGCGCCCACAGGACGGGCCCCACGACGACGATGACGGCGAGGACGATAAGCATGGCGGTGTTCCCGACCCCGAGCAGTTTCAGGCCTGAGGCCAGCAGCACCAGCGCGAGTGCCCGGCGGACGAGGCCACCCGGCGCGCGTGACGAGAGGCGTGCGCCCAAGTAGACGCCGGGAAGCGAGCCGATCAGCAGGGCGGCGGTCAGATCGAGCCTGAAATCGCCGAACAGCAGGTGCCCTAGCGCCGCCGAAGTCACCAGTGGCACGGCCTGGACCAGGTCGGTGCCGACGAGGGAGGCGGCGCTGAGCGCGGGATAAAGGGCGAGCAGCGCGATGATGATCAGCGAGCCCGAACCTACCGACGTCATGCCGACGATCAGGCCGCCGACGATGCCGACGAGGACGGTGGCGACCGGCCGCAGGTGCAGCGGCCGGTTGATCTCCGCGGCTGGATCGCGCACGGGTCGGCCCGCCGCCCGGTCGGCGGCGCGGCGACCACGGGCGACCAGATTTTGGTAGGCCCGGATGATCAAGCCGGTGGCCGCGAGCAGCAGAGCCGCGCCCAGCGCCAGCTTGGTCCACTCCTGCACACCTGACGACGAGCCGAGCGACCGGGACACGAGCACCCCGGCGAAGGCGCTGGGCACCGAACCGAGGCAGAGCAGCCCGACCAATCGCAGGTCGACGGTGCCCCGACGCAGGTGCACCACGCCCCCCACGGGCTTCATCACGGCGGAGACGACGAGGTCACTGGACACGGCGGCCAGCGGCGGCACACCGAAGAACAGGACGAGGACCGGCGTCATGAGAGCGCCGCCGCCCATGCCGGTCATGCCGACGACGACGCCGATCAGCAGCCCGGCGAGGACGAGCGACAGCGACAGGTCCACAGGCTCCCCCACGACTCGGTTCGTTCGGCGCGCCGGCCCGCACGCCGTCCGGAACCCTAGGGTCACCCCGGTCCGGGGCGCGCCCCTTTCTGTCCTCCCTCATCCCTGAGAGTCGGTGCGGCCGCGTCGCAGATGGCCTGCGGCACGGTCCCCGGCCGGTACTCTGCGGGGCGCGCGGGTGGCCGCGGACGTGCGTGCGCGGAGCCGGGTCGAGGGCGGGGTTCATGGCCGGGATCAGGCTGTCGCGGCGCAGGATCGGGGCGGTGGTGGCAGTCGCCGCGGTCGCGACGACTGCCGGCTCCGCGCCGCCGCGCATCCCGTGGTCGGACCCGTCGGGGTACGCGCTCGACTGCCTGGCCGTGGGCGCTGCGGCCAACGCCCCGGGGCGCGCCGACGGTCCAGGGCTGGAGCTCTTCCGCCAGGCTGCTGAGGATCTCGGCCCGCTCACGGTCCGGCGCAGCTTCGACCCGCGGTTGCCGTCGTCCTTCGACAGTTCCTCGGCCGCCGTTGATGCCGACGTGGGCGTGCACTCGTTCGTCTCGTGGAAGCCGCCGCACGGCGACCACCGGGGCGCCGCCGCGGGGGAGTACGACGAAGCGATCCGGGCATGGGCCCGCGGCGTCCCTCGGACGGGTGTGTTCGCCACCGCGTTCCACGAGCCGGAGAACGACATGACGGGTCCTGAGTTCGTCGCGCTCCAACGGCACCTCTACCGGGTCGTCAAGGAGGCCAACCCCACCATCCGCTGGGGGCCGGTCTACATGGCCTACTGGTGGGACCCCGCGCAACCGGGCCACTGGATCGGTGCACCCGAGGACTGGTGGCCGGGCAGCGATCACGCCGACTTCGTGGCGCTGGATTGGTACGGCCGCGACCCGGCGCCGATGACCGAGAGCGGTTCGTTCACCACCTGGTACCGGTTCGCTGAGCCGTTCGGCTTGCCGTTGTTCATCACCGAGTACGGGCAGTATCTGCGGCCGGCGGGAGCGCCCTCGGATCCAGCGAAAGAACAGGCCCGCGCCGACGCCATCCGCCGCGACGCCGCCTGGATCGCCCGCCACCCGAGGATCTCGATGTGGATCTACTGGCAGGGCGGCGACCACGTCGGCGACTGGCGGATGCTGGACGAGCGTTCGCAGGGGGCGTGGCGCGAGGTCGCGGAGTCGGGCTGCCCGGCCTCCAGCGCTCCGGGCCGCGCGACGGCGGTCGTCGGCGGCGCCGACTAGCCTGGGAGGCCGGCCAGCCGCCGCACTCCCGCGGCGCCGCACGGCCAGCGAGCCTCAGGAGCAGACGAGCGTGACCTTGCGCGGCGTGCTGGACGTCGTCCTCACCGACCCCGGCATCGCGCGAGTGGTGAGCGCGGCCGGGAACGCCACCCTGGCCGTCACGGCCCCGCCGCCGGTCCAGCCGCTCGTCGCCGCCGCCCTCGCCGCTGCGGCACCGGGCGCCGGCGTGCCCGTGCTGGTGGTCACCGCCGGGGAGCGCGACGCCGACCAGGTCGCCGACCTGCTGCGCTGCGTCGTCCCCGGCCGCCGGGTCGAGACCTTCCCCGCCTGGGAGACGCTGCCGCACGAGCGGCTCAGCCCCCGCGCCGACACCGTCGGACGCCGGCTGGCGGTGCTGCGGGACCTGACGCACCCGGGCGACAACGGGACGATCGACGTCCTGGTCGCGCCGGTGCGCAGCGTCCTCCAGCCGCTGGCGCCCGGCCTCGGCGACCTCGTGCCGGTCGAGCTCGGGCCGGGCGACGAGGCCGAGATCGACGTCGTCGCGCGCGCTCTGGTCGACGCGGCGTACACCCGGGTCGAGCTGGTCGAGAAGCGCGGGGAGTTCGCGCTGCGCGGCGGCCTGCTCGACGTGTTCCCGCCGACCGAGCCGCACCCGGTGCGCGTGGAGTTCTGGGGCGACGAGGTCGACGAGCTGCGCTACTTCTCCGCCGCCGACCAGCGCAGCCTCGACGAGCGGCCCGACCGGCTGTGGGCGCCGCCGTGCCGGGAGCTGCTGCTCACCCCCGAGGTCCGCGAGCGGGCCGCTGCGCTGGCGGTCGAGCACCCCGAGCTGGACGAGATCCTCGGCAAGCTGGCCGAGGGGATCGCGGTCGAGGGGATGGAGGCACTCATCCCCGCCCTCGCCACGGGTGAGATGCAGCTGCTCACCGACCTGGTCGCCACGGGCACCCACGTCCTGGTCTGCGACCCCGAGCGGGTGCGCACCCGGGCAGCCGACCTGGTGCGCACCGCCGAGGAGTTCCTCGCCGCGTCGTGGGCCACCGCCGCCGAAGCAGGGCAGGCGCCGATCGATCTGGGGGCGTCGTCCTTCCGCGACCTCGCCGAGGTCGAGACCGCGGCGCGGATCCGCGGGTTGCCGTGGTGGACGACGGGGGCCTTCACCCTCGCGTCGGAGGACGACGACGAGCACGTGACCCTCCACGCCACCGTCGTCGACCGGTTCTCCGGGGACGTGCCGAAGGCCGTCGAGCAGGTGCGCACCTGGTCGCGCGACGGCTGGCGGATCGTCGTCACCTTCGCCGGCCCGGGCCCCGCGCAGCGCGCCGCCGACCAGTTCGCCGAGGCCGAGCTCGGGGTCCGGCTGGTCCCCGACATCGCCGCCGCCCCCGATGCGGGCCTGGCCTACGTCACGCAGGGCAACCTCGAGACCGGGTTCGCGTTCCCGGGGATCGGGCTCGCCCTGCTGACCGAGCACGACCTGACCGGGCAGCGCGGCACCTCGATGCGCGACGCCCAGAAGATGCCGGCTCGCCGGCGCAACGCCGTCGACCTGGTGCAGCTGCAGCCCGGCGACCTCGTCGTCCACGAGCAGCACGGCATCGGCCGCTACATCGAGATGATCAGCCGCACCGTCAACGGCGGGCAGCGCGACTACCTCATCGTCGAGTACGCGCCGTCGCGGCGGAACCAGCCGCCGGACCGGCTGTTCGTGCCGACCGACGCCCTCGACCAGCTCACCCGCTACGTGGGCGGGGAGGCTCCGGCGCTGTCCAAGCTCGGCGGCGCGGACTGGCAGAAGACCAAGAACTCCGCGCGCAAGGCGGTCAAGCAGATCGCCGCGGAGCTGATCCGGCTCTACTCGGCGCGGATGGCGACGAAGGGCCACGCCTTCGGGCCGGACACGATCTGGCAGCGCGAGCTCGAGGACGCCTTCCCGTTCCAGGAGACCCCCGACCAGCTCGGGGCGATCGACGAGGTCAAGGCCGACATGATGCAGCCGGTGCCGATGGACCGGATCATCTGCGGCGACGTCGGCTACGGGAAGACCGAGATCGCGGTGCGGGCGGCGTTCAAGGCCGTGCAGGACGGCAAGCAGGTCGCCGTCCTCGTGCCGACCACGCTGCTGGCCAACCAGCACTACAAGACCTTCTCCGAGCGCTTCGCCCAGTTCCCGGTGAAGGTCGCGGTGCTCTCCCGATTCCAGTCCGACGCCGAGAGCCGGCAGATCGTCGCGCAGCTGGCCGCCGGTGAGATCGACGTGCTGGTCGGCACCCACCGGCTGCTGCAGCCCACCACCCGGTTCAAGGACCTCGGGCTGGTCATCGTCGACGAGGAGCAGCGCTTCGGGGTCGAGCACAAGGAGTACCTGAAGAGCGTGCGGACGGCGGTCGACGTGCTGTCGATGTCGGCCACCCCGATCCCGCGGACGCTGGAGATGTCGCTGACCGGCATCCGCGAGATGTCGACCATCCTCACCCCGCCCGAGGAGCGGCACCCGGTGCTGACCTACGTGGGTGCGTGGGAGGACAAGCAGATGGCCGCGGCGATCCGTCGCGAGCTGCTGCGCGACGGCCAGGTCTTCGTCATCCACAACCGCGTGCAGTCGATCGACAAGGCGGCGGCCAAGATCCGCAACCTGGTGCCCGAGGCCCGGGTCGCGGTCGGCCACGGGCAGATGAAAGAGCACGAGCTCGAGCGGATCATGGTCGGCTTCTGGGAGAAGGAGTACGACGTCCTCGTCGCGACGACGATCGTCGAGTCGGGCCTCGACATCCCGAACGCCAACACCCTGATCGTCGACCGCGCCGACACCTTCGGCCTCTCCCAGCTGCACCAGATCCGCGGCCGGGTCGGCCGGGGGCGGGAGCGGGCGTACGCCTACTTCACCTACGACCCGACGCGCACGCTCACCGAGACGTCGGTCGACCGGCTCACCACGATCGCGCACAACACCGACCTCGGCGCCGGCATGGCCGTGGCGATGAAGGACCTGGAGATCCGCGGCTCGGGCAACCTGCTCGGCGGCGAGCAGTCCGGGCACATCGCCGGCGTCGGGTTCGACCTCTACGTCCGGCTGGTCGGCGAGGCGGTGGCCGACTACCGGGCGCAGATCGGTGGGGAGTCCCCACCCGTCGAGCCCGCGGAGGTCCGGGTCGACCTGCCGGTCGACGCGCACCTGCCGCACGACTACGTGCCGGGGGAGCGGCTGCGCATGGAGGCCTACCGCAAGGTGGCCTCGGTGCAGAGCGACGAGCAGGCGCAGGCGGTCCTCGACGAGCTCACCGACCGCTACGGCGCCCCGCCGGCTCCGGTGCTCAACCTGCTCGCGGTCGCCCGGTTCCGGGTCGCGATGCGGGCGCTGGGCATCACCGAGGTGTCGCTGCAGGGCCGGGCGATCCGGATCAGCCCGGTGGCCCTGCCGGAGTCCAAGCAGATGCGGCTGGCCCGGCTCGCCGAGGGAGCCACCTACAAGGCCGCCGTCGAGACGATCTCGCTGAAGGTGCCGGTCGGTCCCGACCGCCGCACCCCGCTGCGCGACGTCGCCCTCCTGGAGAACCTGCACGCCACGCTGAAGGCGGTCCTCCAGCAGCCGGTGACCGCTGCCTCCTAAGGGGCACCCGGCCGGCCGATCGGGGTTCCGGAGGGCCGCCGGCGCTAGCCTCGGACGGTCGTCCGTCGTCCGTCCCGAGGAGCACGCGTGCCCACGTCCCGCCGCCGGGAGGTGCTCGGCTACCTCGCCGGCCACGTGCTGACCCCGCAGCGGCTGCGGATCCGGCTGCTGCGGGCGGCCGGCGTCACGGTGGAACGGCACCTCGAGGTGCTCAGCGGCCTGCGGGTGACCGGCGAGGGGCGGCTGACCATCGGCGACTGCTCGTTCGTCAACCACGAGTGCCTGATCGACACCGCCGGCGGCGTCACGATCGGACGCAACGTCGCCCTGGCCAACCGGGTCGCGCTGCTCACCTCCGGCCACGAGACCGACGACCCCCGTGCTCGCGCCGGTCGACGCGTGCTCGCGCCCATCGTCATCGAGGACGGCGCGTGGCTCGGTGCCAACGTCACCGTGCTCGGCGGGGTCACCATCGGCGCGGGCGCCGTCGTGGCCGCCGGATCACTGGTGCGCGCCGACGTCCCCCCGCACACGCTCTGGGCCGGCGTCCCCGCCCGGTTCGTCCGCGCGCTCCCCGTCGACGACCTCCCGGCCGCGGCCGCGCAACCGGCCGACGTCGTCGGCCAGCTGGCGTAGCAGCGGCGCGTTCGTCAGCCACAACCCGAGGCCGAGAACGACGACCGTCACCGCCCCGCCGGTGACCACACCGGCGACCGGGCCCAGCGACAGCGCCCGCATCGCACCCAGCGCCGCGGCGACCGCGAGCAGCCCGCCGCCGACGACGAGCGACGGGCGGCCCCACGTGGCCGGGCCGATACCCAGCGCGCCCCGCAGCGTGACCGCCCCCAGCAGCACCGTGAACACCGCCTCGCCGGCGAAGGCCCAGGCCAGGGCGGTGAGGCCGAGCGGGGCGACCAGCACGACCAGTGCGAGGTGCACGGTCAGGGACGCCGCGGTGAGCGCGAGCTCCACGCCCGACCGGCCGTGGGAGAGCAGCGCCGCCCGGTTGAAGTACCCCAGACCCGCGATCCCGTACGCCAGGCACAGCACCTGGGCCGGCGGGATCGACGCGTCCCACTGCGCCCCGAACAACCACGGGAGCAGCACCGGGCTGGCGACGGCGAGCAGGGCCAGGGCGGGGACCAGGAGCACCTGCGTCGCCGACAGGGCGTACTCGAACGCCCTCCGGAAGCGGTCGGCCGACGTCCGGGCCGCGGCGAAGACGGGCAGCGCGACGCTGTCGAGCACCGCCACCGAGACGTCGACGAGCAGCGCGAGCAGCCGCACGGCCACGGTCCAGTAGCCCAGCGCGGTCACCCCCAGGAGGGCGCCGAGCAGGAACTGCTCGAGCCGGTCGCGGACCGACTGCAGGACGTTGACGGCGAGCACCGGCCCGCCGAACCGGCGCAGTTCGGCGAACGCCTCGCGGGACACCTGCCGGGTGGGGCGCCAGGCCGACATGCGCCAGACCAGGACGGCGGACACGAGGGCCTGCGTGCCGCTCTGCCCGACCAGCGCCCACACGCCGGCCCCGGCCAGCGCGAGCGCGACGCCCACCGCCGCGGACAGCAGGCCGGCCGCCATCTCGCGCAGGGCCAGCTCCCGGAAGCGCAGCTCGCGCTGCAGGATCGCCGACGGCACCGCCGACGTGACGCTCAGGACCAGGATCGGCGCCAGCGCCTGGAACACCGGCGCCAGCCGCGGCTCGCCCAGCAGCCCGGCCAGCGGGGAGGCCAGCACGACCACCAGCCCGGTGGCGGCGAGGGAGAGGGCGAGCGTCGTCCAGAAGGTGGTGCTCCGCGTGCGCTCGTCCCAGGACCGCGTCTGCACCAGGAAGGTGGCCGCACCGAGGTCCGCGACCACGCCCAGCACGCCCAGGAAGGCCAGCGCGAGCGCGACGAGACCGATGTCGGCGGGACCGAGCAGCCGGCTGAGGACCACGAACGTGAGGACGCCGGCGATCCGCACGAGCCACTTCTGGGCCGCCGTCCAGCCGACGCCGACGGCGACCGCCGTCCGGAACTCGGCCATGCGGTGCCTGCCTCGTCTGGGGGAGGGGGAGCCGGTCACCGGCCCACGGGGGCCTGACCGCGCGGGAGCATAACCGGGAAGGGCCGGAATTCCGGGGAGGCTGCCGGTCGGGCAGCAGGGGGAGGGGGACCGTGTCCACGCCGCGGATCAGCGTCATCGTGCGTGCGAAGGACAAGGTCGACACCATCGGCGAGACCCTCGCCGCCCTGCGCCGGCAGAGCGTCGCGGCCGAGGTGATCGTCGTCGACTCCGGGTCCACCGACGGCACCCTGGCGGTGGCCGGGCAGTGGGCCGACCGGGTCATCGAGATCCCCGCGCACTCCTTCAGCTACGGCGGCGCCCTCAACGTCGGGGCCGAGGCCGCCGGCGCTCCGGTGCACGCGGCGCTGTCGGCGCACTGCGTCCCCGAGAGCGTCACGTGGCTGGAGGACAGCCTGCGGCGCTACGAGCGCACCGACGTCGCGGCGACCAACGCGGCGCTGGTCTCCCCATTGGGCGTCCCGATCGCGGACACCTACCTGCAGACCCTCGAGGACGTCGTCGTCGACCCGACCTGGGGCTTCTCCAACCACGCCTCCACCTGGCGGGCCGACGTGTGGGCGGACCTGCCCTTCCGCGAGGACCTCGGTGCCTGCGAGGACAAGGAGTGGTCCTGGCGGGTCCTGGCCGCCGGCTGGACCATCGCCTACGGCCCCGAGCTGGGCGCACCCATGGCACATCGCCGCTCGGCGGGGCTCCGGCCCCTGTACGAGCGGATCACGCGCGAGGCGCAGGCGATGGTGTCCCTCGGGGCGGCCGAGCCGCTCGGCGGGCGCGGGGCGCTGCGTGCGTGGTGGTCGTCGTTCCCGTCGCCGAGCCGCAAGCCCACGTTCGTCCGGCGCGCGAGCCCGTACCGCATGGTCGAGCTGGTCGGCGCCTGGCGCGGCAGCCGGTTGGCGACGGAGCTGCCCGGTCCCCGGCTGCCCGACCTGCTGGCCGCCTCGGGGCGCCCCCACCCGGTGGAGCCCTACCTCCCCTGGATCTGAGAAAGGACCCCCTGCCCCCCACCGCTCGCACGCTCGCGGCGGGACCCTGCAGGGGGCCGTTGCAGTCCGTCACCGCGCTCGCGGCGGGACCCCGCAGGGGGCCACTCCGGTCCGTTCCCCGGTACTCGTAGGGCGGTGTGGGATTCTCGCGGCGTGCTGAAGCGTCGCGTCTCCCGGACGGCCATGTCCGGTCTCCTGCTCGCCGTCGCCGTCTCGGGGCTCACCGCCTGCCGGACGTCGCCGAACGTGGCCGCCTACGTCGGCGACGAGCAGGTGACCGCGCACGAGCTCGAGGCGGCCGTCGACGAGCGTCTCGCCGACGACGAGATCGCCGCCTATGCCGAGGCCGGCGAGGAGGCCTACACCCGCCGGGTGCTCTCGCTGCTCGTGCAGGAGGAGGTCTACGCGGTCGCCGCCGAGCGCTACGGCGTCGACGTGACCGAGGCGCAGGTCCGCGCCCGCATCGACGAGCTGCTCGGCGACGACGACCCCGAGACCGTCTACAGCCAGCTCGCCCAGCAGGGCATCGCCCGCCAGGACGTGTTCGAGAACATCCGCCAGCAGCTGCTGCGCCGGGAGATCGCGGCCGCCGAGGGCCAGGCGGTGGAACTCACCGACGCGGAGCTGCAGGCGCGCTACGAGGAGGTGCGCGAGAGCCAGGCGCAAGTGCGGTTCGGCTACATCACCGTGCCCGACCAGGCGACCGCCGACGCGCTCGCGGCGCAGCTGCAGGCCGACCCGAACACCTACGCGGCCGTCGCTGCGCAGTTCGCCGGCGCGTACACGCTGCCCGAGCTCGAGGACCGCTCGCTCGACGAGGTGCCCGGCCCGCTGGCCGAGCAGGTGGCCGGCGCCGAGCCCAACACCGCCTTCACGCTGCCGGTGGCGGAGGTCGGAGGCGTCATCGTCACCTTCGTCGAGGGCACCGTGTACCCGTCGCTGGAGGAGCTGCGCCCGCAGCTGGAGCAGGAGGCGACCGACGCGACCGACGCCGCCGGCACCGAGCTCGTCGACGAGGTCCGGGCCGACCTCGACGTCACCGTCAACCCGCGGTACGCCGTCCTGGGCGACGACGGCCAGCTGGACCCCGCCGGGGGTGACAGCGGCGTCGTCGACATCCTCGAGGACGAGACCACCCCGGCCGCTCCCGGCGCCCCCGGCGGCGCCGGGGAGTGACGGCGTGCCCGTCGCCGTTGTCATCACGGTCAGTTCCCGGCTGCCCGGGCTGCTGAGCCCGGCGGGCTGGCGCGCGGTCTCCGGTGGCCGTCTGCTGGCCGCCCTGCCCGGGGCGGGGCCCACCGCCGAGGCCCTGCGGCACGCGGGGTTCGACGTGGTGGACGTGCCGGACGCCGGGTCGGCTCCGGAGGGCGCCGTCCTGCTGGCCGCCGTCGGCGAACCCGTGCCCGCGGCCGAGGTGGTCGACGGCGCCCCCGAGCCGGTCGGTGGCGGTCTCCTGGACGTCGTGGCCGTCATGGACCGGTTGCGCTCGCCGGGCGGCTGCCCCTGGGACGCCGAGCAGACCCACACCTCGCTGCGCGGCTACCTGCTCGAGGAGGCGCACGAGGCCTACGACGCGATCGTCGACGACGACCCGGTGGCGATGCGCGAGGAACTCGGTGACGTCCTGCTCCAGGTGGTGTTCCACGCCCGCGTCGCCGCCGAGGCGGCGCCCGACCGCCGGTTCGACATCGACGCCGTGGCCGGCGACCTGGTCGACAAGCTGGTCCGGCGGCACCCGCATGTCTTCGGGGACGCCGGACCGCGCGACGTGGCCGAGGTCGAGGCGGGGTGGGAGGAGATCAAGCAGGCCGAGAAGCAGCGCCGCTCGCCGACCGAGGGCGTCTCCCGCTCACAGCCGGCCGCGGCCTGGGGAGCGGCGCTGGTCCGGCGAGCGGGCCGGGCAGGGCTCTCGACCCCGGCCCCCGCCGAGCTGTCGGCGACCAGTCCCGAGGCGCTGGGGGAGCGGCTGCTCGCCGTCGTCGCGGCCGCCACCGAACGGGGCTGGGACGTCGAGGACGCGCTGCGCGAGGCCGTCCGCCGCTACGCCGGGGAACTGGACGCCGAGGCGGCCGAGCGCTCCCGCGCCTGAGTCTCCCCGCTTTCGGTACCGAAAGCCGCGCCTCCGCGCCCAGCTTTCGGTACAGAAAGCTGGTGTGGGGAGGGCCACGCCGGGGTCGGGGTGTCGGTGTCGCCCGGTTGCACCTACCGTGGCGGACGTGCCCCCGTGCAGGGGGCGGCCCGCCCCCGCCGTCGCGGGGTCGACCGAGGCCACGTGCACTCCCCACCCGCGCCGTCGCCCGAGAGCGTGCGTCGGCGCCCGGAAAGGAGCGATTCCCGCTGTTCCGTGGATCTTCCCCGTCCGTCCTGACCGACCGTCCGCTCGCCGCGCCCGAGGTGCAGGCACTGATGCCCACCCAGACCTGGCAGGTGCTGCTGGTGCTCGCCGGCGCCGCCGGTGTCGCGTGGCTGGTCGGTGTCGCCGCCGGCGCCCTCGTGGGCCGTCTGGCCCGCCGGTCGCCGGCCGTCGCCGACCTGTCCCGCCGGGGGCGCACACCGCTGCGCGCCCTCCTGGTGCTCGTGGCGGTCACCCTGGTGCTCGACGCCGCGCCGGCGATCGGTGGCTGGAGCGGCCCGCTGGTCCGCGTCCTCGGGCTGGCGATCATCGCCACGATCGGCTGGTTGCTCGCGGTCGGGGTCTTCGTCGCCGCCGACGTGACGCTGGCCCGGTTCGACGTCGACGTCGTCGACAACCGGCACGCGCGCCGCGTCCGCACCCAGATCTCGCTGCTGCGTCGCCTGGCCGTCGTGGTCATCGGTGTCCTGGCCGCCGCGGCCATGCTGCTGACCTTCCCCGCCGCCCGAGCCGCGGGCGCGAGCATCCTGGCCAGCGCCGGGGTCATCTCGATCGTGGCGGGCCTCGCGGCGCAGACCGCGCTGGCCAACGTCTTCGCCGGGCTCCAGCTGGCCTTCACCGACGCCATCCGCGTCGACGACGTCGTCGTGGTCGAGGAGGAGTGGGGCCGGATCGAGGAGATCACGCTGACCTACGTCGTCGTCCACATCTGGGACGACCGCCGGCTTGTGCTGCCCTCCACCTACTTCACCACCACGCCGTTCCAGAACTGGACCCGCAAGGAGTCCGCCGTCCTCGGCGGGGTCGAGCTCGACGTCGACTGGAGCGTGCCGTTCGACGCGATGCGGGCCGAGCTCGACCGGCTGCTGGCCGACAACCCGCTGTGGGACCGCCGGGTCGGCGTCCTCCAGGTGACCGACGCCGTCGGCTCGGTGATCCGGGTGCGCGTGCTCCTGAGCGCCCCGGACGCCGGCGCCCTGTTCGACCTGCGGTGCCAGATCAGGGAGTCCCTGGTCGTCTGGCTGCAGCGGGAGCACGGGTACGGACTGCCCCGGCTGCGGTGGGAGAACGACGGCGGGACCGCCGTGCCGCCCGCGCCCGCGGCCGCCGCGCCGCCGGCGGAGAACGCCGCGCTGTTCACCGGCAGCACCGAGGCCGAGGAGCGCTCGCGCGCGTTCGCCGGGCCGTCGGGCTTCGAGGCCGCCGACCGCTAGGCTGCCTGCCGTGGCCAGCATCGACGCCGTCGGCGCGCGGGAGATCCTCGACTCGCGCGGAAACCCCACCGTTGAGGTCGAGGTCGCCCTCGACGACGGGACGATCGCCCGGGCCGCCGTGCCCAGCGGCGCCTCCACCGGAGCCTTCGAGGCCGTGGAGCTGCGCGACGGCGGCGACCGCTACGGCGGGAAGGGTGTGACGAAGGCCGTCGACGGCGTGCTCGACGTCATCGGCCCGGAGCTCGTCGGCTACGACGCGAGCGAGCAGCGGCTGATCGACCAGCAGCTGATCGAGCTCGACGGCACGCCGGACAAGTCGCGGCTGGGCGCCAACGCCCTCCTCGGCGTGAGCCTCGCCGTGGCCCGGGCCGCCGCCGACTCCGCCGGGCTGCCGCTGTTCCGCTACGTCGGCGGGCCCTCGGCGCACCTGCTGCCGGTGCCGATGATGAACATCCTCAACGGTGGCGCCCACGCCGACAGCAACGTCGACGTGCAGGAGTTCATGATCGCCCCGATCGGCGCGGCCACCTTCGCCGAGGCGCTGGCCATGGGTACCGAGACCTACCACGCGCTCAAGGCCGTGCTGAAGAAGGACGGCCTGGCCACCGGCCTGGGCGACGAGGGCGGCTTCGCCCCGAGCCTGTCGAGCAACCGGGCGGCGCTGGACCTGATCGTGCGCGCGGTGGAGAAGGCCGGGTACGGCGTCGGCACCGACATCGCCTTCGCCCTCGACGTCGCCGCCACGGAATTCCACGAGGACGGCGCCTACGCCTTCGAGGGCAAGAAGATGTCCTCGGCCGATATGACCGAGTACTACACCGGCCTGGTCGACGCCTTCCCGATCGTCTCGATCGAGGACCCGCTGTCCGAGGAGGACTGGGACGGCTGGGTGGCCCTGACCGAGGCCCTCGGGGGCCGGGTGCAGATCGTCGGCGACGACCTGTTCGTCACCAACCCGACCCGCCTGGCCGACGGCATCGAGCGCGGCGCGGCCAACGCCCTGCTGGTCAAGGTGAACCAGATCGGCACGCTCACCGAGACGCTCGACGCGGTCAACCTGGCCCACCGCAACGGCTACCGCTGCATGATGAGCCACCGCTCGGGCGAGACCGAGGACACCACGATCGCCGACCTCGCCGTCGCCACCGACTGCGGCCAGATCAAGACCGGCGCCCCGGCGCGCAGCGAGCGGGTGGCGAAGTACAACCAGCTGCTGCGCATCGAGGAGGAGCTCGACGACGCCGCGCGTTACGCCGGCGCCGCCGCCTTCCCGCGCCTGGCCGGCTGACCCGGGATCCTTCTCGCATGAGCAGCGTCCGGGGACGGCGGGGTGGTTCCCCGACCGAGGGCCGCCGGGCCACCGGCCGCGCGCCCCGCCTGCACCACACCCGGCCGGTGCGCACCGGGTCCATCCGCACCGGTGCCCCCAACCGGCCAGGGCAGCGGCGGCCCGGTCGCCGTCCGAACCGCACGTCGGGCTCGGCGAACGCCCGGCGACGGCCCCTGTTCACCGGCCGGGCCGTGCTGCTCGGTGCGCTGATCCTGCTGCTCGCGCTCACCCTCGCCGGCCCGCTGCGCCAGTTCCTCGCCGGTCGGGCCGAGCTCGTGCAGCTGGCCGCCGAGGGCCGGGAGCTCGAGCGGCGGGCCGAGGAGCTCCAGGCCCAGCTGGACCGGCAGTCCGATCCCGCGTGGACCGAGCGGGAGGCCCGGCAGCGGCTGACCTACGTGCTCCCCGGTGACCGGCTCGTGGTGGTCGTCGACGGCCGCACGGTCGAGGGCGACGAGGCGGCGCAACCCGAGCGGAGCGGCCCGGCCGAGCCGAGCAGCTGGTACGAGGGGCTGATGGAGTCGCTGTCGACCGCCGACGGCGACCCGCGGGAATGAGCGACCCCACGGGCCACGATGGCCCTGTCGGCCCTGTCGGCCCTGTGGCCGAGCCGCTCGGTCCGGGTGATCGCCAGGTCGTCGAGCGCCAGCTGGGCCGTCCACCCCGGGCCCTCGTCGGCGTCGCGCACCGCTGCCCGTGCGGCCAGCCCGACGTCGTCGAGACCTCCCCGCGGCTGGAGGACGGCACCCCGTTCCCGACGCTGTACTACCTGACCTGCCCCCGGGCCAACGCCGCCGCGAGCCGGCTGGAGTCGGCCGGGCTGATGCGCGAATGGCAGGACGAGCTGGGCGCCGACCCCGAGCTGGCGGCGGGTTACCGCGCCGCCCACGAGGCCTACCTCGCGGCCCGCGACGCCCGCGACGTGCTGCCCACCCGCGCCACCGCCGGGGGCATGCCCGACCGGGTCAAGTGCCTGCACGCGCTGGCCGCGCACGCCCTGGCCGCCGGGCCGGGCGTCAACCCCATCGGCGACCGCGCCGTCGAGGGGATGGGGGAGTGGTGGGCGGCCGGCCCCTGCGCAGCCATGCCCGCGCAGCCATGACGCGGGTCGCCTCCATCGACTGCGGCACCAACTCCATCCGGCTGCTCGTGGCCGACGTGCCGGCCGCCGGCGCGCACACCGACCTCCTGCGCCGCATGGAGGTGGTGCGGCTCGGGGAGGGCGTGGACGCCACCGGGCGCCTGGCGCCGCAGGCGATCGAGCGCACCCGCCGGGTCCTCGCGGAGTACGCCGCCGCGGCCCGCGACCTCGGGGCGACGGCGGTGCGCATGGTGGCGACCAGCGCCACCCGGGACGCCGCCAACCGGGGCGACTTCGAGGACATGGTCGTGGCGACACTGGGTCAGAAGCCCGACGTGGTCTCCGGGCGGGAGGAGGCCGAGCTGTCCTTCCTCGGCGCGACCGCCTCGCTGGACGCCGCGGCGACGGCGCACGGCTCGCCGCCGCCCCGGCCGCCATTCCTCGTGGTCGACATCGGCGGCGGCTCGACCGAGTTCGTGCTGGGCGACGGGTCCGGCGTGCGGGCGGCCCACTCGGTGGACATCGGCTGCGTCCGCCTCACCGAGCGGCACCTGCGCGGTGACCCGCCGACCGCGGAGGAGATCCGCCGGGCCGAGGCCGACATCCGCTCCGCGCTCGACCAGGTGCGCGCCGAGGTGCCGGTGGATCAGGCGGTCAGCCTGGTCGGCCTCGCCGGCTCGGTCACGACCGTGGCAGCCCTGGCCCTGGCGCTGCCGGCCTACGACGCCGACGCGATCCACGGGTCGCGGATCGCCGTCGACGACGTCCGGGCGGTGACCGCCGACCTGCTGGCCGCGACCCGCGCGCGGCGGGCGGCGATGCCGGTCATGCATCCCGGGCGCGTCGACGTCATCGGCGCAGGTTCGCTGATCCTCCGCGTCCTGATGGACGAGTTCGCTGCCGCCGAGGTCGTCGTCAGCGAGCACGACATCCTCGACGGCATCGCCCTGCGGCTGGCCCGCGGCTGATCCGGCCGGCTCAGACGTGCGCGGCGTAGAGCCGCAGCAGGCCCGACCAGCCGCCTTCGGCGCGCACGCTGTCGCGGATGCTCTCCCAGCCGATGCCGTGGGCGTCGATGCGGTCGTGCACGAGGTCGACGCGGGTGCCGGCGGCCACCGGCGTGAAGGTGACGGTGACCCGGCTGCCGGGAGCGTCGGCGGCGGGCACCGCCCAGTCGGGTCCGATCAGCCAGGAGAAGGCGAACGAGCCCGGCGGGTCCCAGGTCAGCACCCGGCCCCAGGTGCACTCCTCCCCGGAGGTGCTCCGCTCCCACACGCGTCCGCCGGGGAACGGCTCGATGCCGACCTCGGCGAGCTCGCCCTCGAGCAGGTGGTGCCCGCGGTTCCACCACTGGTCGAAGCCGGCGGTGAACACCTGGAAGGCCCGGTCCGGCGGGGCGCCCACTTCGATGCTGCTGCGCGCCGTGGCCGTGTCGTCGGTCTGGATCGTCACTGGTCGTTCCCCTTCTCCGGTTCGGTCCGGTCGACCTCCCGGGCGTAGGCCGCGAGGGCCCCGGCCCAGAAGCGCTCGAAGTAGGCGCGCGCGGCCTGCAGGCCGCGCGGGTCGACCGAGTAGATGCGTCGGGTGCCCTGGGCGCGCGAGTCGACCAGGTGCACCTCCTTGAGCACCCGCAGGTGCTGCGACACCGCCGGCCGGCTGACCGGGACGGCGGAGGCGATCTCGACGACCGACCGCGGACCGTCGGCGAGCAGCTCGAAGATCGAGCGGCGGGTGCGGTCGGCGAGCGCCTCGATCACCAGGCCTTCGTAAGTAGGCACGAACGGTAAGATGTCACTTACCAATACCGGTGTCAAGGGTTACGGGCGGCGTGATGAACTGCAACCGTGGTTCGCGACGCCGGCGGGTTCCCGTGAAAGGACCCCGATGCCCCCCGTGACTCGCAAGCTCGCCACGGGCCCCTACATCGGGGCCGTTCGAACGCCGGCGGGGGTCGTCCGTTCGGCCCGCGCCGTCCCCGATCTCGCGACGCTCGACGCTCGCGTGTCGGGCTGCTACGCCTGCCCGCGTCTGGTGGCCTGGCGGGAGGAGGTCGCGCGCGTCAAGCGCGCCTCGTTCCGCGACGAGGAGTACTGGGGGCGGCCGGTGCCCGGCCTGGGGCCGGCGGACGCGCGGATCGCCGTCGTCGGGCTGGCGCCCGCCGCGCACGGCGGCAACCGGACCGGCCGGGTGTTCACCGGTGACCGCAGCGGCGACTGGATCTTCGCGGCGCTGTGGCGGGCGGGCCTGGCCAACCAGCCGACCTCGACGCACATCGGCGACGGGCTGGAGCTGACCGACGTCCGGGTGGCCGCCTCGGTCCGCTGCGCGCCCCCGGCCAACGCGCCGACGCCGGAGGAGCGGGACACCTGCTCACCGTGGCTGGCGCGGGAGCTGGCCCTCCTGCCGCGGCTGCGGGTGATCGTGGTGCTCGGCGGTTTCGGCTGGACGGCGCTGTGGCCGGTGCTCGCGGCCGCCGGGTACCGCCTGCCGCGGCCGCGCCCCGCGTTCGGGCACGGCGTCGAGGTCGACCTCGATGGCCCGCTCGGCCGGGTGACCCTGCTGGGCAGCTACCACGTCAGCCAGCAGAACACCTTCACCGGCCGGCTCACCGAGCCGATGCTCGACGCCGTCCTCTCCCGGGCGACGGCGCTGGCGGCGACGGCGGGCTGAGCCGCGCCGCGAGCGCGGAGCCGAACGCGCCGACGGCGGCGGTCGACTCGGCGACCAGGCCGGCCGAGGCGTGGGCCACGTGCCACAGCCCGTCCAGCCGGCGCAGGTCGACCGGGACGCCCGCGGCCCGTGCCGCCCGCGCCAGCGCGACGGCGTCGGGCAGCAGGATCTCCTCGCTGCCGACCTGCACGACCATCGGCGGCAGGCCGGCCAGGTCCCCCCTCAGCGGCGCGAACGCCGGCCCGCCGACGTCGGCCCCGGCGCCGAACGCTCCCGCGCAGGCGTGCAACCACGCCGGCTGCAGCATCGGGTCGGTGACCTCCGCCGGCCACGACGCCCCGGTGAGGTCCAGCCAGGGCGAGATCAGCCCGAGGACGGCGGGCAGCCGGTCACCCGCGTCGCGCAGCCGCAGCGCCGCCGTGAGGGCCAGCCAGCCACCGGCCGAGTCGCCGACGATCGCCGCGCGGGCCGGGTCCGCGCCCCGCTCCACCAGCTGCCGCCAGGCCGCGACGGCGTCGTCCGCCGCCGCCGGGAAGGGGTGCTCGGGGGCCAGCCGGTAGTCCAGCAGGTGCACCGTCGCGCCGGCGGCGGCGGCCAGGTGGGCGGCCAGCGCCCGGTGCGTGGCGGGTGATCCGACCGTGAACCCGCCGCCGTGCAGGTAGAGCAGGGTGCGCGTCCCGTCCGCGCCCCGCGCGGTGAGCACCTCGGCGGGACGGCCGCCGAGATCACCGGGCCGGACGTCGACGTCGGCGGGCAGCGGTGTCGGTGCGGTGACGAGCTCGAGCCACCGCCGCTGGACGGCCAACGGGAACCGGGGGTGCAGCACCGGCCGCACGAGTGCCCGGACGCCGGCGCGCATGACCCGCGCGGGGAGCTGGGGCCGCCTCACCGCGCGACCGGGGTGAGCTCGTAGTCCGCCTCGTCGAAGCGCCGGGTGCGGGCGCGGTAGGCGAACGTGAAGTCCGGCCAGTTCGTCGTGTTCCTGCCCGACGCCGTCCGGTACCAGCTGGTGCAGCCGCGGTCCCAGACGGTGGCGGTGATCCGGTCCTGCACCCACTCGTTGAACCGGCGCTGGACCTCGGGGCGCACCGACAGCGCGGCCGGTCGGGCCGCCACCCGGCGGACCGCCTGGACCACGTAGCGGATCTGGCTCTCGAGCATGTAGACGATGGAGTTGTGGCCCAGGTTGGTGTTGGGCCCGTACAGCAGGAACAGGTTGGGGAACCCGGCCACCGCGATGCCCAGGTAGGCCTCGGCGCCGTCGGCCCAGGCCTCGCGCAGGTCGCGGCCACCGGGTCCGGTGACCGTCATGGGCGTGAGGAAGTCGGTCGCGGCGAAGCCGGTGCCCCAGATGATCGTGTCGACCGGGTGCACCACGCCGTCGTCGGTGCGCAGGCCGTCGGGCAGCACCCGGCTGATCGGCGTGCGGACCACCTCGACCGACGGGCGGGTCAGCGCCGGGTAGTAGTCGTTGGACAGCAGGATCCGCTTGCAGCCGGGCTCGCCCTGCGGCGCCACCGCTTCGCGGAGCGCGGGATCGCCCACCTGGCGGCGCAGGTGCCGCCGGGCCTGGCCGTCGATCAACCGCATGAGGCCGGTCCACTTCGTGAACGCGACCGCCCGCATCTCGTACTGGACGTAGGTGGCGGCCCGGTTGAGCCGCAACAGGCCCGGTACGCGACGGAACGCCGTGCGCAGCCAGGGCGGGTAGGGCCGGTCGGGCTTGGGGATCACGTGCGGGGCGTCGAGCTGGAACAGCGTCGTGTGGGCGGCCTGCTCGGCGACGTGCGGGAGGAACTGGATGGCGCTCGCCCCCGTGCCGACGACGGCGACGCGCCGGCCGGTGAGGTCGTGGTCGTGCCGCCAGGTCGCGGAGTGGAACGCCACCCCGGCGAACTCCTCCCGGCCGGGGATGGCGGGGATCGCCGGGCGGGAGAGCTGGCCGCACGCGGTGATCAGCACGTCGCACTCGTGCGTGCCGCCGTCGGCCAGGTCGAGCACCCAGCGCGCGGCGGCCTCGTCGAACTGGGCGGAGCGGACCTCCGTGCCGAACCGGATCCGCGGCAGCACCCCGAAGCGCTCGGCGGTGTCGTGCAGGTAGGCCTGGATCTCCTCCTGCGGCGGGTAACGCCGGGTCCAGTCGGCCTTCGGGGCGAAGGAGAAGGAGTACAGCGACGCCGGGATGTCGCAGGCAGCGCCGGGGTAGCTGTTGGCCGCCCACACCCCGCCGACGCGGTCGGCGCGCTCGAGGACCGTGATGTCGTCGATGCCGGCCTGCGCGAGCCGGACGGCCATGCCGATCCCGCCGAAGCCGGCGCCGACGATGGTGACGGCGAGGGTGCGGGCGTTCGGCGCCAACGGGACCTCCGGGACGGCGGGGGTGAGCGCAGTCACGGTACGTGCCCGGGCCGGACGGATCCGTGCGGCACCGGTACCTGCCCGGTTAGCGTGCCCCTTGCGCCCCCGTAGCCCAATTGGCAGAGGCAGACCCCTTAAAAGGGTCACAGGTGTCGGTTCGATCCCGACCGGGGGTACGCACCGCGTTCCTGCTGCTACCCGTGCGGGTGACCTGGCACGATCGGGAACGCTGGCCCCGCGCGGAGCGTTGACCTGACCGAGTGGAGTGCAGCACCGTGGACTCCACGCCCGCCCAGTCACCTCGAGGAGATGACGATGCCCAGCAACAACCCGGTGTTCGGCCGGGGCTTCGGTAACGCCCAGCAGTCCAGCTGGGGTGCCGCGCCCGCGCAGCAGCAGTACGGCGCGCCGGCGTACACCGACCCCTACGCCGCGCCGTCGCCGTACGCGGCGACGACCACGCGCTACATGACGATGGACGACGTCGTCACCAAGACGGGCCTCTCGTTCCTGGTGACGGTGCTCGCGGCGGCGGCCACCTGGGCCATGCCCGGCCAGGCCGCTTGGGGGCTCGCGCTCCCGGCCGTGCTCATCGCGTTCGTCCTCGGCCTGGTGATCGCGTTCAAGCAGATCGCCAACCCGGCCGCCACCCTGGCCTACGGCGCCCTCTACGGTGTCGCGCTCGGGGCCATCAGCGAGGCGTTCAACGACGTCTACCCCGGCATCGTGATGCAGGCGCTGATCGGCACCTTCGGTGTCTTCGCCGGCATGCTCGTGGTCTACAAGACCGGCGCGATCCGCGTCACCCCGAAGCTCACCCGTTGGGTGATCGGCGCGCTCGTCGGCGCCCTGGTCCTCTCGCTGGCCAACTTCGTCGCCTACTTCTTCATGGACGACGGTCTGGGCCTGCGCAGCGGTGGCCCGCTCGCGATCGGCTTCAGCCTGCTGATGATCGGCATCGCGGCGTTCATGCTGCTGCTGGACTTCGACATGGCCGACGAGGCGATCCGTCGCGGTGCCCCGGCGAAGTTCGCCTGGTACATCGCCTTCGGCCTGCTGGTCACGGTCGTCTGGCTGTACATGGAGATCCTGCGGCTGCTCAGCTACTTCCGCGAGTAGCCCAGCACCACGACAGAGGCCCGGCCCCCGCGAGGGGACCGGGCCTTCGTCGTTCTCGGGCACTCGTTGTCGCGGGTCGATCCGCCCCGCCCACCGCGAGAGCCGCGAAACATCCGCGACAGCCGCCCCGCAGGGCGGCTCTCGCGGATGTCCGGCGGCTCCGGTCAGCCGGGGGTCAGATCAGGAGAGGCGCTCCAGGACCATCGCCATGCCCATGCCGCCGCCGACGCACATCGTCTCCAGGCCGAAGGTCTTGTCCTCGGTCTGGAGGCCGTTGATCAGCGTGCCGGTGATGCGGGCGCCGGTCATGCCGAACGGGTGGCCGACGGCGATGGCGCCGCCGTGCACGTTGAGCCGGTCGATGTCGATGCCGAGGTCGCGGTAGCTCGGGATCACCTGGGCGGCGAACGCCTCGTTGATCTCGACCAGGTCGATGTCGCCGATGCTCATCCCGGCCCGCTGCAGCGCCAGCTTCGAGGCCTCCACCGGCCCGTAGCCCATGATCTCCGGCGACAGGCCGGTGACCGCGGTCGACACGATCCGGGCCAGCGGGGTGAGCCCGAGCTCGGCGGCCTTGGTGTCGCTCATGACGATCACCGCGGCGGCGCCGTCGTTGAGCGGGCAGGCGTTGCCGGCCGTCGCCCGGCCGTCGGGCCGGAACACCGGCTTGAGCTGCGACAGGGCCTCGAGGGTGGTGCCACGACGCGGGCCGTCGTCGGTGCTGACGACGGTGCCGTCGGGGGTGGTGACCGGGGTGATCTCCCGCTCCCAGAAGCCGTTGTCGATCGACTGCTCCGCCAGGTTCTGCGACCGGACGGCGAACTCGTCCATCTCCTGGCGCGAGACGTCCTTCAGCAGGGCCAGGTTCTCGGCGGTCTGCCCCATGGCGATGTAGATGTCGGGGACGTCGCCGTCCTCACGCGGGTCGCGCCACGCGTCCGCGCCGCTCTCGGCGACCTTGGCCACCCGGGCCTCGGCGTCGGCGAACACCGGGTTCTTCGTGTCGGGGATGGCGTCGCTGTTGCCCTTCACGAACCGGGAGACCATCTCCACGCCGGCGGAGATGAACACGTCGCCCTCGCCGGCCTTGATCGCGTGCATGGCCATGCGGGTGGTCTGCAGCGACGAGGAGCAGTAGCGGGTGATCGTCGTCCCGGGCAGGTGGTCCATGCCGAGCAGGACGGCGACGACCCGGCCCATGTTGTAGCCCTGCTCGCCGCCGGGCAGGCCGCAGCCGAGCATCAGGTCGTCGATGTCGGTGGGGTCGAGCGCCGGGACCTTGTCCAGCGCGGCCCGCACGATGGTGGCGGTGAGGTCGTCGGGCCGGAGGTCCTTGAGCGACCCCTTGAAGGCGCGGCCGATGGGGGAGCGGGCGGTCGCGACGATGACGGCTTCGGGCATGGGTCCTCCACGATGAGGCGGGCCCGGGAGGAGTTCGCCGGGCGTCGGGTCGCCCCCGAAACTACTCCCGGAGAAAGGACCCCCCTGCCCCCCGCCGCTCGCACGCTCGCGGCGGGCCCCTGCAGCGGGGCCTCAGGCGGCGCGGGCCGATCGCCGAGGCGCCGTTCAGCCGGCGACCGGGGCCTCGGCGGCTTCCTCCGCTTGCTCCGGCGTGGGGATCTCCGGGGGACGCCGGCGCCGCAGCAGCGCCCACGGGCCGCGCGGCCCGGTGCCCGACCCGCGGACCTCCGCGGGCTGCACCTCGGTGCCGGGGCGGTTGGCGGCCCGGGCGGCGGCGCGGGCGACGGGGCGGACGGTGTCACGGCGGATCGTGCCCAGGCCGCGGTCGGCCGCGGCAGGCCACACGCCCACGGCGTCGGCCACGGACGGCAGCAGCACGGCGGCGGCCTGGGCGTAGCCGAGGGCGCTGGGGTGGAACTCGTCGGCGCTGAACATGCTGTGGTCGGAGGCGAACGCCGGTCCCAGCACGGAGCCGAGGGAGACGGTGCGCCCGCCGGCCTCGACGACGGCGATCGTCTGGGCGGCGGCCATCTCCCGGCTCCACTTGCGGGCCAGGGTGCGCAGCGGCTGGCCGATCGGCCGGATGGTGCCGAGGTCGGGGCAGGTGCCGACGACGACCTCGCAGCCGGTGGCCACCAGCCGGCGCACGGCGTCCTCGAGGTGGCGCACCGAGACGGCCGGCTTCGTGCGGGTGGTGACGTCGTTGGCGCCGATCATGATCAGTGCGACGTCGGGCCGCTCGGCCAGTGCCTTCTCCACCTGCGGGTCGAGCTCCCGCGACTCGGCACCGGAGACCGCGAGCCGGACCAGGCGCACCGGCCGCTCGGCCAGTTCGGCCAGCGCCGCGGCGATGAGCACGCCCGGGGTCTCGGTCGCCCGGTCCACGCCCAGGCCCACCGCGCTGGAGTCACCGAGCACGGCGAACACCAGCGGCTTGCCGCGGCGGTGCCCGTAGATGCCGTCGCCCGACGGTGGGTCGGTCCGCACGTCCCGGGCCTCGACCCGGCGGCGGGCGGCGCGGGCCTCCTCGCGGAGGAGGGTGGCGATCGCGGCCAGGCCGAGACCGACCCCGCCGCCACCGAAGGCGGCGGCGGTCGCCAGCCGTCGAGCCCGTGCCGCTCGCGTCACGATCCCCCCTCCCCGGTGCAGAGTCCGTTGAAGCGCCCCGTAGATCCGTGTCACCGAGGTTATCGGCCCCGTACGGTTCGATCTGTGGTGATCTCCCCCGCAGGTGTGACCCAGTCCACAGAACTCGACGAGCGGGCCCAGCTGATCGTCGACGTCCTCGTCGAGGCCTTCTCCGACCTCATGACGGCCGACGCGAACGCGTTCCGCACGAAGTTCCGCAAGATGGCGGCCGATCCGTTCGCCTTCTACCGGGGCAGTGCGTGCCTGTTCTACGCCGACATGGCGACGTCCGAGGATCCGTGGGCCGACGAGCGGACGTCGCGGGTGTGGATCCAGGGTGACCTGCACGCGGAGAACTTCGGCACCTACATGGACAGCGCCGGCCGGATCGTCTTCGACGTCAACGACTTCGACGAGGCCTACCTGGGGCACGTCAGCTGGGACCTGCGGCGCTTCGCCGCCAGCTTCGCGCTGCTGGCCTGGCGCAAGGCGTTCTCCGACGACGTCATCGGCGAACTGCTCGAGTGCTACCTGGGCGCCTACCTCGACCAGGTCGAGGCCTTCACCCGCTCGGACGAGGACCGGTCGTTCGCCCTCCTGCGCGACAACACCGAGGGCGCCGTGCACGAGGTCATCCTGGAGACCTCGACCCGCACCCGGCTCGGCCTGCTGGAGAAGTTCACCGTCGTCGAGGAGCACGAGCGACGGTTCGCCGACCGGCCGCAGAACCGGCGGCTCGAGGACGACGAGCGCGCCGAGGTGATGGCGGCGCTGGAGCGCTACCGGACGACGGTGGTCCCGCCGCGCCGCCGCCGCGACGTCGCCTACGACGTGAAGGACGTCATCGCCACCGGGGGCTTCGGCATCGGCAGCGCCGGGCTGCCCGCCTACAACGTGCTGCTCGAGGGCTACGACCAGGCGCTGGAGAACGACGTCGTCCTGTCGATCAAGCAGGGCAACGTGTCGGCGCCCAGCCGGGTCGTGACCGATCCGGAGATCCGCGGGTACTTCGAGCACGAGGGCCACCGGACGGCGGTCAGCCAGCGCGCCCTGCAGGCCAACGCCTCGCAGTTCCTGGGGTGGACCGAGATCGGCGGCACCGGCTTCGTCGTCTCCGAGCTCTCGCCCTACGAGCTGGACCTGGACTGGGAGGACCTGACCGAGCCCGGCGAGATCCGCCCGGTCATGGCCCAGCTCGGCAAGGCGACGGCGAAGCTGCACTGCGTGGGAGATGCCGACAGCGACCACACGCTGGTGCCGTTCCAGACCGAGGAGGCCATCACGGCGATGATCGGCGGCCGGCGGGAGGAGTTCGTCGCGGACCTGGTCGCCTTCGCCCACGACTACGCGCGGACGACGCAGGACGACCACCGGCGCTTCGTCGACGCGTTCCGGGCCGGCGCGATCCCCGGGATCAGTCCGAGCGGGGACCACCCGCCGGTGCCGGCGGAAGCCCGATGAGCATCCCGACGTGCGGGCCGATGCCCGGCTTGTCGAACGGCTCGGTGACGACGGCGAAGCCCATCCGCTCGTAGAACCCCGCGGCGCCGACCCGGGCGTCGCACCACACCAGGTCCCCGCCGCGGGCGGCGATCCGGGCCAACCCGTCGACGACGAGGGCCCGCCCGGCGCCGGCGCCGCGGAGGGCGGCGTCCGTGGCCATGCCGCGCAGCTGCCAGGGGGCGCGGGCCTCGGGGCGCCACGGGCAGGGCGCGGGGGAGAAGCGGACGACGCCGACCACCGCGCCCTCGGCGTCCCGGGCGGCGAGGTGGAAGGCCTCCGGGTCCTCGTCGCCGGCCCAGGCCACCTCCCCGCCGTCCGGCCGCAGCACGGCCTGCCGCAGCGGATAGGTGACCTCGGCCGGCACCTCGTCCACGATCACGTGCGCATCTTCCGTGCGAGATCGGCGATCTCGCACGCTTTGAGCTCCCGAAGTGTGCGAGATCGCCGATCTCGCCGGCCTTCTCAGCGGGCGCGGCGGCCGCGGCGGGTGCGCAGGTAATCGGCGACGACGTACTCCCCGAGGTGCTCGCTGTCGGGCTGGAACACTCGGCCACCGGCCCGCTGGGTCAGGTCGTGCACGAAGTGGATCAGGCCCGGGTCGGGGTCGAGGGCGAAGACGTTGACCGTCGCGCCGGTGCGGGCCACGCGCTCCATCTCGGCGACGGTCCGGGCGATCGTCTCGGGCATCGGCGGCCAGCAGAAGAACGGCGACCCGTCGTCCTCCAGGTGCGCGGTCGGCTCGCCGTCGGTGACCACGAGGACCACCGGCTCGGCGTCGCGGTGCCGGGCGAGGAACCGCCGCGCCAGCATCAGCCCGTGCTGCAGGTTGGTGCCCTGCAGGGTGTCCACCGACAGCTCGGCGAGGGTCTCCGGCCGCAGCACCTGCGCGGTGGAGGAGAAGCCGATGATCTGGATCGCGTCCTGGGGGAAGCGGGTGGTCACCAGCGAGTGCAGCGCCATCGCCGTCGACTTGGCCGCACCCCAGGTGCCGCGCAGCGCCATCGAGTAGGAGAGGTCGACCAGCAGGGCGACGGCGGCACCGGTGCGCCGCTCGGTCTCGACGACCTCGAAGTCGTCGACGGCGATGCGCACCCGGCGGCCCGTCCGGGGTTGGTGAGCGGTCCGCAGCACGGCGTTCTTCACCGTGCGGACGACGTCGAGCGGCTGCTCGTCGCCGAACCGCCACTCGCGTGAGCTCCCGGTGAGCTCGCCGGCCGCGCCGGCGTCGGCCACGTCGTGCTCGCCGCGGCCGGTGGCGTCGAGCTTGGCGAACACCCGCCGCAGCGCGGTGGCCCCCAGCCGGCGCACGGCCTTCGGGGAGAGCTCGAGCCGGCCGTCGGTGCGGTTGAGGTAGCCCTGCCGCTCCAGCTCGCGCTCCATCTGGCGCAGCGCGGCGAGGTCGTCGACCGCCGGTCGGCCCAGCGCCCGCTCCAGCAGTTCCTCGTCGATGTCGGCCAGCGACGCCCCGGCGTAGCCCTGGGACAGCTGGTTCGACAGCGCCTCGAGGTCGGCCAGCTCGGCGACGGCGGTGGTCGCGTCGCCCATGCCCAGGCCCTGCTCCCCATCGGGCACCTGGCCGCGCTGGCCCCACGGGAGGTCGGGTCGGGCCTGGCGCAGCGCGTCCTGGAGGTGGGCCATCTCGCTGGCCATGCCGAGGTCGGCCATCGTCTGGGCCATCAGGTCCGACAGCTCGGCCCGCTGCTCGGCCGACAGCCCCGACATCATGCGTTCCTGTGCGGCGGCCCGACGGGCCAGGGAGTCGATGAGCTCCTCGATCGACTGCGGGTCGTCGGGGAAGAACTGCCCGTGCTTGTCCATGAAGTCGGCGAAGCGCTCGTCGGTGTCCTCGCCGCGGTTGTGCGCGTCGATCAGCGCCGACAGGTCCGCGACCATGTCCTTGATCGCCTGCATGTCCTGCTCGGTGGCGTTCTGCAGCGCGTTCTTCATGTTCGCGAAAGAGCTGTCGAGCACCTCGCGGCGCAGCAGGTCCTGGATCTGCTCGTAGGCCTGCCGGGCCTCGGTCGAGCGCCAGGCGTAGTCCTTGAGGGCGCGGACCGCCCCGGCGGTGTCGTCGGGCAGGGCGTCGAGCTCGGCCTCGGCCAGCCGCGCCCCGTCGTCCGGATCGGGGAACAGCTCTCGTCGTTCGGCGTCCAGAGCGCGGTCGAGCAGCTCCCGGACCTCCTGCAGCGTGCCGTCCATCCGGCCCGCGCTGCGGGCCCGGCGCAGTCGCTCGCGCACCGACCGGCGCAGCTCGTCCAGGCCCCGGCGTCCCTCGGTGCCGCGGCGCAGCAGCTCCCGCAGCGCCTCGCGCACGCCGCTGCCGCCCAGCACCGAGTCGCCGATCTCGTCGACGGCGTTGCCGAGGTCGTACGGGGGAGCCAGCGGGTCGGGCCCGCCGTGCCACTGCCCGTACCGGTACCCGCGCCCACCTCGCCGGCGGCTCATCTCAGGCCCCGTACACCGTGCGGCCGCCGTCGGTGTCCTTGGCCAGCCGGCGGGTCAGGTGGAGGCCTTCGAGGGCGAACTCGACCGCGGCGGCCGCCTGCTCGGCGGACTGCTCGCCTTCCGGCACGCCGAGGCGGCCCAGTAGCTCGGCCAGCTTCGGGATCGTGCCGAGCTGGCCCAGCAGCGCCGGCGCGGGCACCAGCTCGCCGGACTCGACGGTCTCCCCGCCGGTGAAGTGCTCCTGCAGGCCGGTGAGGTCGAGCCCGGCGCAGCGGGCGCGGAAGGTCTGCGCCGTCGCCTGGCGCAGCAGGTGCTCGAGGATCTCGAGCTCCCGCTCGTCGTCCGGGTCGGCCCCGGAGTCGGCGAACTCCACCTTGCCGCGGCTGGCCGGGACGACGGCGGGCAGGTCGACCACCCGCGCGACCGGCCGGGTCTCCCCGGCGATCGCCGCGCGCCGCACCGCCGACGCGGTCACCGTCTCCAGCCCGGCGATGGCGAACCGGGCGCTGACGCCCGACCGCTGGTCGACGTGGCTGGACTCGCGCACCAGCCGGGCGAACCGGGCGATGATCTCGGCCAGGTGCTCGGGGACGACGGGGGCGCCGAACGCGTCGGGAGCCGAGTCCGCCCCCGCACCCCAGGAGACCTGCGCCTCCTGGTGCAGCAGCCGGATCTCGTCGGCCAGCTCCAGCGGGTAGTGCGTGCGCACCTCGGCGCCGAAGCGGTCTTTGAGCGGGGTGATGATCCGCCCCCGGTTCGTGTAGTCCTCGGGGTTGGCGCTGGCCACCAGCAGCAGGTCCAGCGGCAGCCGCACCCGGTAGCCGCGGATCTGGATATCGCGCTCCTCGAGCACGTTGAGCAGGGCCACCTGGATGCGCTCGGCGAGGTCGGGCAGCTCGTTGACGCTGAAGATGCCGCGATTGGTGCGCGGGACCAGGCCGTAGTGGACCGTCTCCGGGTCGCCGAGCGTGCGGCCCTCGGCCACCTTGATCGGGTCGACGTCGCCGATGAGGTCGCCGACGCTGGTGTCCGGCGTCGCCAGCTTCTCCCCGAACCGGTCGCTGCGGTGCAGCCAGCCGACCGGCGTCGCGTCCCCGTGCTCGGCGATCTGCCGGTGCGCCCAGACCGAGACCGGGTGCAGGGGGTGCTCGTTGAGCTCGCTGCCGACGAGGACCGGCGTCCACTCGTCGAGCAGGCCGACGAGCGTGCGGATCAGCCGGGTCTTGCCCTGGCCGCGCTCGCCGAGCAGGACGAGGTCGTGGCCGGCGATGAGCGCGCGCTCCACCTCGGGGACGACGGTGTCGTCGAAGCCCACCAGACCGGGGAGGGTGGGCTCCCCGGCGGTGAGCCGGGCGAGGAGGTTGGCGCGGATCTCGGCCTTGACGGGGCGGAAGGTGGCGCCGGTGGCGCGCAGCTCGCCGAGGGTCGTGGGGGCGGGGGGTGCCGTGGTTGCTCCGGCGGGGTCCGTCACCTCGCCAAAGGTACGACGGGGTGGGGCGCGGGTCACCGGGTCGCCGCCTGCTCCGGCCGACCGCCTGCGAGGATCGGCGCCGTGTCCGGTCCCCAGCAGCCCGCCGTCGCTCCGTCATTGGTCACCGCGGCGCAGATCGAGGCCGCCGCGGCGCTGCTCGAGGGCGTGGTCAGGCACACCCCCCTCGAGCACTCCCGGGCCCTCGCCGAACCGGTGGGCGGGCCGGTGTGGCTCAAGTGCGAGAACCTGCAGCGCACCGGCTCCTTCAAGATCCGCGGTGCGTACACCCGCATCGCCGGGCTGAGCGACGCCGAGCGCGCGAAGGGGGTGGTGGCCGCCAGCGCCGGCAACCACGCGCAGGGCGTCGCGCTGGCGGCACGGCTGCTCGGGACGACGGCCACCGTCTTCATGCCCGAGACCGCGCCGCTGCCGAAGGTGGCCGCCACCCGCGCCTACGGGGCGGAGATCCGGCTGCTCGGCCAGAGCCTCACCGAGCCGCTGGAGGCCGCCCGCGCGTACGCCGAGGAGACCGGCTCGGTGTTCATCCACCCGTTCGAGCATCCCGACGTCATCGCCGGCCAGGGCACCGTCGGCCTCGAGATCCTCGAGCAGTGCCCCGACGTCGCGACCGTGCTCGTCTGCACCGGCGGGGGAGGGCTGGTCTCCGGTGTCGCCGCCGCCGTGAAGGCCCGCCGTCCCGACGTCCGCGTGGTCGCCGTGCAGGCCGAGGAGGCCGCCGCCTTCCCCGAGTCGCTGGCCGCCGGCCACCCGGTGCCGCTGCCGTCGATGACCACCATGGCCGACGGCATCGCGGTGGCCGCACCCGGCGAACTGACCCTCGCGCACGTGCGCGGGCTGGTCGACGAGGTGCGCACGGTCACCGAGGAGGACCTGTCGCGGGCCCTGCTGTTCTGCCTGGAGCGCGCCAAGCTCGTCGTGGAACCGGCCGGGGTCGCCGCGGTCGCCGCCGTCCTCGCCGACCCCACCGCGTTCGCGGCGCCCGTCGTCGCCGTCGTCTCCGGCGGCAACATCGACCCGGTCCTGCTGCTCAAGGTCGTCCAGCACGGCATGGCCGCCGCCGGGCGCTACCTGTCGCTGCGCCTGCGGGTGCCCGACCGCCCCGGCTCGCTCGCCCGCGTCCTGGCGGAGCTCGCGGCCGTGAGCGCCAACGTGCTCGAGGTGGAGCACGAGCGGACGGCGTCCCGGCTGAGCGTGGGCGAGGTCGAGATCTTCGTCGTCCTGGAGACCCGCGGGCCCGACCACGCCGACGAGGTCGTCTCAGCGCTGTCGCGGGCCGGATACCAGGTGACGCCTGACTAACGACCGATGAGTCCGCGGCGGCGCGGAGGTCCACGCAGCATGGACGTCGAACTTCCTCCGCCGATCGGGAAATGCGGTCGGGAACTGTCACCGTCTCGGCCTAGCGTGGCCGCATGACCGACGCGATCGTGGTCGAAGGGCTGGTCAAGCGCTTCGGTGCGACCACCGCCCTCGACGGAGTGGACCTGACCGTCGCCGAGGGGTCCGTGCTCGGGCTCCTCGGCCCGAACGGCGCGGGCAAGACCACCGTGGTGCGCATCCTCACCACGCTGCTCCAGGCCGACGCCGGCCGGGCGGAGGTGGTGGGGCTCGACGTCGTGCGCGACGCGGACGAGGTGCGGGCGGCCATCGGGCTCACCGGGCAGTACGCCGCGGTCGACGAGTACCTCACCGGCTCGGAGAACCTGGAGATGGTCGGGCGCCTCTACCGGCTGCCCAAGCGGGAGGCCCGCGCCCGGGCCGGCGAACTGCTCGAGCGGTTCGACCTCGTCGACGCGGCGAACCGGCCGGCGAAGACCTACTCCGGTGGCATGCGCCGCCGCCTGGACATCGCCGCGTCGCTCATCGCGCGTCCGCGGGTGCTGTTCCTCGACGAGCCGACGACGGGTCTCGACCCGCGCAGCCGGCTGGCCATGTGGGAGCTCATCTCCGACCTCGCCGACGGCGGCACGACGATCCTGCTCACCACCCAGTACCTGGAGGAGGCCGACCGGCTGGCCGACCGCATGGTGGTGATCGACCGGGGGCGGGTCATCGCGCGGGGCACCGCCGACGAGCTGAAGGCCCAGGTCGGCGGCCAGCGGCTGGAGCTCACCGTGACGCGCGCCGAGCTCCTGCCCGACATGGTGGAGCGGCTGCGGCCGCTGGCCCTGGAGGAGCCGCGGATCGACGCGACGGCCCGCCGCCTGAGCATGCCGGTCACCGGCGGCGCGGAGGTGCTTGCCGAGGCGCTGCGGCGGCTCGACGGCAACACCGCCGAGATCTTCGACGTCGGGCTGCGACGCCCCGACCTCGATGATGTGTTCCTCACCCTGACCGGGCACGCCGCGGAGGAGCCCGCGGACGACGACGAGACGCCGGCCGCGCCGGCGGAGACCGTGGGGAGCGCCCGATGACGTCGCTGGTGCAGGCCGTGTCCGACGGCATGGTGATCACCCGCCGCAACCTGATCAAGGTCAAGCGGGTGCCCGACCTGATCGTCTTCGCGACGCTGTCGCCGATCATGTTCGTGCTGCTGTTCCGCTACGTCTTCGGCAGCGCGATCCCCATCCCGGGCATCAACTACGCCGACTTCCTGCTGCCCGGGATCCTCGCGCAGACGGTCATCTTCGGGTCGACGATCACCGGGGCGAGCATCGCCGACGACCTGCAGAAGGGCCTGATCGACCGGTTCCGGTCGTTGCCGATGTCGCGGTCGGCGGTGCTGGTCGGCCGCACCGTCGCCGACCTCGGGCTCAACGCCATCTCGATCGTGGTCATGGTGCTCACCGGCCTGGTGGTGGGCTGGCGGATCCGTTCGTCGTTCGTGGAGGCGGTCGGCGGGTTCCTGCTGCTCCTGCTGTTCGCCTATGCGGTCAGCTGGGTGATGGCCACCGTCGGGTTGCTCGTGCGCACGCCGGAGGTGGTCAACAACGCGAGCTTCATCGTGATCTTCCCGGTGACGTTCATCGCCAACACGTTCGTGCCCACCAACAACTTCCCGGCCGTGCTCAAGACGTTCGCCGACTGGAACCCGGTGTCGGCGGTGGTGCAGGCGGCTCGGGAGCTGTTCGGCAACACCGCGCCCATCCTCGACAGCTCCGACGCCTGGTCCCTGCAGAATCCGGTGCTCTACACGCTCATCTGGATGGTCGCCCTGCTCGTGGTCTTCATCCCGATGTCGGTCCGGCTCTACCAGCGCACGGCCAGCCGCTGAGAACGCACCCCCAGGCCTCGCCGCTCGGCTCGGGCCCCTGCAGCGGAGCCGGGGAGGGCAGGATGGGCGTCGATGAGCGCCTCGATGCCTGCCCCTGCCCCCACCGTGTCCCCGGACAACCCGCTGGCGGAGCCGTCGCCTCTGCCGTTCCAGCTGCCGCCGTTCGCCGGCATCGCCCTCGAGCACTGCCGGGAGGCGCTGCTGGCCGGCATGGCCGAGCAGCGCAGCGAGGTGGCCGCGATCGTCGGCTCGGCCGAGCCGCCGACCTTCGAGAACACCGTGCTGGCGCTCGAACGGTCGGGCGCGCTGCTGCACCGCGCCTGGGCGGTGTTCGGCAACCTGGCGTCGTCGGTGTCCACGCCGCGGACCCGGGAGATCGAGCGGGAGATCGCACCGCTGGAGGCCGCCCACGACGACGCGATCCGGCTCGACCCGGCACTGTTCGCGCGCATCGACGCCGTCCACGCCAACCGCGATGACAACGGCCTCGACGCCGAGGCCATCCGGCTGGTCGAGCGCTACCACCTCGACTTCGTGCTGTCCGGTGCGCGGCTCGACGAGGCCGGCCGGGCGCGGCTGACCGAGCTCAACCAGGAGCTGTCGGAGCTGTCCACGTCGTTCGGCCAGAACCTGCAGCTGGCGAGCGAGGCGGCGGCCGTCCGGGTCGCCGATGCCGCCGAGCTGGCCGGGCTGAGCGAGGAGGAGGTGGCCTCCGCCGCGACCGCCGCGGCCGAGCGCAGTCTCGAGGGGTACCTGCTGCCGCTGCTCCTGCCCACCGGTCAGCCGGTGCTGGTCAAGCTGCGCGACCGCGACCTGCGGCGACGCGTGTTCGAGGCGTCGGTGCACCGCGCCGCGAGCGGTGAACACGACAACCGCCCGGTGGCCGCGCGCATCGCCCGGCTGCGCGCCGAGCGGGCCCGGCTCTTGGGCTTCGACACCCACGCTGACGTGGTGCTCGCCGACTCGACGGCCCGCACCACCGACGCGGTCGACCGGATGCTGGCCTCGATGGTGCCCGCCTCGGTCGCCAACGCCGAGGCCGAGGCCGAGATCCTGCGCGAGGCGGCGGCCCGCGACGGCGTGGAGCTGGCCGCCTGGGACTGGGCGTTCTACAGCGAGCAGGTACGCACCGAGCGGTACGCCGTCGACACCGCCGCCCTGCGCCCGTGGTTCGAGCTGGACCGCGTGCTGGTCGACGGCGTCTTCCGGGCCGCCGAGCTGCTGTACGGCTTCCGGTTCGCCCCTCGCCCCGACCTGCAGGGCTACCACCCCGACGTCCGGGTCTGGGAGGTCTCCGACGCCGCCGGCTCACCCGTGGGGCTCTACCTCGGCGACTTCCACGCCCGCGAGGGCAAGCGCGGCGGGGCGTGGATGAGCTCGTTCGTGCGGCAGTCCCGGCTGCTGGGCACCCCGCCGGTCGTCGTCAACAACCTCAACGTCTCGCGGGCCGCCGCCGGGCAGCCCGTCCTGCTGACGCTCGACGAGGTCAACACCCTGTTCCACGAGTTCGGACACGCGCTGCACGGGCTGAGCTCCGCGGTCACCTACCCGCGGTTCTCCGGCACCAGCGTGCCGCGGGACTTCGTCGAGTTCCCGAGCCAGGTCAACGAGATGTGGGCGCTGTGGCCGGAGGTCCTCGCGCACTACGCCCGCCACGTCGACACCGGCGATCCGCTGCCCGCCGCCGTCGTCGAGGCGATCGACGCGGCGAAGCTGTGGGGCGAGGGCTTCCGCACCCTCGAGTACCTGGCCGCGACGCTGCTCGACCAGGCGTGGCACCGGATCACGCCCGAGACCGAGGTCGGCGACCCGGTCGACTTCGAGCAGCGCGCGCTGGAGGCGGCCGGCGTCGCCTCGCCCCTCGTGCCCCCGCGCTACCGGACGACCTACTTCCAGCACATCTTCGCGGGCGGCTACGCGGCCGGGTACTACTCCTACATCTGGTCGGAGGTGCTCGACGCCGACACCGTGGAGTGGTTCAAGGAGAACGGCGGTCTGCGCCGGGAGAACGGCGACGAGTTCCGCACGAAGCTGCTGTCGGTCGGTGGTTCGGTCGACCCGCTGGCCGCGTTCCGCGCCGTCCGCGGCCGCGACGCCGACCCGGGCCCGCTGCTACGTCGCCGCGGCCTCATCCCGGCCGTCCAGGCCTGACTCTTGCGCTGTTCCCCACGCTCTTGTGGCGGTGCATCACCGCAAGACCAGCAGGAACAGCGCAAGAGCGGCCGTTCTCACAACCAGGGCAGCGAAAGCACCAGGTCCAGGTCGTCGGGGGCGTCGCCCTCGCGGACCAGCCGGTTGGGCTGGCGGTGGCCGCACGCCGTGCAGCGGTGCACCACCTGCCAGCCCTTGCCCGACTTCTCGACCAGCCCGATCGGCTCCATCGGTGCCCGGCACTCGCTCGCGCGGTCGCCGGGCAGGTCGTCGACGTGCAGCGACCACAGGCAGAACGGGCAGTGGTTGCGGTAGTGCCCGTCGGTGTTGGCCGGGACGTCGATGCCGCAGTGCGCGCAGACGAAGCCGGTGTTCTCCGCCCGCCTCGAGCGACCCACCCGAGCGGTCAGGGGACGAACGGCTCGATGCCGACGACCTCGACGGTGATGTCCCGGCCGTTGGGGGCCTGGTAGGTGACCGTCGCGCCCGGCGCGGCACCCATGATCGCCGCGCCGAGAGCCGATTCGGGGGAGTAGACGGTGAGGTCGGTGGTGCCGGCGATCTCCCGCGAGCCGAGCAGGAACTTCTCGGTCTCGTCGTCGCCCTGGAAGCGGATCGTGATCACCGTGCCGGTCGCCGCGTTGGTGACCTTCGTCGGCGGCTCGCCCACCTGCGCCTTGCGCAGCAGGTCGGTGAGCTGACGGATGCGGGCCTCCTGCTTGCCCTGCTCGTCCTTCGCCGCGTGGTAGCCGCCGTTCTCCTTGAGGTCGCCTTCCTCGCGGCGGGCGTTGATCTCGGCGGACATCGCGGGACGGCCGGCCACCAACTGGTCGAGCTCGGCCTTCAGCCGGTCGTGCGCCTCCTGGGTCAGCCAGACGCCCTTGTTCTGCTCGTCAGTGGGGGTGGACACGAAGGGGTGCTCCTGAAACTCGGGTAGCGGTCCCCGGGAGGGAACCGCTCGTGGTCGAACAGCCAAGCTAACACCGCTCCGCGCGACGGTGCACGGACGTTGCACGCCGATTGCCAGTTGCGGAACCGTACCGGACCGGAGCGTGTCGGTGGCCCGGGATTCGCCCGGTCGGGGGGCGTGAGACGACTCTCGGCGGGCGTCGGGCCACGGAACCGGCGGCCGGGGGACAATGGCCCGGTGACCGAACCCGACCAGTTGCGGCTGCTCGCCGTGCACGCCCACCCCGACGACGAGTCGAGCAAGGGTGCGGCGTCGATGGCCAAGTACGTCGCCGAGGGTGCCCGCGTGCTGGTGGCCACCTGCACCGGGGGCGAGCGCGGCTCGGTGCTCAACCCGGCGATGGACCGCCCGGAGGTGTGGGAGCGGCTGCCGCAGATCCGCGTCGAGGAGATGAACCGGGCGCGGGAGATCCTCGGCGTCGAGCAGGAGTTCCTCGGATTCGTGGACTCCGGTCTGCCCGAGGGCGACCCGCTCCCGCCGCTGCCCGAGGGGTGCTTCGCGCTGGTGCCGCTCGAGGAGGCGGCCGCACCGCTGGTCGAGCTGATCCGCCGGTTCCGGCCGCACGTGATCACGACCTACGACGAGCGCGGCGGCTACCCGCACCCCGACCACATCAAGACCCACGAGATCTCGGTCCACGCGTTCGACGCGGCCGGCGATCCCGACCGCTACCCGGGTCTCGGCGACCCCTGGCAGCCGAGCAAGCTCTACTACCACATGAGCTTCACGCTCCCCCGGACGAAGGCGCTGCACGAGGCGATCCTCGCCACCGGCGCGGAGTCGCCCTACACGGAGTGGCTGGAGAGCTGGGACCCGGCGCACGACATCTCCCACCGGGTCACCACCCGCGTCCCCTGCGCGGAGTACTTCCCCGTCCGCGACGCCGCGCTCATCGCGCACGCGACGCAGATCGACCCCGACGGCCGCTGGTTCGCCTGCCCGCCGGAGACGCAGCAGCGGGTGTGGCCGACGGAGGACTACGAGCTGGTCCGGTCGCTGGTCGACTCCACGGTCCCCGAGGACGACCTCTTCGCCGGCATCCGCAGCCAGGTCGGTGTCCGATGAGTGCCGTCACCGTCCTCGCGGCCGCCGGCGAGCAGCTGCCCGAGGACGTCGGCAAGGCCGGGCCGCTCGGCCTGCTGCTCATCGTCGTCCTGCTGATCGCCACGGCGCTGCTGGTCCGCTCGATGAGCCGGCACCTCAAGAAGGTGCCGCGCAGCTTCGAGGCCGAGGACGCCGTCGACGTCCCCGACACCCCCGCCGAGCTGGTCGATCGCCCCGCACCTGGCGACGACCTGCTCGACTCGCTGCGCCGCGCCCCGCTCGCCATCGAACCGCCCCGCCAGGACGGGAACGAGGAGCCTCCCGCCGGCGATCGCTGACGCCGCGGAGCGCCGTCCCGGTACCGAACCGGGACGGCGCCCTGCCGGATCGGCTACCAGCGGTGCGCCACGTCGATCACGACGCGCACCGCGTTGCCGGGCCCGGTGAGGGTCAGCACGCGGAAGGGCAGCCGCGCCCGGACGCCGAGGCCGACGCTGCTGTAACCCTCGTAGCCGCCGGCCCAGGCCACCTGCCGGAAGGTCGTGAAGCCGGCGACGTCCGCAAGCTCCCGCCGGTTCGCCGCTGGGTAGTGCTCGTTGTTCGCCCCGACGGTGATCTGCAGGAACGCCCCACCGCGGAGCGGGACGACTGCCCCGGAACCGTCACTCGTGACGGCGGGCACGTACTCGACGCGGTAGGAAGCGACCCGCGTGCCGCCGCCGGTGATGTCGAGGACCAGGCGGTCGAAGCAGGCGTGCCGGCCGGCCCGGACGTCGGAGAGCTCGGCGCCCATCCTGGCGGGGGCGGAGTTGCCCGCCTGTTCGGCGGTCGACCCCCAGGTGATCCCGCAGTACGGGGCGGCCTGGGCGGTGGCGGGGAGGACGAGCGCCGCGAGGGCGCTGGTCAGCAACAGGACGAACAGTCGGAGCGGGGTGCGGATCATGGCGGGGCCTCCTGTGACGTACACCACATGTTGTGGTGTGGCACGAGGGTCCGCCGACACGCCGTGCCACTACCAGAGCTGTGGTTTGTGGTCAACGACGAAGTCCGGCGTGTCTGTTGGTGAGTTGTCTCCGGTGCGAGCCCGTGCAGCGGGCAGCCGATGACCGACGGTCACCCGCAGGCCCCGTGCGGGTGAGTTCGGCGGTGTGATCCGCGTACCGCGGTCGCCGTCGGGCACGATCTCCCGATGGCCCCCAAGGATCGCGACGACCCCGAGCGCCACGTCCCCCCGCCCGGTTTCAGCCGCGCCGGCACGCGGGTGCTGGAGATCGCCGAGAACCTGATCTACGGCGGGATCGCGATCTTCCTGGTGGGAGCGGCGTTCGTGCTGCTCGGCGTCGCGGCCAAGACCTCCTGGGGGCTGGTGTCGGACTTCTCCGAGAAGCCCCTGCTCGAGGTCCTCGACATCCTGCTGCTGGTCTTCATCGTCGTCGAACTGCTCTTCGCCGTCCGGACGACGGTCGAGAAGCGGGAACTGGTCGCCGAGCCGTTCCTCCTGGTCGGGATCATCGCCTCGATCAAGGAGATCGTCGTCCTCTCGGTGGAGGCGGCCAGCGTGCTCGGCAAGGGGGCCGAGTTCGACGACCGCGTCGTCGAGATCGGGCTGCTCGGCGTCCTGGTCGTGCTGCTGGGCCTGACGTCGTTCCTGCTTCGGCGCAAGGAGCGGGAGCCCGACGAGGGGGAGCCGGCGCCGGAGCGGGAGCGCGCCTGACGCGCTGAGCAGGTGCCGGGCGGCTCAGCGGAAGCGGCAGAACGCGCCGATGCCCTCGGCCGGGCTGCCGGGGAGGCCGTCGGGCACCAGCCAGACCTGACCGCGGCTGCCGAGCGCGGCGCGGACGGCGACGTCGGCCAGCGGCGCCCGCAGCGCCGGGCCCCAGTCGGGTGGCGGGAGCTGGTCCCCGTCGGCGAGCACGTGCGAGGGGTCCGGGCCGAACCACGCCGTCCGGCCCTCCAGTGCCCCGGGCACCAGCAGCAGCGCCGCCACCTGGCCGCGAGCCAGGGCGTCCAGGGTCTGCGGGACGCCTTCCACGCCGATCCCGCCGGGGGCGCGCTCCTCCTCGAAGCGCCCGAGCAGCGCGGCGACCTCCTCGTCCACGAACTCCTGGACGACGTCCTCCACGCGGTCGGGCCGCGTGCCCTGGGAGCCGTCGGCGCTGCGGCCGCCGGTGATGTGCCGCCAGGCGGTCTCCTTGCGCACCCACGGCGGCGCCTGCTCCTCGAGCAGCTGCACGGCGCGGACGTCGCCGGCGATCACGACCAGCCGAGCACCGGACTCGCGCACCTCCGCCGCGACGGCCTCGGCGACCTGGCCGGCGTTGTGCTGCCAGGAGTCCTCGGCGCGGTGCTGGTAGCGGCCCTGCGCCCAGCCGCCGGGAGCATTGCGCTCGATCTCGTCGTCCGGGCCGACCACCGTCCGCCGCCGGTACACCCCGTGGGTGAAGGTCTCGAGGTCGGCGCCGGTCCGGTCGGTCACGACCAGCACGTGCGGCGGGTGGTCCTGCAGCCAGCCCAGCAGCGGGAGGACGCGCGGCAGCGGACCGGAGCAGGAGGAGTCGGGTTCGGGGAGGCGGGGGACCCGGAAGAGCCGGACAGGGCCGTCGTCGGCAGCGAAGGCGGCGAGCACGGCGGGCCCGGGTGGCTCGGCCCGGACGGCGCCGCCGAGGAACGCGACCACGTCCGGCGCGGCACCGTCGTCGAGCAGCGCGGTGGCCAGCCCGTGCCAGCGCGCCGACCGGTCGACCGGGAGACCCTGCGGGTCCCGGTCGGCGAGCCCGAGGTACACCGACGTCCAGGGGCCGGGAGCCTCGACCAGTGACCGGACCGCCTCGACCTGCAGCTCGGTCCGCTCCGCCAGGAGTGCCATGGGTTACTCCTGCCTGCCGGGACCCGGCCCGGGCGGTGTGATCAGGCCGTAGTGGCCGTCGTAGCGGTGGTAGAGCAGTGCGCCGCGGTCCCGTTCCCGGTCGAGGAAGAACAGGAAGGGTTGCTCCCAGGCCGCCATGCGCGTCACGGCCTCGGCGGTCGACAGCGCCGCGGCAGGCTGCTCGCTGACCGTCACCCCGACCGAGTGCGACGCCAGCGCTTCCGGGCTCGGCTGCACCTGGGCCAGCCGGTAGCCGGTCGGCCCGGCTCGGTACAGGACGCTGTCCTGCCCGCTGCCGGCCTCGGTGAAGAAGTGGAAGTCGTAGTCCAGGTCGTTCATGGCGGCGGCGGCGTCGTCCAGGCTCGACTGCGCCGGCGTGATCGGCTTGTGCCGGACGATGTCGCGCTCCTCGGCGGGCCGGGGGAACCAGGGCAGGCGCCGGCCGGGCTCGTCCCCGTGGCGCCACTCGTGCTCCGTGCCCGCGTCGTGCCGGCCGCGGCGGTCCTCCCAGTTCCCGGCCGTCCGCTGCAGGTCGTGCCGCAGCCTGTGCCGCAGGCGGTCGTGCAGGAGGTCGACGGCCTCCCGGGCCGTCGGTGCGCTCACCTGCGCCCGGACGAACCGCCCGTCCACGTCGAGGTTCGCCTGAGCGACGACCGGCCGAGGGCGAGCCGGATCGGCGTGCCGGGTGACCCTCACCCGGGCGTGCAGCACGGGGAAGTGGGTGTCGAGGAACGCCTCGCGCAGCCGGCGTTCGGCGTACTCGGCGACGTCCGGGGCGAGGGCACCGCGGACCTGGACCTGGACCGGCGTCGTCGCTCTCGGCTCCGGCTTCCTCGTCTCGGACACGTTGCCCATGCTCGCCAGGGCTGGCGGCCGGTCCTAGGGCCGAACGGCATCCGCCGCGGGTGCCTCCTTCCCCGTGTGCGTCAGGGACCCGTGGGGTCGCCGTCCCGGGTCGGGACGTCCGCCCGTCGCGCCGGGGTCGGTGGCCTCCGTTCCGGAGGACGGCGGAGGGGCAGTGTCGGTCCCCCCGGTCGAGAGGAGGCGACGTGGAACCGATCGTCGAGGTCCGGCCGGGTGGCTCGGGTGCGCGGACGTCGCACCGACCACCCGGCCCGGCCCCGCCGCAGCACCTCGCCGACGTCATGCACGCGGCGTGGGTCGCGTTCGCGACCACCGGCTGGCCGCGCTACGAGCTGGAGCGGCGGACGACGATGCGCTTCGACCTGACGCCGGCAGTCGACGACGACCCGCGGGCCGCCGTCCGGAGCGTCTGGGACGCCGTCCGATGACGTCGACACCGGGGGTGAAGCCCCCGACCAGCTACCGGGTCACCGGGACCGCGCAGGCCGGTGGGCCCGCACGAATCCTCGCCGCCGACGAGACGATCCGGCTCGACGCCGGCTGGGCCACGCCACCGACCGGCGGCCCCGGCCCGGCGGAGCTGTTGGCCGGCGCCTTCGCCGCCTGCCTGCTCAAGAACGTCGCCCGCGCCGGGCACCTGCTGAACTTCACCTATCTCGATGCGACGGTGACAGTGACCGCCCGGAGGCAGGACAGCCCGCCGAGGTTCGTCGAGATCGGCTACGACCTGCAGCTGACCACCGACGAGTCCGAGCGCCGGGTCGAGTTGCTGCACAGCAATCTGCGCCGCTACGGCACCGTCTACAACACCCTGGCCGCTGTCTGCGACGTGCACGGGACGGTCACCGCCCGTCGCTCGGCCGGCCCCGGCTAGGAAGGGCGATCAGCGCCGGGCGTCGAGCCGGCCGGGAGGACGCGGATCATGGGTCCCGACCCCGTCGTGCGTCAGCAGGAGCGATCCCCGTGCCCAACCGCCTCGCCGCCGCCACCAGCCCCTACCTGCTCCAGCACGCCGACAACCCGGTCGACTGGCGCGAATGGGGCGAGGAGGCGTTCGACGAGGCGCGGCGGCGCGACGTCCCGGTGCTCGTCTCCGTCGGCTACGCGGCCTGCCACTGGTGCCACGTCATGGCCCACGAGTCGTTCGAGGACGAGACGACGGCGGCCCAGATGAACGAGAACTTCGTCTGCGTGAAGGTCGACCGCGAGGAATGCCCCGACGTCGACAGCGTCTACATGACCGCGACCCAGGCGATGACCGGGCAGGGCGGCTGGCCGATGACGGTCTTCACGACGCCGGAGGGCACGCCGTTCTACTGCGGCACGTACTTCCCACCGCGACCGGCGCACGGCATGCCGGCGTTCCGGCAGGTGCTCTCCGCGGTCGCCGACGCGTGGGCCACGAAACGCGCGGACCTCGAGTCGGCGGGCACCCGCCTCGTCGACGCCATCTCCGGGCGGCTGGACCTCGGCGCGCCCGCGCCGCTCACCGCCGACGTGCTCGACCGCGCCGTGGCGGCGCTGGCCGGCCAGTACGTCGAGGCGACCGGCGGCTTCGGGGGCGCGCCGCAGTTCCCGCCGTCGATGGTGCTGGAGTTCCTGCTGCGCGCGCACGCGCGCAGCGGCGAGGGGCGGGCCCTCGGGATGGCCCGGGGCACGCTGGAGGCGATGGCCCGCGGCGGCATCTACGACCAGCTGGCCGGCGGCTTCGCGCGGTACTCCGTCGACGCCCGCTGGGTGGTGCCCCACTTCGAGAAGATGCTCTACGACAACGCGTTGCTGCTCCGGGTGTACCTGCACCTGTGGCGGGCGACCGGTGACCTCTGGGCCCGGCGGGTCGCCGACGAGACGGCGGACTTCCTCATCCGGGACCTCGGGACGCCGGAGGGTGGCTTCGCCTCCGCGCTGGACGCCGACACCGACGGCGTCGAGGGGCTGACCTACGTGTGGACGCCCGCCCAGCTCGTCGACGTCCTCGGTGCCGACGACGGTCGCTGGGCCGCCGAGCTGTTCGAGGTCACCGACCGCGGCACGTTCGAGCACGGGACGTCGACGCTGCAGCTGCTCGCCGACCCCGACGACGCCGACCGGTTCGCCTCGGTGCGGGACCGGCTGCTCGCCGCCCGCGCAAGGCGGCCGCAGCCCGCCCGCGACGACAAGGTCGTGACCGCGTGGAACGGCCTGGCGATCGCGGCCCTCGCCGAGCACGGCGTGCTGACCGGGAACGACGGGTCGCTGGCCGCCGCCCGCCGGGCCGCGGTCCTCCTGGCCGACACCCACTGGGTCGACGGGCGCCTGCGGCGCGCGTCGCGCGACGGGGCGGTGGGCCGCCACGCCGGCGTGCTCGAGGACTACGGCGACCTGGCCGAGGGGCTGCTCGCCCTGCACCAGGCCACCGCCGAGGGGCGCTGGCTCGAGCTGGCCGGGGACCTGCTCGACGTCGTCGCCGAGCAGTTCGTCGACGGGGACGGCTGGCACGACACGGCCGCGGACGCCGAGGTGCTCGTGGCCCGCCCGTTCGACCCGACGGACGGGCCGACCCCGGCGGGGATCGCCGCGGCCGCGGGCGCCGCGGTGGCGTACGCGGCGCTCGCCGGCTCGCCCCGCCACCGGGAGCTGGGTGCGGCGGCGATGGCATCGCTCGCCCGGCTGGTGGGGCAGGCGCCCCGGGCCGCGGGCTGGGCCGCCGCGGTGGGGGAGGCGCTCGTGGCCGGGCCGCTGGAGGTGGCGGTGAGCGGTCCGGCGGGGCCGGCGCGCGACGCGCTCGCGGCGGCGGCACGATGCTCGACCAGCCCCGGTGCGGTCGTCGTCGTCGGGGAGCCCGACGCCGTCGGCGTCCCCCTGCTCGCCGCCCGGCCTGCGGTGGCCGGGCGTCCGGCCGCGTACGTGTGCCGCGGTTTCGTGTGCTCCGCGCCGGTCACCGAGGTGTCCGCTCTGGGCGTAGCCATGAGGGGTGCCTGAGGGCAGCCGTCGCGATTACCGTGTAAGCGTGTAATCACATGCGAGCCGGGAGGTCGCCATGCACGGTCACCGCTTCTCCGACGCACCCTTCGGGGGCCCCTTCGGCCGGGGTCGTGGCCGTGGTCCGGGCGGTCGGGGCCGCGGGTCGGAGGCCTCGCCCCCGGTCGACCGGGCCGAGGTCGCCGGCTGGTTCGCCGGGCGACTGCCCGACGACTGGTTCACCGGCCCCGTCGAGCTGACCATCGACCGGGACGAGATCACCGTCGTGGGCACGCTGCCCGAGCCGGAGCCCGGCGAGGGCGACCCGGCCGCCGCCCGCGCCGGACGCATCGCCCGCTTCCGCGAGGACACCCGCCGGCAGCGGATGGCCATCGCCGACGCCGCGCAGGAGCGCTACGGCCGGTCGGTCGCGTGGGGTGCCGCCTGCGGGGACGCTCGCGAGCTGTTCACCACGCTCTCCATGCCGGTCATGACCCGGTTGCGGCAGCGCGAGCGCCTGGTGCTCGACACCCTCGTCGACGCCGGCGTCGCCCGGTCCCGGTCCGAGGCGCTGGCCTGGGCCGTCCGCCTGGTCGCGCAGCACACCGACGACTGGCTGACCGAACTCCGGGCGGCGATGGAATCGGTGGAGGAGGTGCGCGGCCGCGGCCCCGACCTCGGCTGATCCCTGCCAGGCTGGCCGGCGTGCACGACTCGCTGCGACTGCTGACGACCGCCTACCGCGACGTGGCCGCCGTCCTGGGGGCGCTCACTCCCGCGGAGGGTTTCGAGCCGACCGGGTGTGCGGGCTGGACGCCGGTGGACCTGGGCTTCCACATGCTCTCGGACGCCCGACGGGCACTGGTCGCCCTCAACACCCCCGCGGACGGGCCGGCCGACACCGACGCCGTCGACTACTGGACGGCCTGGCGCCCGCCCGAGCCCGGCGACGAGGCCGAGCTGTGGAGCACCCGCATCGCGGCGAGCGTGCACGGCGGGCTGCCGGGGATCTCGGCGCGCTACGCGGAGACGTCGGCCGCGGCGCTGGTGGCGGCCGGCCGGGTTGCGCCCGACGACCTCGTCGGCACGCAGGGCCGGGTGCTGACGGTGGCCGACTTCCTGTCCACGCTCACCGTCGAGGCCGCCGTGCACCACCTCGACCTCGTGCTCCGGCTGGACCGGCCGGGCCCGGCCGCCGGCCCGCTCGGGGAGGTGCGACGCGTGCTCGAGGGCCTGCTCGGGAGCCCGTTGCCGGCCCGGTGGGACGACGCCACCGCGGCGCGGCGCGGCACCGGACGCGAGTCACTGACCGCCGAGGACCGGGCCGAGCTCGGCGGCGCCGCGGCCGGCTTCCCGCTGTTCGGCTGACCGGCCCCGTCCCGGCTGTTCCCCTGTCCGGCTGACCTGGGGCGACGACCTGGGACACTGGCCCTGTGATCCCGACAGCGACCGACGTCCTCGTGGTGGGCGCCGGTCCCGCGGGGTCGGCCGCGGCGGCGTGGGCAGCGACCGCCGGCCACGACGTGGTCCTCGCCGACGCCGCCGTCTTCCCGCGTGACAAGGCCTGCGGCGACGGCCTCACCCCGCGCGCGATCGCCGAGCTGGACCGGCTGGGGCTGGGCGACTGGGTGCGGTCACGCGGCCGCAACCGTGGTCTGCGCGCCGCCGGGTTCGGGCAGGAACTGCTGCTGCCCTGGCCGGGTGGCTCGCTGCCCGACCACGGTGGGGCGGTGCCGCGCACCGAGCTCGACACCCGCATCCGCCAGGTCGCGCTCGACCGGGGCGTGACCCCGCTCCAGGGTGCGCGCGCCGTCGACGTCGAACGCGACGGCGACCGCGTGCGTGCGGTCGTGTTCGAGCTGACCGACGGGTCGCGGACCGCCGTCGCCTGCGAGCGGCTCGTCGTCGCGGATGGCGCACGCTCGCCGCTGGGCCGGGTGCTCGGCCGGGAGTGGCACCGGGACACCGCGTACGGCGTCGCGGCGCGTGGCTACATCCGCTCCGGACGCAGTGACGACGAGTGGATCTCCTCCCACCTGGAGCTGCGCGGCACCGAGGGGGAGCTGCTGTCGGGCTACGGCTGGGTGTTCCCGCTCGGCGCGGAGGCCGGTGAGGTGAACATCGGCGTCGGCACGCTGGCGACGGCGCGGCGGCCGGCCGGGGTGGCGCTCAAGGGCCTGATGAACTTCTACGCCGAGGCGCGCCGGGAGGAGTGGCAGCTCGAGGGGCCGGTGCGCGCACCGGCGTCGGCGCTGCTGCCGATGGGTGGCGCGGTCTCCGGCGTGGCGGGCCGCAACTGGGCGCTGGTCGGCGACGCCGCCGGCTGCGTGAACCCGCTCAACGGCGAGGGCATCGACTACGGCCTGGAGACCGGGCGCACCGTCGTCGACCTGTTCGGCGAGAGCGACTGGACGACGCTCTGGCCGGGCACGCTCCGCCGGCACTACGGCGAGGCGTTCTCCATCGCGCGCCGGCTGGCGGGGTTGCTCACCGTCCCCCGGCTGCTGCCCGCCGCCGGGCCCGTCGGGATGCGCTCGCGCGCGCTGATGACGGTGGCCCTGCGCGTCATGGGCAACCTGGTCACCGACGAGGACCGCGACGCCGTCGCCCGCCTCTGGCGCTGGGCCGGCCGCACCTCGGTCCGCTTCGACGACCGGCCCCCGTTCGCCGCGGCCTGAGCTTTCTGTACCGAAGCCGAGCCTGGGGGCGTTGAGCTTTCGGTACAGAAAGCTCAAACGAACGGGGAGTTGTACATCGCGAAGTAGACGGCGATGTAGTGGCAGATCGCCGCGACGATGGTCATCGCGTGGAAGACCTCGTGGTAGCCGAACGTGCCCGGCCAGGGGTTGGGCTTCTTGATGCCGTACGCGATCCCGCCGACGGTGTAGAGGATGCCGCCGACGGCCAGCAGCACGAGCGAGGCGACGCCGGCGATGTGCAGGATGTCGGTGAGGATGAAGACGGCCACCCAGCCGAGCCCGATGTAGAGGGGCACCCCGACCCAGCGCGGCGCCGTCGGCCAGGTGAGCTTGAGGACGACGCCCCCCAGCGCGGCGGCCCAGACGCCGGCGAGGATCCAGTAGCCGGTGGGCTGGTCGACCGCCAGCAGCGAGAACGGCGTGTAGGTGCCCGCGATGAACAGGAAGATCATCGAGTGGTCGAGCCGTTTCATGATCCGCCAGCCGCGGGGTGACCAGCGACGGCGGTGGTAGAGCGCGCTGATGCCGAACAGGCCGAGGATGGTCAGGCAGTAGACCGCCACCGAGAAGCCGGCGCGGGCGCCGAGCACCGCGGCCAGCGGGATCAGCACGGCCCCGGCCGCGATGGCCCCGAAGAACGCGAACAGGTGCAGCCAGCCGCGCATCCGGGGGCGGGTGTCGGGGTGCTCCCAGTCGCCGTCGGCGAAGTCGGCCGCGGTCCAGACGTGCTCGGGCCGGTCGCCCTCCTCGAGGACGGCGGTCATCGCCTCGCTGCGCGGGCCTTCGATCTCGGCGTCGTCGGCCTCGACCCGTACTCGTTCGTTGTCGGGGGAGACGCTCATGCACCGAGGTTACGGACCCGTAGGTTGCGGGGCACCCGGAACTCCCTGTGACCTTCCTGGGAGTTCTCGCGGGGCGGCGACACGGGGGGCGGGAGGGCTCCCGGCGGCGCCGGTGGAAGGGGCCTAGGGTGACCGCCGTGGGGGCGCGACGGCAGGTTCGCGAGGCGATCGTCCACGTCTACGAGCGCCGGCTGGCCCGCGCTCTGGAGGGTGCGGACGTCCCCCGCCACGTCGGCGTGATCATGGACGGCAACCGGCGCTGGGCCCGGGCCATCGGGCTCGAGGACGTCGCGCACGGCCACCGCCGCGGGGCGGAGAAGATCGTCGACCTGCTCGGCTGGTGCGACGACGCCGGCGTGGAGGTCGTCACGCTGTTCATGCTCTCCACGGACAACCTGCACCGCTCGGAGTCCGAGGTCTCGGCGCTGCTGAAGATCATCGAGAACGTGGCCTCCGATCTCGCCCGGCCCGGCCGGCGCTGGCAGGTGCGGCCGGTGGGTGCGCTCGAACTGCTGCCGGCCGAGACCGTCGCCGTCCTCAAGCAGGCCGAGGAGGACACCCGCGACCGCCCGGGGGCCACGGTGAACCTGGCCGTCGGGTACGGGGGGCGCCGGGAGATCGCCGACGCCGTCCGCTCGTTGCTGGCCGAGCACGCCGAGCGCGGGACGTCGCTCGAGGAACTGGTCGAGGTGCTCGACGTGGAGCACATCGCGGAGCACCTCTACACCCGCGGCCAGCCCGACCCCGACCTGATCATCCGCACCAGCGGGGAGCAGCGGATGTCGGGCTTCCTGCTGTGGCAGACGGCGAACGCGGAGTTCCACTTCACCGACGTGTACTGGCCCGATTTCCGGCGGGTGGATTTCCTCCGTGCACTGCGGGACTACTCGGCACGGCACCGCCGGTTCGGGGGCTGACGTGAGCCGGTCGCTGCGCCCGGCGGAGCTCGGGCGGGCAGCCGCACGGCGCCGCCGGTTCGGCGGCTGAAACACTCGGGCGCGTGGACCTTCCCCTCGAGTACGTGCGGCTCGGGCTGCGCTTCGACCGCTTGGAGTCCGGCTTCGCCGACGCCTACACCGGTGATCCGCGGATCCGGGCCGAGGTCGAGGACGAGCCCGCGCCGACCCCGAAGCAGCTGCGCGACCAGGCTCGTGCGCTGCTGGCCGAGCTCGACGGGGCCGGGCTGGACGCCGATCGCACGGAGTACCTGCGCGGTCAGCTCGGCGGCCTGGAGTGCACCGCCCGCAAGCTGAGCGGCGAGCCGGTCGCCTTCCTCGACGAGGTGGCCGCGTACTTCCAGGTCGACGTCGCCCTGGGCGACCCCGCGGTCTTCGCTGCCGCGCACGCCGAGCTCGAGGCGCTGCTGCCCGGCGGCGGCACGCTGGCCGAGCGGTACGCGGCGCACCGCCGTCGCGAGGAGTGCCCGCCGGCCAAGCTGGAGTCGGCGGTGCACGCGCTGTCGTCGGCGCTGCGGGACACGGTCCGCGGGCAGTACGGCCTGCCCGAGGTCGAGACGGTGCGCTACGAGGTCGTCACCGATCAGCCGTGGTCGGGCTTCAACTACTACGAGGGCGACTACCGCTCGCGCGTGGCCATCAACGCCGACCTGCCGCACCGGCTCAGCCACCTGCCCCACCTGGTCGCGCACGAGGCCTACCCGGGCCACCACACCGAGCACTGCCGCAAGGAGCGCGGACTCGTCGAGCGGGCCGCGCGCACCGAGCACACGATCTTCCTGGTCAACACCCCCGAGTGCCTGATGGCCGAGGGGCTGGCCGACCTGGGGATCGAGGCCTCGGTGGGCGGGGACTGGGGGCCGTGGGCGGCCGAGATCCTGGGCGACCTTGGGCTGCGCTTCGACGGTCACCTGGCGCAGCGGATCTCCGCCGCCGCCGCGCCGCTGAACCGGGTCCGGCAGGACGCCGCCGTCCTGCTGCACGACCGGGGAGCCGACGCCGACGAGGTCGTGGCCTACCTGCAGCGGTGGTCCCTGGTCAGCGAGGAGCGCGCCCGCCAGCAGATCCGGTTCCTCACGCACCCCCTGTGGCGGGCCTACATCACTACCTACGTCGAGGGCTTCGACCTGCTCTCGCGCTGGCTGGCCGCCCGCCGGGCCGACCAGTCGGTGGCCGACCGGTTCGTCCGGCTGCTCGACGAGCCGCTCACGCCCGGCGCCCTCACCCGCGAGCTGGCGGTCGGCTGACCGTGGCACGCCGCGACCCGCGTGCGGCCCGCGTCCTGGGACTGTGGACGGCGGGGTGGCTGGCGGCGCTCCTGCTCGGCGGCCTGCTGTGGCTGGGCGACCTGTCGCTGCAGTGGCCGGTGCTCGCCGTCCCCCTGCTGTGGGCGCTGGTCGCGCTGCGACCCCGGCGGAGGCGGGACGACGAGGACGACGACTGGGAGCCGATCCCGCGGCCCGAGCGCGCCGCCCGGACCGACACCGTCGAGCGTCCGGCGGTGCGGCGTCGCGACGGGGACGGCGGCTGGGGCTGACGGTTCCGCGGTGACGCCGAGGGCGAACTCGCTCGCGTTCTGTCGGTGTGCTGGGGAAGGCTCCCGGTCGTGATCCACGCCCGCGGGCTCGCCCGCACCTTCCGCAAGCGCAAGCAGGAGGTCCACGCCGTCGTCGGTGTCGACCTCGACGTCGCGCCCGGCGAGATCGTCGGCTTCCTCGGCCCGAACGGCGCCGGGAAGACGACGACGCTGCGCATGCTCACGACCCTCCTCGAGCCGACCGCTGGCACCGCCACGGTCGCCGGCTGCGACCTGATCGCCGACCCGGTCGGTGTGCGCCGGCGGATCGGGTACGTGTCGCAGAGCGGCTCGACCTACCCCGACGCGCGCGCCGGGGAGGAGGTCGTCGACCACGCCCGGCTGTACGGCATGAGCACCGCCGACGCGACCGCCCGGGGCAAGCAGCTCTTCCGCGAGCTCGACCTCGAAGGTCTCTGGGAGCGGCAGCCGAAGGCCATGTCCGGCGGTCAGCGCCGGCGCCTCGACATCGCCGTCGGGCTGATCCACGTGCCGGAGCTGGTGTTCCTCGACGAGCCGACGACCGGCCTGGACCCGCAGGCCCGCGCCAATCTCTGGACCCACATCCGCGGTCTGCGCGAGGAGCGCGGGACGACGGTCTTCCTCACCACGCACTACCTCGACGAGGCCGACGCGTTGTGCGACCGCATCCTGGTCATCGACCACGGGGCGATCGTCGCCGAGGGCACCCCCGACGCCCTGAAGTCGCAGGTCGGCGGCGACGTGCTGACCGTGACCGTGGCCGACCAGGCCCAGGCCGGTGACGTGGCGCGGCTCGTCGCCGACCTGCCCGGTGCCGAGACGCCCCAGGTCGTCGACGACCGGATCGTCGGGCGGGTCCGCAACGGCGGTCCCGCGCTCGTCGAACTGGTCCGGGCGCTGGACCGCGCCGGCATCAGCGTCAGCGGCGTGGAGAGCCGTCGTCCCAGCCTGGACGACGTGTTCCTGCAGCTGACCGGGCGCTCGTTGCGGGACGCCGAGGCGGCCCCCGCCGCCCCGGCCGCCGAGGAGGTGACCGTCTGATGCAGGCACTGCTGCGCGACACCGGCACGGTGTTCTGGCGGGCGATGCGGCTCTCGCTGCGCAACCCCGCCTGGCTGGTGATCATGATGATGCAGCCGATCCTGTACATCGTGCTGTTCGGGCCGCTGCTCGAACCGCTGTCGGGTCAGCTGGGCGCGGGCAACGCCTACCAGATCTTCGTGCCCGGGATCCTCGTGCAGCTGGGCATCTTCGGGTCGCTGTTCGTGGGGTTCGGACTGATCGCCGAGTACCGCGCCGGGGTCATCGAGAGCCAGCGCGTCACCCCGGCCAGCCGCACGGCGCTGCTGCTGGGTCGGGTCCTGCGCGACGTCGTCGTCCTGCTGGTGCAGGGCACGCTGCTGGTGCTGGTCTCGCTCCCGCTCGGCCTCCGGGCGCCGGTGCTGGGCGTCGTCCTCACGCTGGTGGTCGTCGCCCTGCTCGGCGCCGCGTTCGCGTCGATCTCCTACGCGCTGGCGCTGACGCTGAAGAGCGAGGACGCGTTCGCCCCGCTGCTCAACGCGTTCGTCCTCCCGGTGCTGCTGCTGTCGGGGATCCTGCTGCCGATGACGCTGGCCCCCGGCTGGCTGCAGACGGTCAGCGACATCAATCCGCTCAAGCACGTCGTCGAGGGCACCCGCGAGTTCTTCCTGGGCGGTTACGACACCGCCCCGGCGTGGTGGGGCGCCGGCCTGACGGTGCTGCTGGTGGTCCTCGGATGGGCGTTCGGCGTGCGCCGGTTCCGCCGCGAATCCAGCTGACGACGGTGGTGGGGCGAGTGGGGCGGCTGGTACCCCGACGGGGTGACACGCCGCCTGCTCGTCACGTTTCTGTCATCACCGAGGCCTAGCGTTCTCGGTGGACGACGAGCTGCCCTCGCCGTCCACGGGAGGCCCGGTTGGTGCTGACGAGTTCGTCGACACGGGGGGCCGGCACCCGGCTTCCGCGCCGGGGCCCGGCCACCTTCGAGCGGGGGTGCGCCGCGTGGCGCGTCCCCACGGGAGCCGAATCGTGAGCACTCGCCGTACGTACGTCCTCGACACCTCCGTCCTGCTCTCCGACCCGGGCGCGCTGCTGCGCTTCGGTGACTCCGACGTGGTGCTCCCGCTCGTCGTGATCGGGGAACTCGAGGACAAGCGCAACCACCCGGAGCTCGGCTGGTTCGCGCGGCAGGCGCTGCGCATCCTCGACGACCTGCGGGTCACCCACGGGCGGCTGGACGCCCCGGTGCCGGTGGGCGAGGAGGGCGGGACGCTGCACGTCGAGCTCAACCACAGCGATCCGTCGGTGCTGCCGGCCGGCTTCCGCAACGACAGCAACGACAGCCGGATCATGGTCGTCGCGCTGAACCTGCGCGCCGAGGGCCGCGACGTCTGCCTGATCACCAAGGACGTTCCGCTGCGGGTCAAGGCCGCCGCCGTGGGCCTGGACACCGACGAGTACCGGGTCCTGGACGCCGTCGACGCCGGCTGGACGGGCATGGCCGAGGTGGGCCTCGAGGACGCCGAGCTCGACGAGCTGTACGACGCCGGCGAGGCGTTCGTGCCGGCCGCCGCGGAGCTGCCGCCGCACACCGGGCTCGTGCTGCTCTCCTCGCGCGGATCGGCGCTCGGCCGGATCACCCCCGACAAGCACGTGCGGCTGGTCCGCGGCGACCGCGAGGCGTTCGGGCTGCACGGCCGGTCGGCCGAGCAGCGGGTCGCGCTCGACCTCCTGCTCGACCCGGAGATCGGCATCATCTCCCTCGGTGGGCGGGCCGGTACCGGCAAGTCGGCGCTGGCGCTGTGCGCGGGCCTCGAGTCGGTGATGGAGCGTCGCGCGCACAAGAAGGTCGTGATCTTCCGGCCGCTGTACGCCGTCGGCGGGCAGGAGCTCGGGTACCTGCCGGGCAGCGAGAACGACAAGATGTCGCCGTGGGCCCAGGCGGTCTACGACACCCTGGGCGCGCTGGTCTCCCCGGCGGTGATCGACGAGATCGCCGACCGCGGGCTCATCGAGGTGCTGCCGCTGACCCACATCCGCGGGCGGTCGCTGCACGACTCGTTCGTGATCGTCGACGAGGCGCAGTCCCTCGAGCGCGGCGTGCTGCTGACCGTGCTCTCGCGGCTCGGCTCCGGCTCCCGGGTCGTGCTCACCCACGACGTCGCCCAGCGCGACAACCTGCGGGTGGGCAAGCACGACGGCATCGCCGCGGTCATCGAGACGCTGAAGGGCCACCCGCTGTTCGCGCACGTGACCCTGACGCGCTCCGAGCGCTCGCCGATCGCCGCGCTGGTCACCGAGATGCTGGAAGACCTCCCGCTCTGAGCGCGCCGCTGGCCGTTGCCACTCTTGCGCGGTTCCTGTCGCTGTCCTGCGGTTGCACCGGCGCAACGGCGGCAGGAACCGCGCAAGAGTGCGGTCACCCGGCTCCTCGTGCGAATGAGCGACGGATCCGCTGCTCGACCACCGACCCGCGGTCCAGGTCGTGCCACGTCCAGCGCGCCACCTGCCAGCGATGGTCGCGCAACTCGTCCTCCCGGAGTTTCTCCTCGAAGACGACGTCCCCCGGTGACTGGCCGGGCCGGAGCAGTCGCCCGTACTTGATCTGCCCGTCGAACTCGCCGACGGTGCGCCGGTCCTTCCAGCCGAAGTCGCAGCGGCCGATCTCCGAGCCGTCCTGGCGGAGCACCCGCACCTGGAGGTCGGGCACGGGTAGCCGCAGCCGGTGCACGAGCACACGGCTCCGGCTCTCGCCCACGCTCTCGCTGAGTGGATCGGCGAAGGCGATGACCCGAGCGGCCGCACGCCTCCCCGGGACCGGGCCCATGAGCCCGAGACATTCCTCGAGCGCAGCTCGCGAGGTGCTCCTGGTGTGCAGGGCCCGGTCCGCCATGACGACCGCGGACTCGAAAGGCGCTGTACGGGCGACGTCGACGATGGTGCGGGTCACGTCGGTGGCCAGCAGCCCCTCGGCGAGGACGAGCTGGTCGTCCGGCACCTTGGCGACGTGCAGGTGGACACGCGAACTGCCGGTGCCGCGTGCGGGCGGTGGCCGGAGGATGTGGACGCGACCGAGCCGGATGCCCCACACCGGCAGCTGGTGCAGCACCGCGGCGGACTCGTGGCTGACGATCGCGGGCGACCGTAGGCCGGCGATCGTGGCCAACACGACCAGCGCATGCCTGGCGGCCGGATCCACGGGCAGCACCGCGGACCCCTCGGCGTACGTGCCGCGCTGCAGGCGGCTCAGTTTCTTGCGGCGCACCATGCGGGCGAGTTCCGCGTCGGTGTAACCCTCGGCGACCGCCTGGGCGCGGCGGAGGAGAACGGGGCGATCGGGTTCGGGGAGAGGCACCGGTCGATCGTCGTCACGACGGCGGATCCGTCGCCCCCTCCGGGCAGATCTGTGGACAACCGGACTGCACTCTTGCGCGGTTGCCTCCACACTTGCTGCGCTGCATCCGCGCAAGAGCGATCGGAACCGCGCAAAAGCCGGAGGCGCGCGGCGGCGACGAGCCGATCAGGCGGTGGGGGAGCGGTCGCTGTCGGGGGCGGGGGTATCGGCCAGCTCGGCCGGCCGCTGGTGCTTCTTCGCGGCCGGACCGTTCGTCGTCCGCGGGGTCCCGGCGGCGCGCAGCAGCGCCACCACACCCCAGCCGGCAAGTAGGCACCAGGGCAGGCGCAGGGTGACCTCCTCCGAGGAGAGGTCACCCCGCAGCCCGAGCGCGAGAACGGGCAGGGCCAGCACGAAGGCGACGAGCAGCACGTCCCAGCGCAGCGGGCTCATGTCTGCGCGCTCTCCAGCCGCTCACAGAGCAGCGAGGCCCAGCGGTGCGGGGTGGCGCGGACGCCGTCGAGCACGGCCACCGGCGCGGCCACGCGGTGCAGCACGGCGGCGGGGTCGGCCGACAGGTCGGTGTCCTGGACGATCAGCGCGTCGACGCGGGCGAGGTCGGCGATCCACGGCTCGAGGTCCTCGGGCTTGCGGGTCGCCTCGACGACCGCCCAGACCGCGACCGGCGACCAGATGGCCAGCATCTGCGCCATCCAGTAGGCGTCGGTCCGCATCGGCACGTCGACGGCGACGATCGTGACCGTGCCGGCGCTCGCGGCGTCCTGACGGCGGCCGATCGCGGCGTCGATCGTCGTCATCCGGCTGCCTTCGGGGGCCAGGCCGGCGAGGTCGCCGCGGGTGGCCCACTGCACGCGGTCGGGGTCGAGCCGCAGCGAGGCTGCCAGCGAGCGCGCGGCCCGGAGGGTCTCGACGCCGGGACCGACCACGAACAGGACCTCACCGGCGCCGCTGGGCAGCTCGGGCGCGGCCGGGAGGCGGAGGCCCAGGGCGCGGGTGAGCGCGGCGTAGGTCCCGTGGATGTCCACGTCGGCCGCGAAGCCCTCGCCGAGCAGGCGGGTGGGCAGGCCCAGGGCCGCGAGCCGGCCGACGACGTCGGTGGGAGCGGCGACCGCCACCGGAGCCGGCTCGGGGCGGGCGGGCTCGACGACCGGCGCAGGTGCGGAGGCCTGCACCTCGTCGACGGCCGGGTTCTCCAGCGGCGCGACGTCCTGCTCGGTCAGCTCCGGGGTCTCCGGGGTGGCCATGAGCGGCGCGACCGGGAGGCGGGTGACCGTGGCCAGAGCCGAGGGGGCGGGAGCCGGCGCCGGGGGCGCGACGGGCTCGGAGACCTCCGGGGCGGCCGGCGCTGCCGTCGACTCGGAGACGGTGGGGGTCGCGGGCGGGACGGCGGGCCGCGACGACGTCGGCGGCACCGGCGGGCGGCCACGCCCGCGCGACGACGGCAGCGGCGGCAGCAGCGACAGGGGAGGCATCACGGTGGTCGCGTCGAGGGACATCGACATCGACATCGGCAGCGAGAAGGGCGCCGGGTCGCTCGCGGTCCGGGCCAGCAGTGGAGCCATCTCGGCGACGGCGACCGGGGCGTCCTCGACGACCTCGATCTCGACGGCCTCGTTCTCGACGGCCTCGTTCTCGACGGCGTCGGTCTCGACGGCGTCGGTCTCGAGGGTCTCGGTCTCGACGGCGTCGGTCTCGAGGGTCTCGGTCTCGACGGCGTCGGTCTCGACGGTCTCGGTGTCGACGGCCTCGGCCTCGAGAACGTCGGTCTCGACGGTCGTCTCGACGACCGGCTCCGGCGCGACCTCGGCCGGGGCATCGACAGCGGAGGACTCGAAGATCGACTCGAAGACCGGAACCTCGACGGCGGGTCCATCGACGGCGGGTGCCTCGACCGCGGGCGCCTCGGTCACGTGCGGCTCGGCCAGCACGACCTCGGCCCAAATCGGGGCGTCGGTGGACACGACCCGCGTCGGGGTGACCGGCTCGCCCCACAGCGGCGTCGAGGTGGGCGCGCCCCAGATGTCCACGGGCGGGGCAGGCAGCGGCGCGAACGGGGAGGCCGTGACGCGCGGCGCGACGGGCAGGACGGCGACCGGCTCGACGACGGCGACGGGCTCGACGACGGCCACCGGCTCGACGACGGCGACGGGCTCGACGACGGACTCGACGACGGCCACGGGCTCGACGAAGGACTCGACGACGGCGACCGGCTCGGGCTCGAGCTCGGGCAACGCTGCCAGGACGGGCGGGAACGGCTCGGCCACGACGTTGTCGGCCAGCACGTGACCCGGGGCCACGGCCGGCGGCTCCGGCTCGGTCAGCGCGGCCTGCGGCGAGGCGCCGTCCAGCACCTTGCGCAGGATCCCGGTGAGGGCCTCGTCGGAGTGTCCCTGCGCCAGCGCGGAGCGGAGGATCTCGGCGATCGCCTCCTCGCGCGAGGAGTCCGGGACGACGACGGCCTCGGGCTCGGCGGCCCAGGTCGGCATCTCCACGGGTGGCGCTGCGGGCATGGAGGGCGGCGCGATGACCTGATCTCCCACCGTTTCCTCCTCCTGGCGCGCCGCACGGGGCCACACCGCTGTGTCTGCTGGTCGCACGAGCCCGGACCGGATCGGCCGGGACTCCGTTCCCCCGCGGGCGAGCACCGCGCCGGGCTGGTCGTTGACTTCCTCGACGGCCTCGGCGACCGCCTGCCGCACGTCCCGGTCTCCCGCGACCATCCGCGCCAGGGCGGCGGTGAAGGGGGAGGGGGCGCTGGACGCCGGGAGCTCGACCCGCGGCTCGGCGTCGTCCTCGGTGTCGTCGTCCTCGTCGTCGAGCGCCGGCCACGCGGCCTTCGGGAAGCTGGTCCGCTGCGGGCTGACCCGCGGGTAGGCCGTTCGGCCGTAGGCCGGTGCCTCCTGCACGGCGGCCGGGGCAGCCGGGGCACTGCCGAGCAGACCGACCAACTCGCTCACGCGCGCCTCGTCGACGAGCGGTTCGGCCGGTCGTGCGGCCGTCGGGCGCGCGGCGGCGGCCGCGGGCCGCGACGACGGGCGCTCGGGCTCGGCGTAGCGCGTGGCCTCGGCGGCGTAGGCAGCCGCGCCGTTGCGCGCGGGTGCCGCCGCCCGGGTCGGGGTGGACGAGGGTGCCGCGGACGAGGGTGCCGCGGACGAGGGTGCTGCGGTGGCCGGCGCCGCCGACGCCAGCGGAGACGAGCCGCGGGCGGGAGCGGGCACCGGCGGCCGGCCGGCGTCGGGGGCCACCTCGGCCACGTAGCGCTCGGTCGCGAAGAAGCCGAGCACGCCGCCGGAGCGGACCCGCCGCACGCCGACGATGCGTGCCTGGGGCCCGAACTGCTCGCGCGCCGCGGCGATCGCGTCGTCGCGCGTGGCGGCCTCAACGGATCGCAACGGCACCGCTCACAACTCCCAGCGTCTCGATCTGCGCTGTCCGGGACACCTCGGCGTAGGAGATCACCGGAAGCCGGGGAAGGATCTGTCGCATCAGGCGCGCGAGGGCGGCGCGGACCTGGGGGGAACAGACCAGGACGGGGGACAGGCCGGCCCGCTCGGCCTCCTCGAGGAGACCGCTGCAGCCGGAGACCAGGGCGTCCACGGCGCCCGCGTCGAGGGCGAGGACGACGCCGGCGTCGCTCTGTCGCACCGACTCCAGGAGCCGCTGCTCGAAGCCGGGCTCGAGGGTGAAGACGTGCAGCCGCTCGTCCGGTGTGACGTAGGGGTGGCTGATCGCCGAGCCGAGCGCCGACCGGGCCGCCTCGACGAGACCGTCGAGGTCGGTGGACGTCTTTGCACGCACAGAGAGTGCCTCGAAGATGCGGACCAGGTCCCGGATCGACACACCCTCTTCGAGCAACGCGTGCAACACGCGTTGCACCTCTCCCAGGGTGAGCAGAGTGGGGGTCAGTTCCTCGACCACGACGGGGTGCGTGCGGCGCACCATCTCGACCAGGAGGCGCACGTCCTCGCGGCCGAGCAGGTCCGCCGCGTTCTGCCGGACGACCTCGGCCAGGTGCGTGGTGATGACCGACGAGCGGTCGACGACGGTCGCGCCGGCCATCTCCGCCTGGCGCTGCAGCTCCACGGGCACCCACTTGGCGGCCAGCCCGAACACCGGCTCCCGGGTGTTCTTGCCGGGGATGCCGTCGAGGTTGTCCCCGATCGCGAGGATGGTCCCCGGCGGCGAGATGCCCTTGGCGGCGGGGACGCCGTTCAACCAGATGACGTACTGCGAGCCGGCCAGGTCCAGGTTGTCGCGCGTGCGGACCAGTGGGATCACCAGGCCGGTCTCCATCGCGACCTTCCGGCGCAGCGCCTTGACCCGGTCGAGCAGGTCCCCACCCCGCGAGGGGTCGACCAGGTCGACGAGGTCGAAGGCGACCTCGAGCTCGAGCGGGTCGACCCGCATCTTCTCGGCGATGGCCTCGGGCGAGTCGGGCTTGGGTTCCAGCTCGGCCGCGGCGGCTGCTGCCTCGGCCTCGTCGTCGACCGGGGGGACCTCGGTGATGCGGGAGGCCATGAAGAGGAAGAGCCCGCCGACGATCAGGAACGGCAGCTTCGGCAGGCCGGGGATGAGCATCAGCGCGATCGCGGCGCCGCCCGCGATGCGGATCGGCTGCTTGAACCGGCCGAGCTGGGCGATGAGGTCCGACCCCATGTCGCCCTCGGTGGCCGACCGGGTCACGATGATGCCGGTCGCGGTGGAGAGCAGCAGTGCCGGGATCTGGGAGACCAGACCATCGCCGACGGTCAGCAGCGAGTAGGTGTTCACCGCGTCGCCGGGCGCCATGCCCAGCTGCATCACGCCGATGGCGAACCCGCCGATCAGGTTGATCAGCGTGACGATGATGCCGGCGATGGCGTCGCCCTTGACGAACTTCGAGGCGCCGTCCATCGAGCCGTAGAAGTCGGCCTCGGCGGTGACCTCGTGGCGGCGCTTGCGGGCCTGCGCCTCGTTGATCAGCCCGGCGTTGAGGTCGGCGTCGATCGCCATCTGCTTGCCGGGCATGGCGTCGAGGGTGAAGCGGGCACCGACCTCGGCCACGCGACCGGCACCGTTGGTGATGACGACGAACTGGATGATCGTCAGGATCACGAAGATCACCAGACCGACGATCAGCGATCCGCCGATGACGAAGTGCCCGAACGCCTCGATGACCTTGCCGGCGTAGCCGTCGGTGAGCACGAGGCGGGTCGAGGAGACGTTCAGCGCCAGCCGGAACAGCGTCGCGACGAGGATCAGCGACGGGAAGACGGCGAAGTCCAGCGGCCGCTTGATCTGCATCGAGACCAGCAGGATCAGCAGCGACGCGGTGATGTTCAGGCCGAGGAGCAGGTCGAGCACGGGAGCCGGCAACGGCACGACCAGCATGAGCACGATCGACACGACGCCGATCGGGACCGCCATCTTGCCCATGCCCGTCACGCGCCCGCTCCACGGGTGCACGAAGGACGACGGCTCACGCCCTTCTCATCGGCAGACCGCGTGCCGGGCGGTACCTGTGGGCATCGGCGAACCTCGCACAGTTGTGTAGCCGAACCGCGGCGAGATCTGCATGGCCCCTCTGCAGGGGCCCGCCGCGAGCGTGCGAGCGGTGGGGGGCAGGGGGGTCCTCTTTCAGGCGGCGACGCGTCGGCGGCCGGCCTTCGGCAGACCGTCGACCTCCGGAGGCTCGAACCCGGGCCGGTGGAAGCCGCCCTTCACCCCGCGCGCTCCCAGGTGCATGACGAAGGCCAGCACGCGGGCTACCGCGGTGAACAGCTGCGGCGGCACCTCCTGGCCGATGTCGCAGGAGGCATGCAGCGCCCGGGTCAGCGGGATGTCCTGCACCAGCGGCACCCGCGCCTCGGCGGCCCGCTCGCGCAGCTTCGTCGCGACCTCGCCGGCCCCCTTCGCGACCACCCGCGGGGCGCCCTTCGTGGCGTCGTACTTGAGGGCGACCGCGACGTGCGTCGGGTTGACCAGCAGGACGTCGGCCTCGGCGACCTCGGCCATCATCCGGTTGCGCGACATCGCCATCTGCACCCCGCGGCGGTGCGCCTTCATGTGCGGGTCGCCCTCGGACTGCTTGTGCTCCTGCTTGATCTCGTACTGGCTCATCTTGAGCTTCTTCATCGTCTTGATCCGCACGACCACGTAGTCGGCGACGGCGATGACCAGACCGGTCACGGCCACGACGCGGAACATCAGGATCGCCGAGTCGGTGAAGACCTGGGCGACCGCGGCCAGCGACAGCGAACCGGCCGACGAGACCAGGGCCTGGGCCTCGTCGCTGGTGACGAGGACGACGGTGGCCAGTGCCGCCGTCTTGATCAGGGCCTTGGCGGCCTCCCAGAGGCCCTGCGTCCCGAACATCCGCTTGATGCCGGGGAAGGGGTTCAGCTTCTTGAGGGTCGGCTTCATCGACTTGGTCGCGAAGGTGACGCCGCCCTGCGCCGCGGCCGAGACCGTGCCGACGACCATCATCGCCACAGCCGTCGGCAGCACCGTGACCAGGAAGGCGACCAGCGCCTGACCCATGAGCGCCGACAGCGCCGCCGGCTCGGGGTTGGCCGCGACGACCCCGACCTGCACGAAGAGCTTCTGCACCTCGTCGAAGGCGTTCTCGACCAGCATCGGCAGCATCACGCTCGCCGTCGCGACACCCAGCCAGGTGCCCAGCTCCTGGGTGCGTGGGATCTGCCCTTCCTTGCGCGCCTTCTTCAGGCGCTGGGGAGTGGGCTTCTCGGTCTTCTCACCACCGGGACCGTCTTTAGCCATCCGACACCGCCATCGGTCAGCCGCTCTTCAGCGAGACCATGGCCCGGACGGCGGTCTCCATCAGCGCGTCCAGGGCGGGGGGGAGCAGCGGGAAGGTCAGGCCGAGCATCACCAGGGTCAGCATGATCTTCAGCGGGAAGCCGAACGTGAAGATGTTCAGCGCGGGGGCGGCCCGGCTCAGCAGCGCCAGCGCGACGTCGGCGAGCAGCAGCACCGCGACCATCGGGCCGGCGATCTGCAGCGCGGCCAGGAACATCATCGAGAACGCGGTGAGCAGCACCGAGCCCAGCTGCTCAGTGGGCACGTCCCCGCCGACCGGGAGCCCGACGTAGGACGTCGCGAAGCCCTTGACGATGAGCAGGTGGCCGCCGCTGGTGAACAGCAGCGTGACGGCGAGCAGGTAGTGCAGCCGGCCGATCGACGAGTTCTGCGTCATGGCCAGCGGGTCGTAGGCCGGCTGCAGGGAGAAGCCGCCGGTGAGGTCGATCAGGTCGCCGGCCATCTGGACGGCGGTGAACAGCACCTGGACGACGAAGCCGAGCGCCGCGCCGATGACCACCTCGGTGAGGGCCGCGACGACGAGGAACCCCGCCGTCGGCTCGGGCAGGGTGGGCGCGATCTGGGTCGAGAGCAGCAGCGACAGCGCCATCGCCAGCGCGCCCTTGACCGGCGCGGGGATGGTGCGCGAGTTGAACGGCGGCGCGAGCAGCACGAAGCCGGCCGCCCGGGCCGTGCCGAGCAGGAGTGCCGCCAGCGTGACTGCCGGGACCGAGAGGTCCATCGCGGCCTCAGGTCCGGTCGAGCAGCGCCGGCAGCTGGTCGAACAGGCCCTGGGTGAAGCTGACCAGCTCGGCGAGCACCCAGTTCCCGGTGACGAGCAGCGCGATCGCGACGGCGATCATCTTCGGCACGAAGGACAGCGTCGGTTCCTGGATCTGGGTCGCGGCCTGGAACAGGGAGATCAGGAAGCCGACCAGCAGCGCGGTCAGCAGGATGGGCGCGGCCACCTTCGCGGCCAGCATCATCGTCTGCGCCGCGATCTCGGTGACGTCGGCGTCGCTCACTAGCCGCCACCCCCGTAGGACCCGACGAGGGCTGTGGTGATCAGCGCCCACCCGTCGACGACGACGAAGAGCAGCAGCTTGAACGGCAGCGACACGATGGTCGGCGGGACCATCATCATGCCCATCGCCATGAGCGAGGCGCTGACCAGCATGTCGAGCACCAGGAACGGGATGAAGACGACCAGCCCGATGATGAAGGCGCTCTTGAGCTCCGATAGCACGAAGGCCGGGATGAGGGTGGTCATGCTGACCTCCTCGGCCGAGGCCGGGGCCTCCTCCCCGGAGAGCCCGATCATCAGCTGCAGTTCGTCCTCGCGGGTGTTGCCGAGGAGGAACTCGCGCAGCGGGACGACCCCGGCGTCGTAGGCCTGGCTGACCGTCATCGCGCCGTCCATGTACGGCTGCAGCGCGATCTCGTTGATGTCGGAGAAGACCGGACCCATCACGAACAGGGTCAGGAACAGGGCGAGGCCGGTGAGCACCTGGTTGGGCGGCGACGAGGGCAGGCCGAGGGCGTTGCGGGTCAGCGCCAGCACCACGATGATCTTGGTGAACGAGGTGGCGAGCAGCAGCACCGACGGGGCGATCGACAGCACCGTGATCGCGAGGATCAGCGTGATGGAGCTGCTCGGCGAGCCGTCGCCGATGGAGATGTCCACGGTGCCGTCGCCCGGCACGGCCGGTGCCGTCGGGGCGATCGGCGCCGTGGGGTCGACCGGGTCGCCGGGGGCGGCCGAGGCCGGGCCGGCGAGCAGCACGGCCGCGACGGTGCACAGCAGGGCGAACAGCAGCACCAGCGCGGCGCGCGCCCGGCCGCTGCCGCGGTGCGGCACCGCGCGCACGGGCGCCGTCACGACCGCCGAACCGTCCGCTCGCGCAGCTGGTGGACGAACGTGCCCCAGCCGTTGCGGTCGAACACGGATCCGGCCAGCGCGCCCGACGTCGACCGCGCGGCCAGTGCCGGCACCTCGCCCTCGCGGGGTGCCGAGTGGGGTGCCGAGTGGGGTGCCGAGTGGGGTGCCGAGTGTGCAGCGGGGACCTTGGCCGGCGGCCGACGCTGGGCGAGGGCCTGCTCGACGGCCTCGGCGTCGACCTCGGCGAGCAGGGTGACCTGCTCCTCGGTCGCGCCGACGACGAGGACGACGTCGGCGATCCGGACGACGTTGACCGTGCTCGAGCGGCCCATGCGCTGCCGGGCGACGACCTCGATGAGGCCGTTGCCCTGGCCGAGCCCGCGCTTCTTCGCCAGCCGCGCGGCGAACAGCAGCACCGCGGCGACGAAGGCCAGCGACAGGACCAGCCGGATGATCATCCATGTCATCGGGACGCCTCGCTGACGCTCGGCGGCGCGACCAGGTCCGTTCCGACCTGGGGTGCGATGGTCGGGTCGCTCATGAAGAGGCCGCCCCCAGCTCGGCGGCCGCGTCGGTGACGATCTCGCTGATCCGCAGGCCGAAGTCCTCGTCGACGACGACCACCTCGCCGCGGGCGATGAGCGTGCCGTTGACGAGCAGGTCGGCCGGAGCGCTGGCAGCGCGGTCGAGCTCGACCACCTCGCCGGGGTGCAGGGACAGCAGCTCCTGCACGGTCATGCGGGTGCGGCCGATCTCGACGGTGACCTCCATGGCCACGTGCCGGAGCAGGTCCAGGCTGCCGCGCTGGCTGCGGGTGGCGGGCAGCGTGACCTGCAGCGCGAAGGTCGCCTGGTGCTCGCCGTCGGCCAGCAGCGGGACGGCCACGAACATGCCCTTGTCCCGCAGCCCGTCCAGCGCCGCGACCGGCTCCTCGACGCGCTCGGAGGCGATCCGGACACGACCGAGCGTGGCCGCGGCGGCCTCGAGCGCCGGCCGCAGGGCGGCGGCGACGTCGAGCTGGCCCACGGGGGAGTTCTTCAGCGCGTCGACGACGTCGGCGGAGATCACCAGGACGACGTCGCCGCTGACCTCACCCGACAGCCCCGCGGTGACCGCGCAGGCGGCGTCCGGGGGGAGCGGGACGCGGTCCGGGTCGCTCACCGGGACGCCGGGCACGAGCGTGGCCGTGGCCGGGACCAGAGCGGCGGCCGCCTGGGCGGCCGCCGTCACGACCGCCGAGACGGTCTGGGAGTCCTGCGAGGTCTCGGTGCGAGCGGCGGTCATGCGGTGTCCTTCACGTGATGGGCGGCCTGCGCGGCGTAGGGGGTCGGCACGATGGCGGCGGCCAGCCGGCGACGGTGGTTGCTGGCGATCGCGTAGGCGAAGGTCACGTCGTTGGTGGTGACCTCCAGCGGGGCGTCCGGGGGATGCCGCAGCAGGAGGACGTCACCGACGGCCAGGGAGAGCAGGTCGGCCGACGACACCGTCAGCGGCGCGAACCGCACGCTGACGTCGACCGGCACGAGGTTCAGGCGCTCGGTCAGCGCCTCGGTGGCCCGCTTCCGCTTGCGCAGGGCCGAGTCCGACAGCTGCGGCGAGGCGGCGTTGTTCAGCGCCTGCGCGAACGACGAGAACGGCAGCACCAGGGTGGCCTCGCCCTCGCGGGCGCCGACCGCCATCGAGAACGTGCCGACCATGACGGTGTCGGAGCCGGAGGCGGCCTGCGCGAGCTGCGGGTTGTACTCGTGCCCGAGCAGGGCCGGCTGCAGATCGGTGATCGTGCTGAACGCCGTGGCGAACTCGTCGAGCAGCCGGTTGACCAGGTGGTCGGTGATGGTGGTCTCCATCCCGGTCATCGGCCGGCTGGGCTGCTCGGCCATGCCGGAGCCGCCGAGCATGTGGTCGACGATCGCCATGGCGATGTCCAGCGGGTACGCCAGCAGTCCCTTGCCGGCCAGCGGCTCGAGGCTGAACGTGGAGAGGAAGACCGGGTTGGGCAGCGTCTCGACGTAGTCGTCGTAGGAGAACTGCTCGATGCCCAGCAGCTCGAGGCGCGCGCCGGCGCGGAGCAGCGTGGTGAGCACCGTCGTCGACTGGCGGGCGAAGGACTCCTGCGCGATCTGGAGGACCCGCACGTGCTCGCGGGAGAGCTTCGTCGGACGGCGGAAGTCGTAGGTCCGCGTCTCGCCGCGGCGGCTCCGCTTGCCGGCGGGCCCGGCGGGCGGTGCGGGGGTGGCCGCCGGTCCGGAGGCGGCGGGCGGCGCGGTGTCCGTGGCAGGCGTGTCCGTGGGAGGCGTGTCCGCGGCCGGCGTGGGCGGCGCCTCGGTGGGTGACGCAGCCGGGATCTGCGGATCCGCGCCCTCGGGGGCCGGTCCGGTCTCGGGTTGGGTCACGTTCCACCTCATCGGCGGAACCGGACGGCACCCTGACCGGCGGGGACGGCCCGTCGTCGACGGCCGGGAGTGGTGTGACGGGTGGTGCAGGGTGTGTCGGTGCGTGACGTTCCGGTGCTGACGCCGACGGGGCGGTCCCGGTGTCCCGGAACCGCCCCGTCGTCGGTCTACTGCGTCACGTACTCCGTGTAGTAGATCCCCAGGACCAGCGCATGGCCGTCCTCGGTGTAGGCCTCGATGATCTTCTGCTCGAGCGCCTCCTTGAGCGCTTCGCGAGCGGCGTTGACGTCCGCGGGATCGGCCTGCGAGAACGTCGAGATCACCAGGTCGGTGGCCTTCGCCCCGTCCAGCCCGCCGCCGCCGTGCCCGCCGGCCGCGCCCTCCTCGGTGAGCTCCAGCGAGACCCCGACCTTGAGGTAGCCCCCGCCGGCCAGGTTCACCGCCACCGGTTCGAGGGCGAGGAACGTGCCGCTCGACACCGGCTCCTCCGCCTCGGCGGAGCCGGAGAACAGGAAGAAGTAGGCGCCGCCCGCGGCGGCGAGCAGGACGACGACCAGCACGAGCAGCAGCTTCTTCTTGCCGCCACCCTTCTCGGTCGCCTCGTCGGTCTCCTCGGTCTTCGGCTTGCTCATGGCGTTGCTCCCTGCTGGATGGCTGCCTCGAGGCCCGGCAGGAGGGCGTTGGCCTCTGCCGAAGCGGTGGACAGGACGACGATGTCGACCCGGCGGTTCACGGTGATGGCGTTGGGATCGTTCTCGGGCACCAGCGGGCGGGTCGACGAGTAACCGTTGGCCGACATCCGGGCCTGGGGGACCCCGGCACCGGCCAGGTGGCGGACGACCGTCGTGGCGCGGAAGGCCGACAGTTCCCAGTTGGACGGCCACGGGCCGCCCGGTGTCACCGCGAGGTGGTTGGCGTGCCCCTCGATCGCGAGCTGGTTGGGCAGCCCGCTCAGGGTCGGTGCGATCGAGTCGAGGATGATCCCGCCCTCCGGGCGGAGGTCGGCCCGCTCGGCGTCGAAGAGGACCTGGTCGGCGACGATGTGCACCACCAGGCCGCGCTCGTCGATCTCGAAGCGCGCGGCGCCGGAGTAGCCGGCGGCATCCAGCGCCGCCTGGATCTTGCGCCGCGCCTCGGCCAGGTCGTCGTAGGCGGCCTGTGCCTCCCCGGCGACCCGGCGGGCCCGCTCGGCGGCGGCCTGCGCCGCAGCGGCGTCGACCTCCTCCTGAGCGGCGTCCTGTCCCGGCGCGATGCCGGCGGCGATGTCCACCGCCGCGGGCAGCGCGTCGAGCACCGAGCCCTCGGGGGTGAGGCCGGGCAGCGCGGTGATGGGAGCGCCGAAGCTGGCGGACAGGCCGGCCGACAGCTGGGCGAACTTCGCCTTGTCCACCTGGCTGATCGCGAAGAGCACGATGAACAGGCACATGAGCAGCGTGACCATGTCGGCGTAGGACACCAGCCACCGCTCGTGGTTCTCGTGCTCCTCCTCCTCGTGCTTCTTGGCCCGCTTCCGCCCGGGGTGCGGCGCCGAACTCACGCGATCACCCCGCTAGCGCTCGGGGGCGGCGTTCGCCGGACTCCCGTGCCGGGACGTCGGTGCGCGCTCACGCCGCGTCCTGCTGGACCTCGCTCGGCGGCACGAGGGCGTTGAGCTTCTGGCGGACGGCGCGGGGGCTGGTGCCGGCCTGGATCTCTGTGATGCCCTCGACGAGCAGTTCCATCTGGGCGGCCTGCAGGTCGCTGATGCGCGTGATCTTCGCGCCCATGGGCAGCCAGAAGATGTTCGCCGACAGCACCCCCCAGAGGGTCGCGACGAACGCGCCGGCGATCAGCGGGCCGAGCGACTCCGGCTTGTCGAGGTTCTCCAGGACGTGGATGAGGCCGACGACGGTGCCGATGATGCCGACCGTGGGCGCGTAGCCGCCCATCGCGGTGAAGAACTTGGCGCCGACCTTGTCCTCGGCCTTCTTCGCGGCGATCTCGCCCTCGAGGACGGCGCGCAGCTCCTCGGGATCGGTGCCGTCGATGCCCATCTGCAGGCCACGCTTGAGGAACGGGTCGTCGATCTGCTTGACCTGGGCCTCCAGCGCGAGCAGACCCTCCTTGCGGGCCTTCTCGGCGAGGCTGACCAGGGTGGCGATCCGGTCGGAGACCGGCGGCACCTTGGCCGGCATCAGCGCCTGCTTGAACCACGCGCCGATCTTCTTGACGTCGGACATCGACGAGCCGGCGATGGCCGCGCCGAAGGTGCCGCCGAACACCAGGATCATGGCGGGCAGCAGCACGATCGCCATCGGGCTGGACCCCTCCATGATCATCATGATCAGGAGGGAGACGGTGGCGAGGACGATGCCGATCAGAGTGGCCGGATCCACGGATCAGCGCTCCTCTCGACTCGGGAACGGGACGACCGAGGACAGCTCCGTCGGGGCCTCCGCCGTGGAGACGCCGCGGTACTCCCCGCGGTCCATCTCGTAGGAGGTGGCGAGGATGCCGGCGCGGTACTCCCGGATCTCCTGGAGCACCTCGTCCACGCTCTCCCTGACCACGTACTTGGTGCCGTCGACCAGGAACGCGACGGTGTCCGGATGCGCCTCGACCCGCTCGATGAGGTCGGGGTTCAGCGCGAACTGCTCACCGTTCAGGCGCGTCACACGGATCACGGTCGGTCCTCTGTCTCGGGGGTAGCCCGCGAAGGGCTGGAACGGCACTGTTCTCATCGGCTCAGCAGGGGCTTTCCTTGAGCCGAACGGCGGCGGGTGGCCGTCGGGGGGTGCGCGGCAACCGGCGCCGGAAACGGCGAGATCGCCGATCTCGCTCGCTTCCGACGTCGAAGACGAGCGAGATCGGCGATCTCGCCGCGGAGGGGAGGAGGTCCCCTATCAGCGCTTGAGGTTGACCAGGTCCTGGAGGATCTCGTCGGAGCTGGTGATCACGCGGCTGTTGGCCTGGAAGCCGCGCTGGGCGACGATCAGGCCGGTGAACTCCTCGGCGAGGTCGACGTTGGACATCTCCAGCGCCCCGGAGTTCAGGACACCGCGGCCACCGACACCGGCCTGGCCGACCATCGCCACACCGGAGTTGTCGCCGACCCGGAAGCTGGAGCTGCCGGCCTTCTCGAGACCACCGGGGTTGTTGAACGACGCGAGCGCGAGCTGACCGAGCGGCTGGCGCAGGCCGTTGGAGTAGACACCCATGATCGTGCCGTCGTTGCCGAGCTGGAACGACTGCAGCGAGCCCAGCGCGTAGCCGTCCTGCTCGGGGGCGGTGATCGTGTTGGCGCCGCCGAACTGGGTCAGCGCCGAGACGTCGATCGTCACCGGACCCGGCCAGCTGGGGTAGGTCGCGGCCGGCGGGGTGAACGGGGCGATGGTCCCGGGCGCCACCGGGGTGATCAGCGCGCCGGCGGCGTCGAACTCGACGATCTCGCCGGTCACCAGCGCGGCGCCGTCGGCGTGCACGACGTCGAGCAGCCAGGTGTTGGCCGCCGCGTCCTTGGTGAAGTTGTAGAAGACCTTCTGCGCGACGCCCTGGCTGTCGTACATGGTGACGCCGGTCTGCAGCGCGTCGCCGGTGGCTGCGGCGGCCGGCAGGTTGCCCGTCACCGAGCCCGCGGTCGTGGCCACCGGGTCCATGATCTGGCCGTAGGGCACCGAGAGGTCGCCGATGGGCCCGTTGGGGTTGATGACGCCGCTCGCATCGGCCATCCAGCCTTGCAGGACCGAGCCGTCGGGCGTGACGAGCTTGCCGGCGCCGTCGAAGTCGAACGAGCCGGCACGGGTGTACAGCTGCTCGGTGCCGGCGCGGGTGACGAAGAAGCCGTCGCCCTCGATCATGAAGTCGGTCGAGCGGCCGGTGGACTGGGTGGCGCCCTGCGTCCAGTTCGTGGTGATCGCCGCGACCTTCACGCCCAGGCCGACCTGCGCCGGGTTTGTGCCGCCGCGGTCCGCCGCGGGGGCACCGCCGGCGCGGATGACCTGCGAGAGGGCGTCCTGGAAGACCGTCTGGCTGGCCTTGTAGCCGACGGTGTTGACGTTGGCGATGTTGTTGCCGGTGACGTCCATCTTCGTCTGGTGCGCCCGGAGGCCGGAGATGGCGGAGAACATGGAACGGAGCATGGGGAGGAACTCCTCGGGGTGGTCGGGGTCGCCGGTCGGCGGGGGAGTGCGCGGGGCTGGACGGGTCAGGCGGTGGGCTTCACGGCGATCTCGGTGATGCGGCCGACCGGGACCTCGACCCCGCCGATGACGGCGACGGCCTCGCTGTTGCGGCTGGCCAGGCGGACGGAGGAGACCGTCCCCGTGACGGAGGCACCGGTCGAGTCGGTGTAGGTGGCCGAGCGCCCGACGAGGGCACCGGCGGTGGCGGACTCCTGGAGCACGAGCATCGAGGCGTTCTGGTTGACCAGCTGCTCGAGCTTCTCGACCTGGGAGAAGGTCGCCGTCTGCGCCATCATCTGGCTGCTGTCGACGGGGTTGGACGGGTCCTGGTAGCGCATCTGCGCGACCAGGAGCTTCATGAAGACGTCCTTGCCCATCTGGTCGGGACGGTCGACCTCCGAGGACGCCCCGGGGACGTACGTCGTCCCCGTGGTGCCGCTCACTGGACTGGTCATCGGTCGGTCAACTCCTTCTCAGACACGCACGTCCACGCCGGACGACGTGGTTCGCTGGGACGCCGGCGTCGGTCCGCCTGTGATATCGGCAGGCCCGGACCACGGTCGTGACCGGGAGTCGCCGCGGCCCTGCCCGCCGCGGTCCCCGAAGGCCTGCTGCCGGTCGGCCTGGCCGGCCGGCTGGTCGAACCGGGAGCCGCCGCCGTCGCGGGCGACCTCCGCCCGCGTGACGCTGAGCCCGGCCTGCTCGAGGTCGCGCCGCAGGTCGGGGAGGGCGTCCAGCAGGGCCGCGCGGCCGTGCTCGTGAGCACCGCGCAGGGTCAGGTCGAGGGCTCCCTTGCTGACCGTGACCTGGATCTCCACCGGCCCGAGGGTCTCGGGGGTCAGTACCAGGGTCATGGTGTGCGAGCCGTCGGGTGCGCCGCGCAGCACGGCCACGTGCCGGGCGACCTGGGCGCCGACCTGCTGCGCCGCGCCGGCGCCGGTGGCGCCGGCCGGGGCGGCGGTGGCGGTCGTCGTCGTCGCCGCGGCCGGGGCGGGCCCGACCGCGGTGGGAGCATCCGCGGTCGGTTCCGCGGTGGCCGCGGTGGGGGCGGGGGTCTGCGGGGTCGGGGTGCCCGCGTCGCCGGAGGACGCGCCGTCGGACGTGGCCGCACCCGCCGCCGGGACCGGGACCCCGCCATCGGCGGCCGTGGGTGCGGCCGCGGCGTCGGTGACCGGCGCCGCGGGCGGGGTCGGGGCCGCGACGGCGGGCTCCGTCGTCGGGGCCGTCGCGACCTCGGCCGCCGTCACGACCGTGAGCACCTCGACCGGCGACGGGGGCGCCGACGAGGCCGCGGTCACGGCCGGAGCCGGGGCTGCCGACGGAGTGGTGGCCGGAGCCACGGCCGTGGTCGGCGTGGACGGGGCCGGGGCGGCTGCGGCTGTCGCGGCCGGGGCGGTCGCAGCATCCGCGGGCGCTGCGGCCGGAATCGCGCCGGGCAGGGCGCCGGGGAGGGCGGGGGTGTCGGCGGGCAGCGCTGCAGCGGTGGGCGCCACCGCCACCGCGGGGGCGCCCTCGGTGAGTCCGCCGGCGACGCCCGGTGCGGCCGCCGCGGCGACCGTCGTCGCCGGCACTGCCGTCCCGGCCGCCGCCGCGGGCTCACCGGTGGCCGCCTCGGCGGACGTCGCGGCGGTCCCGCCCATGAGCAGGGCCCAGATGGCGGCGGGCAGGCCGGTGCGGCCCGGAGTCTGCTCGGTACCGCTCGGCTGCTCGGCGCTCTCGACGTCGGTGCCGTCGACCGCGGGGTCGGCGGTCGCCCCGTCGGGTGCGGTCGCGCCGTCGGGCCGGTCCGCGCGGTGGGCGGCACGATCGGTCCTGGCGGCGGCGCGGGCCGCCGCGTCGGTGGCCCGCGCCGCCGCACGCGAGGCTTTGTCCGCGGCGCGGTCGGCCGCGTCGGCCGCTTTGTCCGCGGCGCGGTCGGCCGCGTCGGCCGCGCGGGTGTCGGGGTCGCGCCGCTCGGACCGCCCATCGGGGACCCGGCGCCCGACCGGCTCCCGGCCACCGGCCAGCGCACCGTCCAGAGCGGAGGCGAAGCCGGCGGCACCGGCGGGATCGGGTCGGTCCTGGGCGCGGCCCGGCCGCGTCGAAGGCGCCGACTGCGCCACGGGAGTCGTCATCGGTAGGCCTCCGCCTTGCTCATCACGGCACGGACGTAGTTCTGGGTCTCGGTGTAGGGCGGGATGCCGCCGTAGCGGCTCACCGTCCCGGGGCCCGCGTTGTAGGCCGCCAGGGCCAGGTCGGTCGACCCGAACTGGCGGGTCAGGTTGCTCAGGTAGCGGGCGGCGCCGTCGATGGCCGACGACGGGTCGAGCGGGTTCACGCCCAGGCCCGCGGCGGTCGAGGGCATGAACTGCATGAGGCCCTGCGCACCGGCCGGGGAAACGGCCGAGGCGTTGAAGCTCGACTCCTGCGACGCCATCGCCGCCAGTAGCGAGGCGTCCACGCCGTGCCGGTTGGCGGCCTGGGTGAACAGGTTCGCGTACGGCACCCCGGCCAGCGCCGCGCCCGAGGCGGCCGGCACGGCGGCAGTGGCCTCGGGCAGCACGCGGCGGATGACCGTCGGCGTGCCGACGTCCTGGACCTTCACCGACTCACCGGGCTGCGGCGCGGCGATCATCTTCTCGTCACCGAGGTAGATGCCGACGTGGTCGATCCCGGGGCGCTCCGACGTGTAGTCGAAGAACACCAGGTCACCCGGGCGGGCGTCGGCCAGGGAGGCCACCGGCCGGCCCGCCGTCGCCTGCTGCGACGAGACGCGCGGCAGGTCGATCCCGAGGTTGCCGAACACCAGCTGGGTGAAGCCGGAGCAGTCCAGCCCCGTGCTCGGGTCGGTGCCGCCCCACAGGTAGGGCACCCCGATGTACTTCTGCGCCTCCGCGACCACCGCGGCCTCGGACGCGGTGGAGGGCGCGGTGCCCCAGCCCCCATCGGTCGAGCCGACGCCGTCCAGGCCGGCGGCGGACGCGGCCGACGCCCAGTTCGCCGTGCCCGAGCTGGACCGGACTGCGGGGTTGACGAGGAAGCGGGCCTGGATCTCGGCGATCCGGGACTGGACCGCGGTCACTCCCTCCACGGCACCTCCTCAGTCGCGGCCGCTGCCGATGCCGTGGCGCGCCCGGCCCGGCCGGTGACCAGGTCGTCGGCGGCGCGCTCCTCGGCGGCGGCCTCGGCGGTCGCCAGCACCTGCAGGTGGCGCTCCTTCAGCCGCTCCATGCCCTTGGTCCGCTGCGCCGCCGCCGTCCACTGCGCGCGCACCAGCTCGGCCTGCTCGGCCGTCGCGGTGGCCAGCGCTCGTGCCGCGGAGGCGTCGGTGGCCGCCGCCCGCAGGAGGGTCATCGCGGCGAGGAACGCACCCGACGGCAGCGACCGCGGCATCACCGCCGTCTCCAGCGCGGTCTCGTACTCGGTGGCGCGGCGGTCGGCGTCGGCCGCGGACTGCGCGGCCTGCGCGGCGGCCATGGCCGCCGCCCGCTCCTCGGTCTTCCGCAGCTCGAGGACCGGCTGCAGCCGGAAGGCAGCCCGCCTCACGAGCGCACGATCCGCTGCAGCCAGGCCCACGCCTCGGGGGCGGGGGTGGACTCACCCATCGGCTGCTGCAGGAACGCCTCGATCGAGGGGGCGAGCTGGCGGGCGCGGTCGACCAGGGCGTCGCTGCCGGTCTGGTAGGCGCCGATCTCGATCAGCTCCTTGACGTCGCGCAGCGCGCCCATGAGCCGGCGGATCTCGCGCGCGTCGGCCATCTGCGCCGGCGGAACGACGGCGGTGGCGACCCGGGAGATCGACTCCAGGACGTCGATGGCGGGGAAGTGGCCGACGGTGGCCAGCTTGCGGGTCAGCACGATGTGCCCGTCGAGGATGGACCGCGCGGTGTCGGCGATCGGCTCGTTGTGGTCGTCGCCCTCGACGAGCACCGTGTAGAGGCCGGTGATCGAGCCGGTCACGCCCGTGCCGGCCTTCTCCAGCAGCTGCGGCATCATCGCGAAGACACTCGGCGGATAGCCACGGGTCGCCGGGGGCTCGCCCGCCGACAGCCCGACCTCGCGCTGCGCCATGGCGGTGCGGGTGATCGAGTCCATGAGCAGCAGGACGTCGCGGCCCTGGTCGCGGAACGCCTCGGCGATGCGGGTGGCCACGAAGGCCGCCTTCAGCCGGACCAGCGGGGGCTCGTCGGACGTGGCGACGACGACGACGGTTCGGGCCATGCCCTCGGGACCGAGGTTCTCCTCGAGGAACTCGCGCACCTCGCGGCCACGCTCGCCGATCAGCCCGATGACCCGGACGTCGGCGTCGGTGCCGCGCGTGATCTGCGCGAGCAGGCTGGACTTGCCGACCCCGGAGCCGGCGAAGATGCCCAGGCGCTGCCCCTTGCCGCAGGGCACGAGGGTGTCGAGCGCGCGGACGCCGAAGGTCAGCGGCTCCTCGACGCGGGTGCGCGACAGGGCGTGCGGCGTCTCGCTGGCGAGGTCGACGTAGGACACCCGCGACCCCAGCGGCGGCCCGCCGTCCACGGGTCGGCCGAGGCCGTCGAGGACCCGGCCGAGCAGCGCCTCCCCGACGGGGACCTGCAGGGGCATCCCGGTGGCGCGCACCGGGGCGCCGGCGTGCACCCCGGAGAGGCTGCCGAGCGGCATGCAGGTCAGCCGTTCCCGTCCGACGGCGACCACCTCGGCCAGCAGGGACCGGTGGCCGGGGTCGACCTCGACCAGGTCTCCGACGGCGGCGGTGATCCCGTCGACCGACAGGGTCAGGCCCATCGCCCCGGTGACCGAACCGGTCACCTCGGGACGGGCCGCGGCGCGGGCGCGCGTGAGGAGTGCTGGAGGAAACGTCACGCGGACAGCACCTTCTGGACCCGCTCGAGGGCGGCCATCAGCTGCGCGTCGATCCGGCGCGCGCCGGTCTCGGCGACGGCGCCGGCCCGCTCCACGGTCGGGTCGCCGACGACGCGGACGCTGTCGGGCAGCTCGGCGATCGCCTCCGCGGGGATCTCGGCGAGGTCGTCGGGGTGCACGCGGACCACGGCAGGGGCGTCGGCCGGGCACAGCGTGAGGGCGCGCCGGACGGCGTCGAGCACGGGGGAGTCGGCCAGCGCCAGCTCCCGGCCGAGCAGGTCCTCGAGCAGGGTCAGCACGGTGCCGACGATGGTCTCGCGGACCTCGTCGGCGACGGGGAGAGCCGACTCGTCGAGCCGTGTGACGGCGGTGCTCAACGCGGCCGTCGCCGAGGCCAGCCGGCGTTCCCACCGGGCCTGCACCTCGCCCAGCCGTTCAGCGGCGGCCCGCTCGGCCTCGGCCACCACCGACTCGGCGGCGATCAGCCCCTCCGCGTGACCGGCGGCGAAACCCTCGGCGTGGGCCTGCTCCCGCAGGCGGGCGAGTTCGTCGGCGTACACGTCGCCGAGCCGGAAGGACGGGCCGCCGCCGTTGACCGGCTGGTCGGCGGCACGCCGGATCGTCGACCGCCGCTCGACGCTGGACGGCTCGTACTGCTGCTGGGAGGGCGTCTGGTACCGGGCCAGGGCGGGGGAGCCGGCGCGCAGCAGGACCCCCTCCCGCTCACGGGACGAACTCATCGTCGACTCCGCGTGAGATCGTCAGGATGCCCTGCTCCTCGAGGGTGCGGATCACCGTGACGACCTTGGCCTGCGCCTCCTCGACGGTGCGGGTGCGGACCGGGCCGAGCAGCTCGATCTCCTCGGTGAGGTTCTCCGCAGCCCGCTCGGACAGGTTCCGGACGACCTTGTCGCGGACGTCGGGCCGGACGCCCTTGAGGGCGGTGGCGAGGTCGTTGGCCTCGACCTCGCGCAGCACCAGCTGCAGGGACCGGTCGTCGATCGTGACGATGTCCTCGAAGACGAACATCTGCGAGCGGACCTGCTCGGCGAGCTCGGGGTCGCTGTTGTCGAGCCACTCGAGGATGGAGCGCTCGGTGGGCCGCGGCGAGCGGTTGATGATCTCGACCAGGGCCTCGACGCCGCCGGCGGTGCTCATGTCCTGGTGCGCCAGGATCGAGCCCATCCGTCGGCCCAGCTCCTCCTCGACGAGGCGGACCATCTCCGGCGACGTCCGGTCCATGGTGGCGATCCGGTGCGCGACCTCGGCCTGCTGCTCGGGCGCGAACCCGGACAGGACCTCGGCCGACTGCGCCGGGGGCAGGTGGGCCAGCACCAGCGCGATGATCTGGGCGTGCTCGTCCTTGAGGAACGTGACGAGCTGGCGGACGTCGGCATTGCGCAGCGAGGCGAACGGCACCTCGGTGTAGACCACGTTGAGCCGCGACAGGATGCCCTCGGCCTTGTCCTCGCCGAGGCCCGCCGCGAGGATCTCGCGGGCGAACTCGACGCCGCCGCGGCCGACGAACCGCTGGGCGGTCATGAGGCCGTGGAACTCGGTCAGGACGCCGTCGACGTCCTCGGGCTCGACCGAGCCCAGGCGCATCAGCTCGCGCGTCAGCGACTCGACCTCGCGGGGGCGCAGCTTGCCGAGCAGGATGCCGGCTTCCTCCTTGGACATCTGGGCGAGGAAGACCGCCGCCTTGCGCAGGCCGGGGAGCTCGGCGCGAGACGGGGCCGGCGTGGTCGCGGGCAGGGGGGCCGGGCCGCCGATCCCGACCAGCTGCTCCACCGATGCGATGCTCATGAGGCCTTGTTCTCGCTGAGCCAGCCGCGCAGCATGGCCGCGACCTCGTCAGGCTTCTCGCTGACCATCGTGGAGATCTCCCCCCGGACCCGCTGACGCTCCGCGGCCTCCAGCTCGGCCTGGCGGTTGTTGATGACCGGCGCCTCCTCGCGGCTGCTGGCGACGCGCAGGCGGTCGAGCTCGGCGAGCATGTCGTCGCTGAGCTCGAGGGGCTCGTAGTCCTCCTCGAGGTCACCGCGGCGCCGCGAGCGCAGCCACACGAGCAGGACCACCAGCGCGATGCCGGCGGCGATGCCACCCTGGCGGATCATCGACCACATCGCGTCGCTGGCCTCGGCCTCGCGGGCGGCCTCCATCTCGGCGGCCGCGGCGTCGGCCGCGGTCGTGTCGAAGGGCATGGTGGCGACGGTGATCTCGTCACCCCGCGCCTGGTCCAGCCCGACCGCCGTGGTCATGAGGTCCCGCATCTCCTGCTGGTTCAGGTTGCCGGCGACGGCCTCGTCCATGACCACGGAGATGGTCAGCCGGTTGAGCGCGCCGGGTGCGCCCTCGACGACCTCGACGGTCTTGTCGACGGCGTTGTTCGACGTGGTCGACTCCTTGTCGTAGGTCGAGTCGCCACCGGCGTTCGCCCCGGCGTCGGGCATGTTCTCCGGGCCGAGGACGCCGCCGACCGGGGTGCCGGAGCCGTTGTAGCTCTCGGTGGTGGTGCTCTCCGACAGCGGCGGGGTGTCGTTCTCGTACGTGTAGGTCTCCGACGTCGTGTTCCGCTGCGAGAGGTCGACGTCCGCGCGGACCGACACGACCGCTCGGCCGGGGCCGAGCACCCGGTCGAGGATCTGCTGCGCGTTCTCCGCCAGCCGGTCCTCGTACTCCTGCTCCACCTGCGAGCGGGCGTCGCCGGCGGCGGCGGTCTGGCCGCTGCCGGCGGCCGAGAGCACCTGGCCGGTGGAGTCGGTGACCGTGACCTGGTCGGGCTCCATGTCCTGGACGCTGGAGGAGACCAGGTTGGTGACCGCCTGGATCTGCTCGCCGGAGAGCTCGGTGCCCGCGGCCAGGTCGAGCAGCACCGACGCGGTGGGCTCGGCCTGCTCGGTCACGAAGACCTCGTCCTTGGGCAGCGCCACGTGGACGACGGCCTGGTTGACGCCGTCCAGCGCCTCCAGGGTCTTGGACAGCTCGCCCTCGAGCGCGCGCTGGTAGGAGACCTGCTGCTGGAACTCGCTGGTGGTGATGCCCTGCTCGTCGAGCAGCGCGTACCCGGTGTCCTGCCCGGCCGGCAGCCCCAGGCCGCTCATGGTCAGCCGCAGGTCGTAGACCGCGTCCTTGGCCACCATGATCGTGCTGCCGCCGTCGGCGAGCTCGTAGGCGGTGCCCTGAGCGTTCAGCTCGTCGACGATGGCCGAGGCGTCGGTCGAGGCGAGGTTCGAGAACAGCGGCGCCTGGGTGGGCGTGGTGATCCAGCTGTAGAAGTAGAACCCGCCGAGGAGCAGCCCGGCGACCAGAAGGCCGATGACGACCTTCTGCCCCAGGCTGATCGTTGCGAACGTGGAGCGGGCGCGCTCCAGCGTCCCGGCGAGTGCCGTCTTCATCAGATGGGCATCCTCATGATCTCGTTGAAGGCCGCGACGGCCTGGTTCTTGATGGTCACGACCATCTCCGTCGCGAGCTTCGCCTCGGTGCTGGCGATGATGTAGTCATGCACGTCCTTCAGGTCGCCGGTGGCGGCCTGCGCGGCCATCCCGTCGGCGGAGGCCTGGAGGCCCGCCATCCGGTCGAAGGACGACGCCAGGACGGCGGCGAAGCCGTCGGTGCCCTGCGCGGCCGGCGTGCCGGTCTGCGCGCCGGCCACACCGCTGACCGCGCCGATGCCGATGGGCGCGATACCGCCGATGGGGGAGGTCACGAGCCCACCTCGCTGGCGCTCGTCGGGCACGTGCCCAGAGGTGCTCTGCTCATGTGTGTCCTCGCAAGCTCGGCCACGGTTCAGCCCTTCCCGAGCTGCAGGGCAGCCTGGTAGGCGCTGGTGGCGCGCTCGATGACGGCGAGGTTGGCCTGGTAGCCGCGCTGCGCCATGAGCAGCTGGACCATCTGGTCGCCCATGTCGATGTCGGGGTAGCGGACGTACCCCTCCTCGTTGGCCAGCGGGTGGTCGGGCTCGTAGACGACCCGGCCCTGCGGGTCGCCGCCGAACTCGGCGCGGGCCACGCGGACGCCGCCCTCGCCCGACCCGTAGTCCACGGACTGGGCCACGATCAGCCGCTCCCGGAACGGTTCGGCGTCGTAGGGGTTTACCGTGTTGACGTTGGCCATGTTGTCGGAGACGGCATCGAGCCACTTCCGGTGCACCATCAGGCCGGAGCCGGAGATGCCGAGCGTGTCGAAGATGGCCACGTCACTGCGTCCTGAGCGCGGTGCGGATGGTGTTGTACTTGCCGTCGAGGGCGTTGAGCGCCAGCTGGTAGCGCAGGCCGGTCTCGGTCGCGATGACGGTCTCGGCGTCGAGGTTGACGTTGTTGCCGTTCGTGTTGGTCGGCTCCAGCGAGCGCAGGGTCGAGCCGCCGTTGATCGACGGGGTCTCCCCGTTGCGCAGTGCCCCCCGCAGCGACGACTCGAAGTCCACCCGGCCGGCCAGGAAGCCGGGGGTGTTGATGTTGGCGATGTTGTCAGCGGTGACTCGCTGGCGCTGGGCCAGGCCGCTGAGGGCCGCGTGCAACGCGGCAGGTGTGACGTCGCCGATCATGGAACAGGCCGGCTGGGGCAGCAGGACACGTTCGACCTCCGGGTACGCGGAAGGCACTCGCGAGCGAGTGCGGGGTCCGCCGATCCGTGGCGAAGTAGTGCTGTCCGTGCTCTTGCCTCATCGGCACATGGCGGTGAGGCCCTGACCGCATGTCCTCCACACGAGGGACGCCAGTGGCCGGGAGGGGTGCCGGTGACGGGTGTGACCAGCGGTGACCTCGCCGTGTCCCGCGTCGATCGAGCCGCCTGAGTTGGCACCTTCCGTGCGAAACCGGCGTTCTCGGCCGGGAACGACCACGGAAACGCACAAAGCCCCGCCGCCGGCGGGGCCGGTGACGGGGCTTGCGGGGGAGAGGGTCTACAGGGCCCGGTCGATGAAGGACGCGACCGGCCGCGAGGGGCCGTAGGACATCCGTGCGGCGACGTCCCGCTGGCGCTGGGACTGGGTGATCCGCTCGATCAGTGCCTCGGCGACGGCGAGCTGGTGCTGCAGCAGCCGCATCGCGCGCTCGCGGAGGTCGTCGGGCACCGGGCCCAGGGACGACGGCGGGACCCAGTCGTCGGTGCGCCGTCCCCAGGCGGCGATCTCCTCCGCGCGGCCGTCGGCCATCGTCTGCTCGGCGGCGATGACCTCGCCCTCGAGGTGGTCGAGCACCGTCGACCAGTCCACCGAGGGGGCGCCCCCCGCCGGGCGGTCGCCGGTCACGAGGTTCCTGCCAACGAGGCGGCCGCTTGACGCCACGCGTCGCGCAGCGGCTCGACGACCTGGCGGCAGGCCGAGATCCGGTTGGTGTCGAGCTTGATGTTGGCCTGCATGAGCTCGCCGATCAGCCAGTTGTAGAGCGCGGCGAGGCGCGGCCCGCCCTCCCAGGCGTCGACCTGCAGGCTGGACAGCAGCTCCAGGACGATGGCCTGCGCGTGCTGCAGCTGGTCGCTGGCTTCGGACCGGTCACCGGCGGCGACCGCCTTCTGTGCCCGCTCGAGGTCCAGGGCGAGCCGGTCGTACAGCATCACGAGCACCTGCTGCGGCGAGCTGGTGGCGACGGCGTCGCCGAGGTAGCGGGCGCGGAGGGATGCGGCACTCATCGAGGGGTCTCCATGGAGCTTGGGGGTTCGAGCGTGGGGAAGGGGTCAGGTCAGCTGTAGGACGGCAGCGAGTTGATCTGGCCGGCCAGCCAGGTGGACTGGTTCTTGAGGGAGCTCAACGCCGTCTCCATGGCGGTGAACTGGCGGGTGAGCATTTCCTTGCGCTTGGCCAGCCGCAGGTCCCAGGCCTCGATCCGGTCCTGGATGTCCTGGACCATCGAGTCCTGGCCCTCGGCCAGCTTGATGAGCGAGCCGGTCGTGCTGTCCGACGCCGCCTTGGCGACGGCGAGCAGGCGCCCGGCGATGCCGGACGCGGCGACGTCGTCCGCGGTCCCGGCCAGGGTGTCCGGGCCGTTCCCGGCCGCCGTCCCGCCGACCATGCGCTGGGCCATCGCGGGGTCGTCCTTCAGAGCCGCGAGGAACGTCGCCTTGTCGAAGGTGATCTTGCCGTCCTTGCTCAGCTCGAAGCCGACCTGGGCGGGGGAACCGTCCGCGCCGATGGCGAAGGACACCGCGTCGAGCAGTTGACCCGACAGCTGGCTCACCGAGAAGTCGCCCTTGAGCGCGGCGGTGCTGCCCTTGGCATTGCTCGTGTAGGTCTTCACGGTGGTCAGCGCGGAGTTCACCGCGTCGACGAGGGACTGCACCTTGCTCGCGACCGCGTCCGGGTCGGAGTTGACCGACACGGTCACCGCGGCCCCGGGGTTCGCCTTGCTGACGGTGATCGTGGCGCCGGGTAGGACCGAGGCGAACGTGTTGCTCGCCGAGACGACGCTGTATGCGCCCGCACCGCCGTCGCCGATCTTCAGTTCCGCGTTCTGCGCCTCGGTCGTCACGCCGAAGGTGCCGGACCCGGTGAGCGTGAACTTCTCCGCGGTGCCGGTGGTCTTCGCGGTCACCTGCAGCGCGAACTCGGTGGGGCTGATCTCGACGACGGCGGCGGACAGGCCGAGCGAGCCGGCGTTGATGGCGGCAGCCGCGTCGGTGAGGGTCCCGGTGCCGCCGACCGTGATCGTGCCCTTGCTGGCACCGAGCGAGTCGAAGACCTCGATGGTCGGGGCGCCGTAGGCGGCGGTGGCCGAGGTCCAGACGCCGGTGTTGCGGTTCACCACGGCGTGGGCCTTGGCCACCTTCTCGACCGAGAACGCGAGGGAGCCGGTGGCCGTGCTGGCGGTCGTGCTGACGGCGACGCTGGAGTCGGAGCTGGTGGCCTTGGTCGCGGTCCAGCTGTCGGCCTTGAGGGCGGTCTCGGCAGCGGCGCGGACGGCGGCGAAGGTGGTGTTGACGGTGCGGTAGGCCGAGGCGGCCAGCTCCGTGGTCTTGAGCCGGGTCTTCAGGGCGGTCTGGGGGCCTGCCTCGGCCTGGATCAACTGGGTGATCAGAGCGGTGGTGTCCATCCCCGAGACGAGGCCGTCGACGCTCATGCTCATGGTCTGCGCCTCCTGGGGCGGGATCGGACTGGTCGGGGTGTGAGTGAGGGGGGAGGCCGGAGGGCCTCCCCCCTCACCCGGGGTACTGCGCGCCTTACTGGTCAGGCGTCCTGCTGCTCAGCTGGGGTCAGCGGAGCAGCGACAGGACACCCTGCGAGGCCTGGTTGGCCTGCGCGAGCATCGCGGTGCCGGCCTGGGACAGGATCTGGTTCCGGGTGAACTGGACCATCTCCTGCGCCATGTCGGCGTCGCGGATGCGGCTCTCCGAGGCGGTCAGGTTCTCCACCGCGACGTTGAGGTTGTTGATCGTGTGGTCGAACCGGTTCTGGATGGCACCCAGGTCGGCGCGCTGGGTGGACACCGACTTGATGGCGTCGTCCAGGTCGTCGATCGCCGCCTCCGAACCGCTGGCCGCGGTGAAGGTCGGGGTGGCGGCGGCCAGCTGCTGCACCGTCGGGGTGCCGGCGGCCGAGCCCACCGGAGCACCGGCGGCCTCGGTGTAGCCGGAGACGGCGTCGTTGACCTGGAAGACCACGGTGGTGGCCGTCGCGGTGAACGGGTCGGTGGTCAGACCCAGCGCCGACTTGGCGGCCGTGTTCAGCGCGGTGAGCGCGTTGGCGGCCGTCGGGGCGGTGCTGGAGTCGTTGTCACCGTCGGCGTTGGAGTAGTCCACGGTGCCGAGGTCGAAGGACTTGCCACCGAAGGAGATGGTGCCCGACAGACCCTCGAAGACCGCGAGGTCCGCGGTCGGGTCGCCGCTGACGGCGGTGAAGGTCAGCTCGGCGTTGGCGCCATCGGCAGCCGCGACCGTGGAGACCTTGCCGGCCGCCGCGGCGGCGGCGTTGGTGTAGGCACCGGCGGCGGTGACGTCGACACCGTCGACGCCCAGACCGGCCGAGCCCATCGCGGTGCCGATGTTGATGCCGATGGTCTCGCCGGCGTTGGCGCCCACCTGGAAGGTGGCGTTGAAGGTGCCGTCGAGCAGCTTCTTGCCGTTGAAGGTGGTGGTGCTGGCGATCCGGTCCAGCTCAGACTTCAGCTGGACGACCTCGGACTGGATGTTGGCCTTGGCGTCGTCGTTGAGGCCACCGGTGTTGTTCGCCTGCACAGCCAGGTCGCGCATGCGCTGGAGAATGCTGTGCGTCTCGGTGAGCGCACCTTCAGCGGTCTGCACGACACTGATGCCGTCCTGGGTGTTGCGGACGGCGACCTTCAGGCCACCGATCTGCGAGCGCAGGCCCTCCGAGATGGCGAGCCCGGCTGCGTCGTCGGCAGCACGGTTGATGCGGAAGCCGGAGGAAAGCTTCTCCAGCGACTTGCTCATCTGGCCGTCGGTGACGGACAGGTTGCGGTACGCGTTGAGCGCCGCGATGTTGGTGTTGACGCGCAGACCCATTGTGTTCCTCCTTGGACGGGGTCTTACCTGTGAATCCCACTGCATCCGTGCTGCGGGGCCGAACCGGTGTTGCATAGCTGGTTACGGCGTGGGACGCGTGTGACTTGAGGCGAAACCGAGTCTTTTTCGCACGGTTCACTCAGCCGTGTTCGATCAGGCCGATTGGGCCGCCGAACCGGGCTGGGGAACGGGCCAGGAGGTGTGCGGTCTGCGGGGTGGGGGAGCCGCCGGCCCCGGCGCCCGCCCGGTCAATCGGTCGAGGTAGGAGCGTTGCTGGTTGCGCGCCCGCACGCCGCCGTCGGCCGGCACCGCGGTGCCGTCCCACGTCTCGCTCATCGCCGCGTACAGCAGCGTCAGAGCACGTGCACGCATCTGCGAGACCCGCGACAGCGTGACGCCGAGGTCTTCCGCGATGTCGGTCAGGGATTCATCACCGAAGAAATTCCGCTCGATGACCTCGTCGAGGCGGTCGGGCAGCGCGCGGATGGCCTCGTGCAGGTACCGGGCCCGCTCGCCGCGCAGCAGTGCCCGCTCCGGTGACTCACCGGTGTCGGGGAGGTCGAGGGAGGTGCCGTCGCCGCCGCTCTCGGCGTCGATGCTGACCATCACCGCGCGGTGGACGTCGACCTGGAGGGCGTCGAGGTCCTGGCGCCCGACGCCGAGACTGGCGGCGAGCTCCTCCTTCGTCGGCGGGCGACCGAGGCTGACGGTCAGGGCGTCCGCGGCCGCGTCGGTCCGGCGCGCGGCGGCGCGCACCGAGCGGCTGGCCCAGTCGCCGGAGCGCAGCTCGTCGAGGACGGCGCCCTGCAGGCGGGCGAGGGCGTAGGTGGCGAACGAGGCGCCGGCGCTCGGGTCGAACCGCTTGGCCACCTCGACCAGTGCGACGTGGGCACAGGAGAGCAGGTCCTCGCGGCTCACGTGACCCGGCAGCGAGATGCGCGCGGCGACGGCGTTCACCGCGAAGGCCGCCAGCGGGAGATGCTCGGTCACGAGCGCGTCGATCTCCTGCTGCGAGCGGCCGCGAGGGGTGGCCGACGGGGTCGGCTGCGGTCGCTCGCGGGGCGACCGCTGCGTCGAGGACCGAGGCGTCGGACGCTCGGTCGTCACGGCACGGGCTGGGCTCACGTCCTACTTCTCGGCTGACCCCGGCGCGCATCGCACCGCCCTCGGCACATTTGTTCACTTACTTGAGTGCTCTCTTCGCGGCTCGGCTTGAGGGGCCCCTCCGCGGTGCCGATGGCAGGGGCGACGAAGCGTCCGGTCCGCAGGGTCTCCTGCCGGCCGGGACGACGGAGCGAGACGACGGAAGGCGGTGGGCACGTGGACTACCAGCACCTGTCGACGTTGCTGTGGCGGGAGCAGGAGCTCCTGGACCTGCTGCTGTTCAAGGCCGAGGAGAAGCAGTACCTGATCCTCACGGGCAAGACGCGGTGGCTGCCCCGGATCGCGCACGAGATCGAGGTCATCCTCGACCAGTTGCGCACCCTCGAGGTGGAGCGCTCGGCGGCGACCGAGGCCATGGCCGGCCGGCTCGGCATCGGCGCCAACCCGTCTCTGCGCCAGGTCGCCGAGGTCGCACCCGCCCCGTGGAACGACCTGTTCGCCAAGCACCACGAGGCGCTCCTGGTCCTGGTCACCGACCTGCGCAGCCTGTCCGACACCAACCGCGAGCTGATCGAGGGCGGCCTGGCCGCCATCGGCGATGCCCTGCTGTCGGTCAAGGCGCCCTCGGCCGGTACCTACGGCTCCACCGGCCGCAACACCCACGACGGCGACCACCGCGCGGTCACCCTGGACGGCGCGCTGTGAGTACTTTTTCCGGGCTGAACGCGGCGACGACCGCGCTCTGGGCGCAGCGCCGGGCGCTGGACGTCACCGGCCAGAACATCGCCAACGTCAACACCGACGGCTACTCGCGCCAGCGGGCCGACCTGCAGGCCATCGGTGGCAGCCCGGTGCCGGCCTTCTACTCCACCAGCCCGGGGATCGGCGCCGGCGTGACCGCCGACAGCGTCATCCGCATCCGGGACGCGTTCCTCGAGGGCCGCGGGCACACCGAGACCGCCAACTCCGCGAAGCTGACGGTCGAGAACGACGCCTACGAGCTCGTCGAGCAGGCGTTCCGAGAGCCCGGTGACACCGGCATCCAGAGCCTCCTGTCGGACATGTGGAGCGGCTGGGAGGACGTGGCCAACAACCCCAAGGACTCCGCCGCCCGCGGCCAGGTGCTGCAGCGGCTGGAGACCCTGGTCGGTGGCCTGCACTTCAGCCACGCCTCGCTGGGCGCGCAGTGGGACCAGAGCCGGGAGAACCTGCAGGTCCTCGTCGACGACGTGAACGCGGCGGCGGCGTCGGTCGCGGAGCTCAACGAGTCCATCCAGCTGGCCCGGCAGAGTGGTCTGCCGGCGAACGACCTCGCCGACAAGCGCGACGTGCTGGCGATGAAGCTCGCCGAGCAGATCGGCGGCACCGTGCGGCCGGGCGACGACGGCGTCGTCGACGTCGTGGTCGGCGGCATGACGCTCGTGGCCGGCCGGACGGCGACCACGTTCGCCCTCGCCGGCACGACCGACCCCGACGCGACCGCCGGAGACCCGGTCCGCATCGTCACCGCGGCCGGTGGCTACACCGTGCAGGCCGGTGGGACGGCCGCGGGACAGCTCAGCGCGCTGAACACGATCCTCCCGTCCTACCGGGCCGCGCTGAACTCGGTCGCGGTCGACCTGGCCACCGGTCTCAACGCGGCGCACGCGGCCGGCTACGACCTCGACGGCATCGCGGGCACCAACCTGCTGGTGTCCTCCGGCGGCCCGCTCACCGCCGCGTCGATCTCGGTGGGGTTCACGGACCCGCGCAAGATCGCCGCGTCGTCGGTGGTGCCGGTGCCCGGTGACCCGGCCCTCGACAACGGCAACGCCGACGCGATCGCCCAGCTGCGGCAGTCGGCGACCGGCACCGACGCGAACTACCGCCGGATGATCGTGGAGCTCGGCGTCCAGTCGGCCGTCGCGCAGCGCAACCTCGACATCCAGGCGGTCATCACCACCCAGGTCGACGCCGCGCGCGAGTCGGTCGCCGGGGTCAACCTCGACGAGGAGATGACGAACATGCTCTCGTTCCAGCACGCGTACTCGGCGGCGGGCCGGCTGGTCACCGCCATCGACGAGACGCTGGACGTGCTGATCAACCGCACCGGCCTCGTGGGGCGGTGACCTGAATGAGGATCACCCAGCGCGCCGTCGCGCTCACCAGCCTCCAGGGGCTCAACCGCAACCTCGACGCCGTCGGCAAGCTGCAGCAGCAGCTCACCTCCGGCCGGCTGATCAACGCGCCGTCCGACTCGCCCACCGGCACCAACCGGGCGATGCAGACGCGCGCCGAGCAGGCCGCCACCGCGCAGCAGGCCCGCAACATCACCGATGCGAAGAGCTGGCTCGAGCAGACCGACTCGGCGCTGCAGGAGATGTCCGACACCGCGCGTCGCGTCCGCGACCTGACCGTCCAGGGCTCCAGCACCGGCAGCAACTCGACGTCCAGCATGCAGGCGCTGGCCACCGAGGTCGCGTCGCTGCGGCAGGGGCTGCTCAGCCTCGCCAACGGCACGGTGCAGGGGCGCCCGCTCTTCGGCGGCGTGACGTCGGGACCCAAGGCCTACGACAGCACCACCGGTGCGTGGCTCGGCCAGGGCGGTGCCCCGGTCACCCGCCGGGTGTCGGACACGGAGTCGATCCGGGTGGACCTCACCGGACCCGAGGCGTTCGGCCCGCCCGGCAGCGACCTGTTCGCGATCGTCGACCGCATCGCCACCAACATGGTCACCGACCCGACGCTGCTCGCGACCGACCTCGCCGATCTCGACGTGGCCATGAAGAACATGTCCGGGGCGCTCGCGGACGTCGGTTCGCGTGCCGCGCGCATCGACCGCGTGGAGCAGGTCAACGCCGACCGGCAGCTGACGCTGTCCTCGCAGCTGGCCGAGACCGAGAACATCGACCTGCCGAACACGATCATGCGGCTGCAGATGCAGCAGGTCGGGTACGAGGCGGCTCTCCAGGCGACGGCGAAGGCGCTGCAGCCCACCCTGCTGGACTTCCTCCGATGACGCCGTCCCCCGCCGCGACCCTGGCGGCGCCCGCTCCGGCCACCGCGCCCCCGATGCAGGTCCTCGCGCTGGCCGAGCCCATGCCCGGCTTCCCCGGCCACCGGGACTTCGTCCTGGTCGCCGCCGACGCCGCCGGCCTGCTGTTCTGGCTGCAGTCCGTCGCCCCCGACGGTCCGCGATTCCTCGCCGTCCCGGCGGCGCCGTTCTTCCCCGACTACGCCCCGGTGCTGCCCCGCGCCGCGTGCGCCGAGCTCGGGATCACCGACGGCGCGCAGGGGGAGATCTACTGCCTGGTCACCGTTCCCGACGGTGACGTCGGCGCGTCGACGGCGAACCTGCGGGCCCCGATCGTGGTCAACCCGGCCACGCACCGGGCGCGGCAGATCGTGCTCACCGACGGGGCCCATCCCATCAGGCGGCCACTGCGCCGATAACGTTCCCGGCGACGCCGCACGCGCGCCCACAACTGAACAGCCACGGACGGCCGCACACACACCCATGGAGGGGTAACCCATGCTCACATTGACCCGCAGCGTCGGAGAGACGATCCGGATCGGCGACGACATCGAGATCCACGTCGTCGAGGTCCGCGGCGGCACCGTCCGACTGGGCTTCAAGGCTCCGCGCGAGGTGGCCATCCACCGCGAGGAGGTCTACAAGCAGATCGCCGAGGCGAACCTGCTCGCCGCCCAGGTGACGGCCGACAGCCTCGGCGCGCTCGCGGCCTTCGCCCCCGGGGCGGGGGCGGCCTCGGCCGCCGGACCGGCCGGTGCCGAGCCGGCCGGTGTAGAGACCGCCGGTGGGACGGCGGAGGACCCGCCGCCTGCCTGACAGATGTGCATGGAGCCACCCCCGCGCTCTTGGCAGGAGAAGCCAGGATGTCTGTGCGCGGGCTGCGAGGATCACCGACACGGGCAAGAACTGCCGAAGCTTCCCGCTGTAACTGAGTGGGGCACGGCGAGTCTTGTCCCTCGTGTCGGCCCTGCATGAGGCAGATTTCCCCCTGCAAGCAATGACAGGGGGCGATCACCATGCAACGCAGTGCATTCAGCGCACAGCCGGCCGACGAGCACGGCGACTCGGAGTCCGTGGTCGTCCACGTGCAGCTCCGGCCGCGCCGCGGGGCCACCCGCAAGTGCCTGGCCGCGCTCGCCGCGCTGGCCGCCGAGCACCCCGAGGCGTCCTTCGCGGTCACCGGCCTGAGCAAGGACGACCGCGTCGTCAAGGTGACCGTGGGCGTCGACCTCGGCCCGCGGGCCGGCGTCGCGAAGTTCTCGCCGCAGGCGCAGGCCGCCTACGCCTTCGTCAGCGCGCTGTTCACCTCGCTGTACGACCACATGCCCGTCTACACCGCCGAGCCGAGCGGTGCCGAGCGTGCCGCGGCCAAGGTGCTGCTGGAGCAGGCGACCGGTGGCGCGAGCCGCACCGACGGTCTGCCCGTCGACGTCCTCGAGGCCATCCCCGCCGCCGCGATCCCGACGCCCCGCATGCCGGGGCCGGACGAGCGCATCTCGGCCTGACGGCTCGTGACTTCCGGGCCGCCTTCCCCGCGGTCCGTTCTTCCCCGCAGTTCAGGAGTACCGGTGACCGATAACGCCACGTCTCTCGATGCCATAGCCCCGACGTCGACCGCCACGCCACTGTCCGCCGGATCCGCGGGCACCGACAACCGCAACCGCGTCCGCCAGCCGCTCGTCTTCGGCGGCATCCCCGAGGCCGACGGATGGGCGCTCGCGCCCATCACCCCCCGTGACCGGGTCCACTTCCGCGTCGACCACGAGCTGCCGCTCGACGAGTTCCGCGCCGAGCTGCCCGACGGCGTCACCGTCAGCTACGACCAGGGCGAGGGCCTCTACCGCGTCGACGGCGCCCGGGGTTCGGCTCCGGTCCTCGCGGACTGGGTGCGCGCCTGGTGCGCGCGGCACGGCTGCTCGACGGTCGGCCTGCGCGCGGAGACCGACGTCCGGCGCCGGGCGCCCCGGGACCTGCCGGCCGACTTCCTGCACGACCTCTGCCGGCACTACGGGCCGGTCAGCCTCAAGCGGCTGCAGCGGAACATGAGCACGATCCGGCTGCACCTGCCCGACCCCGACGACCTCGGGCAGCAGGTGTACGAGTGGGTGCTGAAGGCCGTCGCCCAGTACGACGAGACCAAGGGCGTCCCGTTCGGGGCCTTCCTCGCCACCCAGCTGTCGAAGTGGGTGCACGACCTGGGGCGCAACGCCCACGGGCGCACCGCCGCCGACACCGAGCACAAGCAGCAGAAGGCGATCGCGGCCTTCATCGCCGAGCACCAGCGCAAGCCGAGCGAGAAGGAGCTCGCCGCCTACATGGGGCAGAGCGTGGCCACCCTGCGGCGCAACTCGCAGACCGTCGCGACGCTCAACGGGCTGCGCAACCTGCAGTCCCTCGACGGCGGACCCGACGCCACCGAGATCCTGCTGCCCGACTCCTGCGAGGCCCCCGACGAGATCATGGGCGAGGCCGAGCAGACGCTGCTCTCGCACGCTCTCACGGCCGCCTGCGCGCCGGACCCCGCGGCGCGGCGCGACCAGCGGGCCGGGCAGCCGAACGTGCTGGGCTGGGCGACCTGGTACCTGACCACCTGGGGCGGTCAGACCAAGACGCAGCTGTCGGCCGACCTCAACACCTCGGTGCGGAACATGAACGTCTACGCCGACCGGGTGGAGAAGGCGCTCAAGACGCGCCTGACCGAACTCGTCGACAACTAACCCGACCAGATCTGCACACTGGCCCGCTTCAGCGCGCTGAAGCGGGCCAGTGTGCAGATCTCGCCTACTTCCAGGCGCGGAGGACGTCGCGGGCGACGACGCCCTCACGCACGCGCTGCGGGTGGTCGCCGACCGGCACCGTCGCCACGGGCTGCGCGGTCGCGTAGTCGATGACGACGACCTCGTCCTCGCCGCTGACCGACATCCAGCACTCGTCGCCGTCCGGCCCGTTGGTCGCCCAGTAGGGCTTCGCGCCGACGTCGACGATGTCGAAGGCGAGGGTCTCCCGGTCGACGATCGCGGCATAGTCCGACATCGTCCCGGCGGCGCACAGCGTCGTGCCCGCCGCGTCCATGGCCAGGCCGTGGTGCGCGGAGTCGAGCACGTACTGCTCGCGGGGCAGGCCGTCGGTGCGATCGGGCAGCGGCACGACCCGCCGGACGGCGCCGACCGCGGGCTCGCCCTCGTACGTCGTCGCGCCGTCGGCGTCGGGCGCCTGGGTGTCGAACTCGACGAAGCCGTGGAAGAACGAGACCTGCAGGTAGACGAACCGCTCGTCCGGCGCGACGGCCATCGGGCGGACGGCGGAGCTCATGTCGGGGTAGCCGGCCTCGGCGAGCTCGGCGCCCATGTCCCACCGGGCCTCGACCTGCATCGTGTCGTTGTCGACGATCTGGAAGACCCGCTCGCCCTTGGTGGTGTCGAACTCGGGGCGGTCGAGCGGGGTGTACACGGTGCCGATGCTGGCGTGGAAGATGCGCTCGCCGTCGCGGGTGTAGTTGTTCTCGTGCGGGGTGTCCCCGCTGGCGAACTCGCGCAGCTTCTCGCCGGTGCGGATGTCGAGCTCGTGCACCTTGTTGGCGGTGGAGTCGCTGACCAGCAGCCGGGTGCCGTCGGGGGAGACGCCCATGTGGTCGGCCCGGTAGCCCTCCATGGGGAAGCGCCAGACGATCGCGCCGCTGGCCAGGTCGATGCCGACGACGTCGGCGAAGCTCGGCCGGCTGACCGCGACCATGCGCCCGTCGGGCGTGGTGAACATGTCGTCGGTGTACTGGTCGTGGCCCTCGCCGACGCCCTGCTGGATGGCCAGGTAGAACGCCAGCTTGTCGGGGTTGCTGAGGATCTCGGCCATCCGCTCCGCGCGGTCGGGGATGGTGTCGATGGTGGTGATCGGCCGGTAGGTGCCGGCGTCGACGACGGTGGCGGTGCCCGCCCAGTTGTTGCCCACGAACATCACGTCGCGCAGCCGTTCGGACGGCGCGGCGCTGGGCCGGCCCCCGGCAGCACCTCCGGCATCGCCCTGTGCGGCGGACGCGGTCACGGTGACGCCTGTGGCGGCGAGCGCGGTCGCGAGCGCGACGGCGGCGGTGCGGCGCATGGGGGAGTCCTCCCGGCTCTCGGCTCACCTGGGACAACGGGGGAGCGCGCCGTTGGTTACGCGCCGGTAGCTTGTGGGGCGCGCTCCGGAATTCCTCGCGCACACGGGTCGATCGGTGCTCGCCGCTGCCGATATCCACCTCGTGACGTTCCCGACCACCGCCCGCGCCGCGGGACCCGTGGTCCGGGAGGGACGTCGATGAGCGCGCTGCCCACCGGCGAGCCGGGGCCCGAGGTCCTGGTGCCGCACTGGCTGACCGCCGACCACCGAGCGCAGCTGGCCGACGTCGTCCGGGAGGCGCTGGCCGCCCGCCTGGTGCACCCGGTGACCGCGATCCACCTCGAGGACGTCCTCACCGAACTGCACGTGGCCGCGGCCCGGGACGCCGTCTGGCCCGCGTCGGCGGCACGGGTGCGCCTGGCCACCGGCTGGGGTGCCGACGTGCTGCCGGTACGGCTCAGCGTGGCCGAACTGACCGGCGTGCTGGCGCTGCCCACCCTGCCGGAGGCGCTGCGCCACATGCTCGACACCGGGGCGCGCTCGTGACCGGCCCGGGATTGCGCGGGTCCGCGGGCCTGCTCCAGCGGTTGCGCCCGACCCGGATCGACGTCGCCGACCTCCGCGACGTCGCCGAGCGGATGCTGCCGACCGTCTCGGTGCCCGGGCTCCGGGTCGACCTGGTGCGGCGGCCGGGTGCCGGCTCGGTGATCCTCCTCGAGGAGGACGAGCGCCTCACCCGCATCGACCTCCGCGACCTGGCCGACGACATGACGCGCGACGGGGTGGCCCCCACGCCGACGGCGATCGCCGCGGCCCTCGCCGCCTGGGTCGTGCGCCGCCCGGTCACCGATCGGCAGGCGGCCCGCAACGGCATCGCCGTCCTGGACTGGGCGGACCGCCGGCAGACCGCCATCGGCTGGCGGGTCGTCGTCCGGCGGGGCGAGATCGCGCTGCCGTGGCGGCCGTCGCCGGCGGCCGACGTGTCCGGGATCCGCTCGGCTGCGGCCGACCGGGCCACCGACGTGCCGCTGGAACTCCGCGTGGAGGGACCGGTCGCGCTGTGGTCGCACGCCACCGTGCCCGTGCTGGCCAGCAGCGTGCTCGTGGCGCCGGAGCGGATGCTCGCCCGGCTGACCGCGGCCGGGCTGGAGACGGCGGGCATGCACGTCGTCGTCACGCCGTACCGGCCGGTGGCCTGCGCCGGCCCCGGGATCGCCGCCCGCCTGGCGGGCGAGACGAGCGAAGCCAGCGTGACCGTGCCGTGGGCGCGGCTCGCCGAACTCCCCTGGCTCTGATCCGAGCTTTCTGTACCGAAAGCGGCAGCGTCACGCTCGCGCTTTCGGTACCGAAAGCGCGTCAGGAGATGTAGCCGAACTACTACGCGGGTCCTCTGGACCTGCGGGTTCGCGGCAAACCGTTGCCTGACCTGCAATAACGTCTTCCGACGTTTGCCATCGTCTGCCGGACTTTTCCGGTGTCCTGTGCCATGGATGTGCCATCTGCGCCGTCGGTACCCAGGAGCAAGATGCAAGACGGCCCCGCCTCGGTGTCCAGACCGAGACGAGGCCTTGGCCCTCACCATCCTCAGAAAGGCGAGAGACCCGTCATGAACGCTAACGAAGAGAACCGCCAGGTCGGCACGGATACGCACGCCGCGTACATCAGCCGCCGGCCCGCCTGGGCCGACCGAGTCACCATCGGCTCCGAGGCTATCGACTACGCATGGACCGCGCCGACCTGGCCGGAGAGCATCGAGCCGGACGGCGAGACCTGTCCTGTGGAGGTGATCATCACCCGCGAGGACATGCTCTACGTCAACGACGAGGGTGTCGTCCTCGACCCGGGGCCGGAGCGCATCTTCCTGCTCGACACGAACCTCGACGTGGAAAACGCCCGGCTGCTCGCGCAGGCGATCCTCGAGTGCTGCGACCGCATCAACAGCACGTTGGCGGTGGACCAGTGACCGCGCCATTGCGCTTGGTCACGACGTCGCCGATGGGGTCCATGGACCCCGACATCGAGGCGTTCAACCACTGGTCGACAGAGCTGCGCGGGCTGCGACCGAACACGGTCCGCGTGCGTAGCGAGTGCCTGATCCGGTTGCAGGAGTTCGTCGGGAGACCACTGCGCGACGTGACGGAGGTCGATCTGCTGCGCTGGGAACGGGAGAAGGTCTCCGGCCGCAAGCCGGAAACCCGTCGGGCCTACGTGTCGCACGTGAAGGCGTTCTATCGGTGGGCGAAAGTGGCCGGCATCGTCACCGTGGACCCATCGACCCGCCTGACGAACCCGCGGCTGAACCGGCCGTTGCCGCGACCCGTGCCAGACGACACGCTCCGTCAGGCGGTCGAGAAGGCCCGCCCGAAGATGCGGTTGATGATCCTGCTCGGCGCGTTCTGTGGTCTGCGGTGTCAGGAGATCGCCGGGCTTCACTGGACCGACCTGCGCAACTCCGAGGACGGTACGTCCCTGCTGATCCGCGAGGGAAAGGGCGGGAAGGAGCGTGTGGTCCCGGTCCCTGCCGTGGTCCTCGAGGCGTTCGTCGCCCACGGACGACGTCGCTCCGGGCCGGTGTTCTACGGGCTGGACGCCGCGCAGATCAACCCGAAAGCGGTGTCGACCTCCCTCAACCGCTTCTTCGATCGGCACGGGCTGGACTTCACTGCCCACCAGCTCCGACACAGGTTCGGGACGACGGCGTATCAGATCACCAAGGATCTGCGGCTGGTCCAGGAGATGCTGGGGCATAGCTCACCGAACACGACGGCGAGGTACGCGGCCTACGACACGAGCCAGACCGTCGACATGGTGAAGGCGATGGATGCCGCCTGGTCACGTGCGGAATCTTCCGCACGTTCAGGTGTCTCAGTCTGAGACGAGCCGGCCGACGCCGGTGTCTGCCATGGCAGACACGCGCTGTCCGCAATTTGCAGACAGGCGACCCCCTGAGAGCCGCTGTGACGGCCTCTCAGGGGGTCGCTGGTGTCTGGGGTACCGGGTACGGTCGCCGCCATGCCGCCGATGGCGCGCACCTTCTGGCTGACGATGGCCACGTCTGCACTGTCCGTCGTAGCCCTGGTTGTGTCTGTGCTCGCCCTATTACTAGGCGACTGAGCGGATGTCCTCCTGCCGTTCCTCCGGCAGCATCCCGCCCCACACGCCCTCCCGCTCGCCGGCCGCGACGGCGTAGGCCAGGCAGGGCTCACGGGCGGGGCAGCGCCAGCACCCATGGACGGCCAGCCGGGTCGATGGCGCGTCCAGGTGCTTCCGGTCCGGCCACCACGCCTCGGGGTCGGAGCCTCTACAGGGAACGGTTCCCGCTTCCTCGAGCGCCACGGCCAGGTGTCGCCACTCGGTCAGTGCCTCCGGTGGGATGAGCCATGCGGGAACGTCTGCGGACGCGAGAGCCGCCATGTGTCCGTCTAGCCGGCCGTCGGTTCGAGGACGACGCAGCGGCCAATCACGGCGATCCCCGCTGGCGTCGGCTCTGTCGAGGTCACGGTCGGGCCTGCGGGGAACGCGGCGGGGTTGGCCGCGAGCCGCGAGTCGACCAGCTTCATGACGGCATCCCGGACTTTGGCGATCATGGCGACCTCGTCGGCCGCGTCGGGGATGGACTGCACCCACTTCTCGCCGCGGCTCTCCCACGACTCGTGCAGGAAGATTGGCACCTGAGGGTCCCCGTGCCCGACTGTCACAGTCCGCCAGTGCTCCTCGGGAATGAGGTTGTACCGGCCGGGCGGACCGGGGAAGCGGTCAGCAGGGCTCGGCGCGATCCATCCTTGATCGAGGATCCCTTGATGCGTGTCCGCGTCCCAGCCCTGCATCGACCGTGGCGGATTCACCCACAGGAGCTGGATCCTCGGCATGGTCTGAACCGTATCGGTCATCAGCTCAGTTGGGTGGAGAGGTAGTTGAAACCGTCGTCGACGACGGTTTCGGCTTCGACTCGAGCCATGCCGCGCCACTCCTCGCCGTCGAGGTACACGTGCACGGGGCCTGACGTGACGGTGATCGCCCCACCGCCCCGCCCGCCGAAGCCGCCGCCGAACTCGCGGGAGCGGGGGATCACGACCTCGTCGCCGCGCTCGGCGAACGAATAGGACCGGCCCGACCAGGCACCGACCCCGGACACCGGCTCACCGATCAGCCCGCCCGACGCCATCGCCAGGTGAGCGCGGGTGCCGAACAGGGGGCTATTGGCGCCACGAGCCGACGCGCCGACGCGCACGCCGACGCCGCCCGCCGACTCGACGTTGACGCCCATCAGCGTCCCGGCCATGTGGCCGATGCCGCCGCCAGCGTTCTTCGTGGAGCCGATGGTGAACATGCCGTAGCCGGGGGCGAACCCGGACCACGGGAACGAGGCGGTGGAGCCCAGCCGCGAGTACGGGGAGCGGCCCTTGATCACGTTCGTCAGTGCCGACATGAACCCCGAGCAGTCATACCCGCCGGGACCGGCCCCGCCCCACAGGTAGGGCTTGCCGACCTGGGACTTGGCCCAGTTGAGCGCCGCCACCATGCCCGTGCCGGGCTCGTACAGGCTCTTGGCCATGAGATCCGTGGCCGACTGGATCGCCGACCGGAGGTCCGAGTTGTCGATGTCGACAACGATTCCGCCGTCCGCGTAGCCCCGGGCCCGGCGCATCCGGTCCACCCGCTGCGGGCCACCATGCGCGGCCACGTCGTCCTGAGACCACACGACCTCGCCGCGGTGCACAACACCCGCCGGCTCGTATTTGCCGCCAGGACCCGTGTAGCCGCCGCCCGCGTAGCCGCCGACGGTCTGCATGCCGTTCTGCGCCGCGTACACCGCCAGCGCCGCCCGGTCCGTGACCACCTTCACGGTGACCGTCTTGCCGCGCAGGCCGTCGATCTGGCTCTGCAAGTCCAGGACCGCACGCGCCGCCTGTGACGTGTCGGCCCGGATCTCCGTCTCCCGTTCCTCAGGAATCCCGAGAATCTGGTCGGCCAGATCCTCGGCCGCTTGACGGCTAATTCCCATCTGTTGCGCGGAACGGATGAAGCTCTCCCGCAGTTGGCGGTCGGTCTCCATGACCTCTTCCTGCGTGGCGCCCTGCTGGATCATCGTCGCGATCAACTGGTTACCGGAGTCGCGCACGCCGAGCAGTACGTCGGATGCCTCGCGGCCCGCCTCGGACTGCAAGTTGAGCTGCCCGGAGGCGTCCAGCACCGCCCCGGCGAGGTCGTCCACGGCGCCGGCCGCCTCCGCTAGCGCCGCCTGGTAGGCGGATTCCACTTCGATCACGGACACGTTGGCGCCAGTCAGGATGTCCAGGGCCAGCTTGTACTGCTCGGTCTCCTTCTTCGCGGCGCTCACGGCCTCAGCGATGGAGTCGAACCGGGAAGCGGTCTCCCCCAGCGCGGGAGCGGCATTGCCAGCCGCTTCGGCCGCTTCGGTCGTCTCGCCCGCGAAGTATTCGGTCTGCTCAGCCGCGTCCTCGGTGGCCGTGGCGATGTGGGAGTAGTTCACCGCTGCCTCTGCTGCGGCGATGCCGGTCGCTCCGAGCACCGTGTCGGGGTTGGTGGCCGCGTACCGGTTCAGCGCGTTCGTCACCCGGTCGTAGGCGTCGGCGTTGCCAAGCAGCCCGTTGACCGCGTCCCGCGCGGACACCCCGGCCTCGTCCAGCAGGTCGATCATGTCGTTCTGGATGAGCGCCTGCTGCGCCTGCCGCCGCACGTTCTCGTCGATGACGCCGCCGGTCTCCCGCAGCGCGTCGGATAGACCGCGCTGCGCCGTCTGCGCCCTCTCGGAAGCGACGGTGCCGTCGTGTAGCGCATCCACGAGCGTGGCGATCGCGGCGACCGCCAGCCCGACGCCGAGCTCAGGTCCGATCGCTCGAGCGAACCGGGCCAGACCGCCAGAGACAGCGCCGCCGGCTGTGTCGCCGACCGACCTGAGCACTGTGCTCAGACCGTCCCCGTTCGCCTTCGCGTAGCCCAGCGCCTCGTTAAACGACGACCAGGTGCCGCGCAGACCGCCGACCAGCCCACCCATCGGGCGCATCACGTCGAGGATCCGGCCACCGGCCACCGCCCACGCCACACCGGCCACCGCGGCTGCCTGCAACGGGCCAGGCAGGTCCGCGACGAACCGCAGCACGTCGCCACCTGCCGACACCACGACACCCAGCGCCGGGACCACATCGTTGCCGAGCACGTCGACCAGCGACGACCACGCGGGCAGCAGCTCGTCGCCGATCGCAACCTTGAGGTTCTCCCACGAGGCGGCGGCACGCTGCGCCCGACCAGCCGCAGTGTCCGACTCGCGGGCGAAAGCGCCCTGCGCGTCCGCCGACTGCTCGGTAATGATCGCCAGCGTCGCCATCGCCTTGGCGTTCTGGTCCAGCGTAGTGGTGGAGTCGGCCAGGCCCAGCTCGACGGCCTTCGCCGCCACCCTGGCTGCCGACAGGCTGATGCCGTACCGCTCGATCGGGTCCAGCTCGCCGCGGAACGCCGACGAAAGCGCCTGCACGGCCTCCTGCGTAGACCCGCCGAACTGCGCCGCCAGGTCCGCGCCGATCTGGATGATGCCCTCGGTGCGCTGCGCCAACTGCTCCATCGGCACGCCGGCGTTCTTCATCTGCGAGCCGATGACCGTCGCCAGCTCGCGGTATGAGTTGGCCGACAGTCCCAGCGCCCGGTCGGCTTCCTTGGAGTCGGCGATGACCGACTTCGCGTAGCCCTTGAACACGGCCTGCACGCCGCCGATCGACTGCTCAGCCTCGGCCGCCGCGTCAACCGCGCCCTTGAGACTCACCACCAGACCACCCGCGACCACACCGGCCAGCAGGGTCGCCCCGCGCCCGGCCATGTCGAACCCGCGCTGCGCCTTCGCGCCCGCCGTGGTCGCCTCCGTGCCGATGGCCCGCGTCGCCGTGGCGGCCTTGGTCATGGCCGACTGGTAGCGACCGACGTCGGCGACCAGCTCGACGCTTACGGTGCGCGAGGCCATCAGGGCTGCTCCTTCGACTCGGTGTGACTAAAGACGACCGCGGCGACGCCAGACGGCGGCTCAAGGGGCAGGGAGGGGCCTCCGGGGTCCTCCTCCGGCCGCACCTCACCGGACAGGCGAAATCTCCATCCGACGGAAAAAACACCAGGGGCGTCCTGAGCCCCCTGAGAGGCCGTTGGGGTGCTCTCTGTGGAAAAACCCGGGGAGAGATGCCGCCTAATCCGGGAGGTGCGGCGAGCTGTCGCCCGGGGGGAGGGCCCGCAGGGGGTCGTGGTCACGCGACGGCTCCGGTCCCGTACCGCTGCCTTGCCGCCTTGGCGAAAGCGCCGTCGTACTCGGACTGGCGTCGCTGCGTCTCTGCCTGCACGGCCTTGATCCGCTGGCGCAGCGTCTCGGGCGTGGCCAGCGACAGGGTGAAACCGCGGCGCGCCGCGTCCCACGCCTTGACGTTCACGTGGGCCAGGTCTTCGTCGACGAACGTCTCGGCCGGCACCTCGGCGATGGTCAGCAGCCAGTAACGCCTGTCCACGTGCAGCCGTGAGGTTGCGGTGGACAGCAGCTTCCACGTCTGCTGGATGCCGGCGATGATCTCGTTCGCCTCTCGCGCCTCGGCCCACGCCTTCGCGGCGTCCCCGCCGCGAGCGAGTACGGCGTGCATGTCGTCGATGGACACGTTGCCGACCCGCTGCACGGCCGCGGTGATGGTGGCGGCGGCCTGGTCGAACGGCTTGCGGAAGCCAGCGAGGATGGCGGGGCCGTGCTCGGTCAGCAGCTCGGCGGTGCGCCCTGCGATGGCCTGCGCGACACCGTGCTGCACGTGGATGAGGGCCTGGCGGGTGACGGCCTGCTGTACCGCCGGGTCGGTGCTGGGGTCGCGGCCGTCCGCGAACGCCTCGACGACAACCGTGGTCAGGTCGTCGCGAAGGTCGCGGTACATCACCCGACTGCGGTCGGCGGCGGTGGCGAGGCGCCGGTGTTCCTCGGTGATCGCCTTGGGTGTGGTGGCGCCGAGCCGGTCGGCGGTCCGGAGGATGTCGTTCAGGGTCTTGTGGGCCAGGATCGGGTTCACGGTGTCTCTCTCAGTCGAGGGTGTCGGAGTTGAGGCCACGGGCGTTCTCGTCGATGCCGAACAGGCGGCCGACGAAGTCACGGACCGGGTCGATTGCGGGCCGCTCGGGGGTGCCGCCTTCGCTGGCGACGTGCCCGGTGGGCTTGGGGTCAGGGGTGGACGGCGTGCGCCGCGGGTGCCCGTCGCCGCTGAACAGTGCGCGGGCGTACTCGCGCATCTGCTGGTCATCGGTCATGGCTGATGCCTTTCGTTCGGGGAGAGAGGGATACGGCGCGGGGCGCAGGCGGATCGATGCGGAAAGGGACGAGCGCTCCCCGCCTTCCATCCGGTCGTCCCGCCCATGGCTGCGGGATTCCGGTGAGGTTGACGCCCTCGCGCCGGGCTCACCGGGGTCTGTCCTCGGTGAGCAGGTACTCGAAGGGCTCGAGCGGCTGCCGCTTGCCGACAGTCGTGCGAGGGCGGCGCTTGCCGACCTGGGCACGGCACCAGTCGCAGCGGCCGTCCTTGCCGGGCTTGCGTACGGAGACCTCGAAGAGGCCGCAGTCGGGGCAGTAGTGGGCGGTCATCGGGCCACCACCGAGCAGCAGTCCGGGCACTTGTCGGTGTGCTGCCAACCGCAACCGGGGTGACCGGAAGTCGTGCAGACGACCGATGGCCAGTCGCTTTCCTGACCGCTCCCGTAAGAGCCTGTCCTGCCCTGTCCTGTCCTGTCCCTTTGGGTTCCACTTTCGGTTTTCGATTCGCTAACCGACTCGGAAACCGATTGGGTTTCTTGTGTGGAGGACGGCATCTCACTGATCTCGCGTGGCTTCCGCGGTCGACCACCTCGGCGACCGTTCTCGGCGTTCGCGGTCTGCTGAGCGAGCACCTGTTCACGGGTGCGCTGATATGTCCCGTGGTGCCGGATGACGTACGCGTCGCCGTCGTCGCTCCACCAGCCGACCGCGAGCAGCTCGGGTGCCGCCTCGGGAGTCTTCGCGAATCGGCGCAGGTCGGCCTTCGGGATTCGCAGGTCCAGCAGCTTGCGGTTGTTCCAGACCAGGGCCTCGGTGTGCAGCCGGAACGCGGCATCCGAGAGCGTCCAGCAGTCATCGGAGTAGTCGTCCGAGAGCTTGGTCCAGGTCACCTGTCCACCGCCTCGACGGTGGTGAAGCGCCCCTCGACGTGCTCGGCGTAGACGAGGATGTCGTCGGCCCGGTCGATCGGGACGATCCACAGCCGACGCAGGTGGTCCCACATCGACGGGATGGGAGCGCCAGACCGCTGCGCCGCGCTCTCGATCAGATGCTTCGCCCGTCCGCCGTAGAGCCATGCTGTCCTGCGACCGCACTCGACGTGCAGCGTGCGTGTGCTCGTCCAGCGGTCCCGTCGGTCAACCTCGAACGGATCGCGACGACCGTCGGCCATCGGCTCGAGGCGCCGAGAGGCCGCGCGGCGACGGCGGAGCTGTGTCGGTGTGTCCTGTGCCGGCTCGGCGGTACGCTGAACGTCGAAGAGCACGCTGGCGGCGGAATCTTCAGAGAGGGCGGTCCCTTGCGGGGCCGCCTTTTCGCTCCTCATGCAGCTCCGACCCGAGGCCGGTCGGACTGGCTCTCGATCCATGCATCGACGTCGGACCAGCGGTAGCGCAGGTGCTTGCCGACGCGGACAGCTCGAGGCCCTTCGGACTTGGTCCGCCAGACGTAGAGGGTCTGCACGGGGACTCCCAGGTACGCAGCAACCTCCGGCGTCGCCGCAAGCGGATTGCGCTGCTCCATGTCGGCTCCTTCCTGTCGGAACGTCCTGTCAAGACGTTGCAAGGACAGCAAAGCACAGCCGCGTATCTATGGCAAACGGTCTTGACGGAATGTTTCGCAGGGGGTTGACTCTGCTCGTGGCTCGCATCCGGACCGACGAGGTTGTTCGCGCTAGTGGGCGGTGGCTGCTGTACGGCGGTCGGATGCTCTCGAGCGTTCCGACGACCGTGACGTTCACTCCGGACGAGGCTGACTCTGACCCGCTGGACTTCGCGGTGAAGATGGAGATCGACATCGTCGAGGGCCGCTTGAGTTGCGTCTCCCTGACGGCCGAGCGGCTCCCTGACGGCCCCCCGATCACCAGTGAGGGCCTTCGGCGCGTGCCGGTGGCCGAATACGTGATGCTCGCCGCTCGTTACGGCCGCGAGATCCTGCTTGAGCGCATTCCGAGAAGTGATGGCACCTACCGGCTCGCAGAGTTCAAGTCGCCGCCGGCGAACTTCGCCAAGGACGGTATGACCGATGAGGCCCTCGAGCAGGTGGCCAGGCTGTACGCCTGGGCTCAGGCGACCGGGCGTAAGGCCACCGGCGTCCTGTTGAATGACTACGGGATGCCGCGCCCGACTGCGACGCGTTGGATTCAGACCGCACGGCGGCGGGGCATTCTTCGCGACGACCATCAGCGGACTTCTCAGTCCGTGACTGCACGTGGCTAGCGTCGAGACGCGCCCCAGCCGGCGCAACGGCCGCGAGGTCCGCGTCTACGACGTTCGCTTCCGCGACCCTGACGGGCGGCAGCGCAAGAAGACGTTCGGCAAGAAGGGTGATGCAGACCGGTTCGCGGCGACCGTGGAGGCGGACAAGCTGCGTGGGCTGTACGTCGACCACTCTGACCGGACGACCGTCGCTGAGTACGCACGGTCCTGGGCTGCGGCCCGGCCGCACCGTCCCTCGTCGGCCCGGCGGGTGTCGAGCCTCATAGAGACGCACATCGCCGGCACACGGCTCGGCGACCGTCGCCTAGCTGCGGTGCGGCCGTCGGAGGTGCAGGCGTGGGCAACGGACCGCGCGCAGGTGCTCGCCCCGTCCACGCTGCGGAACCTCGTGTCACTGCTGCGGTCCATCTACTCGAGCGCCGTGCTCGATCGGCTGGTCGCCGCTTCTCCGGTGGTTCGCGTGCAGCTACCCCGCGACGAGCGGGAGCGCGTCGTGCCGCTGAGCGTGCAGCAGGTCCAGGCCCTAGCCGATGCCATGCCGGAGCGGAACCGGGCAATGGTGCTCGCTCAGGCCGGCCTCGGCCTGCGTATCGGCGAACTGCTCGCGCTCCGGCTTGAGGATGTCGACTTCCTGCGGCGGACCGTGCGGGTCGAGTGGCAGATCGCGCCGGGCACGCAGGCGCGAGGGGTCCCCAAGACGCCGCGGTCGCGCCGGACGGTGCCGCTGCCCGCCGTGGTCGCCGAGGCACTCGCCGCGCACATCGCCGCGTTCCCTCCGGGCGCTGACGGGTCGATCTTCACGTCAAGCGTGGGGGCGGTCTACTGGCAGGACTTCTACGCGTCCCGGGTCTTCACGGCGGCAGCGAAGCGGGCTGGCTTGCCCGCAGGCACCACGTCGCACGATCTGCGCCACCACTACGCGAGCGTGCTGCTGGCGGCCGGCGAGTCGGTTGTCGCCGTCGCCGACCGCCTGGGCCATGAGAACGCCACGCTGGTGCTCAAGACGTACGGCCACCTGATGCCGGATTCGGAGGACCGCACCCGGCGGGCCGTGGACGAGGCGTGGTGTGCCATCACCGCGCCATCGGAGGAGTCAGCAACGCGCTGACCTGCACAAAAGGGGGGAGGCTAGGAGATGTAGCCGAACTCCCAGTGCCACGGCTCGGGCTTCTCGCCACCCGGACCCGCCCAGTCGGGCTGGACGAAGCCGAAGCGGCCCGCGTTCTGCGTCATCCACGTCCACTGCGGGGTGCCCGCGACGTTGATGCCCCCGCAGAGGTCCACGGCCAGGGCCCACCCGTGGTTCGACGTGCCGGGCACCGCGGCCAGCGCCGGCTTGGCGTAGAACGCCGCGACCTGGCCCGCCAGCGAGCGGTACGAGTCGGTGATGCACAGCGGCTGGCCGAACGTCGCCTCGAAGGCGGTGCTCATCTGCCCGTAGGAGGCGGCGGCATCGCACCGCAGCGCGTGCCGGTAGACACCGAGCTCGCAGAGGGCCTCGCCCGGGATCTGGCCGTTGGCCCAGCCACCCCATGCGGGCGAGCCGACCCGACCCGGCTCCGGCGGCGGGGCGCCGCACAGACCGGTCGTGCCCACGCCGGTCAGCGGCTCGTTGGGCTGCGCCGCCGGGGGGAGCGTCACGCGGACCGCGGCGGAGCCGGCGGCGAGACTGCGGACGCCGACCTGGAAGGTGGCCGCCGAGGCGCCGATGACGTCACCGGAGCCCAGGTAGAGGCCGACGTCGAGGCCGTCGGCGGAGAAGACGAGATCGCCGATCTGCAGATCGGTCAGCTCCACGGGGCTGCCCGAGGCCCACTGCTCCTCGGGTGTGCTCGGGATGGCGTGTCCGGCCAGCAGCCACGACGCCGAGGTGAACCCACCGCAGTCGTAGGAGTCCGGACCGCTCGCGTCGGCGACGAACGGCTTGCCGAGCTGCGACAGCGCGGTGCTCACCGCCGCGACGGTCTCGGCCGGCAGCACGGTGACCGGGCTGTTGCCGATGACGGCCCAGGCGACCCCGGGGATGGGGCGCGCGTACTCGTCGAGGGCCGGTGACATGCCGGCGGGCAGGCGGGTGGGATCGGCCAGCCGCGCCGCGGGCGGCGGCTCGATGCCGGCGGCGGCCAGGCGGGCGAGGTAGGCCTGCCAGCGGAGGGTCGCCTGCTGGTTGCGCTCCTGCTGCGCGCCGGCCGCGGGGATGGCGCCGAGGGCGGCGATCTGGCCGGTGACCTCGGGGCTGAGCCCGTCGACCTCGTCGCGCACCAGCTGCAGGACGCCGTCGGCGCGACGCTCGGTCTCGGCGATGGCCGCCTCGGCCTCGGCCACCCGGGCCTCGGCCTCCGCGAGCGATGCTGCGGCCCGGGCGGCGCGGATGGCCGCGCCCTCGCGGTCCTGGTCGGCGCGCTCGACGACGGCCTGCCCGTCGAGCGCGGCGTCGGTGGCGTCGCGGTCGTGCACACTCAGTCCGAGCAGCGGGTACCGGTCGGCGGGGACGGCGCGGTAGAGATAGGCCGCGGCGTCGCCGAGTGCCTGCTGCTGGGCCTCGACCTGGGCGCGCACGGTCTGCTCGGCGGCCTGCGCTTCGTCGAGGTCGACGTGCCGCTGCGCGATCTCCTGCTGGAGCTGCCGGTAGCGGTCGGCCTTGCCCAGCAGGGAGGTCTGGGTGGAGAGCGCCACCTCGGTGACGTCGACCGGCGCAGCGCCGCCCTGGTCGCGGTCCTGCGGGCTGGGCAGCACGAGGGCGGCGGCGGCCGGCAGGAGCAGCGTGCTCATGGCGACGACGCCGAGCCGCGTGGTCCAGCGCGAGCCCCCGGTGCGGGGTTCCTTCGTCTTCCGGGCGCGGGGCGCGGACCGGCGTCGGGCGGCGGGCCGCTTCGCCGCCGGCCGGCGGCCGGGGGTGCGAGCGGCGCCGCTGCGGGCGGCCGCGGCTGCGACGAGCCGGGCGGCCTGCTCCGGGGTCAGGTCGGGCCGGGCGGCCAGGAGCTGCCGGACCAGCTGGGCCTCACGGGCGGCGACGGAGGGCGCGGGACGCCCGGTCGTGCGTGGTGCAGGCACAGCAGGGTCCCCCGGCGGTCTCGGCGCTACGTGGCCTGCTCCCCCGCAGGTCGCGGGGAAGCTCACGCCTCGTATCGACGCGTCGGGCGGGGCAGCGGAGGGGCTGGCAGCCGATGTCACCCCATGGGGGGAGGGTGAATCCGGGGTGGCTGCGCCCGTCCGGGGGACGCAGCGGCAGAACGGTGGGACGCCGGAGCGCTACCGGGTCAGGGGGCCCACCAGGCACCGTGGCGGTGCACGAGGGGGATGCGCAGCTCGCCGCCGTCCTCGGTCGTGACCACGATCTCGACCTTCGTGACGCGGACCGGCGGGCCGTCGTCCTCGGGCTCGAGGAGTTGCCCGGTGGCGAGCGGGATCGGGGGCACGACGAGGACGTCCTCGCCGGGCGGCTCGGCCATCAGGGCTCCTCCAGGAGTGCGCGGGCGCACCCACCGTAGGGGGCCTGACCTGGGGACGGCGCGGGCCGGGGGACCCTCCCCGCTGGGAAGGACCCCCCGGCCCGGTGGTGTCCCTGGCTCAGCGGCCAGAGATCGGGATGTAGTCCCGTTCGGTGGCGCCGGTGTACAGCTGGCGCGGACGCCCGATCTTGGTGGCAGGGTCGGCGATCATCTCGCGCCACTGCGCGATCCAGCCGGGCAGCCGGCCGATCGCGAACAGCACCGTGAACATCCGGGTCGGGAAGCCCATCGCCCGGTAGATCAGCCCGGTGTAGAAGTCGACGTTCGGGTAGAGCTTGCGCTCGATGAAGTAGTCGTCCTTCAGCGCGATCTCCTCGAGCTGCCGGGCGAGGTCGAGCAGCTCGTTGTTGCCGCCCAGCTTGTCGAGCACGCCGTCGGCGGTCTGCTTCACGATCGCCGCGCGCGGGTCGTAGTTCTTGTAGACCCGGTGCCCGAAGCCCATGAGCTTGACGCCGGGCTCCTTGTTCTTCACCCGCTCGACGAAGCGCGGGATGTCGCCGCCGTCGCGCTTGATGGCCTCGAGCATCTCCAGCACCGACTGGTTGGCGCCGCCGTGCAGCGGGCCGAACAGCGCGTTGATGCCGGCCGAGACCGAGGCGAACAGGTTGGCGTGCGAGGAGCCGACCAGCCGGACGGTCGACGTCGAGCAGTTCTGCTCGTGGTCGGCGTGCAGGACGAACAGCATGTCCAGCGCCTTCACGAACTCCGGGTCGACCTCGTAGGGCTCGGCCGGGAAGCCGAACGTCATGCGCAGGAAGTTCTCGACCAGCCCACACGAGTTGTCGGGGTACAGCTGCGGCTGCCCGACCGACTTCTTGTAGGCGTAGGCCGCGATCGTCGGCACCTTGGCGAGCAGCCGCAGGGTGGAGATCTCCACCTGCTCCTCGTCGAAGGGGTCGAGCGAGTCCTGGTAGAAGGTCGACAGCGCGCTGACCGCCGAGGACAACACCGGCATCGGATGCGCATCGCGCGGGAAGCCGTTGAAGAACATCTTCAGGTCTTCGTGCAGCAGCGTGTGCCGCCGCAGCCGCTGGTCGAACTCGCCGAGCTGGTCGGCGGTCGGCAGCTCCCCGTAGATCAGCAGGTACGTGACCTCGAGGAACGTCGACTTCTCAGCCAGCTGGTCGATCGGGTACCCGCGATAGCGCAGGATTCCGGCGTCGCCGTCGATGTAGGTGATCGCCGACGTGCAGGAGGCCGTGTTGACGAAGCCGATGTCGAGGGCGACCTTGCCCGTCGTCGACAGCAGCTTGCTCGTGTCGATGCCGTCGGCGCCCTCGGAGGCGTGCCTGACGGGCAGGGGCAGTTCTCCACCGTTGTAGCGCAGGGCTACGTCTGTCTCGCTCATCAGGCAGGACGCTACTCAGTTCCCCGCCGAGCGCATCACGGTGGTTCCGCTCAGTGGAGTGCCACGGTCGCGCGGGCCGCGCCGTGGCACTCCACGAGGGCTACTAGGGGTGGGTCATGGAGAGGACGTCGAGGGCCTCGTCGAGCTGCTGCTCGGTGAGCTTGCCCTGCTCGACGTAGCCGCGCTCCAGGACGACCTGGCGGATCGTCTTCTTCTCCTTGAGCGACTGCTTGGCCACGACCGCGGCCTCCTCGTAGCCGATGTACTTGTTCAGCGGCGTGACGATCGACGGCGAGGACTCGGCCAGCTCGCGGCAGCGCTCGACGTTGGCGGTGATGCCCTCCACGCAGCGGTCGGCCAGCAGCCGGCTCACGTTGGACAGCAGCCGGATGGACTCGAGCACGTTGCGGGCCATCAGCGGCAGCGTCACGTTCAGCTCGAAGTTGCCGGTGGTGCCGGCGAAGGCGACGGCGGCGTCGTTGCCGATGACCTGGGCGGCGACCTGCACCGTCGCCTCCGGGATCACCGGGTTGACCTTGCCCGGCATGATCGAGCTGCCCGGCTGCAGGTCGGGCAGGAAGATCTCGCCGAGGCCGGTGCGCGGCCCCGAGCCCATCCAGCGCAGGTCGTTGGCGATCTTCACCAGGCCGACGGCGATGGTCTTGAGCTGGCCGGAGGCCTCCACGAGCCCGTCGCGGGAGCTCTGCGCCTCGAAGTGGTCGCGGGCCTCGGTCAGCGGCAGGTCGAGCTGCCCGGCCAGCCGCTCGATGATCGCCGCGGCGAACCCGGGCGGGGTGTTGATCCCGGTGCCGACGGCGGTGCCGCCCAGCGGCAGCTCGCCCACCCGGGGCAGCGACGCGCGCAGCCGCTCCACGCCGTAGCGGACCGCCGCGGCGTAGCCGCCGAACTCCTGGCCCAGCGTGACCGGGGTGGCGTCCATCAGGTGGGTGCGGCCGCTCTTGACGACGTCGGCGAACTCGTCGGCCTTGCGCGAGAGGGCGAGCTCGAGGTGCTGCAGCGCCGGGATGAGGTCGCGGACGATCGCCCCGGTCGCGGCCACGTGGATCGCCGAGGGGAAGACGTCGTTGGACGACTGGGACGCGTTCACGTGGTCGTTCGGGTGCACGGGCTTGCCGAGCGCCTCGGTGGCCAGCGTGGCGATGACCTCGTTGGTGTTCATGTTGCTCGACGTGCCCGACCCGGTCTGGAAGACGTCGATCGGGAAGTGCTCGTCGAACTCGCCGGTGGTCACGCGGGTGGCCGCCTCGGTGATGGCAGCCGCGATGTCGGCGTCGAGCACCCCGAGGTCGGCGTTCACCGTCGCGGCCGCCCCCTTGATCGCGGCGAGCGCGCCGATGAGCTCCCGCTCGATCGGCGTGCCGGAGATCGGGAAGTTCTCGACGGCGCGCTGCGTCTGCGCCCGCCACTTGGCCCACGCCGGCACGCGGACCTCGCCCATGGAGTCGTGCTCGATGCGGTACTCGCCGCTGTCGGTCGACGAGCCGTCCTGCTGTGCGGCCACGCTGCGCTCCTGTGGTGGGTGGTGACAGTGCTCAGGGAGGGACCCTAGACACCGCGGAGGGACGACGCGGTTCGCACTCCGTCGCGTCCGCCGGGTCTCCCGGCCCGGCCGTCCTACGCTCCCGGGACCATCCGGAACCGAGGAGACCCGAACATGTCCGCACCGCTGCCGCCGCCGGTCCCGGACTGGGCTGCATCGACGCCCGAGTGGTCGCCTCCCGCAGCCTGGGCACCGCCGTCGACACCGCCGTCCCCGCCGCCGTATTCCGGCGCGGCAGCACCCGCTGCGGCGGGGCGACGGCCTGGCGCGGTCGTGCTCGCCGTGGTCGCGCTGCTGGGCGTGGTCGCCGGGTCGGTCGCCGCCACGCTGCTCGTGACGGCCGTGTTCGTGGGCAGCGCGGAGGACATCGGCCGGGAGGTGGGCGACGGCATCGCCGCGAGCATGAGCGAGGCGATGGCCCGCTCGATGGAGGACTCGTCCTTCTCGATCGACGAGGAGTTCGGCTGGGGTGCGGGTGGCCCCGTGGCGCCGGAGGACATCGCCGAGCCGGTCCCGCCGGTGCCCGGCCCCGACCCCGTGCTCAACGCCTATGCGCAGGGCTGCTTCGACGGCGACTACCAGGCCTGCGACAACCTGTTCTTCGAGTCGCCGCCGATGTCGGACTACGAGGAGTACGGCGGGACGTGCGCGGGCCGGGTGAAGCTGATGTCCGTCATGGCCTGCACCGATCTCGACTGATCGCCGTTCCGGTGCGCCACGCCGGGCCGCGCGCCCGGGGTGGTGGAGGTCGTCGTACCGGGCCCCTAGCATCCGCAGGGCCGCACCGTCGTCCCGAGGAGCCCTCCCATGTCACAGCCGCCGTACCCGCCGCAGGGCGGCAACGAGTCCGGTGGGGAGCAGCCGGGAACGCCGGGCGCGGGCCAGCCGTCCGACACCGACGAGCCCACCCACCAGTTCGGCAAGCCCCCGGTGCCGCACGAGGGCCAGCGCGACCAGACCCAGGAGTTCCCGCAGCCCGGCGTCGCCCCCGGTGAGAGCCGGGCGGGCGAGACCCGCCAGATCCAGCCCGGTGATCTCGCGGCGGCCCGCGAGCAGTTCGCGCAGCAACCGCCCTACGGGCAGCAGCCGGATCAGCCGCAGTACGGGCAACAGCCCCAGTACGGAGAGCAGCCGCAGTACGGCCAGCAGCCCCAGTACGGGCAGCAGCCCCAGTACGGTGAGCAGCCGCAGTACGGGCAGCAGCCCCAGTACGGTGAGCAGCCGCAGTACGGGCAGCAGCCCCAGTACGGGCAGCAGCCGCAGTACGGGCAACAGCCCCAGTACGGGGAGCAGCCGCAGTACGGGCAGCCGGCCTACGGGCAGCAGCCGCAGTACGGGCAGCAGTGGGCGCCGCCCGGCGGTGCGGGCGGCCAGCCGCCGAAGGGCAACAAGAACACCCTGATCGCGCTGATCATCGGTGGCGTGGTCGTGCTCGCGGCCATCGGTGTGGCGCTGTGGCTGCTCCTCGGTGGGGACGACGACCCGACCCCGGCGGCCGACTCCACGACGCCCGCGACCAGTCCCTCGACGACCTCGGAGGAGACGACCACCACCAGCAGCTCGGAGGAGACGACGACGAGCCCCGAGGAGACCACCGAGGCGCCGAGCGGCATCCCCCCGGCGACGATCACTCCCGACGGGCTCGGCGACGACCCGACCCTCAACGAGTTCGCCCAGCAGTGCTACGACGGCAGCATGGTCGCCTGCGACAGCCTGTTCATCGTCGCGGAGGACGGTTCGAGCTACAAGGAGTACGCCGACACCTGCGCCGGTCGACAGCCCGCCAACACCCAGCAGTACTGCACGATCTCCTTCCCGGGAGAGTGACGCCGCCGCCATGACCGACGACGCCGGGTCCGGCCCGGTCCCCGTCGTGCGCGCCTCGGACGCCGATCGGCACGCCGTCGTGTCCCGTCTGCAGACGGCGCTCGGTGAGGGACGGCTCGACCTCGACGAGTTCGGTCAGCGCGCCTCCGCCACCTACGACGCGACCACCCTGGCCGAGCTGGAGGCGGTGGTCGCCGACCTGCCCTCCGACGCCCGGCCCCCGGTCGAGATCGTCGGGTCGCGGGCGCCGGAGATCGTCTCGACCGTCTTCGGCGACGTGCGGCTCGCCGGTGGCTCGGTGCCGCGGCGCGTGTCGACCGTGTTCGGTGACGTGCGCATCGACCTGCGGGGGCTCCGCAGCGACGCCGACCGTGTCGACCTCTACGCCTCCACGGTCTTCGGCGACGTCGAGGTCATCGTCGCGGAGGGGGTGGACGCCGAGCTGCAGGGGCGGACCGTCCTCGGCGACCGGCGGACCGAGCTCGCCGCCGTGCCCCGGCTGCCCGGGACACCACTCGTGGTCGTGCACGCGAAGGCGGTGTTCGGCGACCTGCGCCTGCGCAGCCTCGCCCCGGGCGACTCGCCCAGCCGGTGGCGCGCGCTCATGGACCGGCTGGCCGAGCGGCGGCCGCCGCTGTAGCGGGGTCAGTCCTGCTGGTCGTCCCGGTCGAAGGGCACCGCGGAGTAGGCCCGGAGCTTCTCGAGCGAGTGCAGGCTGTCGATCGAGCGGATGGTTCCCGACCGGGAGCGCATGACCAGCGACTGGGTGGTGCAGCCGCCCGCGCTGTACCGGACGCCGCGCAGCAGCTCGCCGTCGGTGATGCCGGTGGCGACGAAGAACACGTCGCCGCGGACCAGGTCGTCGATGTGCAGGACCCGATCGAGGTCGTGGCCGGCGTCGAGCGCCTTCTGCCGCTCGTCGTCGTCCTTGGGCCAGAGCCTGCCCTGCAGTGCGCCGCCCATGCACTTGAGCGCACAGGCGGCGATGATCCCCTCCGGCGTGCCGCCGATCCCGAGGAGCAGGTCGACCCCGGTGCCCTCGCGGGCGGCGGCGATGGCGCCGGCGACGTCGCCGTCGGTGATGAACTTGATGCGGGCGCCGGCCTCGCGGACCTCGTGCACGAGCTGCTGGTGGCGCGGCCGGTCGAGGATGCAGACGGTGACGTCGCCCCGCGAGCTCTTCTTCGCCTTGGCGATGCGCCGGATGTTCTCGGCGATCGGCGCGGTGATGTCGACGACGTCGGCGGCGTCGGGGCCGGTGGCGATCTTCTCCATGTAGAAGACCGCCGACGGGTCGTACATCGCGCCGCGGTCGGCCACGGCCATGACCGCGATGGCATTGGGCATGCCCTTGGCCATGAGCGTGGTGCCGTCGATCGGGTCGACCGCGACGTCGCACGCGGGCCCCTGCCCGTCACCGACCTGTTCGCCGTTGTAGAGCATCGGCGCCTGGTCCTTCTCGCCCTCGCCGATGACGACGACGCCCTTCATGCTCACCGTGCCGATGAGGGCGCGCATCGCGTCGACCGCCGCGCCGTCACCCCCGTTCTTGTCGCCGCGGCCGACCCAGCGGCCCGCGGCCATGGCGGCCGCCTCGGTGACCCGAACCAGTTCGAGCGCGAGGTTGCGGTCCGGTGCCGGACGGTCGGCCCGGAAGCCGCGGCCTGCCGTGCTCATCGGGAGGGGGGTTTCGGGACCGGGCAGCGACACGGGGCCTCCTGGAGAAGGACCCCGTCCTTCCCACCCTTCGCGAGCTCAGGGCGGGGCCCGGGACGGGGCCATGGGCGCGGGGTCGGCGAGCTGTCCTGCGATCCTAGGGTCATGACCGAAGTCGGCCCGACGAGCCAGCGCGAGCACACCCCCGGGGACGCCGGGGCGCCCGACCCCGCCGGGAGCGGGCCGGCCGCCCCCTCACCGACCATGCAGCGCGCGAGCAGGCTCAACGTCGGGAACATGATGCGGTCGATCCTGCCGCTGGTCGTGATCTGCCTGGTCATCGTCGCCTGGACGACCTGGCGGCAGAGCGGGGACGAAGGTGTGCGCACGGTCGACCCGTCCTCGACGATCCAGCTCGCGTCGGCCCGAGCGAGCTACCCGGTGCCGGCGCCCGAGGGGCTGCCGGAGGACTACCTCGTGACCAGCGCGCGCACCGACGCCGGCAACGCGGGGGAGGGCGATCCGGTGACGCTCGAGATCGGCTACCTCACGCCGTCGGAGGAGTACGCCGGGTTCGTCGTCAGCGACGACCCGTCGGCGGGCGCGATCGTCGACGTCGTCGGCGAGGCCGAGGAGCAGGGGACGGTGCGGATCGGCGGCCAGGAATGGCAGCGGCTGACCACCGGGCGCGGTGAGACGGCGCTGCTCCGCGAGTCCGACGGGGTCGTCGTGGCGGTCACCGGGTCGGCGAGCGACGAGGAACTGGAGACCGTCGCGCAGGCGGTGGAGCCCTACTCGCCCTGACCGGAGGAGCGCCGGGACGACGCGGCACATGACGATCCTGTGTCGAACATCACGACTTGGAATCTGATGGGTGCGTCGCGTGTCGGCGCGCGGTGGCTCACGGGACGCTTCCGCCCCATCAGTCACGCGAGTCACTCGCACATGTTCGAAGGAGCACCGATGCCCCCTCGTGCCCTCTGCCCCGGCGGCGACCACCGGCCCCCCGCCACCGGCGGCTCGTGTGCCTGCGGGATGGTCACCCGCGTCCCGACGCGCCGGCCCGCGCGGACCACGCCCCCGCCGCTGGTCCGCCCGGAGGTGCGCGACGCGATCGCGCGCTGCCTCTACGACGGCCCCGGTGACCCGCTCGCCCCCGACGCCTCCGACCACCGCCCCGACGACCTGCGCATGTCCGCCATCCTGCGCCGGCGGGCCGACCGCATGGTCGCGGCGCTGGCCGCGGCCGGTCTCGTCATCAGCGCCGACGGCGACCTGCGTCAGGCGGCCTGAGCCGGCGCCCTCGGACGGTGCCGGTCACCCCTGATCGGCGCCGTCCGCCGGCGCGGCCGCGGCCAGCCGCTCCCGGGCCCGGTCCAGCCAGTGCTGGCACAGCTCGGCGAGCGCCTCGCCCCGCTCCCACAGCGCCAGGGACTCCTCGAGCGTGAGCCCGCCCCCCTCGAGCCGGCGGACGATGTCGGCGAGCTCCTCCCGGGCCTGCTCGTAGGTCGTGGTCGGCTCGGCCGGCTGGTCCTCGGTGCTCACGGCTGCTCATCCTCCTGGTTCTGGGTGCGGTCGACGCGGACGGGGAGCCGGCCACCGGCGACGCGCACCTGCAGCAGCTCGCCCTCGGACACCTCGGCGGGGTCGCGGACGAGCGCCCCGTCGGCGCGTTGCACGACGGCGTAGCCGCGCTCGAGCGTGGCGGCGGGGGAGAGGGCCGCCACGCGGGCGCGGGCGTGCTCGAGGTCGCGCTCGACGCCCTCGATCCGGTGGACGACGGTGCGCCGCGCGCGCGTTCGGAGCGCGAGCACGTCGTCGGCCCGGCCGTGCAGCAGCCGTTCCGGTGCGGCCAGCACCGGCCGGCTGCGGACCGACTCGAGCCACCGCTGCTGCTGGTCGAGGCGGCCCGCCAGCACCGAGCGGGCACGGGTGCGCAGGTCGTCGACGAGCCGGCGCTGCTCGCCGATCTCGGGGACGACGCGGTGCGCGGCGTCGGTCGGGGTGGCCGCCCGCACATCGGCGGCGTGGTCGACCAGCGTGGTGTCGGTCTCGTGGCCGACCGCGGTCACGACCGGGGTGCGGCAGGCGGCGATGGCCCGGACCAGGCCCTCGTCGGAGAAGGGCAGCAGGTCCTCGACCGAGCCGCCGCCGCGGGCGATGACGATGACCTCGACCCGCGGGTCGGCGTCCAACCGCTGCAGGCCCTCGATGACGTTCGCGGCGGCCTGCAGGCCCTGGACGGCGCAGTTGTGCATCTCGAACCGGATCGCGGGCCAGCGGCGGCGGGCGGTGACCAGCACGTCGCGCTCGGCGGCGCTGTCGCGCCCGGTGATGACGCCGACGACGGCCGGGGCGAACGGCAGCGGGCGCTTGCGCGCGGCGTCGAAGAGGCCCTCGGCGGCCAGCAGGCGGCGGATCCGCTCGATGCGTGCGAGGAGTTCACCGAGCCCGACGGCCCGGATCTCGGTGGCACGCAGCGAGAACGAGCCGCGGGCGACGTAGTAGTCGGGCCGCGCGCGCACCAGCACCCGCGCGCCCTCGGTCAGCTCCAGCCCCGGGCGGTCGGCCACGTCGCGGTGGCAGGTGACGGGCACCGACATGTCGGCCGCGGGGTCGCGCAGGGTCAGGAAGACCGTGGCCGCACCACCGCGGCGCGACAGCTGCGCGACCTGGCCCTCGACCCAGACCTCGCCCAGCCGGCCGATCCACTCGGCGATCTTGCGGGCCACCGTGCGGACCGGCCACGGCGCCTCGGGTGAGGAGGGTGCGGTCATGCGTCCAGCCTGCCCGATGGCACCGACGCCCCCGATGGCCCCGTCCCGAGCACGCGCGGGCCGGGGGCTCTCTCCTACGCCCCGCGCGGCGCCAGCGGGCTGCTCTCGACCGCCTGCTCCTCGAGCTTCTCCAACCGGTTGCGGAGCATCCGGAGGTAGGGCTCGCGGGCCTTGGTCGCCTGCTCGTAGGCGACCAGGTCGGACACGGTGGAGAGCGCGTAGCCGCGCAGTCGTCCGCGCAGCTGGGCGATCGAGAAGCTGTCGTAGCCGTCGATCGGTGCGACCTTCGGGGTCTCCGGCGCCGGTGCTTCTGCCGCGGGGGTCTCTGCCGCCGGGGCCTCCGGTGCCGCAGTCTCTGCCGCCGGCGCCGCGGCTGCGGGGGCCTCCGCTGCCTGCGGCTCTGCCGCGGGGGTCTCCGGTGCCTCCGGGGCGGCGACGCCCTCGTCGGTCAGCGTGGCCTCGACGGCAGCCACCTCGCCGTCGGGGGTGAGCACGTCGGCGGTGGTGGCCACATCGGCCGTGATCTCGGCAGTGGCGTCCCCGACCATCTCCTCGATCGCGAGCTCCTCGAGCACCTCCTCGGTGCTGGGCGCCTCGGCGGGCAGCGCGTCGAGGGTCTGCTGGGCATCCTCGACCTGCGCGGCAGCGGCCGCGACGGGGGCGTCGTCCGCGACGGTGGCCTCGGCGGAGGCGGCCTCTGCGACCGGGGCGGCCTCCGCGACCGGGGCGGCCGCCTTCCGGGCTGCCTTGCGCGCACCGGCCTTGCCGGCACCCGCCTTGCCCCCATCGGCCTTCGTGCTCTTGGCGGCCTTCTTGCGCGCGGGCTTCTCCGCGACCGGCGCGGCCGGCGACGTGGCGTCGATCTCGGTCAGGTCGACCGTGGGGAGGTCGGAGTCGCCGAGGTCGGTGCGGTCGGCGGTGTCCTCATCGACGTGGACCTCGGTGAGCGGGATGTCGGCGCGGTCGAACGCGGACTCGCGGAAGCCGCCGGTGGGCGCGGCGCCGTTGCCGGACTCCTCGATCTCGTCGTCGAAGGTGGCCATCCCGGGCTCGTCCTCGCCCCGCAGGCCGGTGAACAGCTCGTCGCCGCGGGCCACGAGCCCGGCGTAGTGCTGCTGCACGCGCATCGCCTGCTGCATCGCCAGCCCGATCACCCGGACCGGGAGGCCGGGCAGCGTCTCGGGCAGCTTGCGCGCCTCGTCGAGAACGGTGGCGGCCAGCCCAGCGGCGGCACGGACAACTTCGGGAATCTCACGAGCCATGCCGACAGCCTGCCTCACGGCGCGTCGCAGGGCAGCCCCGCCCGGCGTCGGTACACCCGAGAGGTGGGCCACCTCACGGTGCGCACTGCTCGGAGGGGGTGCCGGCGGCACCCACCTACCATGGGATGCATGGCTGATCAGCGCGGACGAGTTCTCCTCGCCGACCCCCGGGGATATTGCGCCGGCGTGGACCGCGCGGTGGTCGCCGTCGAGCGGGCACTGGAGATCCACGGGGCGCCGGTGTACGTCCGCAAGCAGATCGTCCACAACAAGCACGTCGTCGCCACCCTCGAGCGGCGCGGGGCGGTCTTCGTGGAGGAGACCGACGAGGTGCCCGAGGGCGCCGTCGTCGTGTTCAGCGCCCACGGCGTCTCGCCCGCGGTGCACCAGGAGGCGGCCGCCCGCGGTCTGCGCACCATCGACGCGACCTGCCCGCTGGTCACCAAGGTGCACCAGGAGGCCAAGCGGTTCGCCCGCGACGACTACGACATCCTGCTGATCGGCCACCGCGGTCACGAGGAGGTCGAGGGCACCTCCGGTGAGGCCCCCGAGCACATCCAGCTCGTCGACGGCGCCGACGACGTCGCGAACGTGCAGGTGCGCGATCCCGAGAAGGTCGTCTGGCTGTCGCAGACCACGCTGTCGGTGGACGAGACCCTCGCGACGGTGGACCAGTTGAAGAACCGGTTCCCCGGGCTGCAGGCGCCGCCGAGCGACGACATCTGCTACGCCACGCAGAACCGCCAGCAGGCCGTGAAGCAGATGGCCGCCGAGTGCGACCTCGTCGTGGTCGTCGGGTCGACGAACTCGTCGAACTCCGTCCGGCTGGTCGAGGTGGCCCTCGAGGCCGGTGCCCGGGCCTCCTATCTCGTCGACTTCGCCTCCGAGATCGACGAGAAGTGGCTCGCGGGCGTGGGCACCGTCGGCGTCACCAGCGGGGCCTCGGTGCCGGAGATCCTCGTCAGCGAGGTGCTCGACTGGCTGGCCGAGCGCGGCTACGCCGACGTCGAGACGGTCAAGGCCGCCGAGGAGCGCCTGGTCTTCGCGCTCCCGCACGAGCTGCGCCCCTCACGGCGGCCGGCGGCCGCCGACACCACCCCCGCACAGACGGACTGACTCGCCCCGGGCCGGGTGGCCCGGGGGCGACGGCAGGCCGGTTCGACGCCGCGCCCATGGGGCGGCTGTTCTGGGTCGGTCTGCGCGCACGCCGGGGTACGGGGGAGGAACCCCGGTGCGGCACGGACCGGTCGGGTCAGCGGCGGGCGGCCCACCGGATGAGTGCGAGGACGAATGCGGCACCGGTGGCCAGGGCCATCGTGGGGAAGCCGCGGACGAGCAGGGTGGCCATCGTGGCCAGGTTGAACGACGCCGACGGGGCGAGGGCGATGTTCAGGCCGGCCACGGCGACGAACACCAACGGCGGCGCGACGACCACCGACAGCAGGTCGCGACGCCGGACCAGCAGCGCGGCCAGCACCGTCGAGCCGACGAGGGCGCCGAGGGTGATCAGGCCGAGGCCCATGCCCATGAAGAACGAGTCGACGGCCGCGCCGGCCAGCGTGATCAGGAAGACGGCGATGACGGCCACGATGCCCCGCAGGCGGCTGCCCCCGGTGTCGGCCGGCGCCGTGCGGCCTCGCCCGGCCGAGGCGCCCCGCGGGGCGGCCGGCCGTGCGCTCGGGCGCCGATCGTCGGCCCGGTACCGCTCGTCGGGCCGACGACGGTCGGGGCGACCGCGCTCGGGGTGGCGGTCGTGGCCACGGGCCGCCGGGGGGCGGCGCGAAGCGGGTGTGCGGGCGAACTCTGCGGCGTCGCCGTAGGCCATGTCGTCCTCCGGGGCGCGCAGGCGGTCACGGCTCGGGCCCGGTGCCCGCGGGGGCGTCGGGCGCAGCGGTCGTGCGGCGCGCTCGGCGCCGGGACCGCGGTCGGTGCGGGGGGCCCGCGGGGCGGCGGAGGACCGGTCGGAGCGCACTCCGCTCTGCCGCCATGCATCGGCAGTGCTCGCCGTCGCCATGGCGCACCTCCGTCCCGTTCCCCCGCGGTCGGCCGGGTGGCCTTCCGTCGATGGTCACGGTAACCACCGAACCTGCGACACGAGCGCAAGGCGGCACCGAGTCGCGGGCCTCCCGTGCCGGCAGGGCGACGCGAGGTGCTCCGTGGGGCGGGGGAGGCGGGTGTGCCGGCCCCGGCGGCGACCGGTCGGTCAGCCGTGGGTGCCGTCGCGGCTCTCGTCGTCCTCCGGGACCCCGAACTCCGGCACGTCGAGTCGGGGGAGCTCCGCGGGCCGGAGGGTGCGCACCGTCGCCTCCAGCGGCTCGGGCGTCGGAACGGGGCTGGCCGCCACACCCAGGTCGTCGAACCGCCGGGCCGCGGTGAGCACGGAGTGCTCGTAGGAGCCGACGGTGTCGTTGAACCGCGCCATCGTGGTGCCCAGCGCGGCGCCGAGCTTGGTGAGGTGCCCCGACAGGGTGCCGAGGCGGGCGTGCAGCCGGCGGCCGACCTCGAGGACCTGGTCGGCGTCGCGGGCCAGGCGCTCCTGGCGCCACGAGTACGCCACCGTGCGCAACAGCGCGAGCAGCGTGCTCGGGGTGGCGATGACGACGTCGCGGTCGAAGCCGTACTCGAGCAGCCCCGGTTCGGCCTCGAGCGCGGTGGTGAGGAAGCCGTCGGAGGGCACGAACAGGACGGTGAACGGCGCGGCCGGCCGGAAGGCCGTGGGATAGCGGCGGGCGGCGAGCGCATCGACGTGCGCGCGCAGCTGCCGGGCGTGCATGACGATCCGCTGCGCGCGCACCGCCTGGTCGTCGGCCTGGACGGCCTCGATGTACCCGGTGAAGGGCACCTTCGCGTCGACGACCACCTGCTTGCCGTCGGCGAGGGTGACCACCAGGTCGGGCCGCACGCCGGCGCCCGCGTCGTTCCGGCTGCCGGGCTGCTCGACGAAGTCGCAGTGCTCCAGGAGCCCGGCCACCTCGACGACGCGGCGCAGCTGCACCTCGCCCCAGCGGCCCCGGACGTGCGGCGTGCGCAGCGCGGTCACGAGCGCCGCCGTCTCCTGCTTCAGCTGGGCCGACGCCTGCCCGACGGTGCCCATCTGCTCGCGGAGCTCCCCGTGCGCGGTGGCGCGGGCCCGCTCCATGCCGGCCAGGAGGCGGTGCAGGTGGTCGAGCGACTCGTGCACCGGCTCGAGCCCCGCCTCGGCGGGACGGCGCCGGGCGAGCTGCGTGACGGCGACCAGCGTGACCGCGGTGGCCAGCAGCGCGCCCAGGAGGAGCCCGGTGAACAGGGAAGCGGCATCCATGCGGTGCAGGCTGCCGGAGGGGGGTGACATTTCCGCCCCATTGCCTCAGCTCAAGCGGCGACGACCGGTGCGTGCTCGGCCTCGTGGTCGAGCAGCCAGCGCTTGACGGGGGTCCCCCAGCGGAAGCCGCCGAGCCCGCCGTCGGAGCCCAGCACCCGGTGGCAGGGGACGAAGAGCGCCGTGGCGTTGCGGGCGCAGGCGTTGGCCGCGGCCCGCACCGCCGCCGGCCGGCCGCACCGGGCGGCGAACGAGGCGTAGGTGTCCGGCTCGCCGGCCGGGACCGTGCGCAGGACCTCCCACGCGTCCTCGAGGAACGGGCCGGACCGCTGCCGGACGGGGACGGTGTCGATCGCGGTCACGTCGCCGGCGAAGAACGCGTCGACGGTGTCGAGCACCTCCAGGCGCTCGGCCGCCTCGACCCACGTCGGGCGCAGCGCGCGGTGGATGACCGGCAGCAGTGCGGACACGTCGTCGGTCCAACCGCTGGCGAGGACCACTTCGCGGCCGCCGTGGTCGGTGCCGACGACGACGGTGAACGGTCCGGGTGGGGTGGCGAGGGTGGCGAACCGGGCGGGCTTGGGAGTCATGAGGCGCTCCGATCGAGCACCGCCGGCTCGATGGCCGACGGGAGGGGGACGGGTGTGGTCGGGCGGGTGGTGGCGGGTGGGCGGGTGGTGGGTGTGGTCGGGCGGGTGGTGGGCGCGGGTGGGCGGGTGAAGAGGGAAGGCACAGCCAGTGCCCAGAGGTGCATCACTGCGTAGGACCGCCACGGGCGCCAGCGGGTGGCGGCCTCGGCGTCGGAACTCCCGAGGGCTGCCAGGGAGCGTCGTAGCGCGAGGTCACCGGGTAGCCACACGTCGGGGTCCGCGAGACCGCGCAGGCCGACGAGCGCGGCGGTCCACGGGCCGATGCCGGGGACGGCGAGCAGCGCCCGGCCGGCCTCCTCGCGGTCGGCCCCCGGGTCGAGCGCGACCGTGCCGTCGGCGAGCGCCGCGGCGAGGGCGTGCACCGTCCGCCGGCGGGACCCGGTCAGGCCGACCGCGGTGAGGTCGGCGTCGGCGAGTGCCGCGGGACGCGGGAAGGCGTGGGTCAGCGTGCCCACCGGCTCGGGCAGCGGCGTCCCGGCCGCCGTCACGACGCGGGCGGTGAGGGTGCGCGCCCCGGCGACGGAGACCTGCTGTCCGAGTACGGCGCGCACCGCGAGCTCGTCGGCGTCGGGGGACGCCGGCACCCGGCGACCGGGCGCGCCGGTCACCAGCGGGCAGAGCGCGGGATCGGCGCCGAGGGTCTCGTCGACGGCCGCCGGGTCGGCGTCCAGGTCGAGCATCCGCCGGCAGCGGCTCACCGCCGTCCCGAGGTCGCGGAGCTCGGCCAGCCGCAACCGGGCACTCACCGCGGCGCCGCCGTCGGCGGCGGGGGAGAGCTGGACCACCGCCGGACCGTGCGGCAGGTCGAGCACGCGGGAGAACGTCGTCCCGTCCCACTCCTCGAGGCCGGGGACGGCGTGCGCACCCAGGAACCGCAGCACCTCGGCGGCGTCGTAGGGGGCGCGCGCGGCGAGCCGCAGGGCCAGCCAGCCCGGCGCCCCGCGGCCGGAGCCCGTGGTCGAGCCGCGCAGACCGGTCGGCGTGGTCGCGAAGACCTCGCGCAGGGTGTCGTTGAACTGCCGGATGCTGCTGAACCCGGCCGCGAACGCGACGTCGGACATCGGCAGGTCGGTGGTCTCGATGAGCAACCGCGCGGTCTGCGCCCGCTGGGCGCGCGCGAGGGCGAGCGGGCCGACGCCGAGCTCGCCGACCAGCAGCCGGTGCAGCTGGCGCTCGGAGTACCCGAGCCGGGCGGCCAGGCCGGGGACGCCGGCGCGCTCGACCTCGCCGTCGGCGATCAGCCGCATGGCCCGGGCGACGACGTCGGCGCGGACGTCCCACGCGGGCGAGCCGGGCACCGCATCGGGCCGGCAGCGCCGGCAGGCGCGGTAGCCGGCGCCCTGGGCGGCAGCGGCCGTGGAGAAGAACGCGACGTTGCGGGGCAGCGGGGTGCGCGCCGGGCACGAGGGGCGGCAGTAGATGCCGGTCGTGGCGACGGCGGTGAAGAACCAGCCGTCGAAGCGGGCATCCCGACTCGCCACGGCGCGGTAGCAGCGCTCGGCGTCCAGGGCTTCGGTCACGCACCGAGCATGACAGTGCCGGCGGGTGCTGACTGGCGGTTTTCGGACGCGGCTGCTCGGAGGCCAGCCGCTGGCGCAGGAGCCCCACGGAGCCGCCGTCGCTCGTAGGCTGACCCATCCGTTCGGGCCCAGCGCGGGCAGCCGGCGGCGGCGCCGTAGAGGGAGCCCACGATGGCGGTCCAGCAGCCGATCCTCGAGACGGGCACCGAGGTCTCCCGCTACCGGGTCGAGGGCCTGGTCGCGCGCGGTGGGATGGGGTTGGTCTACCGGGCCCGCGACGTGCGGCTCGACCGGCCGGTGGCGCTGAAGGTGCTCTCGCCCGAGCTCTCCGACGACGACCGGTTCCGTGAGCGGTTCGTGCGGGAGTCGCGGCTGGCCGCGGCCGTCGACCACCCGAACGTCATCCCGGTGTACGAGGCCGACGACTGGGACGGGCTGCTGTTCATCGCCATGCGGTTCGTCGAGGGCGTGGACCTGCACACGGTGCTGGCGACGACCGGCCCGATGGATCCCGGCGTCGCTCTGCCGCTGCTCGCCCAGGCCGCCGCCGCGCTCGACGCCGCGCACCGGCTGGGACTGGTGCACCGGGACGTCAAGCCGGGGAACTTCATGCTGGCCGGGGCCGCGGCCGACCGGGTGCCGCCCGGGACGCACGTGTACCTGACCGACTTCGGGCTCACCAAGCGGGCCACCTCGGTGTCCGGGCTGACGCGCACCGGCCAGTTCCTCGGCTCGCTGCACTACGTGGCGCCGGAGCAGATCCGGGGCGAGGAGGTCGACGCGCGCACCGACGTCTACGCCCTCTCCTGCGTGGCGTTCGAGATGCTCACAGGCCGGCCGCCGTTCGACATGGACGGCGAGGCGGGACTGCTCTGGGCGCACATGTCCACGCCGCCCCCGTCGCTGAGCGCCGTCCGGGCCGATCTCCCGGGGGCCGTGGACGCGGTCGTGTCGCGGGGCATGGCGAAGGACCCGGCGGACCGGCCGGCCACCTGCGCGGAGTTCGTCGCCGGGTTGCGGTCGGCGCTGGTCGCGCAGCCGGTCCGCGCCGCGCCCACCCAGGTGGTCGGGTCGCAGGAGGCCTCCACGTCGCCGCACCCGGGCGCGGCCCACCCCAGCTTCCCGCCGGGGGTGCCCGTCGGCCTCCCGCCGGACGCGGCGCAGCGGCGGGAGCAGACGCCGGTGCACCCGCCGGCCGGATGGCTGCCGGTGGCGAGCGGGCCGCCTCCGGGCGGGGCGCCGCCCTGGGGTGGCGGGCAGCCACCTTCCGCCGGCCGGGCGGGACGCCGGTGGTGGCCGTGGGCGGTGCTCGCGCTGGTCGTCGTGCTGGTCGCCGTCGCCGCGATCTGGCGGCCCTGGTCAGGGCCGGACCTCGTCGCAGAGGACTTCGTCGTCGTCCCCTTCCAGGCCGACGTGCCCGACGACTGGGGGACGTACACCGTCACCGGTGACCTGGCCTACGCGGTCCTGGGAACGCGGGACTGGACCGGCCTGTCCGCCGACGACGGGACGGCAGTGGCCGACGCCGAGACGGCGCTCACCGGCGACCCCGAGTCGCTGGTGCACCTCTACGTCGACGGTTCCGACAACGTCTACACCAGCGATGCCAAGGGGCTCGCCGACCAGTTGCAGTCGGGGTTCGACAGCTCGCGGATGGTGGCGCAGGGGACGCGGCAGGTCGACGGCCGCGACGCGTTCGCCGCGAGCGGGGTCGTGCCGCTGGGCGACGGTCAGCTGCGCGTCTACGCGGTGACCCTGCAGGACGAGCCGCGCCTGCTGATGGTCTTCATCGCCCCGTCGGAGCTCTACGACGAGTGGAAGCCGACGTTCGACGCGGTCGTCGACTCCGTCACCTTCACCGGCTGAGAGCCGGAACGTCCGGCTGACGGCCGCCGTCCACCGAGCGGTGGACGACCGACCAGCGGGTCGGCGGTCCCGCGGGGCACCCCCGACGCAGCAGGGTCGGGGCATGACGACGACACAGGCCGCGCCCCGCCCGGCGGCGACGGCGACGCAGACGGAACCGGCCGTGCGGATGCGCGGGCTGGTCAAGAGGTACGGAGGGCGGGCCGTCGTCGACGGCCTCGACCTCGACGTGGCCCGGGGCGAGGTCTTCGCCCTCCTCGGGCCCAACGGCGCAGGCAAGACCACGACGATCGAGATCCTCGAGGGGGTCCGGAGGCGGGACGACGGCGAGGTCCGCGTGCTCGGCGTCGACGCGGCGCGCGGCGGGCGCGACTGGCGGGCGCGGATCGGCGTCGTCAGCCAGGGCGAGGGGACCGCGCAGGAGCTCAGCGTGCGCGAGATGCTCGACCACTTCGCCGGCTACCACGCGACGCCGCGGCCGACGACCGAGCTGATCGGCGCCGTCGGGCTGGAGGAGAAGGCCGCCACCCGCGTCGGCCGGCTCTCCGGCGGGCAGCGCCGCCGCCTGGCGGTCGCCCTCGGCGTGCAGGGCCGGCCCGAGCTGGTCTTCCTCGACGAGCCGACGACCGGGATGGACCCGGTCGCCCGCCGGCAGTTCTGGGAGCTCATCCGAGGTCTGCGGGCCGACGGCACGACCGTGCTGCTGACCACCCACTACCTCGACGAGGCGGCCGAGCTGGCCGACCGGGTCGGCGTCGTCGCCGACGGCCGGCTGGTCGAGGTGGCCCCGCCCGACGAGCTGGGCGCGGAGCTGCGGCGGCTGGCCACGGTCCGCTGGGCCGAGGACGGCGCGGTGCGCGAGGTGCGCACCGAGTCGCCCGGCGCCGTCCTGCGGGACCTGCTCGCCGGCCCCGGCGACGTGCCCGGCCTGACCGTCACCCGCCCGAGCCTGGAGGACGTCTACCTCTCGCTCGTGGGCACCCCGTCCACCCGTCCCGCCGCCCCCGAGGGAGACCTCCGATGACCGCCGTCCTCACCGACCGCCCCGCACCCCCGTCGGCCGCGCGGATCGCGCTCCGCCGGGTCGGGCTGGAGCTGCGGCTGTTCTTCCGGGAGCGCCAGCAGGTGGTGTTCTCCTTCGCCTACCCGGTGATCATGCTGGTGATCTTCGCGGCGGTCCTGGGTGGTGACGAACGGCCCGGCGACGTTCCGTTCACCCACTACTTCCTCGCCGGGATCGCGGCGACCGGGATCATGCTGACCAGCTTCCAGGCGATCGGCACCACCATCGCCAGCGAGCGGGAGAACGGCCAGCTGGAGCGGCTGCAACTGCTGGGCACCCCGCCGGCCGCCTACTTCGCGGGCAAGGCCGGCCAGGTCCTGGTCACGACGGCGGCGCAGTTGGCGCTGCTGCTGCCCCTGGCCCACTACGCCTACGACGTCCCGATGCCGGCCGATCTGCAGCACTGGCTGACCTTCGCCTGGGTGGCGGTCCTCGGCGCACTGGCCGGCACGGTCCTGGGCGTCGCGGTGTCGGCCCTGCGGGGCAGCGCGGCGTCGGTCACCACCGGCATCTCCGCCTTCGCGATCGTGCTGCAGTTCTTCTCCGGCGTCTTCTTCGGCTTCGCGGAGCTGCCCGGCTGGATGCAGCAGGCGGCGGCGCTGTTCCCGCTGAAGTGGCTGACCCAGGGCATGCGGTCGGCGTTCCTGCCCGAGCAGGCGAGCGCGTTCGAGATCGCCGGCGGCTGGGAGCACGGCAGGACCGCCCTGGTGCTCGTCGCATGGGTGATCATCGGTGCCGTGGTGTGCGTGCGGACCTTCCGCTGGCGTCGGGTCGACGCGTGAGTTCCCTGCCGATGCGGCCGGTCGCCGTCGACCCCTCGTGCGAGGGCGCCGACGGCGACCGTCCGCTGTCCCCGCGCGGCTGGCGGGTCACGCTCGTCGGCCTGCACGTGGTGTTCGTCCTGCTGCTCGGCATCGCGGTGGCGACGATCGTCCTCTCCCCGATCGAGGGCTCCCGGGCGGTCCTGCTCGCGGCGCTCGGAGTCCTGGCCCTGGCCTACGTGGTCCTCGGCGCTCCGGCGCTCGGCAGCCGCGATGCCCGGCGTGCGCAGGCCTACCTGCTCGTGATGGTGCTCGCGTTCGGTGTGCTGGCCTGGGTCGAGCCGTCGCTGCTGTTCCTGCTCTTCCTGGGCTACACGCACGTCTGGTTCCTGGTCGGTTCGCTGCGGCAGGGGATCCTCTGGACGCTGGCCCTCGCGCTGGCGAGCACCCTCGGCCCGCTGATCGCCTGGACGCAGGGGAACGAGCCGCTGTCGGGCCCGGGGCAGACCCTCGTCGGGCTGACCTTCAGCATCGTCATGGGCATCTGGATCAGCCGGGTGCTGGAGCAGAGCCAGCAGCGGGCCGAGCTCATCCGGGAGCTGGAGCGCACCCGCGCCGAGCTGGCGGACCTGCACCACGCGCAGGGCATGGCAGCGGAGCGGGAGCGGCTGGCCCGCGAGGTGCACGACACCCTCGCGCAGGGCTACACGAGCATCGTCGTCCTGGCGCAGACCGCGGCCGCCGCGCTGCCGCCCGACGCGTCCGGGGTGGCCGAGCGGCTGGCCCTGATCGAGGAGGTCGCGCGGGAGAACCTCGCCGAGGCGCGGGCGATGGTCGCCGCGTTCTCGCCGGTCGCGCTGGACTCGGCGACGCTGGTCGAGGCGCTGCAGCGGCTGGTCGACCGGTTCGGCCGGGAGACCGGCCTGGCCACCCGGCTGGACACCGCCGCCCTCGGCGAGGGCGCTCCGGAGCTCAGTCGCAGCGAGGAGGTCGTGCTGCTGCGCGGAGCGCAGGAGGCCCTGGCCAACGTGCGCCGGCACGCGTCGGCGACGGCGGTGGTGCTGCGGATCGGCCGGGTGGGGTCGGGGGAGTCGGCGCAGGTGTCGGTGCACGTGGAGGACGACGGGGTCGGGTTCGACCCGGACGGGGCCGACGGCGTCGGGCTGGCCGGGCTGCGCGGCCGGGCGGAGGAGGTGGGCGGCGCGGTGGACGTCGTCTCGGCGCCCGGGCGGGGCACGCGCGTGACGGTGCGGGTGCCGGCCCGATGAGCGTGCGCGTGCTCGTGGTCGACGACCACCCGGTGGTGCGCGGCGGCGTCGTCGGGTGGCTCGCGGCGCAACCCGACATCGAGGTGGTGGGGGAGGCCGGCGACGGACTGGAGGCGCTGGCGCTGGTGGCCGAGCACGGGCCGGACGTCGTCCTGATGGACCTGCGGATGCCGCGGATGGACGGCGTCGCGGCGACCGAGCGGATCGCGGCCGCGCACCCCGCCGTCCGGGTGCTCGTGCTGACCACCTACGACACCGACGCCGACATCGTGCGGGCGGTGGAGGCCGGCGCGACCGGCTACCTGCTCAAGGACACCCCGCTGCCGCAGCTCGCCGAGGCGGTGCGGGCGGCGGCCCGCGGGGAGACCGTGCTGGCGCCGCCGGTCGCGGCCCGGCTGGTGTCGCGGCTGCGGGCGCCGGCCGTGGAGGCCCCGACGGCCCGCGAGGTGGAGGTGCTCGCCGGCGTGGCCCGCGGGCTGACCAACGCCGAGATCGGCCGGGAGCTGTTCATCGGCGAGGCGACGGTGAAGACCCACCTGCTGCGGGTGTTCGCGAAGCTCGGTGTCGATGACCGGACCCGCGCGGTGATGGTGGCCGTGGAGCGGGGATTGCTGCCTCGACCGGGGGCGTAGCCGGGCCGTCCTCGACTCTTGCGCGGTTCCGTCCGCTCTTGCACCGGTGCAACCGCGCAAGAGCAGACGGAACCGCGCAAGAGCCGCGCCTGAGGAACCTGGCGGGCGCGCCGTAGCCTGGACTCCCGTGAGCCTCACCATCGGGATCGTCGGCCTGCCCAACGTCGGCAAGTCGACCCTCTTCAACGCGCTGACCAAGAACGACGTCCTGGCCGCGAACTACCCGTTCGCCACCATCGAGCCGAACGTCGGCGTGGTCGGCGTCCCCGACCCGAGGCTTTCGACGCTGGCCGAGATCTTCGGCAGCCAGAAGATCATCCCGGCGACGGTGTCGTTCGTGGACATCGCCGGCATCGTGCGCGGCGCCAGCGAGGGGCAGGGGCTGGGCAACAAGTTCCTCGCCCACATCCGCGAGAGCGACGCGATCTGCCAGGTGATCCGGGTGTTCACCGACCCCGACGTCGTGCACGTCGACGGCAAGGTCAGCCCGGCCGACGACATGGAGACGATCAACACCGAGCTGATCCTCGCCGACCTGCAGACGCTGGAGAAGGCGATCCCGCGGCTGGAGAAGGAGATGCGCAAGGACAAGGAGCGCGCCTCCCTGCACGCGGCCGCCGTCGAGGCGCAGAAGGTGCTCGACGAGGGCCGCACCCTCTTCGCCGCCGGGATCGACTCGGCGCCGCTGCGCGAGCTCGGGCTGATGACCACCAAGCCGTTCCTCTACGTGTTCAACGTCGACGAGGAGGAGCTGGCCAACGAGGAGCTGGTCGCGGAGCTGCGGGCGATGGTCGCCCCGGCCGAGGCGATCCTCATGGACGCCAAGATCGAGTCCGAGCTCGCCGAACTGCCCGACGACGAGGCCGCCGAGCTGCTCGCCGGCATCGGCCAGGAGGAGCCGGGCCTCGACCAGCTGGCCCGTGTCGGCTTCGCCACCCTCGGCCTGCAGACCTACCTGACCGCCGGGCCAAAGGAGGCGCGCGCCTGGACCATCCCGGTCGGCGCCACCGCCCCGCAGGCGGCCGGCGTGATCCACACCGACTTCCAGCGCGGCTTCATCAAGGCCGAGATCGTGTCCTTCGACCAGCTCGTCCAGGCCGGCTCCATGGCCGACGCGAAGGGCAAGGGCTGGGTCCGCATGGAGGGCAAGGACTACGTCATGCAGGACGGCGACGTCGTGGAGTTCCGCTTCAACGTGTAGCTCGAGGTAGCAATCTCGGTCAGTGCATCCAGCTGAAGTAGGGCAGGGCGTCGAGGATCTGCCGGAACTTCGACTTCGGTCGGTCGTCGCGAGGCCGGGCCGGCGCAGCGGCCCGCACCGGCACGGCCTCCGGACCCGGCTGCCGGTGAGTCAGGGCGCTCCGGATGCCGAGAGCGACGGTCGGGAAGCCGATGACGAGGAAGGCGATGCCGAGCCCGACCGAGGGCTCCGGGACCAGCAGCACCAGTCCGCCCATCAGGAGGAAGGCCGCGCCGATGATGATCGCGGCGGCGCCAAGGGAACGGTTCAACGGGGCCTCCCAGGTAGGTCGGCGCATGCTCCCACCCGGAGCGCCTCCTTCGGGGTTCTGCGTCACCGGCGCAGCTGGGCCACCTCGTCGAGCCGGCCCAGCTTGTCCGGGTTGCGGATCGCGTAGATGCGGGCGATCCGGCCGTCCTCGACGACGAAGGTGATCGCCGTGTCGAACTCGCCGCCCGGGTCGATCCGCGCGGCGACCGCGCCGTTGACCAGCAGCGTGGTGATCTCGACCTGGGGTGCGAACGAGGCGAAGCGGGACAGCGCGTTGGCCACCCGCTCCCGGCCCGCGACTGGGCGCCGGGCGGCGGGCGCCAGGCCTCCGCCGTCGGCGACGACGACCACGTCGGGCGCGAGCACGTCCAGCAGGCCCAGAACGTCGCCGGCGGTGACCGCGGCGAGGAACCGCTCCACGACCTGCTGCTGCTCGGTGCGGCTCACCACCGTCCGCGGTCGCCGCGCGGCCACGTGCTCGCGCGCCCGGTGCGCGATCTGCCGGACCGCCGCCGTCGTCTTGCCCACCGCCTCGGCGATCTCGTCATACGGGACGTCGAACACCTCGTGCAGCACGAGGACCGCCCGCTCGGTCGGCCCCAGCGTCTCCAGCACGGTCAGCATCGCGATCGACACGCTCTCCGCGAGCTCGACGTCCTCGGCCACGTCCGGGCTGGTGAGCAGCGGCTCGGGCAGCCACTCCCCGACGTAGTCCTCGCGGCGGCGGGACACGGTGCGCAACCGGTTCAGGGCCTGGCGGGTGACGACCCGGACCAGGTAGGCCCGTGGCTCCCGCACGGCCGCCCGGTCCACCTCCGCCCACCGCAACCAGGTCTCCTGCACCACGTCCTCGGCGTCGGCGGCGGAGCCGAGCAGCTCGTAGGCGACGGTGAACAGCAGGCTGCGGTGGGCCAGGAAGGGGTCCGGGTCGAGGTCGTCGAACGGGTCGTCGGTCATGTCGAGGCGTGGTCCGACGACGGCGCCGCCAGCGGAGGCAGGCCGCAGGACGCCGAGAACTCCTGCGATCGGATGCCGAGTGCGACGTTGCCCCGGGCGGTCATGTTCATCGTGCCGATCCTGGCGGTCAGCTCGAGGAGGGAGGGCGCCCCCAGCTCGTCGAGCAGGGTGGCAGACATCTCGTCCGTGACGGCCGGCGGGGTCTGGCTCATCGCCTCGGCGTACTCCATGACCCGCCGCTCCAGCGGGGTGAAGACCGTCGACTCCCGCCACCGCGGCACCTCCCGCGCCTTGACCTCGTCGAGGCCCCGGTCGTGCGACAGGAAGTAGTGCAGGTCCAGGCAGAAGCTGCAGCCGACCGTGGCGGCCGCGGCCATGGTCGCCAACGTCGCCAGGGTGGGGTCCAGCCGGTTCCACGACTCGGTCCGGCGGCCGAACCTCATCATGTCCTTGAAGACCGCCGGGTAGTGCCACATCACCCCGGCGCCCTCCGGCACCTGGCCCAGCATCCTGCGGCTCATCGTCTTCAGCAGGGCCCCGTAGATGCCGGTGATCTCGGTCGGGGGAACCCGGGTGCTGCTCGCCATGTCTCCTCCAGGTGTGTGGTGGGTCGACATGAAGACACCAGCCGGGGCGCGGATGTGACACCCCCGGAGGGCTGGCAGCTCGCTGGCGGCGCCGCGTCCACCGCCGTCGCGGAACATACCCCAGGGGGTATTTGTTCCAGTGGTCGGAATCCCGTGACCCGGAGGTCGCCATGAGCACCGCATTCATCCGCCGCGCCGGCGTCGCCGCTCTCGCCGTCGCGCTCCTCGCCGGGTGTTCGGGCACGTCGCCGGACGACGGCGATGCCGTCGGCACCGCCACCGCGACCAGCTCGTCGGCAGCCGGGGAGGAGACCCCGGAGCCGAGCGACGGAAGCGGAGTTCCCTCCGCCGAGGTGCCGGCCGAGGTGAGCGCCGTCCCCGGCGCCACGGCTGCCTGGTCGGCTCTCATGGGCCCCGACGGCGAGTACGCCGCCTATGCCGCCTACACCGCGGTCATCGACGAGTTCGGCCAGGTGGAGCCCTACGTCTCGATCCGGGAGGCCGAGGCCCGCCACGCCGAGGCGCTGATCCGGCAGCTGGACCGGCTGGGCGTCGAGGTGCCGGAGAACCCGTACCTGGGCCAGATCGCGGCGCCGGCCGCCCTGCAGACGGCCGCGGCCGCCTGGGCCGACGGCGAGGTGGCGAACGTGGCGCTCTACGACGAGTTGCTGGCACAGGTCACCGACGATGCGGCGCTCACCCGGGTCTTCACCAATCTCCGCCGCGCGTCCGAGGAGATGCACCTGCCGGCGTTCTCGGCGGCGGCGGACAACGGCGGCGTCCTCACGTCCGAGCAGATGGCCGAACTCGGCCTGCACTGACGCACTCGTCCTGGTCCGGCGGTGGTCGTCGCCCGCTACCCAGCAGCGCCGGGAATCAGCGGGCTGCCCGGCGCGCCCGTGGCCGGTCGGTCCTGCTCGGCGAACCGCCGCCGCGCGTCCTCCAGGGCGCGCGCGGCCTCGGCGCTGCGCTCCCAGCCGCGGCTCTCCGACGACTTCCCGGGTTCGAGCGCCTTGTAGATGTTGAAGAAGTGCCAGATCTCGGCGATCTGGTGCATCGGCACGTCCTCGAGCTCCCGCAGGTGTGCCTTGCGCGGGTCGTTCGCCGACACGCACAGCAGCTTGGCGTCGGGCCCCTCCTCGTCGTGCATCCAGTACACGGCGAGCAGTCGCGCACGGATCAGGCAGCCGGGGAAGGTGGGCTCGTCGAGGAGCACGACGACGTCGATCGGGTCGCCGTCCTCGGCCAGGGTGTCGGGGACGAAGCCGTAGTCGCCCGGGTAGCCGGTCGCGGTGAACAGCATCCGGTCCAGCCGGATGCGGTCGAGCAGAGGGTCGTACTCGTACTTGTTCCGCGATCCCTTGGGGATCTCGATCATCACGTCGACGTCCACGGGCAGACCGTGGACCGCCCGCCCATCCGCGTCAACCGGACGCAGGTGTGCGGGCGGGGCCGACGAGCCTCAGGTCGCGTCCGGCGACGGCGGGATGTTCTGGTTGTGCCGGAAGACGTTGTCGGGGTCGAGTCGCGTCTTCAGCGCGGTCAGCCGGTCGAACGTGGCCGCCGGGTAGGCCTCCCGCACCCGCGCGACCCCCTCGTCCTCCAGGTGGTTGACGTAGGTACCGCGGGCAAGCCGCCGGTTCGCGTCCCAGGTCCGCCGGGTCCACTCGACCTCCGCCGCCGGGTCGGCGCCGGGGTCCCACACGCCCACGATGGTCGTCATGTGCGCGGCGCCCCGGTGCGCGAACGCGGTCTCGTCGGCCGGAACGTCGGCGATCGCTCCGCCGAGCCGCCGCAGCAGGACGTGCGACAGGGGGTGGGTGCGTCGGGCTGCGTGGTCGGCGAGCGCGTCGAGCGCGGCGTCGTCGAACTCGTCGAGGAAGTCGCTCTTCACGTGCGCCCGCATCCCCCACGGGGCGCTCGCGTCGACGGACTGCTGCAGGGCGCAGTACGGCAGCACCCCGAGCAGGTCGATCGAGGGCCGGCCGAGCGCGGTCTGGATGGGCGACAGCATCCGCTCGCCCTCGTCGGGGTCCCCGAACCAGGCCGCGGAGATCCCGGCGACCGGGCGGCCGCGCAGCTCCTCGGGCACGAACGGCGCCGGCGGCGCGGTGACCTGGACGGCGACCAGTGACAGCTCACGCGGGGCGACGGCGCCGAGGTCGCGGTAGAGCCGCAGCACCTCGGGAGCCCGCTCGCCGGGGAAGAAGACGACCCCGCCGGGCACCGGGCCTACGGCGTGCAGGCGGAACGTGAACGCGGTGACGACGCCGAAGTTGCCGCCCCCTCCGCGCAACCCCCACATCAGGTCGGGGTCGCTCTCGTCGTCGACGCGCACGACGTCGCCCGTGGCGGTGACCAGCTCGACGCCGGTCAGGTTGTCGCAGGACAGGCCGTGCATGCGGCTCAGCCAGCCGATGCCGCCGCCCAGCGTCAGCCCGGCGACGCCGGTGTGCGAGATCTCGCCGCCCGGGGTGGCCAGCCCGTGCGCCTGGGCGGCCGCGTCGAACTCGCCCCAGGTGACCCCGGGCTCGACGACCGCCGTGCGGCTCGCCGGGTCGATGCGGATGCCCTTCATGGGCGAGAGGTCGACGACCAGGCCGCCGTCGCACACCGACCAGCCGGGGATGCTGTGCCCGCCGCCGCGCACGGCGACGGCGAGGTCGTGGCGTCGCGCCAGCGCCAGGGCGGCGACGACGTCGTCCGCCGTCCGGCAGCGGGCGATGAAGGCGGGCCGGCGGTCGATGGCGCCGTTCCAGACGCGCCGGGCGTCGTCGTAGCCGGGCGACTCCGGCGTCAGCAGGGTGCCGGTGAAGGCGGCGGCACGGGCGGTGGTCATCGCGGTCTCCTCGGGATCGGGTGAGTGGACCGACCGTGGAGGGCCGCGCGGGGGCCGCACCATCCCTAGCGCTAGGGGTTCCCGTGGACCGGCCCGGGTCGGACACTCCCGGTATGGAGCAGCGACGGGCACGGGCAGCGGTGGCCGAGGTCGAACGGCTGTGCCGGAGCGCGACCGACGCGACGACGCTGCACCGCTCGGTGGCCGCCGCCGTCGCCACCGCGGTGCCGTTCGACCGGTGGTGCGCGATGAGCTTCGACCCGTCGACCGCGCTGCCCACCGGGGGCTTCCACGCCGAGGGCCTGCCGATGGCCCTCGTGCCGCGGCTGCTGGAGCTCGAGTACGGCGACGAGGACGACGTCGGCCGGCTGGCCGACGTGGCACGGGCCGAGCGCCCGGTGGCCCGGCTGTCCGACGTGACCGGGCGGGACCCGGCGCGCAGCCCCCGCTTCCGCGACGTGCTCCGCCCGGCCGGCCTCCCGCACGAGCTGCGCGTCGTGCACCGCGAGGGCCGCACGCCGTGGGGCGCCATGATCGCGTTCCGCGGCGCCGACGCCCCGGACTTCACCGCGGCCGAGGCCGCGCTGCTCGGCACGCTCGGTCCGCGGGTCGCCGCCGCGCTGCGCCGCGTCCAGCTCCTGGCCCGGGTGGGCGAGGCCACCGGCGACGAGCCCGGCGTCGTGCTCGTCGAGGTGACCGAGGGGCGGGTCGCCGTCCTGACGGGCTCGGCGGCGGCGCTGCAGCGGCTGGCCGAGGTCGACGACGGGACGGTCGACGGCCTGCCGTTCGCCGTCACGTCGCTGGCGCGCTCGGCGCACGGCCGCCGCGCCACCGCCCGCTGCCGGCTGCGTACCCGCACCGGACGCTGGCTGACCCTGCACGCGGAACGGTTGTCCGGGTCGACGGTGAGCCTGGTCGTGGAGCCCTCGCGGCCGGCCGACATCGCCGCGCTGCTCACCGACGCCTACCGGCTCAGCGAGCGGGAGGCCGAGGTCGTCGGGCTCGTCGTGCGGGGGCACAGCAACGCCGAGATCGCCCGGGCCCTGTGGCTGTCGCCGTACACGGTGGCCGACCACGTGAAGAACGTGTTCGAGAAGACCGGCGTCCGCAGCCGGGGCGAGCTGACCGGCCGGCTGTTCTTCGACCACTACCTGCCGCGGCTCTGAGCGCGGGCCGGCGCCTGCGCCGCCGGCGTCACGGCGCGGGCGTGCCCTCCGGGGTCACGACCAGCCACGTCCCGCCGTACTCGTCCACGTCGTGGCAGAGCACCTCGCCCGGGTCCTCGTGCGCGTAGTAGTAGAGCGGGTGGCCGCCGTAGGTGACCTGGGTCGTCCCGTCGTCGCGTTGCGTGGTGCCGAGCAGGTCGCCCCGCACGTCACCGGCCCCCTGCGGTGCTCCGGTGGTCAGCACCGGCGGCCAGTCGGCGGCGCAGTCCCCGTAGCAGGCGGGCTGCGCGGTCGTCTCCCGGTCGAAAAGGTAGATCGCCTGCCCCGGCCGGTCGAACAGCATCACCCCGTAGTCGCTGTCACCGGTGGTGATCTCGATGCCGGCGGCGGCTGCCGGGCTCGACGACGGCGCCGCGGTCGAGGGTGGGGCGCTGGTCGTCGTCGGTGCCGGGGTCGTCGCGGCGGACGACGACGCGGACGAGGACTCCGCCGTCCCGCCGCCGCAGGCCGTCGCGAACAGCCCGATCGCCACGAGGACCGCTCCGATGGGCCGCGGGAAGCGCATGACGCAGAGTGTGACCTGTCCGGCGGGCCCAGGGAACCGACCGCAGCGCAGTCCGGGTCGCTCAGCCGTGCAGGTTCAGCGAGAACGTGCACGTTCCGGTGTGGGCGGTGGTGTCGAACCGGCCGGTCCAGGCGATGGTCCCGCTGGCCGACGTCCCGCCGGTCGCCAGCACGGACATGTCGAAGGTGCCGGCGCGCGGATCGGGGGTGGTCTCGTTGTGGACCTCGCCGACGGCGAAGAACGCATCGGACTCGCCGGGTGCGAGCCAGCGTGTCTGCTCGCCCTCCCAGGAGACGACGACGGGGTCGGTCCCGGTGTTGGTGACCGTCAGCGCCTTCATCCCGACACCCCAGGTGCCCGCCGTCGTGTCCTCCCCGGCCGTGCACTCGCTGCCGAGCCGGACGTCGCCGAGGCGGGGCCACGCCACGTCCCTCGTCTCGCCCGGCGCCACGGTGACGTGATACGTCGTCGACACGTCGTAGCCCTTCGACTTCTCGATGCCGTCGCGGGCCCACGCGACGCCACCCGCCGTGCCGGCCGCGAGCACCGCCGCGGCGCCGGCAGCGATCAGCCCGGCCCGTCGTCGCGCCGTCGTCCCGGTTCCGATCCGACCGCCCATGCCAGCCACCTCCGAAGGTTCTGGACACGAGCGTGTCCGGGACCGCGGCGAGGTCGCCAGGGCAGCCCGCCCCGGCCGTCCAGGACGTTCGGCCGGTCAGGCGGCGAACTGCTCCACGATCCGCCGGGCGTAGAGCTCCTCCCACGGCTCGGTGACCCCGCCCGCGGCGACCTCGCGGTCCAGCAGCACGAGCAGGCACACCAGCTCGCTGCGCACCGGAGCCGCACCCAGCAGTGTCGGGAGCTCCGAGCGCTCGACCAGCCAGGTCGCGTACCAGGTCGGCCAGTCCGGGTCGTCGCCGTCGGTCAGCCGGTAGACGCGGTGGTGCAGGTCCGCGACCTCCCGGAGCAGGGCGGCGACCTCGACGTCGGCCTGCACGCCCGCCGCCGCGCTCACGCCCCGGACTCCTCCTGGTCGACGCACATGATGTTGCCCTCGCTGTCCTTGAACCAGGCGGCGCGGCCCAGGCCCGGGACCGTGGCGATGTCGCCGTCCCACTCCACGCCGGGCATGTCCTCGTAGATCTCGAACGCGACGCCCTTGGCCTTGAGCTCGCGCACCTCGGCCTCGATGTCGTCGACGTGCCACTGGGCGATCGTGTGCCCCGCCTGGCCGGCGTACGCCGTCTCGTAGACGTTGAAGGTCGTCCCGCCGTCGGTGCGGTAGGAGAGCTGGACGTCTTCGACGTCCCTCGTCGGCGTGAGCCCCAGGACGTCGGCGTAGAAGTCGCGCGCCCGCTTCAGGTTCGCGGCGGGGATGTTGGCCTCGACCCGGCTGCTGCTCAGCATGGTTGCTCCCGATGTCGTCGGTGGCCCCCGCTGGGGCGCGACGCTAGTCCCGGTGGCGGGACGCGGGGCAGGGACCTAAGCCCCCGGTCGGTGACCGACACGCCGATCAACATGTGGTGTCGCACTCCTGTCATCCCCTCCACATATGGTGGTCGAGCAGCTGGTCCGGGCCGCTCTGCACGAGCGGGTCGGGGCAAGAGGGAACCCGGTGGGAATCCGGGACTGTCCCGCAGCGGTGAGTGGGAACGACCGCCGTCAGATGCACTGGGTGTGCGAGCACCTGGGAAGCGACGGCCAGTAGGAGCCGACCGGAAGGCCGGCGCGCCCGCGAGTCCGAAGACCTGCCAGCCGCACCGCGCACGCCCGTGCGCGGTCGTCCGGGGCCTCGGGGATCGGGTCCGTCGGGCAGTCCCGGCATGACCGGGACTGGCGGCTCCTCCTCGCCCGGACGTCTCGAGTCCGGCTCACGAGGAGCGAGCAGATGACCCTGACCGACCAGTCGACGGCACAGTCGCCCGCGATGTCCGTCGCCCGTGCCGGCGCCCGCACCACCGGCGCCCCCGCACCCGCCACGCCACCGCGCAGCAGCATGCAGGTCCGCAAGCGCAGCGGCGACCTCGAACCCGTCGACGTCAACAAGATCGTCCGTGCGGTGGCCCGCTGGAGCGACGACCTGGAGTGGGTGGACCCGCTCCGCGTCGCGACCCGCACGATCAGCGGCCTCTACGACGGTGCGACCAGCGCCGAACTCGACCGGCTCTCCATCCAGACGGCCGCGGAGATGACCGGGGAGGAGCCGGAGTACTCCAAGCTGGCCGGTCGGCTGCTGGCCAACTTCGTCCGCAAGGAGGTCACCGGGCAGGGCATCGCCTCGTTCAGCCAGAGCATCGCGCTGGGCCACGCGGAGGGCCTGATCGGCGACGAGACGGCGGCCTTCGTTGCTCGGCACGCCCGCAAGCTCGACGACGCGGTCGATCCCGAGGCCGACCGACGGTTCGAGTACTTCGGGCTGCGCACCGTCGCCGACCGGTACCTGCTGCGCCACCCCACCACCCGGCTGGTCGTCGAGACCCCGCAGTACTGGCTGCTGCGCGTGGCCTGCGGTTTGTCCCGCACGCCGCAGGAGGCCATCGGTTTCTACCGGCTGATGAGCTCGCTGGCCTACCTGCCCAGCTCGCCGACGCTGTTCAACTCGGGCACGCGGCACACCCAGATGAGCTCCTGCTACCTCGTCGACTCCCCCCGCGACGAGCTCGGCTCGATCTACGAGCGCTACGCCCAGGTCGCGGCGTTGTCGAAGTTCGCCGGCGGTATCGGTATCTCCTGGTCGCGGGTGCGGTCACGGGGTGCGCTCATCCGGGGCACCAACGGGCAGTCCAACGGGATCGTGCCGTGGCTGCGCACGCTCAATGCATCCGTCGCCGCTGTCAACCAGGGCGGTCGGCGCAAGGGCGCGGCCTGCGTCTACCTCGAGCCGTGGCACCCCGACATCGAGGAGTTCCTGGAGTTGCGGGACAACACCGGCGAGGACGCCCGCCGCACCCACGACCTCAACCTGGCCAACTGGATCCCCGACGAGTTCATGCGCCGGGTCGAGGCCGACGAGCCGTGGTCGCTGATCGACCCCGACGAGGTGCCGGAACTGCCCGACCTGTGGGGCGCGGAGTTCGATGCGGCCTACCGGGCCGCGGAGGCCGCCGGCCGGTACGTGCGCCAGGTGCCGGCCCGCGAGCTGTACGGCCGGATGATGCGCACGCTCGCCCAGACCGGGAACGGCTGGATGACGTTCAAGGACGCCGCCAACCGCACGTGCAACCAGACCGGCCGGCCGGGCAACGTCGTGCACCTGTCCAACCTGTGCACCGAGATCATCGAGGTGTCCGGCGACGCCGAGACCGCGGTCTGCAACCTGGGCTCGGTGAACCTGGCCGCCCACCTGGGCGACGGCGGCGTCGACTGGGCGAAGCTGCGTGCCACCGTCTGCACCGCGGTCGACTTCCTCGACCGCGTGATCGACATCAACTACTACCCCAGCGCGCAGGCCGCGGCGAGCAACCCGCGCTGGCGGCCGGTGGGTCTGGGCGTCATGGGCCTGCAGGACGTGTTCTTCGCGCTCCGGCTGCCGTTCGACGGGCCCGAGGCGCGGGAGCTCTCCACCCGCATCGCCGAGGAGATCTACCTGACCGCGCTGGAGACCTCCGCGGCGCTGGCCGCGCGGGACGGCGCCCACCCCGCGTTCCCCGAGACCCGGGCCGCGGGCGGAGCGCTGCAGCCGGACCTCTGGGGCGTGACGCCGACCCAGACCGAGCGGTGGGAGGCGCTGCGGGCCGCCGTCGCCGAGCACGGATTGCGCAACTCGCTGCTCGTCGCCATCGCCCCCACGGCGACGATCGCCTCCATCGCCGGCTGCTACGAGTGCATCGAGCCGCAGGTGTCCAACCTGTTCAAGCGCGAGACGCTGTCCGGCGAGTTCCTCCAGGTCAACGGCGCCCTGGTGGACGAGCTCAAGCGGCTCGGCCGCTGGGACGACGCCACCCGGCAGGCGCTGAAGCGGGCGGAGGGGTCCGTGCAGGGCATCGCCGACCTGCCGGAGGACACCCGCCGGTTGTTCCGCACCGCGTGGGAGCTGCCGCAGAAGGCGCTCATCGACCTGGCCGCCGCCCGCGCGCCGTACGTGGACCAGAGCCAGTCGCTGAACCTGTTCATGGCCAGCCCGACGATCGGGAAGTTGAGCTCGATGTACCGCTACGCCTGGGCCAGCGGGCTGAAGAGCACGTACTACCTGCGGTCCCGGCCGGCGACGCGGATCCAGCAGGCGACGGTGGCGGTCACGGCGACGGAGGACGCCGTCGCCTGCTCGCTGGAGAACCCCGAGAGCTGCGAGGCCTGCCAGTGACCGCCGTCCCGACCGCCGTGCCCACCGCTCAGGAGAACCCGATGCTGCTCGACCCCGGGATGGAGCTGACGCTCCGGCCGATGCGCTACCCGCACTTCTACGACCGCTTTCGCGACGCCATCAAGAACACCTGGACGGTGGAGGAGGTCGACCTGCACTCCGACGTCGCCGACCTCCGCAGGCTCAGCCCCGCGGAGCGGCACCTGGTGAGCAGGCTGGTGGCCTTCTTCGCCACCGGCGACACGATCGTGGCGAACAACCTCGTGCTCAACCTGTACCAGCACGTCAACTCGCCCGAGGGCCGGCTGTACCTGTCCCGGCAGCTGTTCGAGGAGGCGGTGCACGTCCAGTTCTACCTGACCCTCCTCGACACCTATGTTCCCGACGAGGCCGAGCGCCACGAGGCGTTCGCCGCCGTCGAGCGCATCCCGTCGATCAAGCGGAAGGCCGACTTCTGCTTCCGGTGGATCGACTCGCTCGGGGAGCTCGACGAGCTGCGGACGCCGGAGGACCGACGGGCGTTCCTGCTCAACCTGATCTGCTTCGCCGCCTGCATCGAGGGCCTGTTCTTCTACGGCGCCTTCGCCTACGTGTACTTCCTGCGCTCACGTGGGCTGCTCAACGGGCTGGCCAGCGGCACCAACTGGGTGTTCCGGGACGAGTCGATGCACATGGCGTTCGCGTTCGACGTCGTCGACACGGTCCGGCGCGAGGAGCCCGACCTCTGGGACGACGACCTCGCGGCGCAGGTCAGCGAGATGATCGGCGAGGCCGTGGAGTGCGAGGTCCAGTTCGCCGAGGACCTGCTCGGGGGAGGCGTGCCGGGGATGAGCCTCCCCGACATGCGCGCCTACCTCGAACACGTCGCCGACCGGCGATTGGAGCAACTGGGCATCCCGGCCCGCTACGGATCGGCCAACCCGTTCGCCTTCCTGGAGTTGCAGGACGTGCAGGAGCTGTCCAACTTCTTCGAACGGCGGGTCTCGGCCTACCAGGTAGGCGTCAGCGGGCAGGTGTCCTTCGACGACCAGGACTTCTAGGGCACACCACCACCTGTTCCGGGGAACGGCGGCACCGTTCCCCGGAACAGGCCGGCACGCCTACTTCTTCGGCTTCTTCGGCGGGAGGGCGGCCACCTGGGTCCGCGACCGCTCGACCCACGGCGCCGCCTGCTCCGGCGACCAGGTCGCGGGCAGCGTCACGTAGCCGCCCATCGGCCGCTCGGCCGGTCCGAACGGCCCCGCGCCCGGCTGGGCGAGCAGCTCCTCGGCGTCGGCGGCTGCGAGCTTCACGCCGACGTCGCTGCCGAACAGCCCCATGAACATGGTGCCGTTCACGAACGCGCCGAGGTTGCCGAACATCGGCTTCACGACGACGTCGGGCCCGTCGGGCACCAGGGCGGTGAACCGCACGCGGTCGGCCTCGGTCGGCTTCGGCATCTGCACGGGTCCTCCTCAGGGGGCGGGGACGACGCGGTCCAGCCAGGCCAGCAGGTCGGCCTCGACCTCGTCGCGGTTGGTCTCGTTGAACACCTCGTGGCGGGCGCCCTCGTAGGGCCGGAACGTGATGTCGGCCAGCCCCGCCGCCCGGTAGCGGTCGACGAGGGCGTGGGCGAGCGCGAGCTGCCCGTTGACCGGATCGTCCGCGCCGACGGCGACGTACAGCGGGAGGTCGGAGCGGATCGCCCCCATCCGCTCGGTGTCGGCCAGCGGGCGGGCCGCCTCGAACATGGCCCGCACGGCGGGGCCGTCGAGCCCGAAGCCGCAGTGCGGGTCGGCGACGTAGGCGTCGACCTGGGCCGGATCGCGCGAGAGCCAGTCGTAGTCGGTGCGCGCGGGCGCGAACGGTGCGTTGAAGGCCGAGAGGTCCATCGGTGCGTCGAGGTCCATGGCCGGCTCGAGCAGGTCGAGCAGGGCCGTCCCGGTGAGGACGACGGCGTCGACGCGGTCGCTGTGCTCGAGCAGGTACTGCTGGACGGCGAAGGAGCCCATGCTGTGCCCGAGCAGGACGAGTGGCACTCCCGGGTTCTCCTGCCGCGCCCGGGTGGCCAGCAGGTCGATGTCGTCGACGAGGCTCGTCCAGCCCTCGGCGCCGATCGCGCCCAGGGTCTGCTCCCCGGCGGTCGCGCCGTGCCCGCGGTGGTCCTGCGCGTAGACGGTGAACCCGGCGGCGGTGAGCGTCGCGGCGAGGTGGCCGTAGCGCAGGGCGTGCTCGCCCATCCCGTGGGTCAGCTGCACGACGCCGCGCACCGGGCCGCCGGCGTCCCACCGGTAGGCGTGCACCTGCACGCCGTCCCGCCCGAGGACGGTGAAGCGCGCCGTGGGCGGATGCCCGGCCTCCGTCGTGCCCACCGCATCCGTCATGGCCCGCCTCCTCGTCGTCCCCGGCACCGGCGCCGGGCGGTGACCGGACGCTAGTGCACCGGCGGCCCCGGCCGGAGGGCCGACCGAGGCGCCCGCGGCCCCCGATCCCGCTACGCTCCCGCCAGGCCTGGCGGCACCGTGAGGGGGCCCCGATGGAAGCCGGCGCGGACACATTGCAGAAGGCGCTGCAGATCAACCTCGACCTGCGGTGGTACGGCACGATCGCCGAGATCGGGGCCGGGCAGGAGGTCGCCCGCTGGTTCTTCCGCGCCGGCGGCGCGGCGGGCACGGTGGCCAAGTCGATGTCGGCCTACGACATGGCGGTCAGCGACGCGGTCTACGGCAAGTCCGACCGCTACGTGTCCAAGGGCCGGCTGCAGGCCATGCTCGACCGCGAGTTCCAGCTCAACCTCGACCGCCTCTCCGACGAGCGGGGCGACGAGACGGCTTTCTTCGCCTTCGCCGACACCGTGGTGGCGCGTAGTTACAGGGGCGGTAACGAGTGCCACGGCTGGATGGGCGTGAAGTTCCAGTCCCATCCGCGCGACGAGCCCAGCCAGATCGTGCTGCACGTGCGGATGCTCGACGGCGAGGCCGCCCAGCAGCAGGAGGCCCTCGGCGTCGTCGGGGTGAACCTCCTGCACGCCGCCTTCTTCGAGCACCACGAGCCCGAGCGGCTGATCGAGCGGCTGCTCGACCAGCTGACCACCGGCCGCATCGAGATCGACATGGTGGAGCTCAAGGGCATCGAGTTCCGGGCGGTCGACAACCGGCTCATGGCGCTCAAGCTCGTGCAGCTCGGGCTCTCCGGCGCGGCGATGTTCGGGGCCGACCGGCAGGTGCTGCAGCCCAGCGAGGTGCTGCGCAAGAAGGCGATCCTGGTCGAGCGGGGCAGCTTCCGGCCGCCCACGGTCGTGAACCTGGACATGCTGGAGGCGGCCCGGGCCAAGTTCGAGGACGACCCCGCCGTCGCCGGCCGCGAGATCCTGATGCTGACCGAGCTGACGATGGCCAACCTGCGCGCCGGGGGCGACACCGTCGACCGGCGGGACTTCCTGGCCCGCGCGGACCTGCTGTCGGCCTGCGGGATGACCGTGCTGATCTCCGACTTCCTCGCCTACCACCGGCTGGCCGCCTACCTCGCCTGGCGCACCGACGGCCGGATCGGGATGGTCATGGGCGTCCCGAGCCTGCTCTCGCTCTTCGACGAGGCCGACCACGCCGACCTGCCCGGCGGCATCCTGGAGAGCTTCGGCCGGCTGTTCAAGAACCACCTGCGGCTGTTCGTCTACCCGATGCTCCGGAACCGCGAGGTGGTCACGGTCGAGACCGCCTCCGTGGCCGCGGAGCTACAGCCGCTGTACGAATACCTGTCGCGGCGGGGCAGCTTCGTGGGCCTGGACAACTACAAGCCCGACTACCTGCCGATCCTCAGCCGCGACGTGCTCGAGCGGATCCCCACCGACGACGACGGCTGGGAGTCGATGGTGCCCGCCGAGGTGTGCGAGCTGATCAAGAAGCGGGGCTTCTTCGGATACCAGAAGGCCCGCGGTTAGAGCTGGGCGGCGACCAGCGGCTCGAGGGTCAGGTGCGGCTTGTTCTCGCGCAGCACCCGCATGACCCACTTGGTGGTGAACAGCGCCAGGAACTCGCCGTTGCTCCGCTGCACGACCTCGGTGCCGCTCGACGCGGTGATCCCCGCGACCGACTCCGCGTCGGTGCGCATCGCCAGGCTGTAGCCGAGCGGCTCGAGGTGAACGGGCGCCCCGAACTCGTGCTCCATCCGGTGGGTGGCCACCTCGAACTGCATCGGCCCGACGACGGCGAGCACCGGCGCCTGGTCGCCCCGGCGGTCGGAGCGCAGCACCTGGACGACGCCCTCGGAGTCCAGCTGCTCGATGCCGCGGCGGAACTGCTTGTGCTTGGCGGTCTCGCGGCTGCGGACGACGGCGAAGTGCTCCGGCGCGAACGTCGTCAGCGGGGGGTAGGTCACCGGGACGTCGGCGTAGAGCGTGTCGCCCACGCCCAGCGCCGAGGCGTTCACCAGACCGACGACGTCACCGGGGTAGGCGAGGTCGACGCTCTCCCGCTCCCGACCGAACACCTGCTGCGCGTACTTGGTGGCGAACGGGCGCCCGGTGCGGCCATGGGTGACCACCATGCCGCGCTCGAAGACCCCCGAGCAGATCCGGATGTAGGCCAACCGGTCGCGGTGCGCGGCGTCCATGCCCGACTGCACCTTGAACACGAACGCGCTGAACGGGGCGTCGAGGTCTCGGGCGGCGCCGTCGGCGGCCGGTCGCGGCGCCGGCGGCGGTGCGAGGTCCACCAGGGTGTCCAGCAGCGCGCCGACCCCGAAGTTGGAGACCGCCGACGCGAACAGCACCGGCGTGGTGACCCCATCGAGGAAGAGCTCCTGGTCGTGCGCGGCACCGGTCGCGGCCAGCAGGTCGGACTCCTCCACCGCCCGCGTCCACTCCTCGCCCTCGCGGGCCTCGGCGGCGCCCGCGGGGAGCCCCTCCTCGGGCGCGATCGTCGCCCCGCCGGCCGTGCGGGTGAACCGCCGGTACGTGCCGTCGGTGCGGTCGAGCACCCCGCGGAAGTCACCGGCGATGCCCACCGGCCAGGTCAGCGGCGTCGGCGTCAGGCCGGTGCGCTCGCTCACCTCGTCCATGAGCTCGAGGGCGTCCTTGCCGGGCCGGTCCCACTTGTTCACGACGGTGATCACCGGGATGCCGCGGTGGCGGCAGACCGCGAACAGCTTCATGGTCTGGGTCTCGAGGCCCTTGGCCGCGTCGATCAGCATCACCGCCGCGTCGACAGCGGTGAGCACCCGGTAGGTGTCCTCGGAGAAGTCGGCGTGCCCGGGGGTGTCGAGCAGGTTGATCACCGCGTCGCGGTACTCGAACTGCAGGGCCGCCGACGTGATCGAGATGCCGCGGGCCTTCTCCAGGTCCATCCAGTCCGAGACCGTGCCCCGGCGGCCGGCCTTGCCGTGCACCGCGCCGGCGCGGCCGATGACCCGCGCGTGCAGGGCCAGGGCCTCGGTGAGGGTGGACTTTCCGGCGTCGGGGTGGCTGATGACGGCGAACGTGCGCCGCCGCGCCGCCTCGACCCGCGCGCCCCCCGCGACCGTCAGGGGTTCGGCGCTCATGCGTCCACGACGACGGGGATGATCATCGGGCTGCGCCGGTGGGCGCGGTGCGCCCAGCCGCCGACGGTCCGGGCGATCAGCTGCTCGAGCTGCAGCGCCGTCCCGACGCCCTCCTCGGCGGCCCGCGCCAGCGCCTTCTCGATCAGCGGGACGACGTCGTCGAACGTCGTGTCACCGTGGACGAAGCCGCGGGCGAGGAAGTCCGGCTGCTCGACCAGCTGGCCGGTGTCGGCGTCGACGATCGCGACGACGGTGATGACGCCCTCCTCGGCGAGGGTGCGGCGGTCCTTCAGCGAGGCGTCGGTGACGCCGCCGACGTCGGTGCCGTCGACGTACACGTTGCCGGCGGGCACCTTGCCGGTGATCCGCACCCGGCCCTCGACCAGGTCGACGACCACGCCGTCCTCGGCGATGACGACGCCCTTCGGGTGCACGCCGGTGCGGATCGCCAGCTCGGCGTTGGCCTTCAGGTGCCGCCACTCGCCGTGCACCGGCATGACGTTGCGGGGCTGGACGAGGTTGTAGCAGTAGACGAGCTCACCGGCGCTGGCGTGACCGGACACGTGCACCTTGGCGGTGCCCTTGTGCACGACGTTCGCGCCCCACCGGGTGAGCTCGTTGATGACCCGGTAGATCGCGTTCTCGTTGCCGGGGATCAGCGAGCTGGCCAGCAGGACCGTGTCGCCCTCGGTGATGCGGATGACGTGGTCGCGGTTAGCCATGCGGGACAGCGCCGCCATCGGCTCGCCCTGCGAGCCGGTGCAGACCAGGCAGACCTGGTCGGCGGGCAGCTTCTCCAGCACCTTCATGTCGACGACGAGCCCCTGCGGCACGTTCAGGTAGCCGAGCTCCCGGGCGATGCCCATGTTGCGCACCATCGAGCGGCCGACGAAGGCGACCTTGCGGCCGTGCGCGTGGGCGGTGTCGAGCACCTGCTGGATGCGGTGCACGTGGCTGGCGAAGCTGGACACGATGACCCGCTTCGAGGCGTTGCGGAAGACGCTCTCGATGGCCGGCACGAGCTCGCCCTCGGAGACGGTGAACCCGGGCACCTCGGCGTTGGTCGAGTCGGTGAGGAACAGGTCCACGCCCTCCTCGCCGAGCCGGGCGAAGCCGCGCAGGTCGGTGATCCGGCCGTCGAGCGGGAACTGGTCCATCTTGAAGTCGCCGGTGTGCAGCACCAGCCCGGCCGCGGTGCGGATGGCGACGGCCAGCGCGTCGGGGATGGAGTGGTTGACGGCCAGGAACTCCAGGTCGAACGGCCCGTACGTCTGCCGGTCGCCCTCGGCCACCTCGCGGGTGACCGGCTTGATCTTGTGCTCCTTGAGCTTGGCGTCGATGAACGCCAGCGTGAGCCTGGAGCCGATCAGCGGGATGTCGCGGCGCTCCCGCAGGAGATAGGGCACCCCGCCGATGTGGTCCTCGTGGCCGTGGGTGAGCACGATGCCCACGACGTCGTCGATCCGGTCCCGGATGGCGGTGAAGTCGGGCAGGATCACGTCGATCCCCGGCTGGTGCTCCTCGGGGAAGAGGACGCCGCAGTCGACGACCAGGAGCTTGCCGGCGTGCTCGAACACCGTCATGTTCCGGCCGATCTCCCCGAGCCCGCCGAGGGCGACCACCCGCAGCCCACCGGGGGCCAGTGCCGGGGGAGTGCGGAGTTCGGGGTGCGCGCGGCTCATGCCCCCACGCTACGGGCGTGACGCAGAACTCCCGCCGCCGGTCGGCCCTCGCGTGCGTCGTCGGCGCGCCCGCTCCCCACGAACCGGTCCTCGCCGGCGCCGCCGTGCGGTCGCCGGAGCCGCGGTACAGCGCGGCTCTCGACGCCGTACCGCGGCCCTGGCCGCGATGACCGCCAGGACGGAGGAGTGACTGGCCTTGACCAAACTAGTTTGTGATGCAAACCTACTGCCCCTGCACAGCTTCGACACCTGCCGGAGGCAGCCATGGACGCGCACCGACCCGACGACGGCCAGGACCCCGCCGCGCTGCTGAGTGAGATGGAGCAGCTGCGGGTGCGGACGAGGCGGACCGGCCGCACCTGGTGGTTCCCCCTGACGCTCTTCGGCGTCCTGGTACTGGGCGCCTCGCCCCTGTACGTGTCGATCGGTGGTGAGGACACGGAGTGGCCGGGGTCGACGTTCGCGATCCTCGTCGTGCGTTCGTTCGCGGGTCTGCTGACCGCGTACCCGGTGGAGACCGCCTTCTACTGGCTCGCGGCCCTGGCCGTCGGCTTCGTCGGGAGCGGGCTCTGGTACCGCCGGCAGGCCCAGCGGATCGGCCTCCGGCGTCCGGTGCTCGCCTTCGTCCTGGCCGGCCTGCTCACCACGGTCGTCCTCGTGGTGCTCCAGCAGGTTCCGGCGGTGGCCTGGCTGCTGTTCTGGGTGAGCTTCCGCGGCACGCTCGCGATCATCGTCATCGCCGTCTCCCTGCTGGTCCTGGCCTGGCTCGAGCGGAGCTCGGCACTGACGGCGGTGGTGATCGCGTTCCTCGGCGTGACCGCCCTCGTCAGCACCTACAACGTCGAGAACCTCCTGTTCGACGTCGGCGTCCCGTACGGGCAGTGGGCGAACGCGGCCGGGGTGGTCCTCCCCGGCCTGGTGCTGCTCGTCTCCGGCCTGGTCGCCCGCGCGCTGACCGCCCGCCCGAGGGACAGGGTGCCGGCGTGAGCCATCCGACCCGCAGCCTCTCCGAGGTCGTCCACCAGCGTCACCGGCTCGGCATCCTGACCATCGCCGGAGAGGTCGAGCAGGTGGAGTTCCGCTACCTCCGGGAGACCCTGGATCTGACCGCCGGCAACCTCTCCCGTCACCTGACCGTCCTCGAGGACGCGGGCCTGGTCGGCATCGAGAAGGGGTACGAGGGGCGGCGTCCCCGCACGTGGGTGCGGATCACGCCGCAGGGTCGGCAGGCACTGGACGCCGAACTGCGGGCGCTCCGGCAGTTGCTCGACGGCGCCCGGCCCCCGTCGGCTGCCGAGCCCCGGATCAGCGCGCCGGCGCCCTCCCCGGCGGCAGGTCGTCCAGGCCGAGCATCCGGTCGAGCAGCCGGAACCGGTAGGCCGCGGTGAGGACGACGAACCAGACCACCAGCAGCGGGAGCACGGTGGTGAACACCGGCCGGGCGGGGCCGGTCAGGCCGAAGTAGTCCGACAGCGCCGGGACGAACAGCACCGCGGCGAACACCGCGACGAGGACGGCGACGAGCACGGCGGGGCGCCGGTCGCCGGTCGGCCGGGTCCAGGAGGCGAAGACGCGGTGCGGTGGCATGAGGAAGAGAATCAGCACGAACGACGCGAGGGAGACGAACGTCGCCAGCCCGGTCTGGGCCCCGATGGTCGCCGCCGCCTCGGTGAATCCGGCGTCGTCCTCGGAGATCCCGGTGTAGCGCTCGAAGTCCGCGATCAGCGTGGCGGGCAGGTCCGGGTCCGAGAAACCCTTCAGCACCCTGGTGTACAGGGAGGCGTAGACCGCCACGCCACCGGCCGTGGTGATCACCGCCGCCGGGATCACGAACCGTCCGAGGGTGGCCAGCAGCGCGGGGTCGGGCACCGTCGGGCGCGCCCACGCCGTGAGGAACAGCGACGGCACGCCGACGGTGAGCAGTGTCAGGCCCACCTGCGAGGGCGAGTACGGGAACCCCAGCCCCAGCATCGTGATGGCGAGGATGACCAGGCCCTGGGTCGCGACGCGCACCAGGAACACCTGCATCGAGATCGCGATCCCGTTGATGATCCGGCGGCCCTCGCGCTGCGCCGGCAGCAGGGCGGCGAGCGAGTCGTCGGTCAGGACGATGTCGGCGACGTCGCGGGTGACGGCGCTGCCGCTGCGCATCGCCACCCCGACGTGCGCCTGCTTCAGGGCCCGGGCGTCGTTGACTCCGTCGCCGACCATGGCGACGTAGCGGCCCTGGCGGCGCAGGGAGGCGACGATCCGCTCCTTCTGCTCGGGGGTGATCCGGCCGAACACGGTGCTGTCGGCCACGACGTGGTCCAGCTCGGGATCGCTGAGCCCGTCGAGGGTGCTGCCGTGCACCGGCGGGGTCGGGAAGAGCCCGGCCTGGACGGCGAGGGCGGCCACGGTGCCGGGGTCGTCGCCGGAGATCACCTTCACCGCCACCCCCTGGGCGGCCAGTCCCGCGAGGGTCGCGGTCACGTCGGCGCGCAACTCGTCGGCGAGCACGACCAGCGCGACCGGTTCCAGGGCCGGCAGGGCCGGGCGGCCGTCGGCGCCGCGCAGCGGGGCGGCGGGATCGACGGCGCGGGCGTGCAGCAGCACCCGCAGTCCCTCGGCGGTCCACCCGTGCACGTCGTCGGCCAGCGGCGGTCCGGTGAGGTGCGGGGCCAGCGCCTCGGGAGCGCCCAGCACCCAGACCTCGTCGTCGGTGCGCAGCGCGCTCCACCGCAGGGAGGACGAGAACGGGATCTCCTCCCGGACGGTCACCTCCGCCCCGGGCAGGGCTTCCGCCAGTGCGGTGGTCGTCAGGTTGGGCAGACCGGCGCTGTGCGCCATCGACCCCAGCGAGCGCTCCGCCTCGGCCGGGTCGGCGGCGCCGAGCGGGCGCACCTCCACCAGGGTGAGCCGGCCGGTGGTGAGCGTCCCGGTCTTGTCCACGCAGACGACGTCGACGTTGCTGACCGACTCGACCGCGTTGACCCGCTGCACGAGCGCACCCTGCTCGCCGCTCTTGACCGCACCCACCGTGTAGGCCAGCGCCACCAGGAAGAACAGCCCGTAGGGGACCAGCCCCGAGAGCACGGCCGTGGTCTGCACGGTTCGCACCAGGGTCAGGCCCTCGAGGGCGGCCTGCAGCAGGATCGTCACGCTCATCAGGGCGGCGAGGGCCATGACCAGGCGGATGACGAACTGGATCCGGCGCTGCAGCGGCGTCACGTCGGTGGACTCGCGCCGGGCGTCGGCGGTGAGCCGGCTGGCGTAGCTGTCCGCGCCGACCGCCCGCGCCAGCTGGCGGCCCTCGCCGCCGACGCAGAAGCTGCCCGACAGCAGCTCGTCCCCGGGCCCCTTGGCCAGCGCCTCGGACTCGCCGGTGAGCAGCGACTCGTCGACCTCGACCCGGCCGTCGAGGAGCGGCCCGTCGACGACGATCTGCTCGCCGGGCCGCAGCCGCACGACGTCGTCCCGGACGACGCCCTCGGGCAGCACCTCCACGACCTGCCCGTCGCGCTCGACGTGCACCACGCCGCGGGTGAGCAGCTGCAGCCGGTCGAGCTTGCGCTTGGCCCGGATCTCCTGGACGGCGCTCAGCGCGGCGTTGACCAGCCCCAGGCCGACGCTGATGAACGCGTCGTTGTAGCGACCGAGGGCCAGCAGTGCGGCGCCGATGACGAACAGGATCGTGTTGTAGAAGTTGAAGACGTTGGTGCGCAGGATCCGCGCGTAGCTGCGCGACGACCGGCCGCCCGCGACGTTGCCCTGCCCCCTGCGGCGGCGCTCCTCGGCCTCCTGTGCGGTCAGCCCCCGGACGTCGGTGCCGCGCTGGTCCGCACCGGTCACCTGCGCCTCCACAGGGGCAGTCTGTCCCGCGAGTCCCCCGCCCGCCGAACGCCCGGCGCAGCTCACAGGAGACGTACAGCGTTCTCCCACCCGCCGTCGAGCCTCCGCGCTCCACACTGGGTGCACCAGCGAGGAGGAGCCCGTGGCCGACGGCAGCACGACCGTCCCGTGGCGGTGCCCGGAGCCGGACGAGCTCGGGCTCGACGCGGCGGTGGTCTCGATCGCCGGCCCACGACGGGAGAACCAGGACGCCGCCGCCACCGGCGAGCGCCTGCTGGTGGTGGCCGACGGTGTCGGTGGCAACGTCGGGGGAGCGGTCGCCGCGACGCTGGCCGTGACGGCGGTGTCCACCGCCGGGGACGACCTCGCCGTCGCGGTCGCCGCGGCGAACAGCCGGCTCGCCGACGCCGTCGCCGCCGACCCGCAGCTGTCGGGGATGGCCACCACGCTCACCGCGGTGGCGCTCACCGGGTCGGAGCTCGTCGTCGCGCACGTCGGTGACTCGCGCGCCTACCTGTTCCGCGACGGTCGGCTGCGGCAGCTCACCCGCGACCAGACCCTCGTCCAGTCCCTGGTGGACGCGGGCGCGATCGACGCCGAGCAGGCCCGCACCCACCCGTTGCGGTCGGTCGTCCTCGGCGCGCTGCACGGGCGGGACGGCGACCTGGCGCACCTCGAGGTGGGCCGGCACGACGTCCGGCCCGGGGACCGCCTCCTGCTCTGCTCCGACGGGCTCTCCGGCGTCGTCGCGCCCGAGGTGCTCGCCCGGGTCCTCGCCGACGAACCGGCTCCCACGGCCGCGGCGACCCGGCTCGTCCGCGACGCGCTGGCCGCGGGGACGCAGGACAACGTGACCGCCGTCGTCGCCGACGTCGCACTCGTCGGGGCGTGCGCCCGGGCGGCCTGAGCCGCTACTCGGGCTGGTTGTCCGCCGGGCCACCGACCTCGAAGGACCCGGCCACGCCGGCGTAGGCGAGGTGGGCGACCAGTCCCTCCGCCGCGTGGTCGAGGTGGTGGCAGTGGTCCATCCAGATCCCGGGGTTGTCGGCGAGGAACACGATCTCGTAGGTCTCGCCGTCGAGGACGTTGAGCGAGTCGACCACCCACGGGCTGCCGCTGGCCGCGACGCCGTCGCGGGACAGCACGATCGCGTGGTGCCCGTGCAGGTGCATCGGGTGGACGTCGCCGCTGTCGTTGCGGATGGTCATGCGCACCACGTCGCCCTCCTCGACGTGGTACATCGGCACGTCGGGGAACAGGCGGCCGTTGATCGTCCACCAGAACCCGGGACGGCCGTCGACGAAGCCGACGCGGCGACCGATCTCGTAGGTGAACCGCCGGTCGGGCTCGTCCGGGTCGAACGACAGCGGCCGCGGGGAGCCGTAGGACAGCAGGTCGACCTGGCCGGCGGGCTCGGCCCGCGGCTCGATCTCGGTGCCGGGCGGCCCGACGACCACCGCCGAGCCGCCACCGGTGTCCACCCGCGCCGGCGCCTCGACCAGCACGTCGACCCGGCCGCCCGCGGTCACCACCAGGCCCTCGTCGCGCAGTGGCGTCGGCTCGTTGACGTCCGTGCCGTCGACGGCGACCACCTCGAACGGGGAGCCGGTCACCCAGGCGCGCAGCGGCCCGTTGTCGGTGTTGACCACGCGGACGCGGACCCGCTCGCCCGGTACGGCGTCGACCCCGACCACGCCGGTGCCGCCCATGACGGTGCGCCGTCCCGAGTAGGTGTGCACCGGCGCGACGACGTCGCGCACCTCCTCCTCCTGCTCGGCCGGCAGCACGACGAGGGTGCCGAACAGGCCGCCCCGCACCTGCTCGTGGGACACCTGGTGGGAGTGGTACCAGTACGTGCCGGCATCCTCGGCGACGAACCGGTAGACGTGGCTGCCGCCGGGACCCACCGCGTCCTGGGTCACGCCGGCCACGCCGTCCTCGGCGTTGGGCACGTCCACCCCGTGCCAGTGCAGGGTGACACCCTCGCCGACGTCGACGTTGGTGAGCGTCACCTGGACGAGGTCGCCCTGCTGCACCTCGAGGGCCGGGCCCGGCGAGGTGCCGTTGAGCGTGTACCCGGGGATCTCCTCCCCGGTGGCCAGCCGGACGGTGCCCCGTGCGGCAGCGAGGTCGAAGGCGGCGTCGGGCTCACCGGTCGTCGGGCCGGTGAGCTCGGCGACGGGCCGGCCGGTGGCGTGGTCGTGCCCCTCCGGCCCGCCGCCGTACTCGGCGTGCCCCATCTCGGTGATCGAGTACGTCGAGGGGACCAGGCTCGACCACCACAGCCAGCCGAGGAACCCGATCCCCAGGACGAGGACGACGAGCGGGACGATCAGCCGCCAGCGGCGGCGGAGCTCACTGGACAGGGATCGACGACGGTGTCGATGGGCTCTCCGACCGCTGCCGGGGGACGGCAGGTCCGCCGGCCGCCGGTGCCTCGACCTGCGTCAGGGACGCCGCCCGCAGGGCCGCGCCGAGCAGCAGCAGCGCGTTGGCGCCGTGCAGCGCCCCGATGGCCGGCGCGAGCGCGAAGGCGAAGATCGCCAGCGCCACCTGCAGCACGACCAGTCCGAAGACGATGCCGCCCCACTTGCGTGCCTGCGGGACGGTTTTCGCGGCGAGGAACGAGACGATCAGCAGGACCAGGCCGAGCACCGGGATGGCGTACAGCCCGCCGTACAGGTGCACGAGCTGGCCGAGGTTGAACTCGGCGTTCTCGTCGAAGATCTGCCCGTTCTCGACCTCGCTGATCACCTCGAACCAGCCGAAGGCGACCGAGGCCGCCTGCACGAGCACCCCCAGGGCGATCAGCCCGGCAACCACGCGGTACGTCTGCTTCACGATCGTCTCCTCAAGACGTCACGGAGGCGATCGCCCCCGTGTCGGCGCAGGTTGTACACCTGCCGGCTTCCGGGCCGACAGGGTTCTGCGCGCGACACGTCGGGAAGCTCGCCGGACGTCGGCGGGTTGCACCGGGCAACCGATCGAAGGGCTCTTCCATGCGCATCCCGTTGTCCGTCCTCGACCTGGCGCCCATCGCCCGCGGGGAGACCGCCGCCAGCAGCATCGCCGCGAGCGTGGAGCTCGCCCGGCGCGCGGAGCGGCACGGCTACGGGCGGGTCTGGTACGCCGAGCACCACAACATGCCCGGGATCGCGTCGTCGGCGACCAGCGTGCTGATCGCCCACGTCGGCGCGCAGACGGAGACGATCCGGCTGGGGGCCGGCGGGGTCATGCTGCCCAACCACTCGCCGCTGACGATCGCCGAGCAGTTCGGCACGCTCGAGGCGATGTACCCCGGCCGCATCGACCTGGGGCTGGGCCGAGCGCCCGGCTCGGACCAGAACACGATGTACGCGCTGCGCCGCGACCCGGCCTCGGCCGACCGCTTCCCCGACGACGTCCTGGAGCTGCAGGGGTACCTCACCGGGGCCACCCGCGTGCCCGGGGTGCAGGCGATCCCCGGCAAGGGCTCGGACGTGCCGCTGTACGTCCTCGGCTCGTCGATGTTCGGCGCCACCCTGGCCGCCGCGCTCGGCCTGCCGTACGCCTTCGCCTCGCACTTCGCCCCGCAGCTGCTCGAGCCCGCCGTCGCCGCCTACCGGCGCGACTTCCGACCCTCCGCGCAGCTCGCCGAGCCCTACGTCATCGCCGGCGTCAACGTGATCGCCGCCGACGACCGTCGGGCCGCCGAGGAACAGCTGCAGGTCACCCGGCGGGTGCGCGCGGTCGGGCTGTTCGGCCGGGGCCGCCTGCCCGAGGGCGTCGACTTCGACACCGCCGCCGAGCAGCTGCTGGCGCAGGGCGCCGCGGTGCACGTCGACCAGATGCTCACCCACACCGCGCTCGGCACGCCGGCCGAGGTGGGGGAGTACCTGGAGACGTTCCGCAAGCTGGCCGACGCCGACGAGCTGATCGTCGCGTTCCAGTCGCCCACGGTCGAGGCCCGGCTGCGGTCGGTGGAGCTGACCGCCGAGGCGATGGCGAGCGACTGACCTACGGCTGGCCCGCATCGACCACCCCTCGAGCGCGGGCAGGCTGATCATCGTCACGTTCCCCTCGGCGGGGGGCGGGTAGGGCTCAGCGGTGACCTACTCGATCGTCGCCCGCGACCCGGAAACCGGGGAGATGGGCGTCGCCACCCAGTCCCAGGCGTTCGCCGTCGGCAACAGCGTGCCCTTCGCGCTGCCCGGCCACGGCGTGATCGCCACCCAGTCGATGGCCGAGCCGATGTACGGCTCGGTCGGGCTCGACCTGCTGCAGGGCGGCTTCACCGCGCAGGAGGTGCTGACCGCGCTGAGCAGCGTCGACCCGCATCCGAGTCGGCGGCAGGTCGCCGTCCTCGGCGTGAACGGTGACCTCGCCGCCTACACCGGCGAGCAGTGCGTCGACGCCGCCGGGCACCTGCAGGGCGACACCTGCGTCGCGCTGGCCAACATGGCTGCCTCCCCGGCGGTGTGGGAGTCGATGGTCGAGTCGTTCGAGGGCTCGGCCGGGCCGCTGGCCCAGCGGCTGCTCACCGCGTTGCAGGCGGGGGAGGAGGCCGGCGGTGACTTCCGGGGCCGGCGATCCGCGGCGATCATGGTCATCCGGGCCACGACGACGGGCCGCCCCTGGCACGACACGGTGGTGGACCTGCGGGTCGACGACTCCGCCGACCCGATCACCGCACTCGGCGAGCTGCTCATCACCAAGGTCCGCTACCAGGACGTCGTCCGTTACTTCCAGCAGGCCATCGACGGCGATCCGGTCACCGCCGACCGCGAGCTGGAGCTGCTGCGGCCGATGGACCCGGTCACCGAGCCCGACCAGCTGATGTGGCGGGCCGTCGTCGCGGCGCTGGCCGGCCGGGAGGACGCCGCCCGGGAGATGCTCGTCGAGCTCGCGGCCTGCGCGCCGCAGTTCCTCGAGGCCGCCCGGCGCTTCGGCAAGGCCGGGCTCATGCCCGACGACGTGATCGCCCGGATCGTGCCCGTGGTGCCGTAGTCCGCGCCGCGGGTCAGCCGGGCGGGGGGTGCTCGGCGCGCAGCCGGCGAGGTGCCCGGCAGGCCCACGCCTCGCTGACCAGCTCCACCAGCGACGCGTCGTCGATCTCGTCGAGGCGGACCAGCACCGCCGGGTAGCCGTCGAAGTGGTGGGTGGTGAAGTAGACCTCGGGCTCGGCCGCGACCAGCGCCCGCTTGGCCCCCTCGTCGGGGACGGAGGCCGCGAGCACCGGCCCGGCGGGGGCGGCGGCGCCCAGCTCCTCGAGGTCACGACGGCGCAGCGGGCGCTCCCAGGCGAAGGACTTGTCGCGCACCCGCCACTGCCGCTGCCCCTCGCGCGACGTCGTCTCCACCGCCTCCGGCAGCGCGAGGCAGGCGGCCGACACCGCGTCCCAGGTCGCCATCAGGGCCGTCCTTCCGGAACCAGCCCGAGGCGGTGCGCCACGGCCGCGGCCTCGACGCGGCCGCTCACACCGAGCTTCGCGAGGATGTTGGACACGTGCACGCTCGCGGTCTTCGGGCTGATGAATAGGGCGGTGGCGATCTGCCCGTTCGACCGGCCCGCGGCGACCAGGGCGAGCACCTCGCGTTCGCGGTCGGTCAGGCCGAACGGCACGGGGGCACCGGTCGCCGGTGACGGCCCGGGCACGCCGTCGTCGAGCGGCACCCGGGCACGCCGGGCCAGCGCGCGGACGTCGTCGAGGAGCGGGGCCGCGCCCATCGCCTCGGCCGCCTCCGCGGCCAGCCGGAGCACGGCCGCCGCCCCGGCGCGGTCCTCGCCGGCGCACAGCGCCTCGCCCAGCCGGTAGCGCGCATAGGCCAGCGGCCAGGCGTCGGTCGCCTCCTCCCACGCCGCGACCGCGGCCCGCCACGCCTCGACCGCGGGGGCGCCGTCGCGGCGCACGGTCTCCGCGGCGGTCAGCGCCCGGTAGCCGCGCGCGGCCGGGGAGGCCGTTCCGACGGGGCCGGCCGGCGTGCGCCCGAGGAGGTCGGGGTCCAGCACGACGGCGGGGGGCCGGTGCTCGTCGCGTCCCCGGACGGCGGCGTCCGCGGCGGTGCGGGCACGCAGCCAGAGCAGCGGCCAGGAGTAGCGCGCCGACCAGGCGGTGCTCACGGCGAGCCCGGCCTCGGCGAGCTCGGCGGCTGCTATGAGTTCCCCCCGGGCACGGGCGGCCTCCGCCTCGATGTAGATCAGCGCCTGCGTGAACTGCGGTTCCCGCGACTCCCCGAGCTGGCGCTTGGCCTCCCGCACGTGCTGGAGGGCCGCGTCGAGCCGACCGCTGGTCACGGCGAGGTAGCCCAGCAGCTCCTGCACGGTCGCGCCGAACACCCCACGCAGGTCACCGATCACCACGTCGGCGGCGACCCGCTCGGCCTCCCGCCACTCCCCGAGGCGGACCAGGGGCTCGACCAGGTTGCCGGTGAGGTAGGCACCGAAGCTGCGGGAGAGCCCCACGTGGGTCGCGAGCTCGATCCCGTCGCGCGCGGCCGTGGCGGCGTCCCCGTGCCGGCCCATTGCCTCGAGGGCGTCGGAGAGGTTGACGTAGCCGCGCAGTGCGGTCTCGTGGTCGTGCGCGTCGAGCGCCAGCTGCAGCCCTTCGCGCAGGAAGGCCTCGCCCTCCGCCGGGTCGGCGAGGTAGCTGAGGGCGGAGCCCAGGGTCAGCAGCGCGCCGGCCTCCTGCTGGGTGGCCCCGGTGGCGCGGGCGGCGGCGAGCGCGGTCCGGGCCACCTCGGACGCGCGGTCGGACCCCACCCGCATGAGCGTGTTGGCCAGCGCGGCGAGCACCGCTGCCCGGGCCAGGCTCGGGGGGTCCACCGGCAGCCGGGCGAGGGCCGTCTCGAGTTCGGTGACCCCGGCGCCGTCCTCGCCGAGCGCGCGGACGGTCACCGCCCGCTGCTCGACGACGAACGCGCTGCGCTCCGGGTCCGTGTCGGGGTCGACCAGATCCAGGGCCCGCTCCAGCAGCGTGAGCGCCCGCTCGGGATCCCCGCCGTGGAAGGTCGCCCGGGCGGTGAGCCGCAACACCTCGACCTGGTCGGCGCCGGCCCACGTCTCCGCGTCGGGCACGCTGCGCCACACCTCCAGGGCCCGCTCCAGATGCCGGCGCGCCTCGGCCGGGGCGAACGCGGCGATCGCCTGCCGCCCCGCGCGCACCGACGCCGCCAGCGCGCGCGGCATGTCGTGCGCGGCGTACCAGTGGACGGCGAGGGTGGCCGCGACCGAGGCGTCGTCCTCGGCCAGCCCCGGGGCGCGGTCCAGCGCTTCGGCGTAGGCGGTGTGCAGCTCCACCCGCTCGCCGGGCAGCAGGTCCTCGTAGACGGCGTCCCGGGTCAGCGCGTGCCGGAAGGCGTAGCCACGCCCCGTGCCGTCGACGACGAGCAGCGATGCGTCGACGGCCTCGCGCAGCGCCTCGTACAGCTCGGCCGGGGACACCGCGGCGACCTCGGACAGCAGCCGCTCGGGTACCCAGCGGCCGGCGACGGCGGCGGTCCGGAGCAGCCGCTGGGCGGGGCCGGAGAGCCGCTCGGCCCGCGACAGCAGCACGTCGCGCAGGGACGGCGGCAGTTCGTGCTCGCCGGTGCCGTCGCGGACGGTGCGGACGAGCTCCTCGACGAAGAAGGCATTGCCCTCGGACCGGTCGAAGACCAGGTCGACCATGCCCGGCTCCGGGGTCGCGCCCAGGATCGCACCGACCTGTGCGGCGGTCTCCCGGCGGCTGAAGCGCTCGAGCTGCAGCCGCTCCACGCCGCGCAGCCGCTCCCACCCGGAGAGCAGCGGGCGCAGCGGGGACCTCCGGTCCACCTCGTCGGAGCGGTAGGTGAGCACGAGCAGCACGCGCGTGCCCTGGAGGCCGCGGACCAGGAACGCGACCAGGTCCAGCGTGGTGCGGTCGGCCCAGTGCAGGTCCTCGACGACGAGCGCCAGCGGATGCTCGTCGCCGATCCGGCCGAGGACGCCGAGCACGAGTTCGAACAGCTGCGCGGTGCTGCCGCTGGTGGCCGGGGGAGCGGGCAGGTCGACGGCGAGTTCCGGGAGCAGCCGTGCCAGCTCCCGCCGGGCCGGGCCGAGGAGCCGGTCGAGGTCGCCGGACGGCGTCGTCCGGACGACGGTGCGCAGCGCCTCCACCAGGGGCACCAGCGGGAGGCCCTCCCCGCCCAGCTCGATGCAGCCGCCGGTGAGGACCCGCATACCGGATGCGTCGCCGAACGCGGCGTCGAGCAGCCGGCTCTTGCCGACGCCGGCCTCGCCGCCGACGAGCACGACCCCGGGCTCGCCTGCCGCCGTCCGCGCGACCGCGGCCCGCAACTGCGCCAGCTCGCGCTCGCGCCCCACGAGGACCGGGCTCACGACCTCGAACCGCACGGCAGGGATGCTGACACGTCGGACGCCGTCCTGAGGTGCCTCAGGACGCCGCATCTCCCACCGGTGTCCGCGGGGCGCCCGATCTGAGGTGGCCCGACCCGGAGGAACGGGGCCGCCGCCCGATCCGGGATCCGCCGCCTCAGCGACAGCCTTCTCCCAGCACCGCTGCAGGTGCGGCACGGCTCTCCCGGAGGGGATCCCCATGAACGACATCCGCGACATCGTCTGCAAGGGCCTCGTGATCGGCGGCGTCATCGGCAGCCTGCCCGGCAGCGTGCTCACCGCGGCGGTGCGGTCGTGACCGCGGCTCCCGGCACCATGCGCGGCGCGCTGCGGCACCGCGGGTTCCGCCGGCTGCTCGCCGGGCTCGCCGTGTCGCAGGCGGGGGACTGGCTCTACAACGTCGCGCTGCTGGCCTTCGTCTACGAGCGCACCCACAGCGCCGGCTGGCTGGCCGCGACCACCGCGGCCCGCGTGGTGCCGCTGGTCGTGCTCGGACCGCTCGGTGGCGTGATCGCCGACCGCTTCGACCGCCAGTACGTGATGGTCGTGTCCGACCTCGCCCGCGCGGTCCTCATGCTGGGTCTCGGTGTCGTCGCGCTCGCCGGCCTGCCCGTCGTCCTGGCGCCGGTGCTGGCCGGGCTGGCGACGGCGGCAGCTGCCCCCTACCCGCCGTCGGCGGCGGCGAGCACGCCACGGCTGGTCCCCGACGCCGACCTCGCCGGCGCCAACGCCGCACGGGCGGTCGTGGGCATGGGCGCGGTGGCCGCCGGGCCGGTCGTCGGCGCCGTCCTCCTGCTGGTCGGCCCGCCGAGCACGGCCTTCCTGGTCAACGCCGCGTCGTTCGCGCTCTCGGGCCTGGCCGTGCTGTCGATCCCCGGTGGCGCGGCGTTCCGTCCGGGCCGGGTCGGCGAACGGCGGACCATCGTGGCCGACGTCGTGACCGGGGCACGGGCGCTGCGGTCGCACCCGGTGGCCGTGCGGCTGGTCGGCGCCGACGTGGTCTGCAGCGTCGTCTACGGCATGCAGACCGTGCTCCTCATGCTGCTCACCCGGGAGCTGGGCTACGGCGACGCCGGGTACGGATACGTCCTCGCCGGGCTCGGCGCCGGCGGCATCCTCGGGACGACGGTGGCCGGCCGGGCCGACCGCAGCCCCCGCCCGAAGGCCGTCCTGGTCGGCGCGCTGCTGGTGCTCGCGGTGCCCTCGGCGCTGATGGCGGTCACCCCGTGGCTGGCCGGCCTGCTCGTGTGGGCCGTCGTCGGCGGCGCCGGTGCGGTGCTGGTCGAGGTCCTGTGCGAGACCGCTCTGCAGCGGGAGCTGGACGAGGAGGTCTTCACCCGCGCCTACGGCATCGCGCTCCCGGTGTCGATCGCCGGCATCGTGGTCGGCTCGCTCGTGGCGGCCCCGCTGGTGGCGCTCGTCGGGCTGACCGGCGCGATCATCGGAACGGGCCTGCTGGCCGGCGGGTACGCCGCGGTGGTCGCCCTGCCCCGCCGCGCGGCCGGACGGCACCGGGCCGCGGTGGCCCTCGTGCGCGAGCCGGCGGCGGCCTGACGGCTGCCCGAACCCGCTGCCACCCGTCGCCCGATCAGGCGGGTGGCAGCCGGCGTCGCCACCGGATCAGTCCAGGGGGTGGACGAGCATGGCGTCGAGCCAGGCCTCGTACTCGTCGCCGGTCATCGGCCGGGCGTGGGCCAGCGCCTCCGCGAGCAGGGCCGGCGCCACGTCGACATCGGCCTCGGCGCTGATCCACGTCCCGCCCAGCCGCGTGACCAGCTGCTGCCGGTACGGGTCCGCGACACGCGACCAGACCCCCGCGGCGGTCTCGGTGCACGAGGTCAGGTCGTACTCGCTGCCGGGCGGGAAGAACTGGCCGCCGCACGGGTCGGCGCCCGCGGCGACCGTCGACGGCACGCGCACCAGCCGGACGACCGGTTGGGGGTCGCCGTCGGCCGTGTAGGGGGTCGAGAGCCACTCGCTGCCCGTGGTCTGCGGGGCGCCGCCCCGCAGGCCGGTGATCTCGGTGACCCACGGCCGTGCGGTGGTGCCGATCTGGGCGCGGATGTCGGCCTCCCGACCGGCGGCCGCCCGCTCCTGCGCCCAGGGGATGCCGACGACCGCGGCCGTCGTGACGAGGACGACGGTGGTGACGATCCGGACCGGGCCCGGCCACTGCAGCGCGGCGACCGCGGCGAAGGGCACGGCGGCGGTGGCGTAGCGCAGCGGGACCGGGAGGTCGCTCGCGTGGCCGGTCCGGAATGCGATGAAGACGATCGCCAGGGCGATGACGCACCCGGCCACGCCCAGCAGCACGCCGCGGTTCACCGATCCGGCCCGGCCGTTGAGTCCGGGGCCGGCGGCACGGTCGAGCGCCACCGCGAGCCCGGCCACGACGGCGATGACGACGACGACGGTGACCAGCACCGCGACGACTCCGCCGAAGAGCGAGACCATGATCGGTGGCGCGGCCGTCATGGCCGCGACGACGCCGAGGAGCCCGGCCGCCACGACGTGCACGAGGGCCCGCGCCACGGAGGTCCGCGCCCGCGGTTCGGCCGTCACCGACGCGGGCGGGGACGGCGCCGGCACCGGCGCAGTCTGCCAGGACCGTGCGCGGGAGCCACCGACCACGCGGTACACCCGCCGAGGCCGCCGTGCAGTCCGGCTCCGGCGGCCCGACGGCGGCTCTCGTGGGTCAGCGGTGGATCGGGGGTGCGGCGGGCTGCACCGTTCGGGCGGCCAGCCAGGGGAGCAGGTCGTCGATCGGCATCGCCCGGGCCAGGTGCCAGCCCTGGACCAGGTCGCAGTCCAGCGAGGTCAGCAGGTCCCAGGTCGCCTGGTCCTCCACGCCCTCGGCGACGACCTCGAGGCCCAGGTTCCGGCCGAGGGTGATGATGGCGCGCACGATCGCCACGTTCTCCGCGCCGGAGTGCAGGGCGGCGACGAAGCTGCGGTCGATCTTGACCTCCTGCACCGGCAGCCGCTGCAGGTACGACAGCGACGAGTAGCCGGTGCCGAAGTCGTCGACCGACAGGCGCACCCCGAGGTCGCGGAGCCGGCGGAGGACCGCGACCGACCGGGTGGGGTCGACCATGACCGAGCCCTCGGTGACCTCCAGGGTGAGCTTCTCCGCCGCGACGCCGTGGCACGCCAGCAACCGGGCGACGTGCTCGACCAGATCGGCCTCGTGCAGGCTGCGGGTCGAGAGGTTCACCGCGACCGCGAGGTCGTGCCCGCCCGCCTGCCACGTGGCGCACGCGGCCAGCGACGCGTCCAGGACCTGCGAGGTCAGCGGGCCGATCAGGCCGCTGCGCTCCGCGACGGGGATGAACTCGTCGGGGCCGATCGGACCCAGCGACGGGTGCTGCCACCGGACCAGCGCCTCGACGCCGGCGATGCGCCCGCTGGCAAGGGCGGCCTGCGGCTGGACGTGCACCTCCAGCGCACCGTCCAGCACGGCCGTCCGCAGCTCCGACACCAGGGTGAGGCGCCGGGGGCCGTCGGCGTCGAGGTCCGGGCCGTACAGCCGCAACCGGCTGGTCGTGGACTTGGCGTCGGAGGCGGCCAGGTCGGCGCGCTTGAGCAGCGCGGCGGCGTCCGTGGCGTGGGTCGGTGCGATGGCCACGCCGACGGCCGCGCCGATCTCGATCCGCATCCCGTCGAGGACGACGGGCTGCTCCAGGGCGCGCAGGGCGCGGCGGGCGAGGTGCAGGACGCGGTCCTCGTCGGTGGCGCCGGGCACGAGGACGGCGAACTCGTCGCTGCCCAGCCGGGCGACCGTCCCGGAGGTGCCGACGACGTCCTCGAGGCGCAGCGCCACCTCGCGCAGCAGGTTGTCGCCCTGCTGGTGCCCGAGGGTCTCGTTGACCTGCTTGAACTCGTCGAGGTCGAGGATCATGACGGCGACGGCCGGCACGGCGCCGTCGGCGCCGGCCGCGAGGGCGGACGTGAGGCGACGCTGCACGTCGGCGCGGTTGGGCAGGCCGGTGAGGGCGTCGTGCAGGGCGTCGTGCTGCAGGCGGTCGATGAGCTCGCCGTTGCGCAGGGCGACCGAGGCGTGGTTGGCGACGGTCTCCAGCAGCAGGGCGTCGTCCTCCTCGAACGTGCGGACGTCGCCCAGTCGGTCGGCCACCACCAGCGCGCCGACGATCCCGTTCGCGCCGTTGAGCGGGACGACGACGGCGTCGCGCATGGCGTAGGCGGCCAGCCACCGGCGCGCCTCGGGCACCCGCGTGGAGCGCGGCATGAGGACCGGCCTGCCGCCGTCGACGACCTGCTGCAGCACCCAGGCGTCCTCGGGGCCGGCCGGCTCCTCCGAGCGGGTCAGCCGGCCGGCGGCGTCCAGGCGGACGCGGGCGACGAGCTCCCCGTCGGGGTCGGTGAAGGCGGCGGTCGCGCGCTCCGAGTGCAGGACCTCGCGGGCCTCCTCGAGCACGTTGCGCATGACCTCGTCGAGCTCGGATGCGGCGCCGACGGCCTGGCTGAACCGGTACAGGCGCTCCAGGTTCAGGTGCCGTTCGGCCAGCGCGGCGTAGGCGCGGAAGGCGAGCAGCAGCAGGACGCCGAACGCCAGCAGCAGCCAGGCACTGGTGGGGGCCGCGGCCAGGCTGATGACGCAGACGAGGCCGAGCGTGACCGCCAGGGCCGGCACCTTGAGCGACCCGGCGCCCGACAGCAGCGACCGGATGTCCACCCCGCCGTCCCGGGCGGCGATCACGCAGGAGATTGCCACCGCGCCCATCAGATCGGCGGCGAACGCAGCCACGTACGCGGCCAGCCAGGTGGCCGGACCCGAGCCGGGGTCGTCGGGCGCCAGCGCATGGAAGAGCGCGACGGCGAGACCGGTCTCGCTGAGGATGAGCGAGAGGTTGAACGCCACCTTGAGCGGCGGTGACCGGCGGTACCCGATCATCGCCGCGGCGGACCCGACCACCCGCCCGATGACCAGGGCCAGCGGTGCGGCGAAGAAGAGCCCGAGGACCAACGGGATCTCGCTCAGGGAGATGGTCTGCGTCTCCCGCCGGGCCTGGACGTTGAGGACGAACACGTCGGTCGCCGCGAAGGCCAGCCCGATCGCCCACCAGGGCAGGTCGACGTCGGGGAGGTAGGCCAGGTGGTCCTGGTACGGCGGCCCCAGCAGGAGGGCCAGGCCGAGCAGGACGACGATCAGGCCGGCGATGAGCCCGGTCTGCCCTCGCCGCGAGAGCGGGCGCGCCGTCCGCTCCTCGCTCGCCGCGTCCTGCGACCCCACTGCCCCACCACCTCCGGATCTCCAGCTCTGACCTGTGTGTTCTCGGCTCCGCGCGGCACGTCCTTGAGCGGACCGTCGACCACGGGTGAGGTGGTGGACCTCGTGGCCAGGCCGGCCGACGTCCCCCCGCGGGGGGAATCCAGGGGGAAATCCCGGGCCGGGCCATCCAGCGCCGGCCGGTTCGAGCCGATCAGGACCCCATGGCTCGACGGCGTCCCGGGACCTCCCGGCGGGGAGGTGACCGCCGCGAGCGGCTGGACCGGCCGATGCTGTGGGGGCGCGTGTTCGCCGCCGCGGTGGCGTCGACGTACGTGCTCTCCCTGGCCGCGCACGGCCTCGGCGCGGACGGCGTCCTCGCCACCCTCGCGGTCGGCGGCAAGGTCGTCTTCCTGCTCGGGCTCGTCGGCCTCCTCGTCTGGCGTGCCCTCCTGACCCGCGACGACCGCGCGGCGTGGCTGTGCTTCGCCGGTGCGGTCGCGGCCTACTCGGTCGGCGCCGCCGGGTACGAGGTGGCCAGCCGCAGCGGGCCGGTCGTGGCCCGCCCGGCCTGGTTCGACGCCGGCTTCATCACCTTCTACGCGCTGCTCGGTGGCGCGCTCCTCCTGCTGCTCCGGTCGCGGGTCCGGCGGCTGTCGGCCGGTGCCTGGCTCGACGGCGTCGTCACCGGCCTCACGGCGGCGGCCTTCGCGGCGGCGTTCGCCCTCGGTGACTCACTGCACGACGCGGGCAGCACCCTGGTCATCGCCTATCCGATCGCCGACCTGCTCGTGCTGGTCCTGATCGCCGGCGCCCTGGCGGTCATCGGCGGTGGCGCGGGCGGCTCCTGGTGGTGGCTGACCGGCGGCGCCGCCGTGTTCGTCCTCACCGACACCGTCTACGCCTACCAGGTGGTGCACGGCAGCTACGCGGTCGGCGGCCCGCTCGACGCGGGCTGGGGCGTGGCCTTCCTGTGCTTCGGCATGGCCGCCTGCCAGTACCCCCGCATCGGCGTCGGGAGCCGGCGCGACGGCATCCGGGCGCTGATCGTGCCGGGGGTCTGCGCCCTGGCGGCGCTGGTCCTGCTGCTGCAGGGCAATGCCCGGCCCGGGGACCTGCTCGCCGGGGTCCTGGCGTTCGGCGCCGTGCTGGCCGCGCTGACCCGCACCGCGCTCACCTTCCGGGAGGTGCAGGCCCTGGCCGATAGCCGCCGGCAGGCCCGCACCGACGAGCTGACCGGCCTGCCGAACCGCCGCAGCGTGTTCGAGGCGCTGGACGCCGCGGGGGAGCGGCTGGCCGCCGGCGAGAGCGTCGCCGTGCTCGTGCTCGACCTCGACCGGTTCAAGGAGATCAACGACTCGCTGGGCCACGTGGTCGGCGACGCGCTGCTGCGGCAGGTCGGCCCGCGACTGGGCGGTCAGCTGCGGGAGGGCGACCTGCTCGCCCGCCTCGGTGGCGACGAGTTCGTCGTCCTGGCCTTCGACGTCGGCATCGAGGACGCGACCCGGCTCGCCGAGCGGCTGCGCGCCCAGCTTCGCCGACCGTTCGCGGTCGGCGGCATGGACCTCGGGGTCGACGCGAGCGTCGGCGTCGCCGTCGGCCCCGGGCACTCCGGCGACCCGGCCGAACTGATGCAGCTGGCCGACCTGGCGATGTACTCGGCCAAAGCCGACCGGGCCGGCGTCGCGGTCTACGAGGAGGTCCGCGACGGTCACGGGCGGCACCGCCTCGAGGACGTCGCCCAGCTCCGTCGGGCCCTGGTGCGGGGCGAGCTGGTCCTGCACTACCAGCCGAAGCTGGCGCTCCCGACCGGCGTGATCGACGGGGTGGAGGCGCTGGTCCGCTGGCAGCACCCGACCCGCGGGCTGCTCTACCCCGACGCGTTCATCGAGCTCGCCGAGTCGGCCGGGCTGATGGCCGAGCTGACCCGGCAGGTCCTGGACATGTCGCTGGCGCAGCGCCGGGCGTGGGCCGACCAGGGGCGCGACCTGACCATGGCGGTCAACGTGAGCCCGTCGAACCTCGTCGACGAGGACTTCCCCGACGAGGTCGCCGCCGTGCTGGCCCGGCACGGCCAGCCGGCCGACCGCCTGGTGCTCGAGGTGACCGAGAGCCTGCTCATGGAGGACCGGGAGCGCGCCGTCCGCGTGCTCGGCCGACTCCGCGAGGCGGGCGTCGGGGTGGCCATCGACGACTACGGCACCGGGTACTCGAGCCTGGCCTACCTGGCCGCGCTGCCGGTGACCGAGCTCAAGCTGGACCGGACGTTCGTGGCGGCCCTGACCGGCAGCCCGCGCGCGGAGTCGATCGTCACCTCGACCTTGCAGCTCGCGCACGCCCTCGGCCTGGTGCTGGTCGCCGAAGGCGCCGAGGACCAGGACACCGTCGACGCCCTCGCGGGCCTGGGGTGCGACCTGGTGCAGGGCTACCACCTGAGCCGGCCGCTCCCGCCCGACCAGCTGTGGAGCTGGCTGGACGCGCGCACTGCGGTCCGTTCCTAGAGCTTTCTGTACCGAAAGCTCGTGCGGACGCCCGCGCTTTCGGTACAGAAAGCTCGGAGGGGGTCGGTGCGGCTCACGCCGGGGGCAGCGGGAAGACCAGGAGCGAGCTCGTCGCCGTCGCCACGGTCCGGCCGGACGCGTCGCGCACCTCGCCCTCGGCGAACGCCACCCGGCGGCCCGGCTTCACGACGGTGCCGACCGCGGTCAGCGGTCCGCTGGTGGCGTGCACCGCGCGCAGGTAGTTCACCTTGAGCTCGATCGACGTGTAGCCGAACCCGGCCGGCAGCGTCGTGTGCACGGCGCACCCGGCGACGGTGTCCAGCAGCGTGCACACCAGCCCGCCGTGGACGACGCCGATCGGGTTGTAGACCGACTCGTCGACGTCGCAGGTGAACTCGACCCGGCCCTCCTCCAGCGCGCCGATGCCCATCTGCACGAGCAGCGCGATCGGCGGCGGGGGCAGCAGCCCGTCGCGGATCGCCTCCATCGTCTCCAGCCCCGAGCGCTGCATCGCGCCGGCGGCGGTGATCAGCGGGTCGTGCCAGGTGACCGTGCGGGAGCGCGGCTCGCCCCACTCCGCCGTCCGGGTCGGTGCCGCCGCCGTCACACCTTCTGAGTTCATGCGACGAACTTAGCATGGCGACCCGGCGGTGATGTGGCCCCCGGCCTGGATGATCCGGCCGAAGGCACGCCGGTCCTCGGGCGGGGTCACGGCCCGGTGCCCGGCGGCACGATCTGTGCGTCCCGGAGCCTGACCGTCGGGCGGGGACGCCGCCTCACGCTCCAGGGGTGAACCCGGCGGGCCGGGACGGGACGATCGTCCCGTCGGGAAGGGCCGAGATGACCGACCGGGAGGGCGCACCGGTCGGGACACTCGGACGCGTGGACACCACGGCGGCCGACCCGGCCGGCGGCCATCCGCTGCTCGCCGCCAAGTTGTCGGTCCCCGTGATCCGCACGCCGGTCGTCGGCCGACCCCGCCTGATCGAGCTGGTCTCGCACGGTGTCGAGGGGCCGCTGACCGTGGTCAGCGGCGCCGCGGGGGCGGGGAAGACCCTGCTCCTGGCGTCGTGGACCGCCGAAGGCTCCGCGCCGGGACCGGTCGCCTGGGTCACCCTCGACTCCTTCGACGACCAGCCCGGGGTCTTCTGGGCCTACGTCATCGAGGCGCTGCGGCGGGCGGGCGTCGAACTCGAGGACGTCGGTCACCCCTTCGTCGCCGAGAGCGTCGCCCGACCGCTGCTCGCCCGCGTCGCCGACAGCCTGGCCCGCCGGTCGACGCCGGTCGTCCTGGTGCTCGACCAGCTCGACGTCCTCGGCCACCGGCAGATCCGGGAGGACATCGACTTCGTCCTGCACGCCGCCGCGCCGATGCTCCGTCTGGTCCTGCTCACCCGCAACGACGGGCCCCTGCCCCTGCACCGGTACGAGCTCCGGGGGGAGCTCGAGCGGATCCGCGACGCCGACCTGGCCTTCACCGCCGAGGAGGCGGCGGACCTGCTCCGCCAGCACGGGATCCGGCTCACCCCCCGCGGGCTGGCCTCGCTGACCGAGAACACGCGCGGCTGGGCGGCCGGGCTGCGGCTGTCCGCGGTGGCGATGCAGCGTCAGGCCGACCCCGACGGCTTCGCCGCCGCGTTGCCGCACGCGGGCGGAACCCTCGCCCGGTACCTCGTCGACGAGGTCCTGGACGCGCAGCCGGACGAGATCCGCGAGTTCCTCCTGCGCACCTGCATCGTCGACCGGCTCTGCCCGACGCTCGCCGACCTGCTGACCGGACGGTCCGACGGCGAGGACGCGCTGGCGGCCCTGCGACGCGCCAACGTGCTGATCGAGGAGCTCGACCAGGCGCCGGGCTGCTACCGGTACCACCCGCTGTTCACCCACGTGCTGCGTCGGGAACTGCTGCGCCGCAGCCCCGACCTGGTCGGCGAGCTGCACCGGCGGGCGTCGGGGTGGTTCGAGCAGGCCGGGCTCCTGGTCGAGGCCGTGGGGCATGCCACCGCGGCGGGGGACTGGCAGCTGGCCACCGCGTCCCTGGTGCGCGGGCTCGGCCTCGGTGCGCTGCTGGCCGGCCGGCAGCGGAGCCAGCTGGACAGCGCGCTGGCGGGGCTGCCGGAGGCCGAGCCCGGTGCCATGCCCGCCGTGGTCCGCGCGGCACGGGCCATGACCCGGTTCGAGCTGGACGTCAGCCGCGACCAACTCGCCCTCGCCGAGAAGCTCGCGGACGAGGAACCGGAGGCGCACCGGGCGCCGCTGCTGGCCTCGGCCGCCGTCCTGCGCTCGATCCTGGCCCGCACCGCCGGTGACCCGGTGGCGGCCGAGGCGTCCCTGGCCGACGGGGAGGCGCAGCTCGCTCGCGTCCCGGCGCTGGCCGCGCAGCACCCGGAGCTGCGGGCGCTCCTGCTCTCCAACGTCGGCACCGTGCAGCTCTGGACCGGCCGGTTGGACGCGGCCGAGCGGACCCTGCGCGCCGGGCTGGCGGCATCGGCGGGTGCCGGGTGCGAGTACCCGCGGCTGAACATCCTCGGCCGACTGGCGTTGGTCGAGTTCATGCGGGGGCATCTGCGCCGCGCGGCGCAGCTGGGAGAGGAGGAGGTGGCGTTCGCCGAGGAGAACGGCCTCCCACCCGCCAACCGCACCGGCGCGGGCCACCTGGTGCTGGCGATGGTCGCGATGGAGCGCAGCGATCGGGAGACGGCCCGCAGGCAGGTGGAGGATGCCGGGCGGGCCGTGTACGCCCAGCACGACCCCTTCGTGTCCCTGTTCGTGCCACTGATGCGCGCCTGGCAGCACGCGGACGGCCGGGACCCACGGCGGGCCCTGGAGGGTCTCGCCCACGTGCCCGCGACGGTCGGCGGGCAGCCCCTGCCCGGCTGGCTGCGCGTCTGGGTCGCACTGAGTGCGGCGGCGTTCCGGCTGGCACGCCGCGACCCGGCCGGCGCCGCCGCCGAGCTCGACGGGGTCGCCGAGCAGGGGGCCGCGCTCACGGTGGGCCGGGCCGCCGTGCTGTTCGCCGCCGGGGAACCGGCCCGGGCGACCGAGCTCCTGGCACCGGTCCTCGCAACCGTCGAGCCGGCCGCCGAGCCGGCCGACGCGGTGGCCCGGGTGGAGGCCTGGCTGCTCACCGCCCGGATCCGGATGGCCGCCGGCGACCGGACCGCCGCCCGCGAGGCGCTGCGTCGGGCGCTGTCCGCCGCGCGGCCGGAGGAACGGCGGCGGCCCTTCATGGCGGCCGGGCCGGTGGTCCGCGAGCTGCTGCGCTCCGACGCCGACCTGGCGGCGGCCCACCGGTGGCTGGGCCCGCCGCTCGTCGACCCGGCTGCCGCCGCGCCGCGCACCGGGACGGCGGCCCCGGCTCCGGCGCCGGTCGAGGCGCTGACCGAGCGGGAGCTGACCGTGCTCGCGCGCCTCGCACAGGCCATGTCGAACGAGGACATCGCCCAGGACCTGTTCCTGTCGGTCAACACCGTGAAGACCCACGTCCGGGGCATCTACCGCAAGCTCGGGGTCTCCCGGCGGAACGAGGCGGTGCGCAGGGCGCGGGAGCTCGGGCTCCTCGGCAGCGCCTGACCTCGGCAGCAAGCGTTGATCGCAGGTGCTAAATGCCGTCCGTGACGTGGTCGAACCCCTCCGGCTGACGGCCGCAGTCCTCGGCGACGATCAGACGAGGGCTGACTGTGCAAACAGCGGATCGTCCAGCAGTCACCGTTGCAGGGATGCCGGGTTGGGCAGCTCCGGCTCGCCGGCTCCGGCGCGACCGGGTGCAACCGCAGGCCAGTGCTCACCGAACCAGCGCCGTTCCCGATCGGTGAGACGCGACCAGCGCCGCCGCAGCAGCGACACCACCGCCTGGGCTCGGCCGTCATCCTCACCGACGTGCCTGAGCAGGTAGACCACCGCCAGCACCACCGGAGACAGGTCATCGCCTGCCTCGGTCTTGCGCGTGCGCCCGAGCGTTGTCGTCAGCCGCGCGAGCACCGCATCCCAGGCGCGCCCGTCGCCGACCGCGGCCAGACCCATCACCGCGTAGTCCCGGACGGCCGCATCGGCGTCGCCCACCGCCTCGGACAGCACCTCGCTGGAACCGGCCTTCGCACGCTTGCAAAGGGCGAGCAGCGCCGCGCATCGCAGATCGGAAGTGCCGCGACCTCGCGAAGCGATGGTGCGCCGCAAAACGGCGCCGCCGTGAACGCCATCGACGTCACCGAGCGCAGCCACGACGTACACGGCCCGCCAGCCGCGTAGGCCGACCAGGCCGGCAAGCAGCCTGTCGCCCTCTCCTCCGAGCTCGACCGCCGCCCGGACGGCCGCCTCGAACGTGGCGGTCCTCGACGACCGAAGTCCCGACTCGATCTCGGCCAGGCGCGAGAGAGTCACTCCAACGCCGGGTTCCCCTGCCGCAGTCACGCGCTCGATCGTGCCGCCTCGTCCGTCGTAGGCCACTCATTCGACACGCCGACCCCGGGACGGGTCGGTTAGCAACCTCGGTCAACACCTGCTGCCGAGGTCAGCGGCGCCTGAGGCTCACCCCGGGGGGATGAGGCGAGGCGGGTGATCCGGCGGGAACCTGGATCCAGGCCCCCCGGACCCAGGAGGACGCATGTCGGCATGTCAGGACCCCGTCGAGCTCCTCGTCGCGGCCTGGTCCGGCACCGCCGCAGCCGAACGGGCGATGCACGCGCTCCGCGTCACGTGGACCCCGGCCCTGCCCGGCCTCGTCGATGCCGCCGCGCTCGTCGTCGAGCGCGACGGGACGACGCGGGTCACCGACACCCACCACGGCGGCGGGGTCGTCGGCGGGGTGCTCGCCACGGGCCTGGGATTGCTGACCGGCGGGATCGGCTGGATGTGGCTGCACGGACCGACGCTCGGGCCGCTGGCCGCCCGCGCGGGGGAGGGCGGCCTGCCCGGTAGCGCGCTGCGGGCGCTCGGCGAGCGGACGATGCCCGGGTCATCGGTGGTCCTCGTCGTCGCCGAGCCGGCGCGGGCGGCCGAGGTCGAGGGCGCGCTCGCCGGCCAGGGGGCCGAGGTGGTGCGGGCGGTCGTCCCCGCGCACCTCGCCGGACAGCTCGCCGCGGCGCCGTCCCTGGCCTTCGACCCGTCCACCGTCGAGGGCGACGTGGTCGCCGTCCGGTCCACGGCCGCGGTGATGCGTGCCGTCGAGGTCGCCGGGGCGGGGACGGGCCCACCGAGCGCCGCCCGCGCGCTCCCCGAGCGCTACCCGGTGTCGGCGGGGTGGCCCGTTCCCTGGCAGGTAGGTCTCGGGGCGCGTCGCCCCGCGCTACCTCCGAGCCGTCTCCGGCTCCGGCCACGGCCGATGGGCAGGGGCGTCCCGGTACCGAGGTGATCCCGGCCCGGCCGTCCCGGCGGTGCGGTCAGCTCTTGGGGCGCACCCCGGCCCGGAGCGCGCCGAGCAGGTCGTGGTTGAGCCGGGAGATGGTCTCCATCGAGATGCCCTTCGGGCAGGCCGCGGAGCACTCGCCGATGTTGGTGCAGCCGCCGAAGCCCTCGGCGTCCTGCTGGGCGACCATGTTGACCACGCGGTCGTTGCGCTCGGGCTGGCCCTGGGGCAGCAGGCCCAGGTGGGTGACCTTGGCCGCCGTGAACAGCATCGACGACGCGTTCGGGCAGGCCGCCACGCAGGCGCCGCAGCCGATGCAGGTGGCCGCGTCGAACGCCGCGTCGGAGTCCTTCTTCGGCACCGGCGTGGAGTGCGCCTCGGGCGCCGTCCCCGTGGGGGCGGTGATGTAGCCGCCGGCCTGGATGATCCGGTCGAAGGCGCGTCGGTCGACGGCGAGGTCCTTGATGACCGGGAACGCCGCCGCGCGCCACGGCTCGATGTCGATCGTGTCGCCGTTGCGGAACGAGCGCATGTGCAGCTGGCAGGTGGTCGTCTGCTGCGGGCCGTGCGCCTGTCCGTTGATCATGACGCCGCACATGCCGCAGATGCCCTCGCGGCAGTCGTGGTCGAAGGCGACCGGGTCCTCGCCGTTGGTGATCAGCTGCTCGTTGAGGACGTCGAGCATCTCCAGGAACGACATGTCGGGGGAGATGTCGGTGACCTTGTAGGTCACCATCTTGCCCTTGACCGACGGGTCCTTCTGCCGCCAGATCCGCAGGGTCAGGTTCATCCCACGCTTCTCCGACGTCTGGCCGGACCGGGTCGCCCCGTGCGTCATCGTCACTTGTAGCTCCGCTGTGCGAGGTGGACGTACTCGTACTCGAGGGCTTCGCGGTGCAGGACCGGCGGCTCGTTCTCCGGCGTCCACTCCCAGGCCGCGACGTAGGCGTAGTTCTCGTCGTCGCGCAGCGCCTCGCCCTCGGGCGTCTGGCTCTCGGCGCGGAAGTGCCCGCCGCAGCTCTCGTTGCGGTGCAGCGCGTCGATGCACATCAGCTCGGCGAGCTCGATGAAGTCGGCGACCCGGCCGGCGTGCTCCAGCGTCTGGTTGAAGGAGTGCCAGTCACCGGAGACCTTCACGTTGGTCCAGAACTCCTGGCGGAGCTCCGGGATCCGGTCCAGCGCCTTGCGCAGGCTCTCCTCGGAGCGCTCCATGCCGCAGAGGTCCCACATGATCTTGCCGAGCTCGCGGTGGAAGGACGCCGGCGTGCGGGTGCCGTTGATGTTGAGCAGCTTCTGCACCTGGGACTGCACGCCCTGCATGGCCTCGATGGCCGCCGGGTGCGTGTCGTCGATCCGGTCGAAGGGCGCGTCGGCCAGGTACTCGGTGATCGTCGCCGGCAGGACGAAGTAGCCGTCGGCCAGGCCCTGCATGAGCGCGCTGGCGCCCAGGCGGTTCGCGCCGTGGTCGGAGAAGTTGGCCTCGCCGATCACGAACATGCCGGGGATCGTCGACTGGAGGTCGTAGTCGACCCACAGGCCGCCCATCGTGTAGTGCACCGCGGGGTAGATCCGCATGGGCACCGAGTAGGGGTCCTCGCCCGTGATCTGGGCGTACATGTCGAACAGGTTGCCGTACTTGGCCTCGACCGCCGGGCGGCCCATGCGCTCGATCGCCTCGGCGAAGTCGAGGTAGACGCCCAGCCCGCCGGGGCCGACGCCGCGCCCCTCGTCGCAGACGTTCTTGGCCTGCCGGGAGGCGATGTCGCGGGGCACCAGGTTGCCGAACGAGGGGTAGATGCGCTCGAGGTAGTAGTCGCGCTCGTCCTCGGGGATCTGCCGCGGGTCGCGGTCGTCGCCGCGCTCCTTGGGCACCCAGACGCGGCCGTCGTTGCGCAGCGACTCGCTCATCAGCGTGAGCTTGGACTGGTAGTCGCCCTTGACCGGGATGCAGGTCGGGTGGATCTGCGTGTAGCACGGGTTGGCCATGTAGGCGCCGCGCTTGTGGGCCCGCCAGATCGCCGTCGCGTTGGAACCCTTGGCGTTCGTGGACAGGTAGAAGACGTTGCCGTACCCGCCGGTGGCCAGGACGACGGCGTCGGCGAAGTGGGTCGAGATCTCGCCGGTGACCAGGTCGCGCGCGACGATGCCGCGCGCGCGACCGTCGACGACGATCAGGTCGAGCATCTCGGTGCGGGCGTGCTGCTCGACGTTGCCGGCCGCGATCTGCCGCTCGAGGGCCTGGTAGGCGCCGTAGAGCAGCTGCTGGCCCGTCTGGCCGCGGGCGTAGAAGGTGCGCGAGACCTGCGTGCCACCGAAGGAGCGGTTGTCGAGCAGGCCGCCGTACTCGCGGGCGAAGGGCACGCCCTGCGCGACGCACTGGTCGATGATGTTGACGCTGACCTCGGCGAGGCGGTGCACGTTGTTCTCGCGGGAGCGGAAGTCGCCGCCCTTGACCGTGTCGTAGAACAGGCGGTGCACGCTGTCGCCGTCGTTGCGGTAGTTCTTCGCGGCGTTGATCCCGCCCTGCGCGGCGACGCTGTGCGCCCGGCGCGGGCTGTCCTGGTACCAGAACGACTTGACCTTGTAGCCGGCCTCACCGAGGGTCGCGGCGGCCGAGCCGCCGGCCAGGCCGGTGCCGACGACGATCACCGTCATCTTCCGGCGGTTCGCCGGGTTGACCAGCCGGCCGCGGAAGCGCCGGGTGCTCCAGCGCTCCTCGATCGGCACGTCCATCGGGGCCTTCGTGTCGGCGATGGGCTCGCCGACGTTGAACAGTTCCAGAGCCATGAGGTGTGCGTTCCTGTTCCTTAGTCCACGAGCCCGAGGACGACGGCTGCCGGCACCACGAGGTACCCGGCGATGAGGAGGACGGCGAAGCCCGTCGCGCCGGCGTTGACCGTGCGCTCGCGCCGCCGGTTGCTCTGACCCAGCGTCTGGGTGGCGCTCCAGATCCCGTGCCGCAGGTGCATGCCGAGCAGGAGCAGCGTGACCACGTAGACCGTGGTCGCGATCGGGTTCTGGAAGCTGGCGACCAGCCGGTCGTACGGCGTGGAGTCGGTGCCCGCCGGGTTCGCGGCGCCGAAGGTGAGGTCGAGGATGTGGTAGACGATGAACCCGGCGATGATCAGCCCGCCCCAGCGCATGGTGCGCGAGGCGTAGGTCTGGGCCACCGGCTTCTTCGTGACGTAGGCCTCGGGCCGGGCCCGCTTGGCCTGGCGCCAGAGCGTGATCGCCGCCCACATGTGCGCGACCACCGAGACCACCAGCACGATCTCGATGACGGTGAGCAGCGTGCGCGGCGGGAGCGCCGGCTCGCCGAAGCTCCGCAGCCACTCGGAGTAGTCGTTGAAGGACTCGGCCCCCTGGAAGACGTGCAGGTTGCCGATCATGTGCGCGATCAGGAACAGCAGCATGATGATGCCGCTGACCGCCATCACGACCTTCTTGAAGACCGATACGGTCTTTGCCACCTTCGGGGACCTGCGGCCCGCATGCGTCACCGTCACCACGAGGAACACGCTAGGTCCCGGCTGTGTTTGCGGCCAGGTAAACACGAGGTGACTCAGCTCATGTAAGGCTGCCCTCACCGGCGGCCCCGACCGAGGGGGAGGGATCCGGCATGGCGACGCCGACCAGAGGGTTCTTCGGCCGCCGCCGGGAGCGCGACCCCCGGCTGCCACCGGGCCAGTACGACGTGGGCAACGACTGGCCGGTGCTCACCGCCGAGCCCACGCCCCGGATCGCGCCGGAGACGTGGAGCATCACCGTCGACGGCCGGGTCGAGCAGCCCACGACCTGGAGCTGGGACGACGTGCACCGGCTGCCGCCGTCGGAGTACCGCGGCGACATCCATTGCGTCACGACCTGGTCGAAGTTCGACACCCGCTTCACCGGGGTGAGCGTCGACACCCTGCTCGAGGCGGCCCGGCCGACGGCCGACGCGCACTTCGTCGTCGCGACGTCGAAGACCGGCTACACGACCAACCTGCCGCTGGCCGACGTCACCGGCGGCAAGGCGTGGATCGTCTGGGAGTTCGACGGCACGCCGCTGCCGATCGAGCACGGCGGCCCGGTGCGCATGCTGGTGCCGCACCTCTACTTCTGGAAGAGCGCCAAGTGGATCTCCCGGATCACCCTGGTGACCCGCGACCAGCCCGGCTTCTGGGAGCAGAACGGCTACCACGACCGGGGCGACCCCTGGCGCCAGCAGCGGTACCAAGGTGACTGAAGCACTAGGGGGCGGTGGTCCGGTCGCGCCCAGCGGCGGCTGGCGCATGGCGACCGTCGCGGGGGTCAGCAAGCCGAAGCCGCGGGCGGTGCAGCTGCGCCTCGACGTGCCCGACCGGGTCGACCACCTGCCCGGGCAGCACTACGTCGTCCGGCTGACCGCGCCCGACGGCTACACCGCCCAGCGGTCGTACTCCGTGGCGTCCTCGCCGGGTGACCCGCTGGTCGAGCTGTTCGTCGAGCGCCTGCCCGACGGCGAGGTCTCGACGCACCTGGCCGACGTCGTGGAGCCCGGCGACGTGCTCGAGGTGCGCGGCCCGATCGGCGGCTGGTTCGTGTGGGACGGCGAGAGGCCGGCGCTGCTGCTCGGCGGCGGATTCGGCGTCGTCCCCTTCGTGTCGATGCTGCGGACGGCGCGCGAGCTCGGGCGCACGGACCTGCTGCGCATCGCGGCGTCGAGCCGGACGCTGTCGGGACTGCCCTACTCCGACGACCTGATCGAGGCCGGCGCACTGATCGCGCTCACCCGGATCGAGTACGGCATCCGGCCCGCCGGGCGGCTCACCCCCGAGGACCTCGTCCCCCTCTGGGAGCCCGGGCAGACCGCCTACGTGTGCGGCTCGGCGTCGTTCGCGCAGGGCGCCGCCGACCTGCTCGTCGGCATGGGCGTGCCGCCGGCGTCGATCCGGGTCGAGCAGTTCGGCCCGACCGGCGCGGCCTGATCCGCACTCACCTCCGGCCGGGGGCGGACCCGGCACCCGGCCGGCCGGGGACGGCGGTCGCGGCGGCCGCGGTGTCGGCGCTCCCGAGCGAGGCAGGCTTCGCGGCGGTGAACAACCACTCGTGGAACAGCGCGTCCAGCTGCCTGCCCGCGACCCGTTCGGCGAGGGCGATGAACTCGTCCGTGGTCACGGTGTCGCCGGACTGCGAGGCCGCCCACTGGTCGACGATCCGGGTGAACGCCCGGTCGCCGACGGCCAGCCGGAGCGCGTGCAGGACGAGGCCGCCCCGCTCGTAGACGGCCTCGTAGTCGAACAGGTCGGCCGGTCCCGGATTGCCGGTCGCGACGTCCCAGTACGGGTCGTCGGCCGGGATCGCGGTGATGATGTCGAAGATCTCCTGCACGGTGATCAGGCCCTCGCGCTCCAGCCACAGCCACTCGGAGTAGGTGGCGAAGCCCTCGTTGAGCCAGATGTCCTGCCACCGCTTCAGGCGCAGGTCGTCGCCGAACCACTGGTGGGCCAGCTCGTGCACGACGACGAGGTCGCCGTTGAGCGCGTCGTACTGGAAGAACAGCGGCGAGTAGACCGGCCGGGTCTGCGTCTCCAGCGCGAACCCGAGCTCCTCGACGTCGTCGACGATGCCGCCGGACGCGGTGAAGGGGTAGGGGTTGCCGGCGAAGTCCGCCAGGAAGCGGATGATCTCCGGCTGCCGCGCCAGGGAGCCCTCGGCGATCTCCCCGAGCGTCGGGCGGTCCGGGTCGTACGGGTCCAGCACGGTCGGCATCCGGTACAGATCGGGGTCCAGGGCGTCCCAGAACCGGATCCCGTTGCGCTGGTACTGGCGGACGTCGAACTGGCCGACCGCGAGGGTCGCGAGGTACGTGGCCATCGGTTCGGCGGCCCGCCAGTTCCACGTCGTCCACCCCGACGCCGTCTGCTTGCCGAGCAGCACCCCGTTGGAGAGCGCCTCCGTGCCGTTCGGGACGGCGATGGACAGCTCGAACGTCGCGGCGTCGCGGGGGTGGTCGTTGGCGGGGAACCAGGTCGCGGCGACGTCGGGCTGGCCGGCCACGATCGCGCCGTCGTCGGTGTGGATGAACCCGGAGACGCCGAGCAGGGGGTCGCCGATGGTCTGCGGCACGCCGTCGTAGGTGACGGCGACCGTGAACGCCGATCCCTGGGCCAGGGCAGCCGTGGGCCGCACGGTCAGCTCGCCGCCCCGGCGGGACCACGTCGCCGGCTTCCCGTTCACGGTGATCGACCGGATCGTCAGGCCCTGGAAGTCGAGGTTGAAGGCGGAGAGGTTCTGCGTGGCGCGGGCCGTCACGACGGCCTTCCCGCTCAGCCGGTCGGTGCGCGGGTCGTACCTCAGGTCGAGGTCGTACCCGGCGACGTCGTAGCCGCCGTTGCCGTCGAGCGGGAAGTAGGGATCGCCGATGCCGGCCGTGCCCGTCGTCCCGCGCAGCGGTGCCTGTGCGGACGCGGTGCCGGCCAGGGGGACGACGAGGGCGGCGACGAGCGCGGCGGCCAGGGGGAGGACCTTCGATCGGTGGATCATGAGTGCTCCTGCTGATCGGAACCCGTCGGTTCCGGCGGAACCTAGGGGTGCCGGCCGACGTGTCGGCGTCCCCAGCCCCTCCGGTGCGCGCGCACCGGCGTGTGCTGACCGCCCGTGACCACGGGGGCGCAGGACCCTGGCTGGAGCCGGTGCGAGCGGGGTAGGAGGGGTCCATGACCACGACTGCCACCGAAGTCCCGACGCCGGCCACCCCCGCCCGCAGCCCGCTCGACCCCGCACTGGTGGACCGCCTCGCGGCGCTGGTGACCGCCGCCCCCGGCCGGCCGCGGCAGGCGTCCTACGCGCCGTTCGACGGGGCGCTGATCGGCGAGGTGCCGACCTGCACGGCCGACGACGTGCGGGAGGCGCAGCGCCGCGCCCGCGAGGCCCAGCGGGCGTGGGCCGCGCGGCCTGTCGCCGAGCGGTGCGCGGTGTTCCTGCGCTACCACGACCTGGTTCTCGACCGGCAGGAGCAGATCCTCGACGTCACCCAGGTGGAGACGGGCAAGGCCCGCACGAGCGCCTTCGAGGAACTCGCCGACGTCGCGATGACCTCGCGGTACTACGCGCACACCGCCGAGCGGCACCTGCGGCCGGTCCGGCGACGCGGTGCGCTGCCGGTGCTGACCCGCACCGTCGAGCACCACCACCCGAAGGGGCTGGTCGGGGTCATCAGCCCGTGGAACTACCCGCTGACCCTGGCGGTCTCCGACGCGATCGCGGCGTTGCTGGCCGGCAACGGCGTCGTCCTCAAGCCCGATGCCCAGACGCCGTTCACCGCGCTGGCGGCGGTGGAACTGCTGTACGAGGCGGGCCTCCCGCGAGACCTGCTGCAGGTGGTCACGGGCGCGGGCAAGGACCTCGGCGGACCGCTGATCGAGGGCGTCGACTACCTGATGTTCACCGGGTCGACCGCGACCGGGCGGATCGTGGCCGAGCAGTGCGCGCGCCGGCTGATCGGCTTCTCCGCGGAGCTCGGGGGGAAGAACCCGATGATCGTGCTCGCCGACGCCGATCTGGACAGCACGGTCGAGGGCGCGGTCAACGCCTGCTTCGCCAACTCCGGTCAGCTGTGCATCAGCGTGGAGCGGATGTACGTCGAGGACGCCGTCTACGACCGCTTCGTCCCGGCGTTCGTGGAGCGGGTGCAGCGGATGACGCTCGCCGCCGGGCTCACGTGGGACGCCGAGATGGGGTCGCTGGTCAGCGAGCAGCAGCTCGCGACCGTGTCCCGGCACGTCGACGACGCCGTCGCCAAGGGCGCCCGCGTGCTCGCCGGCGGGAAGGCCCGGCCCGACCTCGGGCCGCTGTTCTACGAGCCGACGGTGCTCGAGGGCGTCACCGACGAGATGGTGCTGTGCCGCGACGAGACCTTCGGGCCGGTGGTGGCGCTCACGCGCGTCGCCGACGCCGACGAGGCGGTCGAGCGGGCCAACGACACCTGCTACGGGCTGAACGCCAGCATCTGGACCACGGCCCGCCGCGGCGCCGAGATCGCCCCTCGCATCCAGGCCGGGACGGTCAACGTCAACGAGGGGTACGCCGCCGCGTGGGCGTCGCTGGACGCGCCGATGGGCGGGATGAAGGACTCCGGCGTCGGCCGTCGGCACGGCCGCGAGGGGATCCTGAAGTACACCGAGGCGCAGACGGTCGCCGTCCAGCGCGGGATGCCGATCGGCCCCCTGCCGCCCGGCATCGCGCCCGACCGCTACGCCGCCGTCATGACCGGCGCCCTGAAGGTGCTCAAGCGCGTGCCGTTCCTGCGCTGATCACCCGACCACCTGCCGCAGCGCGGCGCACGCCTCGCGCTCCAGCAGCACGACACGGGCGGCGAGCTCGGCCAGCGCGTCGAGCTCGGCCGCCCGGTCGGCCTCGGGCACGTCGAGCCCGGCGGTGAACTCCTCGACCTCGCGGGAGAGGGCCCGCAGCGCGGCGGGCGTGCCGCCGCCGAGGAGCAGTTCCAGCCGGCGTTCCACCAGCGGCCGGTACGCGGCGAGGTGGCCGGCGACGGTGGTCTCGGCGATCCGTTCCCAGAGAGCACCGGCCGTCGCGTAGCGCTCGGCGACCTCGGTGAGGCCCGGCTCTCCGAGGACGGCCGCGGCCCGGGTGAGGAACTCGGCGTACAGCGGACGCATGGCGCCGGGGGAGGAGTGGTCGAAGGTCAGGCAGTCGTGGAGCCGGCGCAGCGCGTGCCCGAAGGCGGGCCCGCTGTCGAACACCCGGGTCCAGCCGGTCTTGGTCCGGCGGTCGGCCACCGCGTCGGCCCACTTCGCCAGGCCGCGCAGCCCGAAGTTGCCGGCGAAGTTGCCCGGCATCACGTCCTCGGTCAGGTCGTGGACGGTCACGGCCAGGGACGCCCGGATCGCCGGCGCGAGGTCGACCGGCGCCGTGGCGGGCTCGACGACGACCATGCGGTGCTTGCTCGCGCGGTGGGCGGCGCGGGCGGCGGCGACGTCTTCCGCGCTCATCTCGACCGGCTCGAGCCGGTCGTCGTCGAGCAGCAGTGTCGTGCCCCGGCGGCCGGCGACGGCGACGTCGTGCGGGGAGGCACCGGCGAAGACGTCGGCCCAGGCCTGGTGGGGGAGCCCGGCACGGTCAACCGTGCAGATCGGCGTCCGGCCGGCGTCGAGGGCGGCGTCGAGTGCGCGCGCGGCCTTCGCGGCGCTCGTCGTCTCCGACACGGTGTGGGCCAGACCCGCCCGCTCGAGCGCACCGGAGACGAACGGCCGGGGGTGGATCCGCGGCACGATCGTCATCGTCGGCAGGTGCCCGCTGTAGGAGAACGTGAAGTACATGAACCCGATGCCCCCGGCCAGGCCCGCGACCATCGGTTCGCCCAGCGGCTGACCGTCGTGCGCCGCGGTGACGCCGGCGGCCTCGAGCACGTGCGCCAGCAGCGCGCTGTCGTGCTGCCGTCCGCCGCCGAACGCGGGGTAGCCGGGCACGGCGGCGGACCGATCGCCGGTCAGGTGGCGGTGGGCGGTCGTGTAGCGCTCGCCGGTGCGGGCCATGCGCGCACGGACGGCGGCCTTGAGGTGCTTCTGGCTGGTCACGGGGACTCCTCCGGCGGCGTCGGGTCCCAGACCCCACGCGTCGTCCGGACCCGGCCGCGACGAAGAAGTGACAGACCGGTCGGTGTGCACCCCGAGGACCTGATCCCCTTTGCCCTCGCACGGCCGGAGGCGTGGGCAACCGGTCAGAGGGTTCGGCGTGGGATTCGCCGGCCCGGACGCTACCGGACCCCGTCCCCGCTTGGCGAGATCTGCACACTGGCCCGCTTCGGGCCCCTGAACAGGGCGAGTGTGCAGATCTCGCCGAGGGATCAGGCCTGCACGGTCGGCGGAACCAACGAGGCGGCGACCAGCGGCGCGCGGTCCCAGGCGCGGTGCGCGCCCAGCGCCGCGACCAGCCCGGCGGTCAGCTTCGCGCCGGGCTTCTTCCCGACCAGCACGCCCGGAGCGGCCGCGTCGATGCCGGCCGCCGCGAGCAGGGCCGCGCCGTCACCCCAGGCGCCGAGGGCCTTGAGGTGCCGGAACGCCTCCTGCAGCAGGACCAGCCCGCGGACGTCGCCGTCCTGAGGTGCGCCGTCGGCGACCACGACGGCGTCGAACTCGATCGAGCGCGCCGTCGCGAAGGTCCGCTCCACGATCTCGACGTCCCGGCCGGTGCTGATCCGCCCCCCGTGCGGCGCGATGACCCGCAGCAGGGCGCCCTCGGCCTCGAGCGCCTCGCGCAGCTTGGCGACGCCCTTGAGGTCGGCCCCGTCGCCCGCGACGACCCCGACGATCCGGCCCGTGATCGGGAAGGGCGTCGGCCGGATCTGCGCCAGGGCGGGGGAGGGCACCGGTGCCGGCCGCTTCGCCTTCCCGGCCCGCTTGGACGGCGCGGCCTTCGGGACCTCCGGGGCGGGCAGGCCCAGACCGGCCGCGACCTGGGTGCACAGGTCGGCGTCGATCCGGGCGAGCACGGTCAGCGCCCGCTCCTTGATGGCCTGCTCGTAGCACTTGCCGAGCTCGAAGGTGTAGGCGTCGATCACGTGCTGCTGCTCGATCGGCGTGAGGCTCGCGTAGAACATCGCCGCCTGCGAGAAGTGGTCGTCGAACGACGCCGGCGCCGCGCGGACGACGTCCCCGGCGACCGGTCGGGGCACGTGCACGTAGCCGCCCTCGGCCCAGTCGGAGGGGAACGGGACGCCGTCGTCGACGCTGTTGGGCGTGTAGGGCGCCTGACCCGTGTGGATCGCCTGCTGGTGGAAGCCGTCACGGGTGCTGTCGTTGACCGGGGCGTGCGGGCGGTTGATCGGGATCTGCGTGAAGTTGGGACCGCCGAGGCGGGTGAGCTGGGTGTCGAGGTAGGAGAAGTTGCGGCCCTGCAGCAGCGGGTCGTTGGTGCCCTCGATGCCCGGCACCAGGTGGCCGGTGTGGAAGGCGACCTGCTCGGTCTCGGCGAAGAAGTTCGTCGGGTTCCCGTCGAGCACCAGCGTGCCGATGATCTGCACCGGGGCCAGCTCCTCGGGCACGATCTTGGTCGGGTCGAGCAGGTCGATGCCCTCGAAGGTCTCCTCCGGGGTGTCCGGGAAGACCTGGATGCCGAGGTCCCACTCGGGGAAGGCGCCGTTCTCGATGGCGTCGTAGAGGTCGCGGCGGTGGAAGTCGGGGTCGCACCCGGCGGCGATCTGCGCCTCCTCCCAGACCAGGGAGTGCACGCCGAGCTTCGGCTTCCAGTGGAACTTGACCAGGACGGTCTCGCGCTGGGCGTTGACCAGCCGGAACGTGTGGACGCCGAAGCCCTCCATGGTCCGGTAGCTGCGCGGGATGCCCCGGTCGCTCATGTTCCAGATCGTGTGGTGCGTGGCCTCGGTGTGGAGGGTGACGAAGTCCCAGAAGGTGTCGTGCGCCGACTGCGCCTGCGGGATCTCCCGGTCGGGGTGCGGCTTGCCCGCGTGGATGATGTCGGGGAACTTGATCGCGTCCTGGATGAAGAACACCGGCATGTTGTTGCCGACGAGATCCCAGGTGCCCTCCTTCGTGTAGAACTTCGTCGCGAAGCCGCGGGTGTCGCGCACGGTGTCGGCCGATCCGCGGGAACCGAGCACCGTCGAGAACCGCACGAACACCGGCGTCTGCAGGCCCTCCTCCGCGAGGACGGCGGCCCGCGTGACCGTCGCGGCCTTCCCGTTGGCGGTGAACACCCCGTGGGCGCCCGCTCCGCGCGCGTGCACCACGCGCTCCGGGATCCGCTCGTGGTCGAAGTGCATGATCTTCTCGCGCAGGTGGAAGTCCTCGAGGAGGACCGGCCCGCGCGGGCCCGCCTTGAGCGAGTGGTCGCTGTCGGGGATGCGCACCCCGTTCGGCGTCGTCAAGCGGTCACCGGCCTGGCCGCGCGGATCGCGGCCGTCCTTCGGGCCGTCGAAGCCGACGCCGGTCGGGCTGACGGTGCGCGGTGCGGACTGGTCGGGCTGGCGGGCGGGGGGCATGACGACTCCTGACGCGAGGGTGTTCCGTGCCGTCGCGCTACCCCGGACCCGCCGACCGAACCAGGCGTTCCCACCGAGTGGAACCGGCTGGTCCGCTCTGGGGCGCGCCTCTGCCGCCGGGTGGACGGCGGTCGCCATGCTGGCGGCGTGATCGAGCTCGTCGGCCTGACCAAGGCGTACCGCGCCCGGGTCGCCGTCGACGACCTCACCGTGACGATCGAGCCCGGCCGGGTCACCGGCTTCCTCGGACCCAACGGCTCGGGCAAGACGACGACCCTGCGCTGCGTGCTCGGCCTGACCCGGCCCACCTCCGGGACGGCGACGGTGCTCGGCCGGCCCTACCGCTCGCTCCGGCACCCCATGCGCCGGGTCGGTGCCCTCATCGACCCCGCGGCCCGGCATCCGGCGCGCACCGCGCACGCCCACCTGCGTGCCCTGGCGCAGACCAACGGGCTGCCGGTCGACCGGGTCGACGAGATGATCGACCTCGTCGGTCTCGAGTCCGTGGCCCACGAGCGGGTGGGGAGCTTCTCGCTCGGCATGGGGCAGCGGCTCGGCATCGCGGCGGCCCTGCTCGGGGACCCCGACGTGCTGCTGCTCGACGAGCCGGTCAACGGGCTGGATCCCGAGGGCATCCGGTGGGTGCGCGAGCTGCTGCGCGACCTCGCCGACGAGGGGCGCACGGTGCTGGTCTCGAGCCACCTGATGAGCGAGATGGAGGACACCGCCGACCACCTCGTCGTCCTCGGTCGCGGCCGGCTGCTGGCCGACATGCCGATGGCCGACCTGCTCGACCAGCACGCCGCGGTCCGGGTCCGCAGCCCCCAGGGGCCGTTGCTGGCCGCGGCCCTGCGCCGCCTGGGCGCGGTGGTGGAGCTGGAGCTCGACGGGGCGCTGCGCGTGGAAGGGCTCGGCCTGGACCAGGTGGGGGACGTCGCGTTCGCCGCCGGGGTCCGCCTGCACGAGCTCACCCGGATCACCGAGTCGCTGGAGGCCGCCTACCTCGAGCTGACCGGAGACGCGGTCGAGTACCGGGCGAGTGGGCTGTGAGGGGACTCCTGCGCAGCGAGTGGACCAAGCTCTGGTCGGTCCGGTTCGGCGCCTGGTGCACCGCGGTGTACGTGCTCGTCGTGGCCGCGCTGGGCTGGCTGGCCGCCGCCGGGACGCAGACCTCCCCGGAGCCGGACCTGGCCGTGGAGACGGCGCTGACCGGCTTCGGCTTCGGCCAGCTGGTCCTCGTCGTCCTCGGCGTGCTGGCGATCACGAGCGAGTTCGGGACCAGGAACGCGCTGGTCACCTTCACCGCCGTGCCCCGCCGGACGCGGCTGCTGGTGGCCAAGACCGCCGTCGTCGCCGCGTGGGTCGCCCTGCTCAGCGCCGTCCTGGCCGTGCTGTGCGCCGTGGCCGCGGCCCGGCTGACCGCCGTCCCCGGCGGCGTCTCCCTGGGGGACCCCGCCGTGCTGCGCGTGCTCGGGCTGCAGGTGGGCGCCGCCATCCTGATCACCGTGCTGGCGGTGGCGGTCGGGACCGTCGTCCGGTCGTCGGCCGGTGCCGTGGGGCTGGGCACCGCGCTGGTGTTCTTCGCGCCCCTGCTGGTGGCGCTCGCGCCGGACTGGGCCGCCCGCTCGGCCAAGGCCATGCCCGCCCTGCGGGTCGGGCGGGACACGTTCCTCGCGGAGTCCACGAGCTGGCAGGTGGGCACCGCCGTCACCGCCGCCTGGGCCGTGGGGCTCTGGCTGCTGGGCGTGGCGCTCCTGGAACGCCGTGACATCTGACGGCGGACGTCCGACCGTGGCACCGACTACGTTGGCGCGCACTGTGCTGCCCGCCGTCACCGCCACCCGCTACGTCACCCCGCTGCGCGAGGGTGGCTCGCTGCCGGGGCTCATGGAGGCCGACGACCTGGGCACCTACGTGGTGAAGTGGCGCGCCGCGGGGCAGGGCGTGCGGGTGCTGGTCGCCGAGGTGGTGTGCGGCGAGCTGGCCCGGGCACTGGACCTGCCGGTGCCGGCCCTGGTCACCGTCGACGTGGCGCCCGCGCTCGGCGTGGGCGAGCCCGACCCCGAGGTGCAGGAGCTGCTGCAGCGCTCGGCCGGGCGCAACCTGGGCCTGGACTTCCTGCCCGGGGCCCTGGACTTCGAGGCCGGCGCCGACGGCGTCGACCCGGAGCTCGCGGGCCGGGTGCTGTGGTTCGACGCCCTCGTCGGCAACGTCGACCGGTCGTGGCGCAACCCCAACATGCTGTTCTGGCACGGCGGGCTCCAGCTGATCGACCACGGCGCCGCGCTGACCTTCCACCACCACTGGCCCGGCGCCGCGGCCGCCGTCGCCCGCCCCTACGACGCGAGCGCCCACGCGCTGATCGAGTGCGAGCCCGACGTGCCGGCGGCCGACACGGCACTGTCCCCCCGGGTGACGCGGGGGCTGCTCGACGACGTCCTCGCGCAGGTGCCCGACGAGTGGCTCGACGAGGACCAGCCGCCGGCCGTGGTGCGGGCACGCTACGTCGAGCAGCTGCTCGCCCGGCTCGGCGCCCGCGATGCGTGGCTGCCCGGGCTGGTGTCGGCGGCAGCCGCCGGAGGGTCCGGTCGCCGGAGGGCACCCCGCGGGGAGAACCGTCCGGCGTGGCTCGGCCCGCCACCGCCCGAGGGGGTCAGCCAACGATGAGCCGCGACACCTTCGAGTACGCCGTCCTGCGGGTCGTCCCGCGGATCGAGCGGGGCGAGTCGCTGAACGCGGGCGTCCTCATGTACTGCCGGCAGCGCGACTACCTCGGCTCCCGGGTGCACCTCGACGTCGACCGGCTGCGCGCCCTGGATCCCACGGCCGACGCCGAGGCCATCGGTCGGGCGCTGCAGGCGGCCGCCGACGTCTGCGCCGCCGAGCCCGCGGCCGGCGCGGCGGGTCGGGAGGCGCTCGGCTCGCGGTTCCGCTGGTTGACGGCCCCCCGGAGCACCGTCGTCCAGCCGGGCCCCGTGCACACCGGCCTCACCGCCGACCCCGACGCCGAGGCAGACCGCCTGCTGCGCCTGCTGGTGCTGCCCGTCCAGGGGTGACCGGCCGCGCCGTACCCGCCGCGGGTGAACGGCGGGTGTCGCGAGGCTTCACCGGACGACCCGCGAACGGTCACCGGGGCGTCGCCCGCGCTGCCTAGCTTCTGCCTGAGTCCACCGCGACGCAGGGAGCACCGTTCATGACCCAGACCATCGATCCGCACACGGCCGCGGACGCCGACCCCGACGACCTCCCGTCGAACCCGTCGTCGGCGCCGGCCTTCGCCGACGTCGCCCGGGCGCGGGTCAGCCGCCGGTCGGTGCTGGCCGGCGGCATGGTGGCCGCGGCCGGCTTCCTCACCTCGAGCCTGGTGAACCCGCCGGTCGCCGTCGCCACGCCGGGACGCGGCAGCGCCGGCCGTCCGCTGCTGGGGTTCCGGCCGATCCCGCCGAGCACCGCCGACGAGGTCGTGGTGCCGCGCGGCTACCGGGCCAGGCCGTTCATCCCGTGGGGTACGCCGCTGCTGGGCCGCTACCCGGAGTTCCGGCCCGGGACGCCGAGCGCCGGCGTCCCCGGCGGCAACACGGCCGAGGACCAGGCGCAGCAGGTCGGCATGCACCACGACGGCATGACCTACTTCCCCCTGCACGCCGGGAGGAAGGGCAGCGAGCACGGGCTGCTCGTGCTCAACCACGAGTACACCGACGAGTTCTACCTGCAGACCGGGGCCTACCAGAGCCCGTACGCGCCGACCTACACCGCCGAGATGGTGCGCAAGTCGCAGAACGCGCACGGGGTCAGCGTGGTCGAGATCGAGAAGAAGCGGTCGGGGGAGTGGGCGCTGGTGCGCTCGCGGCGCAACCGGCGGATCACCGCGAACACCGAGATGGAGCTCGCCGGTCCGGCGGCCGGTCACGAGCTGGTGCGCACCGCGGCCGACCCGCAGGGACGCCGGCCGCTGGGCACGATCAACAACTGCGGCAACGGCGAGACGCCGTGGGGGACCTACCTGACCTGCGAGGAGAACTTCAACGGCTACTTCCGGGTCGATCCCGGTCAGAACGAGGAGAACAGCGAGCTGCAGGGCCGGTACGGGGTGGGTGGCGACCGCAACCGGTGGGCCACCCAGGACCCGCGGTTCGTCGTCACCCCCACCGACGCCAACGAGCCCAACCGCTTCGGCTGGGTCGTCGAGATCGATCCCTTCTCGCCCGAGTCGGTGCCGGTCAAGCGGACGGCGCTGGGCCGGCTCAAGCACGAGGACGCCACCGTCCACGTGACCAAGGGCGGCCGCGTCGTCGTCTACATGGGCGACGACCAGGTCTTCGAGTACGTCTACAAGTTCGTGAGCTCCGGGAACTGGCGCTCGATGCGCTCCCGGGGGAAGAGCCCGCTCGACGAGGGCACCCTCTATGTGGCCCGGTTCGACGACGACGGCACCGGCACCTGGCTGCCGCTGGTCCACGGGCAGGGTCCGCTGACCGCGGCGAACGGCTTCGCCGACCAGGGCGAGGTGCTGGTCAAGACGCGCATGGCCGCCGACCTGCTCGGCGCGACGCCGATGGACCGGCCGGAGTGGACCGCCGTCGACCCGCGGACCGGCACCGTCTACGTGACGCTGACCAACAACGACTCCCGGTCGGAGGCGAACGGGCCCAACCCGCGGACGCCGAACCTGTGGGGGCACATCGTCCGCTGGGACGAGCAGGGCGGGGACCACGCGGCGACGTCGTTCGAGTGGGATCTCTTCCTGCTCGCCGGCCCCGGTGACGGGGTGGACGGATCGACGATCAAGGCCGAGGACTCGTTCGGTTCCCCGGACGGGCTGTGGCTCGACCCCGACAGCCGGGCATGGATCCAGACCGACGGGACGCAGCCGACGGGAAACAACCAGATGCTGGCCGCCGACCCGTACCGCACCGAGGGCGGCGCCCCCGAGCTCCGGCGCTTCCTCACCGGCGTCGTCGGCTGCGAGGTGACCGGCATCGCCATGACCCCGGACCAGCGGACGCTGTTCGTCAACCTGCAGCACCCCGGTGAGCGCGGTGGCAGCACCTGGCCGCAGAACGACGGCCTGGCCACGCCCCGGTCGGCGACCGTCGTCGTCACCCGGGACGACGGGGGAGTCATCGGCACCTGACGGCCGATGACCGGTGGCGCGGCGGCGGGGGGAACCGGCGCGCCACCGCCCCCGGCTGGCTCAGCCGGGGAGCAGGGCGTCGATGCGCCGGGCCAGCTCGAGGTCGAGCTCGGTGACGCCGCCGGCGGAGTGCGTCGCCAGGGCGAGGTGCAGCGTCCGCCAGCGCAGGTCGACGTCGGGGTGGTGGTCCATCTCCTCGGCGACGTCGGCGATGGCGACGATCGCGGCGACGGCGTCCCGGAAGCTCGGCAGCTCGACGGTGCGCCGCAGCCCGTCGCCGTCCCCGGACCAGAGAGGCAGCCCGGGGAGGGCGGCGGCGAGCTCGTCGTCGGTCAGTCGCTTCGGGCGGGGCATCCCCCCATTGAACGCGCTGGATCGGCCTCGTCCCAGGGGCCCGCGGCGCGCGGAGCGTGTCGCGGGGTGGGACGTGGTCCTTCGTCAGCTGTGGATGCCGCACTCCGTCTTGGACCGGCCGGCCCAGCGGCCCGCGCGGGCGTCCTCGCCGGGTGCGACCGGCCGGGTGCAGGGCGCGCACCCGATCGAGGCGAAGCCGACCTCGACCAGCGGGTTGACCGGTACCTGGTGCTCGGCGACGTAGGCGTCGACGTCGGCCTGCGTCCAGGCGGCGAGCGGGTTGACCTTGATCATCTCGCGCTTCGCGTCCCAGTCGACCAGGCGGGTGCCGGCGCGGCTCGGCGACTCGTCCCGCCGGATGCCCGAGCCCCAGGCCACGTATCCCGACAGCGTCTGTGCCAGCGGCTGCACCTTGCGCAGCGAGCAGCACAGGTCGGGGTCGCGCTCGAACAGCCGCGGGCCGAATTCGGCGTCCTGCTCGGCCACGCTCTGCTCCGGCCGCACGTTCACCAGCGTGATCGGCAGGACCGAGGTGATCCAGTCGCGGGTGCCCAGGGTCTCGGCGAAGTGGAAGCCGGTGTCCAGGAAGACCACGTGCACGCCCGGGACGGCGGTGCTCGCGAGGTGGGCCAGCAGGCCGTCGGCCATGGACGACGTGATCGCGAACTCGTCGCCGAAGGTGTCCCCGGCCCAGCGCAGGACGGTGAGCGCCTGCTCCACCGGGTCGGTGATCCCGTCGAACCAGGCGTCGGCGGCCTCGGCCAGCAGCGGCGTCGGGCGCCCCAGGGCGATCGTCATTCCCGCACCCCCGTCGCGAGCAGGCGCACGGTGAAGGCCCGCAGGCACGCCGCGCAGCGCCAGCCGTCGGTGGACTCCCCGTGCGGCGAGATCTCCTCGTCGCCGCAGTAGGGGCAGTGGAACGGCGGGAGCTGACGGGTGCGACCGGTCGGCTCCTCCGTCACAGCAGCCAGCTCTCCTCGGCCCGCGCCACGTAGCGGGCGAAGGATTCGCCGTCGGTGCGGCGCTCGAGGTAGCCCCGCAGCACCCGCTCGCAGTAGTCCGCCGACTCGGCCTTGGTCACCTTGTGGCCGCGGAACTTGCGGCCGAAGGTGGCCTCGACCCCCAGGTGGCCGCCGAGGTGGACCTGGAACCCCTCGACCATCTCGCCGTTGTCGTCCTTGACCATCGAGCCCTTGAAGCCGATGTCGGCGGTCTGGAACCGCGCGCAGCTGTTCGGGCAGCCGTTGACGTTGATCCCGATGGGCGCGTCGAAGTCCGGCAGCCGCTTCTCGAGCTCGGCGTAGAGGTCCTGCGCGTGCTGCTTGGTCTCGACGATCGCGAGCTTGCAGAACTCCAGGCCGGTGCAGGCCATCGTGCCGCGGCGGAACGCGCTCGGGCGGACCAGCAGGTCGTGCTCGGCCAGGGCGGTGACGAGGTCCTCGACCCGCTCGTCGGGCACGTCGAGGATGACCATCTTCTGCTGCGTCGTCGTCCGGGTGCGCCCCTGCCCGTATTCGTCGGCGAGGTCGGCGATGCGGGTCAGCAGGCTGCCGCTGATCCGGCCGGTGCGCAGCGCGAAGCCCACGGCGTTGGTGCCGTCCTTCTGCTTCGCGACGCCGACGTGGTCGCGCTGGTCGTGCGCGGCCGGGGCCGGCGCCGGGCCGTCGGGCAGCGACTGGTGGAGGTACTCCTCCTCCAGCACCTGGCGGAACTTCTCCGGGCCCCAGTCGGCGATGAGGAACTTGATGCGGGCGCGCGTGCGCTGCCGCCGGTAGCCGTAGTCGCGGAAGATCGCGGTGCAGGCGGCCCAGACGTCGGTGACCTGCTCGGGCCGGACGAAGACGCCGATCCGCTGGGCGAACATCGGGTTGGTGGACAGCCCGCCGCCGACCCACAGGTCGTAGCCGGCCTCGCCCGCGGCGTTGCGCACGCCCACGAAGGAGATGTCGTCGATCTCGGGCTCGGTGCAGTGGTCGACGCAGCCCGACATCGACGTCTTCCACTTGCGCGGCAGGTTGCTGAACTCGGGGCTGCCGACGTACTTGGCGACGGTCTCGGCCATCACGTCGCTGGCGTCGAGGACCTCGTCCTCGAGGATCCCGGCGAGCGGGCAGTTGAGCATGCCGCGCGGGGTGTCGCCGCAGGCCTCCGTCGTGGTGAGGCCGACCTCCTCGAGGCGGCGCCAGATCTCGGGCACGTCCTCGATGCGGATCCAGTGGTACTGCACGTTCTGGCGGTCGGTCACGTCGGCGACGTCCCGGCCGAACTCGGTGCTGATGCCCCCGATCGTGCGCAGCTGGGCGCTGGTCAGCGCCCCGCCGTCGGTGCGCACGCGCATCATGAAGTAGGAGTCCTCGAGCTCCTCGGGCTCCAGGACGGCGGTCTTCCCGCCCGGGATGCCCTGCGCGCGCTGGGTGTAGAGGCCCATCCACCGCATGCGGCCCCGCAGATCGCCCGGGTCGATGCCGCCGAAGCCGGTGTGGGCGTAGATGTCGAGGATCCGCTGCCGGACGTCGAGCCCGTCGGAGTCCTTCTTCATCCGCTCGTTGGGGTTGAGCGGTTCGCGGTAGCCGAGGGCCCACTGGCCCTGTCCGCGTTGGGGGCGAGTGCTCGTGCGGGGGGAGGTCATGCTCGTGGCTCTTTCCTGCGCCGACCGCCGTCCGCCGTCGCGACGCTGCGCGCGGGCGGGCTGCGGCGCTGCCGGGTCGGGGGTGCGCGTCAGGTGCGCGCGAGAGGACCGGTTGTCAGCGCAGAGGGCGACAGACGGCGCTGGAGACGAGCGCCAGGTCGATGTGCAGACGCGCGACGAGCAGTGAGCCGCGGTCCGTCATGAGTGCATCGTGCCACATCCGCCGGGCCTCCGGCCGGTGGATGTGGTCACAGGAATGTCCGTACTTTCGGGCTTTTCAGCGCCCGTCCATGGCCGCACGGATCAGCGCCACGGCGTCGACCAGCGGGGTCACCGAGGTGTCGACGACGACCTCCGCGCGGGCCGGCGGCTCGTAGGGATCGGACACGCCGGTGAACTCCGGGATCTCACCCGCGCGTGCCCTGGCGTAGAGCCCCTTGACGTCGCGCGCCTCGCAGACCTCGAGCGGGGTGGACAGGTGCACGAGCACGAACCGGCCGTGCTTCTCGACGAGGGCGCGGGCCTCCTCGCGGGCGGCCTCGTAGGGCGCGATCGCCGCGACGACGACGGTGCCGCCGTGCTTGACGACCTCGCCGGCGACCCAGCCGATCCGCCGGATGTTGAGATCGCGGTGCTCGCGGGAGAACGACAGCTCGCTCGACAGGTGCGTGCGCACGACGTCGCCGTCGAGGACGGTCACCGGGCGGTCCTCGGCGTCCAGTTCGGCGATGAGGGCGTCGGCGATCGTCGACTTCCCCGCGCCGGAGAAGCCGGTGAGGAAGACGGTGACGCCGGGGGCGTGCGCAGCGGGCATGAGCGCCAGTTTCCCTCAGCGGCGGGTGTTCCCGGCTGCCGGGCCCGCGGGGGTCACCCGCAGGAGGGGCCGGTCAGCGCGGTGCGTCGTCGCCGAACGAGCGCCACGCCGTCTCGAGGCCGACCAGCTCGGCCACGTGGTCGGGCAGCGTCCCGTGGATGACGTCGGCGAGCGTGACCTGCTCGAGCACCCGCCGGTAGGAGGCGCGGGCGGCGACCCAGACCGTGCCCAGGGCGTGCGCCGGGCCGGGGTAGTCGAGGTCCTCCGGGCGTTCGCCGTGGACGTCGGCGAGGAAGCCCTGCTCGACCCGCATGACCCGCGCGATCGAGATCTCCTCCGCGGGCAGCGCGAGGCGGTAGCCGCCCTCGCGACCCCGCTGGCTGCTGACCAGGCGGGCGCCCTGGAGGTCGCGGAGGATCGCCTGGAGGAAGCGGGCGGGGATGCCCTGGGCGGTGGCGATGCGCTCGGAGGTCAGGGCGTCGGGCGCCGCGGCGGCCAGCTCGAGGGCGGCGCGGACCGCGTAGTCGACCCGGGCAGTGATGCGCACGGCCCCCATCCTGCCTGGTCTGCGAGGCTGGGCAGCGTGCACCGGTTGCGTTTCACCACGTTGGTGGAGGCACCGCTCACCGTCGCGTTCGACGTGGCGCGCACTCTCGGGCGGCCCTGGCCGTGGCCGCTGCAGGAGGTCGTGTCGGTCCGGCCGGTGCGCGACGTCTACTCCGTCGGCCCCGGGTCGCGCTGGCGCTGGCTGACCCACTCCCGCCGGTTCACGGCCACGGGCGCGGGGACGCTGGTCGACGAGCAGGTCGACTGGGAGACCGGACTGCCCGGCGTGCTGGGCACCGTCGTCGACGAGTTGGTCCTGCGCCGGCGGGTGATCCGGGCGATGCAGGCGCATCTGGACGCCTACGCCGCGGCCGCGGCTCGGCGCGCGCTCGACGTCGTCCAGGTGGTCGGCGCGGCGGTCGTCGTGGGCGAGCGGGTGCTCGTGGCCCAGCGCTCGGGCGGTCCCTACGACGGGTGCTGGGAGTTCCCCGGCGGCAAGGTGGAGCCGGGGGAGTCGGAGCTGTCGGCGCTGGTGCGCGAGTGCGAGGAGGAGCTCGGCGTCGCCGTCGTCCCCCAGGCGTTCCTCGGCGAGGTCGTGCTCGACGGCGTCGTCGCCGGTGGAGCGCCGGCCGCCTCCACCCTGCGCGCCTGGTGGGCCCGGGTGGAGTCGGGGGAGCCGGTGGCGCACGAGCACGCGGCCCTGCGCTGGGTGACGGCCGACGAGCTGGACGACCTCGACTGGATCGCCGCCGACCGCCCGCTGCTCCCCGCCGTGAAGGCCCTCCTCGCCCGCCTCTGACCCCCATTCCCGCTTTCTGTACCGAAAGCTGGGCGGACGGGCTCAGCTTTCGGTACAGAAAGCTGCAACGCGGGGCGGAGGCTGTGGACAACCGTCGTGACGGGGCGCGCGGCGGCGAAGCTTCGAATCGTGTCGCTGCAGAGACTCACAGGTGTCTTCCTCGGTTCGCACGCCGTCGCCGAGGGAGCGGTCACCCGGGCACAGCTCCAGTCGGGCCTGTACCGGCGTCTCTTCCAGAACGTCTACGCCGACCCCGGGCTGCCGCTCGACCACCAGCTCCTCGCTCGCGGGGCGATGCTCGTCATGCCTGACGACGCAGTCCTGGGCGGTCGATCGGCGGCGGCGTGGTACGACGCACCCTTCGCCACTCCCGCCGACCCCGTTCTCGTCCTCGTCCCCCCGACTTCTGCCTGGCGTGGCCCGCGCGGGATCCGGGTGCACCGGACCGAGGTGGCCTCTGGCGAGGTGCGGCTGATCGAGAACGCGCGCGAGGCGGTCCGCGTGACGACGCCGCTGCGCACGGCGTGGGAGATCGGCACTCTCGAGCGGGTGGGCAACGCCGTGGCGCTGCTCGACGCGATGGTCGGCGCACAGCACCTCACGTACGAATCGCTCGAGCGACTGGCGCGGGAGGGCCGAGGCCGCTGGGGCTCTCGCCGCTTCAGCAAGGTCGTACCGCTCGTCGACGGCCGCAGCCAGAGTCGACCGGAGTCGCTGGTGCGCGTGGCGTGCGTACGGGCAGGACTCCCGGCGCCCGTTCCGCAGTTCGTCGTCCAGAGCGCGGGGCGGTGGCTGGGCCAGGTCGATCTCGCCTGGCCTGAGCACCGGCTGATCGTCGAGTACGAGGGGCCACACCACTTCGAGGAGCACAAGATCGTCCAGGACGACGGCCGCTACGCCCGTCTGATCGCAGCTGGTTGGCGCGTCATCCGCCTGAGCACGGCAGACCTGTGGGACCTCGACGGCGTGGTGGCGCGCATCCGGCAGGCGCTCGCGCTGCCTCTGCTCGCCGGCTGAGGGCTTCATTCAGCTTTCTGTACCGAAAGCTGCGGTTCGAACCGCAGCTTTCGGTACAGAAAGCGGGTCTCTTACTTGAAGACGTCCTTGATCTTCTCGCCGGCCTGCTTGAGGTTGCCCGACACCTGGTCGGCCTGGCCCTCGGCCTGGAGGTCGCGGTCGCCCGTGGCCTCGCCCACGGACTCCTTGCCCTTGCCGGACAGTTCCTCGGCCTTGTTCTTGATCTTGTCGATGCCGCTCATCTGACTCGCTCCTCTGCTGGCGCGTGCACGGTCTGCGAGGGCCTACCCGCAGGTCGCGGGGTTGACACGCCAGGACGATGCCGTACCGCAATTAGTCCTGTCCGGGGCCCCTGTGGCGCGAAGAACCGGGGGGTGCAGAGGGGGAGGTGGTGTGGAAGTTACGGTTGGGGGGCGGGTCGTGAACGCAGGTCACAGTTGGATGACGTCAGTGGACGGTCTTCGGACGCCGTGCCTAGGGTCCACCCGTCGTATCGAGGAGGCGTCTGCCTGCTGGGTGCGTTCTGCTCGTGACCAGTCAGTCATCCGATCGCCCCACAAGGGCCGGATAGACCTGTCCGTTCCCCCCGCCATTCGCGGGTCGAGGGAGGCATTGCACGTGAAGTTGAGCAAGCGCAGAGGTGCGCTCGTCGCGGCCGGTATCGCCGCCGCGATGATGCTGTCCGCCTGTGGTGGCAGTGACGAGAACGGTGGCGGCGAAGGCGGCTCCGAGTCGTCCGGTGGCACCTTCAGCATGTACATCGGTGAGCCGGAGAACCCGCTGGTTCCGGGCAACACGACCGAGGACCAGGGCAACCAGGTCGTCTCGTCGCTGTTCACCGGTCTGGTCCAGTACGACGAGAGCGGCGAGGTCGTCTACACGGGTGTCGCGGAGTCCATCGAGTCCGAGGACAACACGACCTGGACCGTGACGCTGAAGGACGGCTGGACCTTCCACGACGGCACCCCGGTGACCTCCTCGTCGTTCGTCGACGCGTGGAACTACACCGCTCTGAGCACCAACGCCCAGGGCGCCTCGTACTTCTTCGCCAACGTCGAGGGCTACGGCGACCTGCAGGCCCCCACCGACGACGAGGGCAACGTCACCGGCGACCCGGCCGCCACCGAGATGAGCGGCCTCGAGGTCGTCGACGACACCACCTTCACCGTGACCCTCTCCGCGCCCTTCGCGCAGTACCCGGTCACCGTGGGCTACACGGCCTTCTACCCGCTGCCCGAGGCCTTCTTCGAGGACCCCGAGGCCGCCGGCCGCCAGCCGATCGGCAACGGCCCGTTCAAGGCCGATGACGAGTTCGTCCCCGGCACCGGCATCACGCTGAGCCGCTACGAGGACTACGCCGGCGAGGACGGCGCCAAGGCCGACTCGGTCGAGTACCGCGTCTACGCCGACGTGGCGACCGCCTACACCGACGTCCAGGGCGGCACGCTCGACATCGTGCGTCGCATCCCGCCGGACGCCTCCGGCAGCGCGCCCGACGAGTTCGGTGACCGCTACCTGGAGAACGAGTCCTCCTCGTTCACCTACCTGGGCATGCCGACCTACGACCCCCGGTACGCCGACAAGCGCGTGCGTCAGGCCTTCTCCATGGCCATCGACCGGGAGGCCATCGCCGAGGCGATCTTCAACGGCACCCGCACCCCGGCCACGTCGCTCATCGCCCCGATGATCGACGGTTCCCGTGAGGGCGCCTGCGAGTACTGCACCCTCGACGTCGAGGCGGCCAACGCGCTCCTCGACGAGGCCGGCTTCGACCGCAGCCAGCCGATCGACCTGTGGTTCAACGCCGGCGCCGGCCACGACGCCTGGGTGCAGGCCGTGGGCAACCAGCTGCGCGAGAACCTGGGCATCGAGTACCAGCTCAGGGGTGACCTCGACTTCTCCGAGTACCTCCCGCTGCAGGACCAGCAGGGCATGACCGGTCCGTTCCGCCTCGGCTGGGGCATGGACTACCCGAGCCCGCAGAACTACCTGGAGCCGCTGTACTCGACCGCGGCGCTGCCGCCGGCGGGTTCGAACGCGACGTTCTACTCGAACCCGGAGGTCGACGAGCTGATCAGCCAGGGGAACCAGGCGGCCACCAACGAGGAGGCCATCGAGTTCTACAACCAGGCTGAGGACCTCATCCTCGAGGACATGCCCGTCATCCCGATGTTCTTCCAGGTCGAGCAGTCGGTCTTCTCGGAGAACGTCTCCAACGTGGTGGTGGACATCTTCGGTCGGGTCGAGACCGAGAACGTGACCGTCAACAGCTGACGAGTCACTGACCGCACGGCGCCGCCGGGGGTGCCTGCCCGTACCGGGCAGGACCCCCGGCGGTTCGCCGATGGGGCAACGCCCCGTCCCGACCGGACGGGAGTCCCGGAGGCATCGCCGCTCGGGCGTCCCGCATGATGGACGACGCGCCACCCCAGACCGGGGTCCGGGTGCGTCCTGACCGAGGAGGGACATGGGCCGCTACATCGCGCGCCGCCTTCTGCTGACCATCCCCGTCCTGCTCGGGGCTTCCTTCCTGATCTTCGCGATGGTCTACGCGCTGCCCGGCGACCCGATCCGGGCGCTCGGCGGTGACCGGCCGCTGGCTCCCGCGGTCGTCGCCCAGCTGCGCGACGAGTTCAACCTGAACGACCCGCTGTACCTGCAGTACGTCAAGTACCTGGGCGACCTGGTGCAGGGGGACTTCGGCACCGACTTCCGTGGTCGGGACGTCCTGGAGACCATCCTGCTCCGGCTCCCGGTGACGCTGCAGCTCACCGTCGTGGCCATCGGGTTCGAGATCGTCATCGGCATCGTCGCGGGCGTGCTCGCCGGCATCCGCCGCAACGGCTACTTCGACAACCTGGTCCTCGTCGCGACGACGGTGATCGTGTCGATCCCGATCCTGGTGCTGGCGTTCGTCTCCCAGTTCGTCTTCGGCCTCCAGCTCGGCTGGTTCCCGACCTCCGGCACGACCCAGGGCTGGTACAGCTTCCTGCTGCCCGGTCTGGTCCTCGCGTCCGGCTCGCTGGCCTACGTGGCCCGCCTGACGCGGACGAGCATCGCGGAGAACATGCGCGCCGACTACGTGCGGACGGCGCGGGCCAAGGGCCTCCCGCCCCGCACGGTCATCGTCCGGCACACGCTGCGCAACAGCCTGATCCCGGTCGTGACGTTCATCGGCGCCGACATCGGCACCCTGCTCGGCGGTGCCATCGTCACCGAGACAGTGTTCAACCTGCCCGGTATCGGCCGGTCGGTCTTCGACGCCGTGCGCGCCCAGGAGGGCGCCGTCGTCGTCGGCATCGTGACCCTGATGGTCTTCTTCTTCATCTTCTTCAACCTGGTCGTCGACGTGCTCTACGCCGTCCTCGACCCGAGGATCCGCTATGACTGAGTCCCAGCAGCAGCAGGACCTGCGGCACGACGAGGTACAGGCCGGGACGACGACCGTCCTGGGGGAGCCGTCGGTCGACGTCACCGACGCCCGGCAGAACAGTCTCTGGAGCGACGCCTGGGGTCAGCTCAAGCGCAACGTCATCTTCTGGATCGGCGCCGTGCTGGGCCTGCTCTTCGTGCTCATGGCGCTGTTCCCGACGCTGTTCGCGCGGGGCATCGACCCCCGCTCGTGCAGCCTGACCAACTCCAAGGCGACGCCGTCGGCGGGCCACTGGCTGGGCTACGACCAGCAGGGCTGCGACTACATGGCCAACATCGTCTACGGGGCGCGCAACTCGCTGCTCATCGGCGTGCTGGGTGTGCTCGGCGTGCTGGTGCTCGGCGTCGTCGTCGGCGCGATCGCCGGCTTCTACGGGCGCCTCACCGACAGCATCCTGTCGCGGCTCACCGACATCTTCTACGCACTGCCGCTGATCCTGGGCGCGCTGGTGCTGCTGCGGGTCGGCCCGTCGACCAACCTGCCGGTGATCAGCGAGCGGGGCCCGGGAGCGGTCGCCATCGCGCTGGCCGCGTTCGGCTGGATGACGGCGATGCGGCTGGTCCGCTCGCAGGTCATCGCGGTGAAGAGCTCGGACTACGTCGCGGCCGCGCGGGCGATGGGCGCCTCGGACTTCCGGATCCTGGTCCGGCACATCCTGCCCAACGCCGTGGCCCCGGTCCTGGTCTACGCGACCATCACCATCGGCGTCCTGATCGCGGCGGAGGCCACGCTCACCTACCTGGGTGTCGGGCTGCAGGCGCCGGCGATCTCGTGGGGCCTGCAGATCGCCGACGGCCAGTCGCTGCTGCGCACCGCCCCGCACCTGGTGCTCTTCCCGAGCATCATCCTGACCCTGACCGTGATGGCCTTCATCATGATGGGCGACGCCCTGCGCGACGCCCTCGACCCGAGGCAGCGCTCATGAGCACCGTCCCCACGCCCGCCGCGCAGACGAGGGGCGGCGGCGCATCGGCGCCGCTGCTCGAGGTCGATGACCTCTACGTCGAGTTCCGCACGCGCGCCGGCGTCGTCAACGCCGTCAACGGCATCAGCTACACCCTGGGGCCGGGGGAGACCCTCGCGATCCTCGGGGAGTCCGGCTCCGGCAAGTCGGTGTCGGCCCAGGCGATCATGGGGATCCTCGACACGCCGCCCGCGCAGATCACCGGCGGCAGCATCTGGTTCGAGGGCCGCAACCTCCTGGAGCTCTCGCCCGAGGAGCAGCGCAAGGTCCGCGGACCGGGCATCTCGATGATCTTCCAGGACGCGCTGTCGGCGCTGAACCCCGTCTACAGCGTGGGGTACCAGATCGGCGAGATGTTCCGGGCGCACCGCGGGATGTCGAAGCAGGACGCCAAGAAGCGCGCGGTCGAGCTGATGGACCGCGTGCGCATCCCGGCCGCGGCGCAGCGCGTCGGCGACTACCCCCACCAGTTCTCCGGGGGCATGCGCCAGCGGGTCATGATCGCGATGGCGATCGCCCTCGACCCGCGGATCCTGATCGCCGACGAGCCGACCACCGCGCTCGACGTCACCGTGCAGGCGCAGGTCATGGACCTGCTCACCGACCTGCAGGAGGAGACGGGGATGGGCCTGGTGCTCATCACCCATGATCTCGGCGTCGTCAACGAGGTCGCCGACCAGGTGGCCGTCATGTACGCCGGCCGGATCGTGGAGCGCGGCACCGTCGACGACGTGTTCGGCGACCCGGCGCACCCCTACACCGAGGGCCTGATGACGTCGGTGCCCCAGGTCGAGGCCAAGGGTGGCCGGCTGCAGCCGATCACCGGCCAGCCGCCGAACCTGGCCAACATCCCGTCGGGCTGCCCGTTCCACCCGCGCTGCCCCCGTCGCCGGATCGGCGCCGAGGCGGCCCCGGGCCGCGACTGCGCCGTCGACCGCCCGCCGCTGCGGCTCGTCGTCCCCGGCCGGGAAGCCGCCTGCCACTACAGCGAGGAGGTCCTCGGTGTCTGAGCCGACGACGCCCGACGCCGCCCCCGAGAACGCGCTGCCCGCCGTCGCCGAGGGCCAGCCGCTCATCGAGGTCAAGGGCCTGAAGAAGTACTTCCCGCTGACGCAGGGGATCCTCTTCAAGCGCACGATCGGGCACGTCCGCGCCGTCGACGGCGTCGACCTGACGCTGCGCCGCGGCGAGACCCTCGGTCTCGTCGGCGAGTCCGGCTGCGGCAAGTCGACGGTGTCGAAGCTGCTGGTCGCGCTGGAGAAGCCGACCGACGGCCAGATCCTCTACAAGGGCCGGGACGTCGCGAAGATGGGCGGGCGGGAACTCAAGCAGTACCGCCGCGAGGTCCAGATCATCTTCCAGGACCCCTACGCGTCGCTGAACCCGCGGATGACCGCCGGTGACATCGTCGCCGAGGGCTGGTCGGTGCACCCCGACATCGCGCCGAAGAAGGGCCGCCTCAAGCGGACCCAGGAACTGCTGGACCGCGTCGGCCTCAACCCCGACTTCGTCAACCGGTACCCGCACCAGTTCTCCGGTGGTCAGCGGCAGCGCATCGGCATCGCCCGCGCGCTCGCCCTGCGGCCGGAGGTCATCGTCTGCGACGAGCCGGTGTCGGCCCTCGACGTCTCGGTGCAGGCCCAGGTGGTCAACCTGCTCGAGGACCTGCAGGACGACTTCGGTCTCTCCTACCTGTTCATCGCCCACGACCTGTCGGTGGTGCGCCACATCTCCGACCGCGTGGCGGTGATGTACCTGGGCAGCGTGGTCGAGGAGGGGTCGCACACCGACGTGTACGGCTCGCCGTCGCACCCCTACACCCAGGCGCTGCTGTCCTCGGTTCCGGTGCACGAGCCGTCGCTGCGCGGGCTCAAGGAGCGGATCCTGCTGCAGGGCGACGTGCCCAGCCCGGCCAATCCGCCGTCGGGCTGCCGGTTCCGCACCCGGTGCTGGAAGGCCCAGGACATCTGCGCGACCGAGCCGCCGGCCCTGGTCGACCGCGGTCAGGGTCACCCCGCGGCCTGCCACTTCGCCGAGGCCCGCAGCGTGGTGCCCACCGACGTGGGCTGACGATGGCTCTGCGGCAGCAAGGGCACCTCTTCCTGTCGGGGGCATCCCTCCGGCACCGAGCGCACTGACCGGAGGGCATCCGTGGGGCGTTTCCTGCTCCGGCGACTGGCCAACTACGTGGTGCTCGTCCTCGTGGCGACCACGCTCGCGTACCTGGTGGCGTCGGTCGCGCTGAACCCGCGCGCGCGGTACGACGGGCGCAACCCGCCCGTGCCGCCCGCGGTCATCGACCAGCAGCTCACCGAGTACGGGGTCAACGACAAGGACCCGCTGGTGGGTCGCTACCTCGACTGGATCGGCGGGGTCGTCACCGGTGACTTCGGCAAGACGGTCACCGGTGCCGACATCAACAGCCAGCTCGGTGCGCGCTCGCTGGTGAGCCTCCGGCTGCTGCTGCTCGGCTCGCTCATCGGGTCGGTGCTGGGTGTGCTGGTGGGTGTGGTCAGCGCGGTGAAGCAGTACAAGTTCACCGACCGGTTCTTCACCGGCTTCTCGTTCTTCTTCATCGCCACGCCGGTGTTCTTCACGGCGGTGCTGCTGAAGTTCGGGGCGCTGCAGGTCAACGACGCCGCCGGGACGACGCTGCTCTACTACACCGGCTACGAGACGCCGGGCCTCGACGCCGGGTTCTGGGGGACCGTGAAGGACCAGGTCGCGCACCTGATCCTGCCGACGCTGTCGATCGCGCTGGGGCTGATCGCGTTCTTCTCCCGCTACCAGCGCAACGCGATGCTCGACGTGATGGGCAGCGACTTCCTGCGGACGGCGCAGGCCAAGGGACTCACCCGAAGACGGGCGCTCTACAAGCACGGCCTGCGGACGGCGCTGATCCCGATGGCGACGCTGCTCGCCTACTCCTTCGGCACGCTGGCCGTCGGGGCCACGTTCACCGAGAAGATCTTCGGCTGGCACGGGATGGGCGAGTGGCTGGTCGACTCCATCACGGGCAACGACATCAACGTGGTGGCGACGGTGTCGCTGTTCACCGCGGTGTTCATCCTGTTCTCGGGATTCCTCGCCGATGTCCTCTACGCCGTCCTCGACCCGCGCGTGCGGGTCTCCTGAGGGTGAGGAACTGACATGTCGCTTCCCGCAGACCCGCTCGTCGTCGCCGACGACGTCGCGCTCTCGGACTCACCCGGCCAGGCCCCGCCCGGACCGGACGTCGTCGTCCGCGGCCGCCGCCAGCTGGTCATGCGCCGGCTCCGGCGCAACAAGGCCGCGCTGGCCGCGCTCGTCGTCCTGGTGACGCTGTTCGTCTCCGCGTTCCTCGGCCCGATCATCTACGAGGCCATCACCGGGTGGACGTATGCCGGGCAGGACTTCACCTCGTTCCTGCAGCCGCCCTCGCCCGACCACTGGTTCGGGACCACGCAGATCGGCGGCGACGTGTTCGCCCAGACGATGCGCGGGCTGCAGAAGTCGCTGCTGATCGGCCTGCTCGTGGCGGTCATCTCGACCGGGCTCGCCGCCGTCGTCGGCGCGTTCGCCGGCTACCTCGGCGGCTGGGTCGACAAGGTCCTCATGTGGATGGTCGACCTGCTGCTGGTCATCCCGTCGTTCCTGATCGTGGCGATCATCAGCCGCAACCTGCGCTCCGGCGGCTGGATCGCGCTGGTGCTGCTCATCGCGGTCTTCGCCTGGATGATCACCGCCCGCATCGTGCGCGGGATGACGCTGAGCCTGCGGGAGAAGGAGTTCGTCCTGGCCGCCCGGTTCTCCGGGGTCTCGACGCCGGGGATCATCTTCCGCCACCTGATCCCGAACATGTCGTCGCTGCTGATCATCGACGCGACGATCGCGGTGGCCACGGCCATCATCGCCGAGTCGGGGCTGTCCTACTTCGGCTTCGGGGTGAAGCCGCCGGACCAGTCCCTCGGCACGCTGATCGCCGCCGGCACCCGGTCGGCGTTCACCTTCCCGTGGCTGTTCATGTTCTCCGGCGGGCTGCTGGTGCTCACCACCCTGGCGGTCAGCGTCCTGGGCGACGGGCTCCGGGACGCGCTGGACCCGTCGTCGAAGCGTGCAGGGGGCAGCCGGTGACCGTCCAGGCAGAACGCGCCGGGGGGACGACCGATCCCGCCGCTCCGCTCCTGGAGGTGCGCGACCTCACCGTCGAGTTCCCCGGGGAGGACGGCGCGGTCCCGGCGGTCCGCGGGGTCAGCTTCACCCTGTCGCCGGGCGAGGTGCTCGGCATCGTGGGCGAGTCGGGCTCGGGCAAGTCGGTCTCGTCGCTGGCGGTCATGGGCCTGCTGCCGCAGTCGGCCGAGGTGACCGGCAGCGTCCGGCTGCGGGGGCAGGACCTGCTGGGGCTGCCCGACCGCGAACTGGCGAGGATCCGCGGCAGCAAGATCGCGATGGTCTTCCAGGACCCGCTCTCGGCCCTGACGCCGGTCTACACGATCGGCGACCAGATCGCCGAGACGATCGAGATCCACCAGGGGCTGCCGAAGGCGGCGGCCTTCCGGCGGGCGGTCGAACTGCTCGACGCGGTGGGCATCCCGAACGCCGCGCAGCGGGCCAAGGCGTATCCGCACGAATTCTCCGGCGGCATGCGGCAGCGCGTGATGATCGCGATGGCGATCGCCAACGACCCCGACGTCCTCATCGCCGACGAGCCGACAACGGCGCTGGACGTGACCATCCAGGCGCAGGTGCTCGAGCTGCTCGACACCGCCCGGCAGATGACCAACGCCGCGACGATCATGATCACCCACGACCTCGGCGTCGTGGCCGGGATCGCCGACCGGATCGTGGTCATGTACGCGGGCAAGGCCGTGGAGAGCGGCCCGGTGGGCCCGGTGTACGCCGACCCGCGCATGCCCTACACGATCGGGCTGCTCGGCTCCGTGCCGCGGCTGGACCGGCCCGGCCAGCCCCTGACCCCGATCGAGGGGTCGCCGCCCAACGTCGCCCGGCTGCCCCAGGGTTGCCCGTTCGTCGCGCGCTGCCCGGTCAGCATCTCCATCTGCGAGACCGTCGAGCCGGAGCTGGAGCCCACCGCCGGCGGCGTCCGCAGCGCCGCGTGCCACCGGAGCGAGGAGATCGAGCTCGGCCTGATCCACGGGGCTCCGGTCTTCCCGCCGCCGGCGATCGCCACCGTCCGCGAGGAGGTGCCCCGCGAGCAGCGGGCGGCGGTGCTCGAGGTGCGTGACCTCGCCAAGCGCTACCCCCTGACCAAGGGCGTCGTGTTCCGCCGCACGATCGGCACGATCACCGCCGTCGACGGGATCAGCTTCGACATCCGCGAGGGCGAGGCGCTCGGCCTGGTCGGCGAGTCCGGGTGCGGCAAGTCGACGACGATCATGCAGATCCTCGAGCTGGCCACCCCCGAGCAGGGCACGGTCAGCGTGCTCGGCAAGGACGTGGCCGCCCTCGACGGCGGTCAGCGCAAAGCCCTGCGCCGCGACGTCCAGGTCGTCTTCCAGGACCCGCTGGCCTCGCTGGACCCGCGGCTGCCCGTCGGCGACATCATCGACGAACCGATGCGGGTCTTCGGGATCTCGGCCGACAAGCGGCGGGAACGGGTGCGCGAGCTGCTCGAGCTCGTGGGCCTGAGCCGGGAGCACGCCAACCGCTACCCGGCCGACTTCTCCGGAGGGCAGCGGCAGCGCATCGGCATCGCCCGCGCGCTCGCGCTGGAACCGCGGTTGCTGGTGCTCGACGAGCCGGTGTCGGCGCTCGACGTCTCCATCCAGGCCGGTGTGCTCAACCTGCTCGAGGACCTCAAGGCCCGGCTGGGCCTGTCCTACCTGTTCGTCGCGCACGACCTGTCGGTGGTCCGGCACGTCGCCGACCGGGTGGCGGTCATGTACCTCGGCCGGCTGGTCGAGGTGGGGGACGCCGACGGCGTGTTCGAGCGCCCGACGCACCCGTACACGCAGGCGCTGCTCTCCGCCGTCCCGATCCCCGATCCGGTGGCCGAACGGCAGCGCACCCGCATCCTCGTGCGCGGTGACCTGCCGAACCCGGCGAACCTTCCCTCGGGCTGCCGGTTCCGGTCCCGCTGCCCGCTGTACGTGGAGCTGTCGGCCGAGCAGCAGGAACGCTGCCGGGAGGACGACCCGCGGCTGGAGCGGCACACCGACGCCGACACCGAATCCGCCTGTCACTGGGCCCGGGAACGGCAGGTCGTCCCGGACTGACCGTGAAGGACGCGAAAGTGTTCATGCCCTGGGCTTGATTTGGGAGTCCCGATACCGATCGTTATCGCGACGTGACCGCCACGACGGGGTCACGTGCCTACTCTCCGTCCGTCCCAGGCAATAGGCCGTGCGCTCCGTGACCCGGAGCGTCGGCACCGACCATGGAGCAACCTCTTGAGACGAATTCGTCCACTTCGCGCTGCAGTCGCAGTCACCGCCGTCACCGTCGTGCTCGCCGGTTGTGGCGGCGGGTCCGACAACGGCAGCGGGAACGGGAACGGTGGTGACGGCCAGGCGGCCTCGGCCACCGAGAACGACATCAATCCCGTCGACCGCGAGGACCTCGCCGAGGGCGGCGACCTCCGCTGGGCCCTGGGCGAGATCCCGCCGAACTTCAACTACTACCAGTTCGACGGCACCCTGGACGACACGAGCGACGTCATGTCCGCGCTGATGCCGTCGGCGTTCCAGTTCTCGGCGGACGCCACCCCCACCGTCAACGAGGACTACTTCACCAACATCGAGCTGACGTCGGAAGACCCGCAGGTGGTCACGTACGACATCAACCCCGACGCCACGTGGTCCGACGGCACGCCGATCACCGCCGCCGACCTCATCGCCCAGTGGCAGGCCACCAACGGCACCAACCCGGCCTACAACATCTCCTCGAGCAACGGCTACGACCAGATGGCGTCGGTCGAGCAGGGTGAGAGCGACAAGCAGGCGGTCGTCACCTACGCCAACCCCTACGCCGACTGGCAGGCGCAGTTCAGCCCGCTCTACCCGGCGTCGACCAACACCGACCCGGAGCTCTTCAACACCGGGTGGATCGAGGCGCCGCTGGTCACCGCCGGCCCGTTCCAGCTGGGCGAGATCGACGCCACCGCGCAGACGATCACCCTCGAGCGCAACCCCGACTGGTGGGGTGACCCGGCGATCCTCGACCGGATCATCTACCGGGTCATCGACATCGACGCCCAGATCGACGCCCTGGCCAACGGTGAGATCGACTTCATCGACGTCGGCCCCGACGTGAACGCCCTGCAGCGTGCCGAGAGCACCGAGGGCATCGACGTCCGCCGCGCCGGTGGGCCGAACTTCCGGCACATCACCATCAACGGCACGTCGCCGGTGCTCTCCGACGTCAACGTCCGCCAGGCGCTGGCCAAGGCCATCGACCGGCAGACGATCGCCGACGCGCTGGTCGGCCCGCTGGGCGGCGACTCGACCAAGCTGGACAACCACATCTTCATGCGCAACCAGGAGGGCTACCAGGACAACGCCGGTGACCTCTCCGAGCCCGACATCGAGGCTGCCAACGCGCAGCTCGACGAGGCCGGCTGGACGCGCGAGGGCGAGGGCACGCGGACCAAGGACGGCCAGGAGCTGACCATCCGGTTCGTGATCCCGTCCGGTGTGTCCGCCAGCGCGCAGGAGGCGGAGCTGGTGCAGACCATGCTCGCCGAGGTCGGTGCGGACGTGCAGATCGAGACGGTCTCCGTGGACGAGTTCTTCGAGAACTACATCCTCATCGGTGACTACGACTTCACGGTCTTCTCGTGGATCGGTACGCCGTTCCCGATCAGCTCGTCGCAGTCGATCTACGCCAACCCGCAGGGCGAGGAGATCCAGCAGAACTTCGCCCGGGTCGGTTCCCAGGAGATCGACGACCTGTTCGCCGAGGTCGTCCAGATCCTCGACCCCGAAGAGGCGCGCGAGGTCGCCAACCAGATCGATGCCCTGATCTGGGAGGAGGTCCACTCGCTGACCCTGTACCAGCGTCCGGACATCATCGCGGCCAACGAGAAGCTGGCGAACTACGGTGCGCTCGGCTTCGCCACGGCGCGCTACCAGGACATCGGTTTCACCGAGTGACCTGAGGTACACCCGTTCTGGGGGCGTTTCTCGTGCCGCAGGGGTTCTGCAGAACCCCGCAGGCGCGAGGAACGCCCCCAGAGTCGTTCCCGGGGTTGCCGCCGGGGAGAATCCCCCGGTGACTGCTGACCGCCGCGCGCTGTTCGTGCACGCCCACCCCGACGACGAGACGATCAACAACGGCGCCACGATGGCGAAGTACGCGGCCGACGGTGCGGGGGTCACGCTGCTCACCTGCACGCTGGGGGAGGAGGGCGAGGTCCTCGTCCCCGAGCTGGAGCTGCTCGCCGCCGCCGAGGCCGACCAGCTCGGGGGCTACCGCATCGGCGAGCTCCGCGCAGCGATGGAGGTGCTCGGCGTCGCCGACATCCGCTTCCTCGGCGGGCCGGGCCGCTACCGCGACTCGGGGATGATGGGCACCCCCGCGAACGAGCACCCGCGCGCGTTCTGGAACGCCGACCTCGCCGACGCCGTCGCGCACGCGGTCGCCGTCGTCCGCGACGTCCGCCCGCAGGTGGTGGTCACCTACGACGAGAACGGCGGCTACGGCCACCCCGACCACATCCAGGCCCACCGCGTCGCCATGGGCGCCGTCGCGGCCGCCGCGGACCCCGCGTACCGACCCGACCTCGGCGAGGCCTGGGACGTCGCGAAGGTCTACTGGTGCTGCGTGCCCCGCTCGGTGCTGGAGGCCGGCATGCAGGCCCTGGCGGCGCTGGGTGAAGAGGCCGCGTTCGCGGGGATCGCCAGTGCCGACGACGTCCCGTCCGTCGTCTCCGACGAGCAGGTGGCGGCCGCCGTCGACGGCCGGGTGTTCGCGAAGCACAAGGACGCCGCCATGCGCGCCCACGCCACGCAGATCAGCGTCGACTTCCCCTTCTTCGCGCTGTCGAACCACCTCGGCCAGGAGATCCTCGCCGTCGAGTACTACCGCCTGGTCAAGGGCGAGCGGGGCCCCGCCGGGGACGACGGGTGGGAGGCCGACCTGTTCGCCGGCCTTCCCGGATGAGCGCCCGGCGGTCCCCGGCGCTGGTCGGGTGGGGGATCGTCGCGGTGCTGGTGCCCGCCTGGCTCGCGCTGGTCGAGGTCTTCTGGCTGCCGCTGCGCATCGGCAGCGTGCTGGTGCCGCTCTCGGTCGTCGTCGCCGTCGTCGGCAACCTGGTGCTCACCGGGGCGGCCCACCGGCTCTCCGGCTCCCGGGTGGTGGCGGTGCTGCCCGCCGCGGTGTGGCTGGTGGTCGCGGTCGCCGCGATGATGCGCCGTCCCGAGGGCGACCTCGTGATCACCGGCGGCGGCGCGAGCGGCGCGATCAACCTGGCGTTCCTGCTCCTGGGGGTCACCGCCGCGGCGTTCGGCGTGGGCCGGGCGCTGGCCGGTCCCCGTCGGCGGCCTACGCCCCCGGCAGCGGACCCAGTCGGTAGTGGTAGCGGTGGTGCCCGGTGAAGCCGAGCCGCCGGTAGAGGGCGAGCCCGCCGGTGTTGGAGCCGGCCACCTGGAGCACGCACGAGTCGGCGCCCCGGCCGCGAGCCCACGACCCGAGGGCCGCCATGACCGCCGTCGCCATGCCCTGCCGCCGGTGCTCGTCGTCGACGGTGACCGCCGTGACGCACAGCCAGCGGCCGGCCGTCGCACCGCGGGCGACGGCCGCCAGCGGGGCGGGCGCGGGGGCGAGGCGCACGGAGGCGAACACCGGGTCGTCGGCCCCCAGCAGGACCTCCCGCGCCACCGGTGGCAGGGGCGTGCCGCGGTAGCGGTAGCCGGACAGCCATGCGTCATCGGGCGCGGCGGCCAGGTCGACCGGCAGGCGGGGCGCGGCCCACTCCGCCAGGGAGGCGACGAGGACCAGGTTGTCCTCGGAACGCTCCCAGCCCGCCGCGTCGAAGGCCGCGTCGGCCGCCTCGGCGCCCGGCGAGGGCACCTGGGCCCGGGGTGCGAGGCCCCGCCCGGCGTACCAGCGGGTGACGGCCGCGACGGCGTCGGGCAGTGGCTCAGGGGGTTCGCCGACGACGAGCACCGAGTTCGCCCGACCGGTGAACCCGCCGCCGGCCCGGAGCACCCAGTCGCCGTACCGCTGCTCCTCCAGGCCGCGCCAGGTGCGGGCCGCGAGCCGTTCGAGCTCGTCGACGGCGGGGAGCGGGGTGGGCAGGGGCACGGGCACGATCCTGTCGCGGCCGGCCCGGAGGCCCGGAGGCGGCCCTATGCGGTCGGCTGGGTGGACGGGTCGGAGGCGGCCCGCGGCGCCGGGAGGCGGCGGCCGCGACGGGGGGTCGGCGTGGACCGTCCGGTCAGCCAGGTCGGGAAGTCCGCGGCCGGCATCGGGCGGGCGATGTGGTACCCCTGCGCGACCTGGCAGCCCCAGGCGCGCAGCGAGGCCAGCGTCTCGGCGTCCTCCACGCCCTCGACGACCATGCCCATGTCGAGGTCCAGGCTCAGCTGCAGCGTGCTGCGGACGATCGCGGCCGCGCGCTGGTCGGAGGTCAGGTTGCGGACGAAGCTGCGGTCGAGCTTCAGCTCGTCGACGGGTAGCGCCCGCAGGTAGGACAGCGACGAGTAGCCGGTGCCGTAGTCGTCGATCGACAGCTTGACCCCCAGGGCGCGCAGCCCGGCCATGACCTGCTGGCTGCGGGCGGCGTCGGCCATGAGGACGTCCTCCGTGATCTCGAGGACCAGCGCCCCGGCGGGGACGTCGAAGGCGTCGAGCAGCATCTCGACCTGCTGGGGGAGCGCGACGTCCTGCAGGTTGGAGACCGACAGGTTCACCGCCATCGACAGGTCGTGGCCCGCCGCGCGCCAGGCCTGCAGGTCGCGCAGCGCGCGCTCGAGGACGCCGAGCGCGAGCCGGCGCATCAGCCCGGCCTGCTCGGCGAGGGGCAGGAAGACGTCGGGGAACAGCAGGCCGCGGTCGGGGTGGTTCCAGCGCACCAGCGCCTCGACGCCGACGACGGTGCCCGTGCGCAGGTCGAGCTTGGGCTGGTAGTGGTTGTCGAGCTGGTCGGTGTCCAGCGCGGTCCGCAGCTGCTCGAGCGTCTCCAGGCGGTCGCGGGAGGCGGGGGTGCCGTCGGGCGCCCACACCTCGAAGCCGTGCCGGCCCTTCTTCGCGGCGTACATCGCGGTGTCGGCGCGGGCCAGGAGCAGCGAACGGTCCCGGCCGTGGTCGGGGCACAGGGCGATGCCGACACTGGCGTCGACGTGCAGCGGCATGCCGTCGAGCACGAACGCGTCCCGCAGGGCGGCGAGGAGGCCGGCGCCGACCTCGCGGGCCCGCGCCATCCCCGCGTCGGGCAGCAGGACGGCGAACTCGTCGCCGCCCATGCGCGCCAGGAGGTCGGCCGGACCGAGCACCTTCTGCAGGCGCGGCCCGACCAGGCACAGCAGGTCGTCACCGACGCTGTGCCCGAAGCTGTCGTTGATCTCCTTGAACCGGTCGAGGTCGACCATGAGCACGGCGCACTCGCGGTCGCCGGCCCCGTAGACCGTGGCCTCGAGCTCCTCGATGAGGCGACGGCGGTTCGCCAGCCCGGTGAGCGGGTCGTGGTGGGCCTCGGTGGCCAGCTGGGCGACCCGCAGCTGCTCGACGGCCCGCAGGGTGGCGTTCTCGACGACCAGCGAGCCCTCGAGCGTGACCCGGCGGACGGCCTCGCGGATGGCCGGCGACCACGACCGGGCGCTGGACACCGAACCGGTCACGATCAGGCCGAGCAGCCGGTCGCCGGCCAGGAGCGGGACGCTCACGTAGGACGCCAGGTCCAGCTCGGCGACCAGGCGCGCGTCGAGCAGGTCGCCGTCGGTCGCGTCCTCGACGAAGACCGGGAGCTTCTGCTCGGTGGACACGCGCCAGAGCGGCACCTCGTCGGCGGCACGGCCGACGAGCCGTTGCTGGATCACCTGCTTGTGCGCGTCGGGCCAGTCGACGTGGCGGACCTCGCCGATCCGGCCGTGGTCGTCGACCAGGTACGCGGCGCTGCGGTCGGTGCCGACCAGCTGCTGGACGGCGCGGGCGAGCACTTCGGCGGCCTGCGCGGCACCGGTCACGTCGGCGCCGTCGACGAGCAGCTGGCGCACGACCTCGGCGGTGGCGAGTGACGCCGCCCGGTCCTCGCTGGTCCGGGCCTGCTCGATCACGCCGCCGAGGTGCGCGCCGGCGGCGGCCGCGAGGCGACGCACGTCCTCGGAGAACGGCCGCACGCGGGTGCTGTCGAGGGTGAGGACCCCGGCGAGGTCGGGAGCCCGGCCCAGGGGGACGGCGAGGCCCGAGGCGACGTGGAACTGGTCCGCCCACCACCCCGAGAGCAGGCCGGAATCCTTGTCGGCGGCGATCGGCTGCCCGGTGCGCAGCACCGTCTCGGCCAGCGGGAAGCCCACCGGCGCGTTGCGGAACTGCTCCCAGCTCGCCTCGTCGCGGCGGCCGTCGGCGTAGGCGGCCATCCGGGGGACGAGCCGGCCGTCCTCCAGCAGGAAGATGCAGGCCCGCTCGACCTCGCCGAGCTCGGCCAGCCGACGGCAGGCGGCGCCGAGCAGGTGGTCCATGGAGCGGGCCTTCGACGCCGACTCGATCAACCCGAGGAGCACCTCGGCCTGGCCGAGCCGGCGGCTCTCGGAGCGGCGGGTCCAGGCATCGGCCAGGGCGACAGCGAGCTTCGGCGTCACCTGGCGCAGCAGGTGCGGGGCCGCGGCGGCCGCAGGCTCGACGGTGAGCATGCCGATCACCTCGCCGTCGCGCAGGAGCGGCTCGCCGTGCGCGGACCGGATGCCGCGCGCGGCCAGGTCCTTGTCCGGCGCCCGGCGCCCGTCCGCCCGCGCCACGACGGGGGCGCGGCCGGCGACGACGGCGGCGAGGAAGGGGGAGCGGGCCAGCGTCACGGCGGTGCGCAGCTCCGGGACGGCGGCGCCCTCGGCGGTCGCGGCGACCGACTGGCGGAACGGCACAGCCGTCTCCGTCGTCGCCTCGTAGACGAAGGCGGAGACCCGGGTCGCGCCGGAGGAGGCGCGCAGCCGCCCGAGCATGCGCTCGAGCGCGGCCACGGCGTCGTAGGGCGACGGCGACACCGTGCGGTCGCTCGACGCGCCGACGCTCCCCCATCCGTCTGACACGTCGTCAAGATCGGCAACGGGGCCGGTTGCTTGAGCGGGGCCCGGGCGATCACCCGTCGGGGGGAGGCGGGCGCCACGCCGGTCGCGGCGCGCCACCCGTCGCGCCGGGCCCGCAGGCGACGGGTGATACTGGGTGCGCCAAGATCCACCCCGGCCGATCCGGCCGGCTGCCCCGCGCGTCCCCGGGAGGGAACCACCGTGACCTACGTGATCACACAGCCCTGTGTCGACGTCCTCGACAAGGCGTGCATCGACGAGTGTCCGGTGGACTGCATCTACGAGGGCGACCGGATGCTCTACATCCACCCCGACGAGTGCGTGGACTGCGGCGCCTGCGAGCCGGTCTGCCCGGTGGAGGCCATCTACTACGAGGACGACGTCCCGGACAAGTGGAAGGACTTCTACAACGCCAACGTGGAGTTCTTCTCCGACCTGGGCAGCCCCGGGGGCGCCGCCAAGACCGGGAAGATCGCCAAGGACCATCCGCTGGTCGCCGCCCTGCCGCCGCAGGCGGAAGGCCACTGACCACCTCCGTCCCCGGGTCGGCGGTCCCGCACCAGCTGCCGGACTTCCCCTGGGACTCCCTCGCCGGGGCGCGGGCGCGAGCCGCCCAGCACCCCGGCGGGGTGGTCGACCTGTCCATCGGCACCCCGGTCGACGACACCCCTGCCGTCCTCTCCGACGCCCTGGCGGCGGCGGGCAACGCTCCCGGCTACCCGACCGCCCTGGGCACGGCGGCGCTGCGCACGGCCGCGGCCGACTGGCTGCAGCGCCGGCTCGGCGTCCGCCTCGCCGACCCCCTGGGCAGTGACCCCTCGGTCATCCCGACCGTCGGCTCCAAGGAATTGGTCGCGCTCCTGCCCACGCTGCTCGGTCTGCGCGGTGGCGGCACCGTGGTCATCCCCGAGGTCGCCTACCCGACCTACGAGGTCGGTGCCGTGCTGGCCGGCCTCGCGGTGCGGCGCACCGACACCCCACCTGACGACGCCGTCGGCGTGGTCCTGGTCTGGCTGAACTCGCCGGGCAACCCGCACGGCCGGGTGCTGACCGACGACGAGCTGCGGGCCTGGGTGCGCTGGGGGCGGGCGCACGGCATCCCCGTGGTCGCCGACGAGTGCTACGTGACCCTCGGCTGGGACGTCGAGCCGCGGTCGCTGCTGCACCCGTCGGTGGCGGGCGAGGACCACACGGGCCTGCTCGCCGTCCATTCGCTGTCCAAGCAGTCGACGGCCGCCGGGTACCGGGCCGGGCTGCTGTCCGGCGACCCCGAGCTGGTCCGCCGGGTCTGGGAGGTCCGCCGGCACCTCGGCCTGCTCGTGCCCACCCCGGTGCAGGCGGTCATGGCCGCGGCACTCGCCGACGACGCGCACGTCGACGCCCAGCGGGAGCGCTACCGGGCCCGCCGGGAACGGCTCGCGGCCGCGGTGCGCGCGTGCGGCGTCCGCATCGAGCACTCCGAGGCCGGGCTCTACCTGTGGGTCACCCGCGACGAGGACTGCTGGACGACGATCGACTGGCTCGCGGGGCAGGGCATCGTGGCCGCGCCGGGCAGCTTCTACGGGCCGGCCGGGGCGCAGCACGTGCGGCTGGCCCTCACCGCCACCGACGAGCGGATCGACGCAGCCGTCGAACGCCTGGGGGGCTGAGCCGGCCGCTGCACGTGCGGCCTCAAGTCGGCTGCCAGTGCATCGCAAGCGGCGGGGCGCACGGTGTCTCCAGCGCCAGGGAGGCGCTGCACCGACACCTTCGGAGAACGCCGTGATCCTGCCCTTGATGCTCCTGATCGTCGCCCTCGCCGTGGCCAGCCTGGTCACCCTCGTGCGATGGCTGTCCACCGGCACCGACGGCCGGTCACGGCCGGTCGACCCGACCTACGTGCAGCACCCCGAGCTGTACGGCCGCGCCCGCATGGGCCTGAGTTGATCAGCCGCGGTCGAGCTCTCCCCATCGTCGTCCCCGGAGCGGACATTCCGCTGCTGCGAATGTCCGTCCCAGGGACGACGTCGTCCGGGGGCTAGCCGCAGTCGAGCTCGCCGCCGCCGGCCCGCAGCGCGGCCGTGAGGTCGATCGCCATCGCTTCGTGCTTGGCTGTGGCGTTCGGATAGGCCGAACGCTGCACGACGTGTGATGCCTCGGCGAGCGGACGCGTCTCCCAGTTCGGCACGTGGACGAGTCGGTCGAAGAACTGGCCCGCCGCGTACTCGGGGTCCTGCACCTGCGCCTCGGTGCCCCAGCCCTGCGAGGGCCGCTGCTGGAACAGGCCGAGGGAGTCGCGGTCGCCGTAGTCGACGTTGCGCAGCCCGGACTCCTGCTGGGCCGTGGCCAGCGCGATGACGACGGCGCGGTCGGGCAGCCCGCGGTCCCACGCGACGGCCGCGATGCGCGCCGCGTTCTCCGCCTGCTCCTCGGTGATCGTCACCGCCGAGCCGGGCAGCGCGCAGGTCGGGACGGCCTCCGGCGGGGCCGCGCCGTCGGCCCGCCACGCCAGTGCCACGAGGACGGCGAAGGCCACGAGCCCGGCCGGCCACCAGCGCTGCGAGCTCCCGCCTCGCGGCCGCCGCGCGGAGGGGCGCTTCCGGGCCCCGCCGCCCCCGGTGCGCCGCCGGGCGGGCCGCCGTCGCCGGGCGCCCGAGGCGTGCACGGCGGTCTGGGAGGTGGACATCGCCCCCGACTGTAGGTCGCCGGACCGACAGTGCCGGGGTGCCCGCGGTCGCGTCGGCGAGGCGCCGGCCCTGTTGCCGGGCTCGTCACCTGGCTAGCGTGTGCCCCCGCCCGGCCCACCCCCCACCAGGAGTCGCATCGATGACCGACGTCCTCCTGCCCGGTATCGCCGCCACCCGGCTGACGACCCCGCGGCTCACCCAGTCCGTCCTGCACCCGGCCGGCACCGACCCCGCCGGCCCCGGCGAGGCGGTGCTGTTCGTGCACGGGAACGTGAGCTCGGCGCTGTTCTGGCAACCGACGATGCTGGCGCTCGCCGAGACCGGCCGGCACCGGGTCCTCGCCGTCGACCTGCGCGGCTACGGCGACACCGACGCGGAGCCGATCGACGCCACCCGCGGCGTGCGGGACTGGGCCGACGACCTCGCCGACCTGATCGGCACGCTCGGCCTCGACCGGGTGCACCTGGTCGGCTGGAGCATGGGCGCGGGCGTCGTCCTCCAGTACCTCCTCGACGCCCCGCACACGGTCGCGTCCGTCGCCCTGGTGGCCCCGATCTCCCCCTACGGCTTCGGCGGCACCGCCGGGCCGGAGGGACGCCGGCTGCACGAGGACGGCGCCGGATCCGGCGGCGGCGCGGCCAACCCGGAGTTCGTCGCCGCGCTGGCCGCGGGGGACACCTCGGCCGACGCGCCCACCAGCCCGCGGTCGATCCTGCGGGCCTTCTACGTGGCGCCGGGCTCGCTGCCGCTGGACCCGGGGTTCGAGGACGTGATGGTCGCGTCGATGAACAGCACCCGCACCGGCGAGGACCACTACCCGGGCGACGCGGCCACCTGCGAGGCCTGGCCGGGCGTGCGGCCCGGCGCCCGCGGCGTGCTGAACACGATGGCGCCGACGGTCTTCGACGTGTCGGGCATCGTCGACCTCGCGGAGAAGCCGCCGGTGCTCTGGGTGCGCGGCGACGCCGACCAGATCGTCTCCGACACCTCGGTGTTCGACCTGGCGTTCCTCGGCTCGGTCGGCGCCGTCCCCGGCTGGCCCGGAGCGGAGGCTTGCCCGCCGCAGCCGATGATCGCCCAGACCCGCTCGGTGCTCGATCGGTACGCGGCCACCGGCGGGGCCTACCGGGAGGTCGTGCTCCCCGACGTCGGCCACTCGCCCCACATCGAGCGGCCGCGGGAGTTCACCGTGGCGTTGCTCGAGCACCTCGACGTCCCCGCCGAGGCCCCGGCCAACCTGACCTGAGCGGCCCCCTGCAGGGGCCCGCCGCGAGCGTGCGAGTGGTGGGGGGCAGGGGGTCCTTTCTCAGGCGCCGGCGGGGACGCGGGGCAGGTCGGCCAGGCCCGCGGCGAACCGCTCGTCGGTGACGTCCTCGTCGACCATGCGCCCGGCGAGGTAGGCGTCGTAGGCGGCCAGGTCGAGATGCCCGTGCCCGCACAGCGCCGTGAGGATGACCTTCTCCTCGCCCGACTCCGTGCAGGCCTGGGCCTCGCGTATGCAGGCGGCGATGGCGTGCGTCGGCTCCGGCGCGGGCACGATCCCCTCGGTGCGGGCGAACTGGATGGCCGCCCCGAAACACTCGGTCTGCGGCAGCGCCAGCGCCTCGATCAGGCCGAGTTCGTAGATGTGCGAGAGCAGCGGCGACATGCCGTGGTACCGGAGCCCGCCGGCGTGGATCGGATCAGGGATGAACCCGTGGCCGAGCGTGTGCATCTTCATCAGCGGCGTCATGCCCGCGGTGTCGCCGAAGTCGTAGGCGTAGACCCCGCGGGTCAGCGACGGGCACGACGCCGGTTCCACGGCGCGGATCGTCGGCGACATCCGGCCGGCGAGCTTCTCGCGCAGGAACGGGAACGTCAGCCCGCCGAAGTTCGACCCGCCTCCGGTGCACCCCACGATCACGTCCGGCGCCTCGCCGACCGAGGCCAGCTGCAGGAGCGCCTCCTCGCCGATGATCGTCTGGTGGAGGAGCACGTGGTTGAGCACGCTGCCCAGCGCGTACCGGATCTCCGGGTCGCCCGCGGCGACCTCGACCGCCTCGCTGATCGCGATGCCGAGTGATCCGGTGTGCTCCGGGTTGCCGGCTCGGATGGCCCGCCCGGCCTCGGTGAGGTCCGACGGCGAGCGGTGCACCGTGGCGCCGAACACCTCCATCATCGTGCGGCGGTACGGCTTCTGGTCGTACGAGGCGCCGACCATCCAGATCTCGCACTCGAGCCCGAACAGCGCGCTGGCGAAGGCGAGGGCGGTGCCCCACTGCCCGGCCCCGGTCTCGGTCGTCAGCTTCCGCACGCCGGCCTTGGCGTTGTAGTAGGCCTGCGGGACTGCCGTGTTCGGCTTGTGCGAGCCGGCCGGTGAGACGCCCTCGTACTTGTAGTAGATCCGCGCCGGTGTGCCGAGCGCCTTCTCGAGGCGGTGCGCGCGGTACAGCGGCGAGGGCCGCCAGAGCTTGTAGACGTCGAGCACCTCACCGGGGATGTCGACGAACCGCTCGGTGGTGACCTCCTGGGCGATGAGGTCCATCGGGAACAGCGGGGCGAGGTCGTCGGGGCCGACCGGTTGCAGCGTGCCGGGGTGCAGCGGCGGCGGTGGCGGGCTCGGCAGATCGGGGACGACGTTGTACCACTGCGTGGGCAGTTGGGACTCGTCGAGCAGGATCTTGTGCTGCAACTCGGCCACCGTCGTCTCCTCCGACTCGGTCCGCCCAGGGTGCGGCGAGCCTAGTGCGGGACCGGGCCCCGTCGTCCACCCCTCGTCCTGAGCTTTCTGTACCGAAAGCTCAGGTTCCCTACGGAGCTTTCTGTACCGAAAGCTCCGTAGGGGCTAGTTGGCGTGGAGCTCGGCGTTGAGGGCGCCCCAGTTGCCGTCGCGGGGGAGCGCCTCCAGCGCGCCGCTGACGCTGTTGCGGCGGAACAGCAGCCCGTTGCGGCCGGAGAGCTCCAGCGCCTTGACCACCGACCCGTCGGGCAGGGTCACCCGCGAGCCGCCGGTCACGTAGCACCCGGCCTCGACGACGCAGCCGTCGCCGAGGGAGATGCCGATGCCGGCGTTGGCGCCCAGCAGGCAGCCGCTGCCGATCGAGATGACCTGGGTGCCGCCGCCGGACAGCGTCCCCATGATCGAGGCGCCGCCGCCGATGTCGCTGTCGGGGCCGACGACGACGCCGGCGCTGATCCGGCCCTCGACCATCGACGGGCCGAGCGTGCCGGCGTTGAAGTTCACGAAGCCCTCGTGCATGACCGTGGTGCCCTCGGCGAGGTGCGCGCCCAGACGCACCCGGTCGCCGTCGGCGATGCGCACCCCGGAGGGGATGACGTAGTCGACCATCCGCGGGAACTTGTCGACGCCGAACACCGTCACGTGGCCGACGGCGGCCCGCAGCCGGTGGGCGTTGAAGCCGGCCGCCTCGACCGGGCCCGCGCTGGTCCAGGCCACGTTGGTGAGCAGCCCGAACACGCCGGTCATGTTCGCGCCGTGCGGCCGGATCAGCCGGTGCGAGAGGAGGTGCAGCCGCAGCCAGACGTCGTAGGTGTCGACCGGGGGAGCGGACAGGTCGGGGATGACCGTGCGGACGGCGATGATCTCGACGCCGCGCGCCTCGTCGCGCCGGACCAGGCCGCCGTAGTCGGGACCGAGCTCGCCGGAGAGTTCCAGGGCGCCGAGCCGCTTGGTCCCCGGCTTGACGCCGTCCGTCGCACCCAGCCGGGGCTCGGGGAACCACGTGTCGAGGACCGTCCCCGACGGGGTCACGGTCGCGAGGCCGGCGGCTACGGCGGAGAGGGGGACGGCGTCGGTCACGGCGACGACGCTACCGAGCCGACTCCGCACCCTTCCGGCCGGTGCGCGCCGCACCGCATAGGCTCGGGCGTCGTGAGTGACCTCCCGCAGCTGGACCTGTCCGCCGATGTCCTCACCCTCACCCGGGCCCTCGTGGATGTGCCGTCGGTGTCGGGCACCGAGGAGGACCTCGCCGATCTCGTCGAGACGGCGCTGCGCGCGCTGGGCGGGCTCGAGGTCGAGCGGATCGGCAACGCCGTCCTCGCCCGCACCGAGCTGGGCCTGCCCACCCGGCTCGTGCTGGCCGGGCACCTGGACACGGTGCCGATCGCCGACAACGTGCCCAGCCGGCTGGAGGGCGACCGGCTCTACGGCTGCGGCACCACCGACATGAAGGCCGGCGACGCGGTGATGCTCCGGCTGGCCGGCCGGTTCGGCGTGCCGGGCGCGACCCCGGTGCACGACCTCACGTTCGTCTTCTACGACAACGAGGAGGTCGACTCGGCGCTCAACGGGCTGGGTCGGGTGGCGCGGGAGCGCCGCAGCTGGCTGTACGGCGACCTCGCCGTCCTGCTCGAGCCCACCGACGGCGAGATCGAGGCCGGCTGCCAGGGCACGATGCGGGCGGTCATCGACGTGCCGGGCCGCCGGGCGCACAGCGCGCGCAGCTGGCTGGGCACCAACGCCATCCACGGCGCCGCCGCGATCCTCGCCACCCTGGACGCCTACGAGGCCCGCGAGGTGGAGATCGACGGCTGCCTCTACCGGGAGGGGCTCAACGCCGTCCGCATCGAGGGCGGGGTGGCGGGCAACGTCATCCCCGACGCCTGCCGCGTGGAGGTCAACTTCCGCTACGCGCCGGACCGGGACGAGGACGCCGCCGAGGCCCACGTGCGGGAGGTCTTCGCCGAGGCGATCGCCGCGGGGGCGACGCTGACCGTCGTCGACAACGCCGGGGGAGCGCTGCCCGGCCTGGCCGAGCCGGCGGCGGCCGAGTTCGTCGCGGCGGTCGGCCGGCCCGCCCGCGCCAAGCTCGGCTGGACCGACGTCGCCCGGTTCGCCGCGTTCGGCATCCCGGCGGTCAACTACGGCCCCGGCGACCCGCAGCTCGCGCACACCCGCGAGGAGCACGTGCTCGTCGACCGGCTGCAGCCGGCCGAGGACGCCCTGACCGCATACCTGGACGGGAGCAGCAGATGAGCACGGAGCGGGAGCAGTAGATGAGCATCGAGCGGGAGCAGTAGATGAGCATCGAGCGGGAGCAGCCGACGGGCATGGAGCCCTCTGCCGAACGCCGGGCGCGGCCCACCCGGCACCGCGGCCCGGTCATGCTGCGGGGCGGGGAGCCCGATCCCCGCCTCCAGGGGTCGACCACCGACCAGCGGCTGCTCGACCGGCGCGGTCCCACGGACTGGGTGCACACGGACCCGTGGCGGGTGCTGCGCATCCAGAGCGAGTTCGTGGAGGGCTTCGGCCTGCTCGCCGAGCTGCCGAAGTCGGTCAGCGTGTTCGGCAGCGCCCGCACGCCGCGCGACCACCCGCACTACGCGGCCGGCGTGCAGATCGGTGCCGCGCTGTCGCAGGCCGGCTACGCCGTCATCACCGGCGGCGGGCCGGGTGCGATGGAGGCGGCCAACCGCGGCGCGTCGGAGGCCGGAGGGCTCTCGGTCGGGCTGGGCATCGAGCTGCCGTTCGAGCAGGAGCTCAACGAGTGGGTCGACGTCGGCATCTCGTTCCGCTACTTCTTCGTGCGCAAGACGATGTTCGTGAAGTACGCCCAGGCCTTCGTGATCCTGCCGGGCGGTTTCGGCACCCTCGACGAGCTGTTCGAGGCGCTCACCCTGGTCCAGACGCGCAAGGTCACCCGCTTCCCGGTCGTGCTCTTCGGCACCGAGTACTGGGCCGGGTTGATCGAGTGGGTCCGCACCACCCTGGCGAGCACCGGGACGATCAACCCGGCCGACCTCGACCTGATCACCCTGACCGACGACGTGGCCGAGGTCGTCGCCGTCATCCAGGCCGCCGAGGCGGCGCGCCAGGCCGGCGACGGCGGAGGTGGCATGCGCGCGCCGCTGGTGACCGGGCCGAGCGACATCTGACGTGCTCGGGTTCGTCGTCTTCGTCATCGGCGTGCTCGTCGTCGGGGGCCTGCTGTTCCTCGGCTCCTCGGTGCTGCTCGGACGCGGGGAGACGCAGCCCCCGGCCGAGCTGGACCGGTCCCCGGTGGAGCTCCCCGACGATCGGCCGGTGATCGGCGACGACGTCCGGGCGCTGCAGATCTCCGCGGCGTTCCGCGGCTACCGCATGACCGAGGTGGACTGGCTGCTCGACCAGTTCGCCCAGATCCTCGACGAGCGCGACGCCGAGATCGCCGACCTGCGGGACCGGCTGCATCCGCCCGCGGTGGACGACCCGAAGGAGCAGGCGGGCACACCGGAGCCCGGGCAACCCGACGGCGAGGAGGAGCAGCGTGCGTGACCTGGTCGAGCGCATCGAGATCGACGCACCGGCGGAGCGGGTGTGGGCGGCGGTGACCGACTGGACCAGGCAGGGCGAGTGGATGTTCGCCACCGACGTCCGCGAGGTGGGCGGGCCGGCGCAGCGGCTGCACGGGCGGATGGTGGCGCGCACCGGCATCCCGCTGCCCGGGGGCCGGCACCTGGGCGTGGTCGACACGATGGTGATCACCGAGTGGGACCCCCCGCGCCGGGTCGTCGTCCAGCACACCGGCCGCGTCGTCCGGGGCCCGGGCATCGTCGAGATCGAGCCGCGCGCCGGGGGTGGGGTCGTCTTCACCTGGACCGAACGGCTGCACCCGCCGTTCGGTGTCGTCGGCGAGGTGCTCGCGGCGCTGATCCGGCCGTTCTTCGTCGCGGGCGTGCGCTTCTCGCTGCGGCGGTTCGTCCGCTTCGCCTCCACGTACGCGGCCTGAGCCGCCGGCGCGGACACGCCGGCCTGGCACCCTGGCGGCGGCCGTTGCGGCGGGGGCGAAGATGAGCCGGTGACGGCGACGGTCAGGACGGCGGGGGAGCGGGCGTGAGCCGGCGCGGCTGGGTGCTGTTCGTCGCCATGTCGGTCATCTGGGGCGTGCCCTACCTGCTGATCAAGGTCGCCGTCGACGAGGTCTCCCCGGAGATGCTGGTGTTCGTCCGATGCGTCGTCGGCGCCGCGCTCCTGCTCCCCTGGACGATCGCCCGGGGTCAGCTCCGCCCGGCCCTGCGGCACTGGCGCGCGCTGCTGGTGTTCACCGCGTTCGAGATGGCGGGCCCCTGGTTCCTCATCGCCTACGCGGAGCAGACCCTGTCCAGCTCGCTCACCGGTCTGCTCGTCGCCGGGGTGCCGTTCGTCGCCGCGCTGGCGGCCCGGCTGCTCGGGGAGGAGGAGCGGCTGACGCCGGTGCGCATCCTCGGCATGGCGGTCGGCGTCGTGGGCATCGGAGTGCTGCTCGGTCTGGACGTCGAGGGCGCGCAGTTGCTGCCGCTGCTGGCCATCGGCCTGGTGCTGATCGGTTACGCCGCCGGGCCACTGGTGGTGACGCGGGCGCTGCCCGACGTGCCCGGAGTGGCGGCCAGTTCGATCGCGCTGTTCGTCACGGCGGTCGTCTACGCGCCCTTCACCGCGACGCAGTGGGGTGAGGTGCGCGAGGTGTCGGCGCCCGCGTGGCTGTCGCTGGTGGGGCTGGGGGTCGTGTGCACCGCGCTGGCCCTGGCGCTCTTCTTCGCGCTCATCCGCGAGGTCGGGCCGCAGCGGGCGCTGGTCATCACCTTCGTCAACCCGGCGGTCGCCGTGCTGCTGGGGGTCCTGCTGCTCGACGAGCCGTTCACCCTCGGCATCGCGCTGGGCCTGCCGCTGGTGCTGGTCGGCTGCGTGCTCGCCACCCGCCGCAGCGACGCCCGCCGTCCCGAGCCGACCGAGGCGGCGATCGACGCCTCCGCCCGGTGACCTGTCGGACCTCCGCACTAGCGTCCCTGGCGTGACCGAGGAGCTGCAGCGCTGCGGGTGGGGCAACAGCGCGCCCGAGTACGTGACCTACCACGACGAGGAGTGGGGCACGCCGCTGCACGGCGACGACGCCCTGTTCGAGCGGCTCTGCCTCGAGGCGTTCCAGTCCGGCCTCTCCTGGATCACCATCCTGCGCAAGCGGCCCGCCTTCCGGGCGGCGTTCGCCGGCTTCTCCGTGCCCGCCGTCGCCGCCTTCACCGACGACGACGAGGCCCGCCTGATGGCCGACGCGGGGATCGTCCGCAACCGGGCCAAGATCGCCGCCGCCGTCCGCAACGCGCGGGCCGCGCTGGAGCTGCCGGAAGGGCTCGACGCCCTGCTGTGGTCCTTCGCGCCCGACGGGCCGCGCCGCCGGCCGGCGGCGCTGGCCGAGGTGCCGGCGACCAGCCCGGAGTCGGTGGCGATGGCCAAGGAGCTCAAGCGGCGGGGCTTCGCCTTCGTCGGCCCGACCACCGCCTACGCCCTGATGCAGGCCACCGGCATGGTCGACGACCACGTCGCCGACTGCTTCCGGGCAACGGCACCGGGCGCGGCCGGGTGACACGGGAGGGGGCTCATGTTGGAGCTGGGAGCTGCATACGGGATCATGGGTGGAGACTCACAGCATCGACGGACGCCAGATGCTGCTGCCCCGGTGGCAGCGTGCTGGCCGGCGAAGGAGGCACGCATGGCGGCCATGAAGCCGCGCACGGGTGAAGGTCCCCTCGAGGTGACCAAGGAGGGCCGCGGCCTGGTCATGCGCGTACCGCTCGAGGGAGGCGGTCGCCTGGTCGTCGAGCTGTCTCCCGACGAGGCGGCGGCACTGTCGGAGGCACTGAAGGGCGCGACCAGCTGAGCACCCCCGCGAGCCTGCCTCCGGGCAGCCCCGCGAACGACGGCGCGGCCCCGGCCGCCGGCAGCACGCCGGCGTCCGGGGCCGCGCCGTTCCCGCGGGTCGAGGTCGTCGCGGCGCTGCCCGACCTGGGCCCCGACGACCTGCTGGCCGTGCCGGTCGGGTCCGGCGGAGCCCTGCCCGGCTGGCTGACCGCCCCGGCGGGTGTGCCGCCGGTCAGCCCGGAGCTGCTCACCGGCGCCCTGGCCGACACGGGCAACAAGGGGCGGACGAGCACCGTCACGAACGTGCCGATCCCGGGACGGCGGCCGCGCAGCGTGGTCGCCGTCGGCATCGGCGAGGCCACCCTGCCCGACGTGCGCGGTTACGTGTCCACCGCCGTCCGCCGCGGTCAGACCCTCGCCGAGCACGGTGCCCGCCGGCTGGTCCTCCCGCTCGACAACGCCGCCGCCCCGGCCGGTGCCGACGAGGTCCGGGCCGCGGTCGAGGCCGCGCTCCTGGCCGGCTACCGGTTCCGGCAGACGTCGAGCGCGCACCCCGCCCGGCTCGAGACCGTCACCGTGGTGGCCGCGGACGCCGACGACCCGGCGGTGACCACCGCCGCCCGCGCGGGACAGGTGACCGCCGAGGCCGTCGCATGGGCCCGCGACCTGATCAACACGCCGAGCAACACCAAGAACCCCGGGTGGCTGGCCGACCAGGTCACCGCGCGGTTCGCCGGTCTCCCGCATGTCACGGTCCGCGTCCTCGCCCCCGACGAACTGCGCGACGGCGGTTTCGGCGGGGTCCTCGCCGTCGGTGGCGGCTCGGCGACACCGCCCCGGGTGATCGTGGTCGGCTACCGCCACCCCGCCGCGGGCGACGGGCACCCGGTCCTCGTCGGCAAGGGCATCACCTTCGACACCGGCGGGCTGTCGATCAAACCGAACGCCGGCATGCGCGAGATGAAGACCGACATGGCCGGGGGCGCCGCGGTGCTCGCCACGCTCGAGGCCGCCGCGCGGTCGGAGCTCCCGGTGGCCGTGACCGCCGTCGTCCCGGCGGCGGAGAACGCCGTGTCCGGGGCCTCCTACCGCCCGGCCGACGTCGTCCGGCACGTCGGCGGCCGCACGACCGAGGTGCTCAACACCGACGCCGAGGGGCGCATGGTGCTGGCCGACGGGCTGGCCTACGCGCGGCTGGAGCTGGGCGCCACCGTCCTCGTCGACGTGGCGACGCTGACCGGGGCGATGAAGGTGGCGCTCGGCACCCGGACCGGTGGCCTCTACGCCACCACCGACGGGCTGGCCGACGCGCTGCGCACCGCCGGTGCGCACGCCGGCGAGCCGCTGTGGCGGATGCCGCTGGCCGAGGAGTACGCCGACCTGCTCGACAGCGCCGTGGCCGACGCCAACAACGCGCCCGGCAACCCCGGGGGCACGACGGCCGCGCTCTTCCTGCGCCCGTTCGCCGGCGAGCTGCCGTGGGCGCACCTCGACGTCGCCGGGCCGGCCCGCGCAGGCTCCGACGACGCCGAGATCGTCAAGGGCGGCACCGGGTTCGGTGCCCGCACGCTGTTGCGCTGGCTGGAGGCCGGTGCCCCGGTGGAGGGGGCACCGCTCGTCGAGGAGCGGTGATGACGGTGTCCGGCCCCGAGGCGGTCACGGTCGAGCGGTCGGGACCGGTGACCACGGTCCGGTTGTCGCGGCCGCACGCGCGCAACGCCGTCGACGGCCCCACCGCGGCGGCGCTGGCCGAGGCCTTCCGCGCGTTCGACGCCGATCCCGACGCGGCCGTCGCCGTGCTGCACGGCGAGGGCGGCACCTTCTGCGCGGGCGCCGACCTGCGCGCGGTCGGCACGCCGACGGGCAACCGCACCGAGGTCGGCGGCGACGGGCCGATGGGCCCCACGCGGCTGCGGCTGAGCAAGCCGGTGATCGCCGCCATCGCCGGGCACGCCGTCGCCGGCGGGCTCGAGCTGGCGCTGTGGTGCGACCTGCGGGTGGCCGACGAGACCGCCGTCCTCGGCGTCTTCTGCCGCCGCTGGGGCGTACCGCTGATCGACGGCGGGACGGTGCGGCTGCCGCGGCTGATCGGTGCCTCCCGCGCGATGGACCTGGTGCTCACCGGGCGCCCGGTCGACGCCGCCGAGGCTCTCGCGATCGGGTTGGTCAACCGCGTCGTGCCGCCCGGCGAGGCGCTGGCGGCGGCGCAGCGGCTGGCCGCGGACCTCGCCGCCTTCCCGCAGACCTGTCTGCGGCAGGATCGCGCCTCACTCCTGGAGCAGGACGGGCTGGAGGAGGAGGCCGCACTGGCCAACGAGTTCCGCCGCGGGATGATCTCGCTGGCGGTCGACGCGCTGCCGGGGGCGGCGCGGTTCGCCGCCGGCGAGGGCCGGCACGGGCAGGGAGTGGGCTGATGGCCGACGAGCAGGAGACCGGCGTCGTCTTCCCCATGGGGCCCGACGGCCGGCGGAGCACCGCCGCGCTCGGCCGCGCGGTGGTCGCCGATGCGCTGCGGGACGTGGATCCCGCCGGTGCGCTCGCGGCCGCGCAGGAGACCAACTGGCGCGCCGGGTACCTGGTGCACTTCCGGCGGCTGGTCGAGGCGGGGCTGGCCTCGCGTGCGGCGGCGCTGTCGATCGCGGACGCCGGGCTGACGTCGCTGCACACCCGGATGCGGGTCGCCGGGGTCGACGGGGGTGAGACCCCGCTGGACACGCTGCGGACCGCCACGCCCGGGCGCCGGCTCTCGACGGTCGAGGTCGCCGGAACCGGTGATCGCGAGGAGGAGTTCTCGCTGCCCTACGGCGGGAGTCGGCTGCGCGGCGACGCCCTCGGCCGGCGGCTCGACGACTGGGTCGAGCGGGGCGTGATGGAACCGTCGGCCGCCGACGCCGTGCGCGAGGTGGTCGCGCACCCGGAGTGGCTCCGGCTGCCGGAGGTCACGGTCGCGGTGCTCGGGGCCGGTGCCGAGATGGGCCCGCTGACCTCGCTGCTGCGGTGGGGGGCACGCGTCGCCGCGGTCGACCTGCCGCGCGGCGCGCTCTGGCAGCGGGTGCTCGACACCGCGCGGCGCGGGGCAGGCGCCCTGCTCGTGCCCGTGCCCGAGGGCACGTCCGACGCCGACCTGGCCCGCCGGGCCGGGGCCGACCTGATCACGGAGGTCCCCGCCGTCGCGGAGTGGCTGCGGGAGCGCGACCGCCGGCTCGTGGTCGGCAACTACGTCTACGCCGACGGCGGGACCAACGTCCGCGTCTCGACCGCCGTCGACGCGCTGACCGTCGGGCTCCTGGCGGACCGGCCGGACTCGGCCCTGGCCTTCCTCGCGACGCCGACCGACGTCTTCGCCGTCCCGCCGGAGGCCGTGGCGCACTCGGTCCGCGCCTACGCCGGACGGTCCGCGACCGCGAAGCTCGTGGGTCGCCCGCTGCGGACGCTGTCGGCCGGCCGCCTGCTGCGCCGGGCGTACGTCCCCGGCGCCGATCCCGGCATCAGCGACAGCCTGGTCGCCCAGCAGGGCCCCAACTACGCCCTGGCCAAGCGGCTGCACCGGTGGCGGGCGACCGTCGCCCGGGAGGCGGGGACGACGGTGTCGATGAACGTCGCGCCGCCGACGCGCACCCGGTCGGTGGTGAAGAACCGCGCGCTCGCGGCGGCCTACGCCGGCGCCCACCGGTTCGGGGTCGAGGTGTTCGAACCCGCGACCGCGAACGTGCTGATGGCCGCGCTCCTGGTGCACGACCTGCAGTCCGGCCGGGGGCCGGCGCACGAGCACCCCTGGCAGGACGAGGCGTTCGACGCGGTGCACGGCGGGCTGTGGCGCACCCCGTACGCCCCGCGCAGCGCGCTCGGCCTCGCCGCTCTGCTGGGGTACGGCGCCGCGCGCGGCTGACCTGGTTGGCTGGCCGTGTGCTCCTGCCCGACGCCTTCCGCGACCAGCCCGTGCTCACCGGTGAACGGGTGCGGCTCGAGCCGCTCGGGCCGGCGGTGCTCGAGGCCTACTGGGCCTACGTCCGCGAGCCGGAGGGGCGGCGGCTCACGGGCACGCACGCCGAGTTCACGCGCGAGCAGACCGAGGGGTGGCTGCGCAGCCGCGCCGACCAGCACGACCGCGCCGACTGGGCGGTGACGAGCACCGCGGACGGCGGTTTCCTGGGGGAGGCGGTGCTGCTCGACCTCGACCCGGACAACGAGACCTGCGGCTACCGTATCGGCCTGGCCGGACCGCACCTCTTCGGCCGCGGGCTGGGCACCGAGATCACCCGGCTGGTGCTCGACCACGCGCTCGGCACCGTCGGCGTGCACCGGGTGGACCTGCAGGTCTACGCCCACAACCCCCGCGCGCAGCGGGTCTACGAGAAGTGCGGCTTCCGCGTGGAGGGTCGCCGGCGCGACGCGCTGCTCTGGGACGGCGTCCGCCACGACGTGCTCGACATGGGGATCCTGCGCACCGACCCGCGCCCCTGATCAGCCCCGCCGGCTGGTCACTCGCCGACGGCGCCGTCGATCGCCTCGCGCAGCAGGTCGGCGTGGCCCGCGTGCCGCGCGGTCTCCTCGATCATGTGGATCAGGATCCAGCGCAGGGAGACCGGCCCGCCGTCGCGACGGGGGAGCGCGGAGAGCTGGTCGAGGTCCTGCGCCTGCCCGGTGATCTCCCGGCTCGCCGCGCACGCCGTCCGGTAGCGGTCGCGCAGCACCTCGGGCTCCAGCGCAGTGGCGGTGTGGAAGTCCCAGTCCGGGTCGGCGGCCGCATCGACGCCGGCCCGCCACCCGGCCTCCGGGAGCCCGGCGAACCGCACCCGGAACCAGACGTCCTCGACCTTCGCCAGGTGGTTGAGCAGGCCGGCCAGCGTGAGCGGTGAGGGAGGCAGCTGCTGCGCGAGCTGCGCCCGGGTCAGCCCGCCGGTCTTCTGCAGCATCGTCTCGCGCTGGTAGTCCAGGAACGCGGTCAGCAGGACGAGCTCGGGGCCGGAGTCCGGCGGGTCGGTGCGCATGTCCGCACACCCTCGCATCCGCGGCGACCGACCCGCCAGGACCGGCGCGATCAGGCCGGGCCGACGAGACCCGCGACGATCTCGGCCGACAGCGCCACCAGGGGCAGCCCGCCGCCCGGGTGCGCCGAGCCCCCGACCAGGAACAGTCCCGGCACCGGAGAGGCATTGGCCGGCCGGAGGAACGCCGCCCGCGCGCCGTTGCTCGACGTCCCGTAGATCGATCCGCCGACGCTGCCCGTCTCGCGCTCGAGGTCGGCCGGCGTCCGGACGACCCGCCAGCGCACCCGGTCGCGCACGTCGAGCCCGCGGCGGGCCAGCACGTCGAGCACGCGGTCCGCGTAGCGCCCGGCCAGGCCCGGGGCGTCCCAGTCCATGCCCCCGGCGGGGTCGTGCCGGGGGGCGTTGACGAGCACGAACCACGACTCGCTGTCGGCGTCGGGCCGCAGCGCCGCGTCGTCCGGGGCGCTGACGTAGACGGTCGGGTCCGCGACCGGCCGGGGCGGGCCACCTCGCCCGAACACGGCGTCGAACTCTGCGTCGTAGTCCTCGGGGAACAGCACCGTGTGGTGCCCCAGACCGGGCGTGCGGCCGCAGAGGGCCAGCAGCAGCACGAAGCCCGACAGCGACGGCCTGGCGCGCGCCAGGTCGCGGCGGGCGCGGCGGGTGCGCCGGTCGCCGGGCACGAGGTCGGCGTAGAGCGCCGTCGCGTCGGCGCCGGAGACGACGACGTCGGCGGGCACCCGCTCCCCGCCGGCGAGCTCGACGCCGGCCGCGCGGCCGCCCTCGATCAGCACCTGCCGCACGGTGCACCCGAGGCGGAGGACGGCGCCGCGCTCGGCGGCCCGGTCGGCGACCGCCTCGCCCAGCCGGTGCAGGCCGCCGCGCACGTACCAGGAGCCGAACGCCTGCTCCACGTAGGGCACCGTGGCCAGCACCGCGGGCGCGCGACGCGGATCGGACCCCGAGTACGTGGCGTAGCGGTCGAGCAGCGTCCGCAGGTGCGGGTGCCGCAGGTAGGCGCCGCCCAGCCCGCGCAGCGTCTGCCACGGGGCGACCGTGGTGACGTCGGCCGGGTTGCGCGCGAGCCGGGCCAGGGTCGCGGCACCCTGCAGCGGGGTGCGCAGGAACGGCCCCTCGCTGACCCGCCACATCGCGGCGGCGCGGCCGAGCAGGGCCGACCACTGGGCGCCGGCGCCGTCGCCCAGCGCGTCGTCCATGGCGCCGGGGACCCGATCGAGCGCCCCCGGCATCACCAGCGGCGTGCCGTCGGCGAAGCGGTAGTGCACCGCGGGGTCGAGCCGGACCAGCTCGACGCGGTCCTCCAGCGGAGCCCCGGTCGCGGTGAACAGGGCGCGGTAGACCGCCGGGAGGGTCACCAGGCTCGGGCCGGTGTCGAAGCCGTGCCCGTCGCGCTCGAACCAGCCGAGCTTGCCGCCGACCCGGTCGGACTGCTCCAGCACGGTCACCCGGTGTCCGGCGGTCGACAGCCGAGCGGCCGCGGCGAGCCCGCCCAGACCGGCGCCGACCACCGCTACGCGAGCCACGCCGCAACCGTAACCAGGCCGGTCCAGCGGTCCGGTGAAGATCGTTTGCCCGTGGGGGCGACAGGGGTAGCGGTCCGGGGACGGAAGCCGGCACGTCGTCGACGAGGAGGGCCCGTGCAGTTGCCGCGTCGGTTCGGCGCCGCGCTGGTGGTTGCCGCCGCGGCCACGCTCGCCGGGTGCGCGGGCGCCGAGGAGCCCGCCGTCGAGCGGGTGGCCACCGCGTTCGAGGACCCCACCGGCGATCCGGAGGCCCGCTGCGATCTGCTCGCTCCCGCGGTGCGGGCGGCGTTCGAGAGCGAGGAGTCCGCACGCTGCAGCGAGGCGATCCAGGACCTGGCCACCGAGGTCGGCAGGGTCGAGTCCGTCGCGATCTGGGGCGGGGAGGCGCAGGTGCGGCTGGACGGCGACACGGTCTTCCTGACCCGGACCGGCGACGGCTGGCGGATCACCGCCGCGCTCTGCACCCCGCGGCACGAGGCGCCCTACGACTGCGAGGTGGAGGGGCCGTGAGAGGCGTGCGGGTGGTGTTCGTCGTCTACCTGGCCGTGATCGTCCTCGGTATCGCCTACATCAGCGCGCTGGGGCTGATGGGCCGATGAGCACGCGGGAGAAGGAGTACGGGTTCCTCCGTTCCAACGCGCTGAGCCTGGTGTTCGGCGGGCTGTTCCTCGCCACGCTCGGCGGGCAGGCGCTGTCCGGCCAGGCCGACGTCAACGCGCAGCAGACCGCCAACGGACTGGAACCGGTCTCGCTGCTCGACTACGTCACGTCGTCGTCCTTCGGTGTCGACGTGATGGAGAACTGGCAGTCGGAGTACCTCCAATTCTTCCTGTTCATCTTCGCCACGGTCTGGGTGGTCCAGCGCGGTTCGTCGGAGTCGAAGAAGCCCGGCGAGGAGGGCACCGAGACCGACGAGGAGCAGCGCGTCGGCCGCTACGCCACGAAGGACTCGCCGGCCTGGGCGCGGGCCGGGGGCTGGCGCACGGCGCTGTTCTCCCGATCCCTCGGGCTGCTCATGGGCGCGCTCTTCCTGCTCACCTGGGCCGCCTCGTCGGTGGCGGGGTGGGCGGCCTTCAACACCGAGCAACTGGCCGAGCGGCAGGATCCGGTCAGCTGGGTCGGCTACCTGGGGGAGGCCGACTTCTGGAACCGGTCCTTCCAGAACTGGCAATCGGAGATGCTCGCCGTCGGGTCGATGGCGATCTTCGCGGTGTTCCTGCGGCAGCGCGGCTCGCCGGAGTCCAAACCCGTCGGCGTGGCCCACGACGTGACCGGCCAGACCGGCTGAGGTCAGCAGCGCAGGGCGAGCACGGCGAGGTCGTCGGCGCCGTGCCGCGAACCGCGCACGTGCTGCTCGACGGCGATGTGCACCGCGGTCACGGCGCCGGCCGCCGTCACGAACCGGTGCTCGCCCAGCAGCGCCGACAGCCGCTCCTCCCCGAACTGGATCCCGTCGTCGTCGCGCGCCTCGGTGACCCCGTCGGTGTAGAGCACCAGCGTGCTGCCGCCCGAGAGCTCGACCGGGACCTCGACGTAGGTGGCGCCCGGTTCGACGCCGAGGGGGCGGCCGCAGACGCCGACCTCGGTCACGGACCCGTCGGCGGCGCGGAGCAGCGGCAGGGGGTGCCCGGCGACGACGACCCGCGCTCGGGTTCTGCCGGATCGGCGCTCGAGCACCAGGCAGGCAGCGGTGACGAACCGCAACCGCCGGCCGTCCTGCTCGCGCAGCAGGGCCTCGTTGACCGCGGTGAGGATCTCGGCCGGGCCGCCGCCCCAGGCTGCGGCCGCGCGGGCGGTGTGCCGGGTCATCGAGGTCAGCGCGGCCGCCTCCGCCCCGGTTCCGCACACGTCGGCGATCACCACCATCCACCGGCCGTCGGGCAGCGGCAGCACGTCGTAGGTGTCGCCGCCGACGATCACGCCGTCGGCCCCGGCGCGGTAGCGGGCGGCCAGCTGCACCCCGGGGATCGTGGGCAGGTGCGCCGGCAGCAGGCTGCGTTGCAGCGTGTCGGCGAGCTCCCGCAGCTCCGTCTCCGCACGCAGCCGGGCCAGGAACTGGCCGATCTGGCGGCCGGTGCCGGCCAGGACGTCGAGCAGTTCGGGCGGCACCGGGCGGCGCTCGCGTGAGAAGAGCTCGCAGACCCCGAGCAGGGTGTCCCCGTGCAGCACCGGGAAGGCGACGGCGGTGTGCAGGGCGTCCGCGCGCACGGCCTCCCGGCGCAGGACGCGGCTGTCGGCCCAGAGGTCTTCGACGAAGATCGGGGCGCGGTGCCGCCACACCGTCCCGGGTAGCCCCTCGCCCGGGACGAACGTGCGGAGGCGGGTGTCGGCCTGGAGCGCGGGCACCGCCAGACCGGGCGCCGACCAGGACGCGGCATGGGCGAGGCGGCTGCCGCAGGGCTCGGGCTGCCACAGGGTGGCGGCGTCCCAGTCGAGCTCGGCGCACAGGCTGGGCAGCAGCCGCTCGAAGGCGACGTCGGCGTCGGGGGCCTCGGCCAGCGCCGCGGTCACGCGCAGGGTCGCGCGCAGGTGGCGGTCCACCTCGACCTGCCGCTCGAGCCGGACCGCGGAGCTGACGTCGCGCAGGACCCCGACGACGACGCCCGCGCCGGGCGCGCCGTCCACGGCGGTGGCCGCGCCGTCGAGGGCCGACAGGCTCAGGTCGACGGTCAGCTCGGAGCCGTCGGCGTGCAGCGTGGGGAGCTGGGTCGTGGTGCCCAGCAGCTCGCCGGCGCCGGTCTCGAGAAACCGGGCCAGGCCCGCGCGGTGCGCCGCCCGGAACCTTTCGGGGATCAGCACGGTGAGCGGACGGCCACGGAGGACGGCGGGGTCGTGGCCGAGCAGGGTGTGCACGGCCGGGTTGGCGTACACGATCCGGCCCTCGGCGTCCGCGACGAGGACGGCGTCGGTCAGGGAGTGCACGATCGCGGGTGCGACCATGCCCGTCGTCGTCACCGAAGCGTTCCCCCTGCTCGTGCGTGACCGTCCCGTGACCCACCCTCCCACACGCACAGTGCTGTTCCGGACACGTCGAGTCGACATGTCGTCCTGTCGACACCGATCGCCGGACTCCCCGGAACCGGTGCGAGACTGCGGGCGTGAGCATCTCCGGGACGGGTCGGATCGACCTGAACGCCGACCTCGGCGAGGGCTTCGGGATCTGGCGGCTCGGCGAGGACGAGGCACTGCTCGACGTCGTCACCAGCGCGAACGTCGCCTGCGGCTTCCACGCCGGCGACCCGTCGACGATGCGCCGGGTCTGCGCCGGGGCCGCGCAGGTCGGCGTGACCGTCGGCGCGCAGGTGGCCTACCGGGACCTGGCCGGCTTCGGCCGACGCTTCGTCGACGTCGAGCCGGGCGAGCTCACCGACGAGGTGCTGTACCAGATCGCGGCACTGGACGGCATCGCCCGGACCACCGGGGGCCGCGTCGCCTACGTCAAGCCGCACGGGGCGCTCTACAACGCCACCGTCGAGCACGAGGCCCAGGCCCGCGCCGTCGTCGAGGCGGTGGTGGCCTACGACCGGGCGCTGCCGGTGCTCGGCCTGCCCGGCTCGGCGCTGCTGCGGGCGGCGGAGGCGGCGGGCCTGCGCCCGGTTCCGGAGGGCTTCGCCGACCGCGGCTACACCGCCGAGGGCTCGCTGGTGCGCCGCGGCGAGTCGGGCGCGCTGGTCCAGGACGCCGAGGCCGTGGCGGAGCGGGCGGTGCGGATGGCCCTCGAGGGGGTCGTGGTCGCCGTCGACGGGACGGCGCTCCGCGTGCCGGTCGAATCGGTCTGCGTGCACGGGGACACGCCCGGGGCCGCCGGGCTGGCGCGCGCGGTGCGTGCGGCGCTGGAGGCGGCTGGGGCGACGGTCGGTCCGTTCTCCGGGTGAGTCAGGTGACGCCCTGGTCGCGGTCACCGAGGTCGCGGGGGGTCAGCCGGCCGGCGAGGAGGTCCGCGGCGACGTCGTCCACCGTCCCGCCCGCCGCGTAGGCCGCTCCGCGCATCAGGTCCAGCGCCGTCGTCGCCCCGACCCCCAGCTCGACGCCGACCTTGCCCATCGCCTCCCACACCGCCGCCCGCCGCTGCGGCGTGGGGCCGTGCATCCACCCGGGGCCCTCGCCGGGCGACCACTCCGACCACACCGTCGCGTCGCCGAGCGCCGCGGTCACGAGCTCGCCGACCGCCAGGGACTCGAACACGTCGAGGTCGGGGACCCGGCGGTCGTCCTCGAAGAAGAGGGCGAGGGCCGCGGCGCCGGCCAGCGCCGGCTGCAACGGCAGGGTGACGACGGCGCGGAAGGGTGTCTGGGCGAGCAGCAGGTCGGCGAACACCGGCCACCTGCGCCGGAGGTCCTCCTCGACGGCGAAGACCGGCTGGCGTGTGCTGAGCGCCAGCATGCAGGGGCCCTCGCCGACGGTGAACTGCAGGTGCTCGGCGACCTCGACGTCCCGGTGGCTGGCGCCCAGGGGGACGCGCTGCGCGGTGGCGTCGACCAGGCTGATGGCTGCTCCGTCGACGTCGAGGACGTCGGCGCAGGCGCGGGCCAGCCGGACGGGCAGCAACTCCGGGCCCTCGACCTCCGGTCCGGCCGCTCCGGCGAGCGCGGTCTCGAAGCGAGCGGCGATGGTCACGCCTCATGATCGGCCGCGTCCGGGCCGCCCGCGATTCCGTCCCCGCCGGGGCGGTGACGGATCATGGACCGGTGACCATCGGCGCCGACCTGCACGTGTCGCCCTACGGCGACCGGGCGCTCCTGGTCGAGGTCGCCGACCTCGCCGCCGTGGCCGCGGTGACGGCGGCGCTGGAACGATCCCCCCTGCCCGGGCAGCGCGACCTCGTCCCCGCCGCGCGGACGGTTCTCGTCCACCTCGACCGACCGCCGGCCGAGACCGACGCCGCCGTGCTCCGGCGGCTGGCCACGGCTCCGGTGCCCGTCGTCTCCGCCCTGCCGCCGGTCGAGCTGCCCGTGGTGTTCGACGGCCCCGACCTCGCCGACGTGGCCGACCTCACCGGTCGGTCGGCCGCCGCGGTCGTCGCCGTCCTCACCGGGATCGAGCTCACCGTCGCCTTCAGCGGTTTCGCCCCGGGTTTCGGCTACCTGACCGGCCTGCCGGAGGAGCTGCACGTGCCGCGGCGGGCGACGCCCCGGACGCGGGTCCCGGCGGGAGCGGTCGGGCTGGCCGGGCCGTTCGCCGGTGCCTACCCGCGGGCGTCGCCCGGGGGATGGCAGCTGGTCGGGCGCACCGAGGCGGTGCTGTTCGACGTCGAGCGGGAGGATCCAGCGCTGCTGCGACCGGGCGCGCGCGTGCGGTTCCGGGAGGTGCGCTGAGTGCTGACCGTCCTCACCCCCGGGCCGCTGGCCACCGTCCAGGACCGCGGCCGGCCGGGCTGGGCCTCGATCGGCGTCCCGCGGTCGGGGGCGGCGGACGCGGCCTCGGCCGACCTCGCCAACCGGCTCGTCGGCAACCGGCCCGAGGCTGCGACCGTCGAGATCACCGCCGGCGGGCTGCGGGTGCGGGCCGACCGCACGGTCCTGGTCGCCGTCACCGGCGCCCCGGTCCCGCTGGACGTCGACGGCCGGCCGGCGCCGCTGAACGCGCCGGTGACGCTGCCGGCCGGCGCGGTGTTGTCGCTCGGGCTCCCGCGCGCCGGGCTGCGCTCCTATCTCGCCGTGCGCGGCGGCATCGACATCCCTCCTGTCCTCGGGTCGCGCAGCACCGACACCCTCTCGGGGCTGGGGCCCGACCCGCTCGCCACGGGCACGCGGCTGGCCGTGGGCGGCCTCGCCGCCGACGAGCCCGTCGTGGACGTCGCGGCCGTGCGGTTCCCGCCCGCGGACCCGGTGCTCCGGGTGCTGCCGGGGCCCCGCCGCGCGTGGCTCGACCCCTCGGCCTGGGCGGCGTTGACCACGCAGTCCTGGACGGTGACCGCCGACAGCGACCGGGTCGGGCTGCGGCTGGGCGGGCCACGGCTGCACCGCGTCCGCGACGACGAGCTGCCCAGCGAGGGGCTGGTCCCCGGTGCGCTGCAGGTGCCGCCCGACGGTGCGCCGGTCCTCCTCCTGGCCGACCACCCGGTCACGGGCGGCTACCCGGTGCTGGCGGTGGTCGTGACGGCCGACCTGCCCGCCGTGGCGCAGCTGCGCCCGGGGGACAGCCTGCGCTTCCGTCCGGCGCGATAGCGCGGGACCTGTCGCCGCGCTCGTGCGCATCGTTGCGGTTGTCAGCCCGCCATAACCGCGCTCGTGCGCATCAGCGCGTCGCTGGTCGGGCTACCGGACCGGCAGGACCGCGGGTCCGTGGGGTCCCTCGACGACCTGCGCGCGGGCCCCGTAGTACGTCTGCAGGGCCGCCGTCGTGAGGACCTCGGCGGGGGTGCCCTCGGCGGCCACCCGGCCCCGCGAGAGCAGGGCCAGCCGGTCGGCGTACTGCCCCGCCAGCGTGAGGTCGTGCAGCGTGCTGAGCACGGTCAGCCCGTCCTGCCGGCGCAGCCCGTCGACGAGGTCGAGCACCTGCTGGGCGTGGCCGAGATCCAGCGACGACGTCGGCTCGTCGAGCAGGAGCACCCGCGGCTGCTGGGCCAGCGCCCGCGCGAGGACGGCGCGCTGCTGCTCGCCGCCGGACAGGGTGCGCAGCGGCCGGCCGGCCAGGGCGCCGATCTCCAGCCGCTCCATGACGTCGGCCACCACCTGCCGGTCGACCGCACGCGGAGCCGACAGCAGAGCCCGGTGCGGGGTCCGGCCCAGCATCACGTAGTCCCGGGTCGAGACGCCCTCGGGCAGCACCGGCAGCTGCGGCGCGTAGGCCACCTGCCGGGCGCGCTGGCGCCGGGGCATGCCGCTGGTGTCGACCCCGTCGAGGCGGACCAGGCCCTCGTGCGGGTGCAGCCCGAGGATGCACCGCAGCAGCGTCGACTTGCCGGAGCCGTTGGGGCCGATGACGGCGAGCCAGCCGCCCGGCTCGACCGTCACCCGCACGGTGTCCAGCACGCGGGTGCGGCCGTAGGCGGCGGTGAGGCCGACGACCTCGATGCGCGCGCCGGTCACCGCCGCCTCGCCCCCATCCAGAGCAGGCCCGCGAAGAACGGGGCACCGATGAACGCGGTCACGACGCCGATGGGCAGCTCGGCCGGCGCCAGCACGGTGCGGGCCACCAGGTCGGCGAGCACCAGGAAGCCGCCACCGAGCAGGAGCGAGGCGGGCAGCACCAGGTGGTAGGAGCTGCCGATCAGCCGCCGGGCGACGTGCGGGACGACCAGGCCGACGAATCCGATCAGCCCGCTCACCGCGACGGCCGCCGCGGTCGCCAGGGAGGCGGCGACGATGACCAGCAGCCGCAGCCGGCCCGGGTGCACGCCGAGCGAGCGCGCCTCGTCGTCGCCGACCGCGAGCACGTCGAGCGCGCGGCCGCACAGCAGCAGGACGACGACGGCGGTGCCGAGGTAGGGCAGCACCAGGCCGACGTCGGACCACTGCGCCCGGCCCAGCTGGCCGAGCAGCCAGCCGTAGACCTCGCGCAGGTCCTCGGTGTTCTGCTGCTGGATGAGCGTCTGCCCCGCGGCGAGGAACGAGGCGACGGCGATGCCGGCGAGCAGCAGCGTGGCGCTCTGCGAGCCCCCGGCCGCCGTGCCCAGGGCCAGGGCCGCCCCGACGCCGAGCAGCGCACCGACGAACGCGGCCAGCGGGACGACGCCGACCGGCCCGAGCGACTGCGACGGGGCGTAGGCGATGACCAGGGTGGCGCCGAGCCCGGCCCCGGCGGCCGCGCCGAGCAGGTAGGGATCGGCGAGGGCGTTGCGGAAGACGCCCTGGTAGGCGGCGCCGGAGACGGCGAGCCCCGCCCCGACCAGGACGCCGAGCAGCACCCGCGGCAGCCGCAGCTCCAGCAGCACCGCCGCGCCGGTCGGGTCCAGCCCCCCGGCGATCTCCACGCCGGTGAGCGGGCCGAGCGCCCGGTCCAGCAGGGTGAGCACGACCGCGCCCGGGGGCAGCGGGAAGGCCCCGATCCACACCCCGGCCAGCACGGTGAGCACCAGCGCGAGGCCGGCGCCGCAGAGCACGAGGGCCGGGCGGAGGCGCCGCCGGGCGGGCGAGGGGTCCACCCCCGCCCGCCCGGCCCGTGCTCCGCGGAGCGTCACTGCCATGACCGCGTCGTCGTCAGCCGTTGAGGATCTCGGCGACGGACTCGGCGAAGTCGGCCACGCGCGGGCCCCAGCGCGAGGCGACGTCGTCGCTGGCGGCGAGCACGCGGCCCTCCTGGACGGCGGGCACCGTGTCGAACGCCGGCCGCTGCGCCAGGGCCTCGGCGGTCTGGTCGCAGCACACGGTGTCGGCCAGGACGATCAGGTCCGGTGCGGCCCCGACCACGTACTCCGCCGACAGCTGCGGGTACCCGGTCTCGGCACCCGGGGCCTCGTCGGCGATGTTCTCCAGGCCGAACAGCTCGTAGATGCCGCCGATGAACGTCGAGCTCGACGCGGAGTAGTAGGTCGGGTCCAGCTCGTGGTAGACGCTCAGGCCGGCCGCGGCACTGGCGGCCGAGTCGACCGCGGCCGCGATCCGGTCCTGCATGTCCTGGATCACCTTCGCGGCGTCGTCGGCGTGCCCGGTGGCCGCTCCGAGCGTCTCGAGCTGCTCGTAGCTGTCGTCGAGCGTGGCCGCGCCGTTCAGCAGCAGCGTCGGAACCGACAGCGCGTCGAGGGCGTCGACGATGCCGTTCATGTCGTCGCTGAGGACGACGAGATCGGGCTGGTAGGCGGCGACCGCCTCCGCGTTGGGGGTGAACGCCGACAGGTCGGTGATCGGGGCGTCCTCGGGGTAGTTGGACGTGCTGTCGACGGCCTCGACCTGCGGGCCGGCGCCGATCGCGAAGAGCATCTCGGTGGCGGTCGCCGACATCGACACGATCGACTCGGGCTGTTGCTCGAGGGTGAGCTCGCCGTCGTCGCCGGTGACGGTGACCGGGAACGGCTGCTCCTGGGCCGCGGCCGAGGTGCCGGTGTCCTCCTCGGTCGAGGAGGAACCGCCGCCGCAGGCGGTCAGGACCAGGAGGGCGGGCAGGAGCAGCGCGGCGGGACGGGACCGCCGTCGGGGGTGGGACATGGGAGCCTCCGGAGGGAGGCGGCGAAATCGCTCATGAGCGGACCCAGCGCTCGATGCGCGACCCTTGCCGCGAGGGTCGGAAACATGACGCAGGGCAGGCGATCTGGCTCAGGTTCTCGGAAGAACCCTCACAGTTGCGGGACAGCGCCGGGTTTGCACCGGACTTCGCTGCCGTTGCGTCACCGGCGCACGGGCCGGCGGGGGGAAGGTACCAGGGGCGCGGTCAGCGCCGGCCGCTCAGGACCCCGGAGTACACCTCGACGGTCTGCTGGGCGATCGCCGGCCAGCCGAACTCGGACAGCACCCGCTCCCGGCCGGCCGCGCCCATCGCGGCGGCGCGGCCGGGATCGAGGGCCAGCTCGGCGATCCGCGCCGCGAGCGCCCGCTCGAACGCCGCCGGGTCGGCCGGGTCGTAGGGCACCAGCAGGCCGGTGCGGCCGTCGTCGACGACCTCCGGGATGCCGCCGACGGCGCTGGCGACGACGGCGGTGCCGCAGGCGGCGGCCTCGAGGTTGACGATGCCGAGCGGCTCGTAGACCGAGGGCACCACGAACACGGTGGCCGCGGTGATCAGCGGGACGAGCTGCTCGCGCGGCAGCATCGCCTCGATCCAGACGACGCCGGTGCGCCGTGCCTGCAGCGCCGCCACCGCGTCGGCGACCTGCTGCCGCTCGGCCTCGGTGTCGGGTGCGCCCGCGCAGAGCACGAGGCCGACCTCCGGGGGCAGCTGCTCGGCGGCGGCCAGCAGGTGCATCACGCCCTTCTGGCGGGTGATCCGGCCGACGAACAGCGCGTACGGGCGGTCGAGGTCGACGCCCAGCGAGCGGACCACGTCGGGGGCGTCGACCGGCCGGTATGCCTCGGCGTCGACCCCGTTGCCCACCACGTGCACGCGCGCCGGGTCGAGGTCGGGGTAGGCGTCCAGGACGTCGGCCCTCATCCCGTGGCTCACCGCGATCACCGCGTCCGCCGCGAGGTACGCCGTCCGCTCCACCCAGGAGGAGAGCCGATAGCCACCGCCGAGCTGGTCGGCCTTCCAGGGACGGCGCGGCTCGAGTGAGTGCGCCGTCACCACGTGCGGCGCGCCGTGGACCAGCGAGGCCAGCAGCCCCGCGGTGTTGGCGTACCAGGTGTGGGTGTGCACGAGGTCGGCGCCGGCCAGGGCGGCGGCGATCTCGACGTCGACGCCCACCGCCTGCAACGCCCCGTTGGCGTCCTGGAGGTTGGCGGGGACGGGGTGGGCGAGCGCGTCGGGCCGGGGCCGACCGAAGCAGTGGACGTCGATCTCGGGCCCCGCCGGCAGGGAGCGCATCGCGGCCACGAGGTGCTCGATGTGCACCCCCGCCCCGCCGTAGACGTCCGGGGGCCACTCGCGGGTCACGATCCCGATGCGCATGGGGCGAGCCTATGGATTCCTGCAAGGTCGGCCTCCCTGCAGGGCCCCGGCGCGAGCGTGCGAGCGGTGGGGGGCAGGGAGGTCCTTCAGCCCTTGGGGGCGGATGAGCGACGCGAGGGAGGCAACCGACCCCGGTTACGGCTACGTTGCGTCACATGAGAGGCGGCCCACGGGTTCTCGGCATCGTCCTGGCCGGCGGTGAGGGCAAGCGGCTGGCCCCGCTGACGGCCGACCGGGCCAAGCCCGCCGTGCCGTTCGGCGGCAACTACCGGCTCATCGACTTCGTGCTCTCCAACCTCGTGAACGCCGAGATCCGGCAGATCGCCGTGCTCACCCAGTACAAGAGCCACAGCCTCGACCGGCACATCACCCAGACCTGGCGGATGTCGTCGCTGCTCGGCAACTACGTGACGCCGGTGCCGGCGCAGCAGCGACTCGGCCCGCGCTGGTACACCGGCAGCGCCGACGCGATCTTCCAGTCGCTGAACCTGATCTACGACGAGCGACCCGAGATCGTCGTCGTCTTCGGCGCCGACCACGTCTACCGGATGGACCCGGGGCAGATGGTCGACCAGCACCTGCAGACCGGCGCCGGGGTCACCATCGCCGGGCTGCGCGTGCCGCGTCGCGAGGCGACCGAGTTCGGCGTCATCGACGCCGACGCCGACGGCAAGGTGCGCGGGTTCCTGGAGAAGCCGGCGGACCCGCCCGGCCTGCCGGACTCGCCCGAGGAGAGCTTCGCCTCCATGGGCAACTACGTCTTCACGACCGACGCGCTGCTCGAGGCGCTGCGCGCCGACGCCGAGGACGAGAACTCGGTGCACGACATGGGCGGCTCGATCATGCCGATGCTGGCCTCGGCCGGTGACGCCTGGGTCTACGACTTCTCGACCAACGTCGTCCCCGGCACGACCGAGCGCGACCACGGCTACTGGCGGGACGTCGGCACCATCGACTCCTACTTCGAGGCGCATATGGACCTGGTGTCGGTGACGCCGGTCTTCAACCTCTACAACGACCGCTGGCCGATCTTCACCCTCCCGCCGCAGCTGCCCCCGGCCAAGTTCGTGCTGGGTGGCCGCGCGGAGGAGTCGATGGTCAGCGCCGGCGCGATCATCGGCGGGGGCTCGGTGCACAACTCGGTCGTCTCGCCGGGGGTGCGGGTCGAGCGCGGCGCCCGCGTCGAGGACAGCGTCCTGATGGACGGCGTGTACATCGGCGAGGGCGCCTACGTCCGGCGGGCGATCCTGGACAAGAACGTCGTCGTCCCGCCCTGGGCGCGGATCGGCGTCGACCACGCCGCCGACCGGCGCAACTACCACGTCAGCGAGGGCGGCGTCGCCGTGCTCGGCAAGGGCGCCCGCGCCGTCGTGTAGCGGCGCAGCTCCGTGTGCCGTTCGGCCCCGTCCAGGGCACCGCCCTGAGCCTGCGAAGGGCGGGGAGGACGGGGTCCTCTTCCTAGGCGCGCTTGCTGGCCACCAGGAGGCCGGCGCCGATGGGCAGCACCGCCGACAGCAGGGTCTCCTCCTCGCGGACGGCCCGCGCCACCTCGCGCCACGCGACCGTCTGCGGGTCCCGGGCGGTGCGGTCGGCGACCCGCCCGTCCTGGAGCAGGCCGTGGCAGACCAGCGTGCCCCCGACCCGCACCAGGCCCAGCACCTGGGCCAGCTGCTCGCTGTACTCCCGAGGCTGACCGGCGCACACGACCATGTCGTAGGCACCCGAGGACAGCCGGGGGAGGACCTCCGCCGGTGTGCCGAAGATCAGCCGTGCCCGGCCCGACGCCACGCCCGCGTCGGCGAACGCCTTGCGCGCGGCGCGCAGCTGCTCGGGGTCGCCGTCCAGAGCCGTGAGGACGCCGTCGGCCCGCATGCCGCGCAGCAGCCAGAGCCCCGCCAGCCCGCCACCGCTGCCGATGGACACCACCGACCGGGCCCCGACGCCGGCGGCCAGCACGGCCAGGGTCGCGCCCACCGCCGGCTCGACCGGGGGCGATCCGGGCAGGTGGAAGGCGCGGTTGCGCGCCGCCGTCATCTCGGGCGACTCGGTGGCGAATCGGTCGGCGTAGGCGGCGCCGTCGGTGCCGCCGGAGGACGGCGGTCGGTCGGCGCTCATCACCGGCCGAGGGTAGTGGCCGGAGCTGTGGGAGCGGCGTCGGGCGGTACCGGGTCGCCCGCCCGGCTGTGAATCGGCTGGGAACCGGCCGGCCCGGGAACACGGGTGCGTACGCCGTCCGTTGATCACGGTGTGCGCCTGAAGCGAGACGCGTCTGCCCGACCCGACGACGCCGGAGGGGTCGCGAGCGCTGGCGTCTGCGATCCTCTAGGGGTGTCCGAACCGGTCGTGCGCCCCGAGTCCGAGGGCTGGGTGGCGCCCACGTGGGAGCAGGTCGTCCGCGACCACTCCGCGCGGGTCTACCGGCTGGCCTACCGGCTCTCGGGCAACCCGCAGGACGCCGAGGACCTCACGCAGGAGACGTTCGTCCGTGTCTTCCGCTCCCTGGCCGACTTCTCGCCCGGCACCTTCGAGGGCTGGCTGCACCGGATCACCACGAACCTGTTCCTCGACATGGTCCGGCGCCGGCAGCGGATCCGCTTCGACGCGCTGCCCGAGGACACCGAGCGGCTGCCCGGCACCTCGCCGAGCCCGGAGCAGGTCTACAGCGACACGCACCTCGACCCGCAGATCCAGGCGGCGCTCGACGCGCTCTCCCCGGAGTTCCGCGTCGCCGTCGTCCTGTGCGACATCGAGGGTCTGACGTACGAGGAGATCGCTGCGACCCTCGGGATCAAGCTCGGCACCGTCCGCAGCCGCATCCACCGCGGGCGCGTCCAGCTGCGGCAGGCGCTGGCCCACCTCGCCCCCCGCGCGGGTGCCGCGAACGCGACGATGCTCGGCGGGGAGGGCGCATGAGCATTCCCGAGAGCCACCTGGCCCAGGAGGCCATCGCGGCACTCGTCGACGGGGAACTGACGGCCGGTCCGGCCGGCCGCGCCGCCCGGCACCTCGCCGGCTGCCTGCAGTGCCGCATGGCCGTGCAGGCGCAGCGCGAGGCGAAGGCGGCGCTGCACGACAGCGCCGAGGTGGCCGTTCCCGGTGACCTGATGTCGCGGCTGTGCGCCATCCCGTTCACCACCGACGTCGCCGGCCCCGGCGGCGGCACGCTCTCGGCCGGTCCCGGGGGGCTCACCGTCACCGGCGCCACCGGGTCCTGGTCGGTCGACCTGACGCCCCGGCGTCGCGAGCACCACGCCCACTCGGCCCGCTGGCTGCGCCGCGGTCTCACCGGCACGCTCGTCGGTCTCGGCGTGGGGGTCACCGCGCTCGCGCTCAACCTGCCGCCCGGTGAGGCCGCCCCCGGCCGCGTCCCCACCGGCCCGGTCGCCGGCCCGTCGGCACCGGAGCGGCACACCGAGGTGGTGCCGCCCGTGATCCGGACCGTGACCGTCGGCACGAGCGGCCTCAGGGATCGGGACGGAACCCCCTGAGCACCTCCGACGACCCCACCTCCGCCGCCGGTCGGGCGGCCGGCAATGACGCCGGGCGCTCGTCCGATGCCGCGTTCGTCCGCCCCGACGGCCACGACGGCCCGTTCGCCCCGCCCGCGCGCCTCGAGCCCCGGCCGGTGTCGGCCCCGCGGCCCAGCGACGGGCAGCGGGCCGCGTTCGGCCGCCCCACGACGGTGGACGGCGGGTTCGCCGACGACCGCCCGCTGCCGCCGCGCCGCCCCGTACCCCCGCCTCCGCCCGAGGCGCTGCTGCGCGCGTTCGGCCCCCGCACCGGCCAGACCGGCCTGCAGGACCCGCCCGGCGGGCGGCCCGGCCGGCGCCGCACCGCCAGCGGACCGTGGTGGAAGCCCGACGCCCGCAGCGACCCCTGGCGCGACCCCGACGCCCCGGCGGGCCTGGGCGCGCCCGCGGTGTACGAGGAGGACGACGAGGACCAGCCCGGCCCGGTGGTCACCGACCCGAAGGGCCGCAAGCGCCTGCGGCTGCGCGACCTGTCCATCCGGCTCTCGGCGCTGGTGGTGTTCGCCGTCCTGCTGGTCGGCCTGCTCGGCGGCGGCGTCGGCTACTACCTGACCCGCGAGAACTCCGAGACGCCGCTGTTCGCCCCGGGCACCCAGCTCTCCGAAGTCGACGCGGGGGTGGCTCGGGAGCCCGGGTCGGTGGCCGACATCGCCGATCGGGTCACCCCGACCGTCGTCTCGATCGAGGTCCGCGTCGGCGAGGTCGGCGCCACCGGTTCCGGCGTCGTCATCGAGGGCGAGAACGGCTACATCGTCACCAACAACCACGTCGTCTCCGGCGCCGACGGCGTCGACGGCGCCGAGATCCGCGCCGTCTTCTCCGACGGCAGCGGCTCGGCGGCGCGCATCGTGGGCCGGGACCCGGCCAGCGACATCGCCGTCCTCAAGGTCGAGAAGCCCGGTCTGGTCACCGCGCAGCTGGGCAACTCCGACGACGTCGTCGTCGGCGACCCCGTGGTGGCCATCGGCTCGCCGCTCGGGCTGGCCGGCACCGTCACCAGCGGCATCGTCAGTGCGCTCGACCGCCCGGTTCGGCTCTCCGGCGAGGGCAGCGACACCAACGCCGTCATCAGCGCGGTCCAGACCGACGCACCGATCAACCCGGGCAACTCCGGCGGTGCCCTCGTCGACGCGACCGGCGCGCTCATCGGCATCAACACGGCGATCGCCTCGGTCGGTGGCGGCAGCGTCGGGCTCGGCTTCGCCATCCCGATCGACACCGTCCGCGACATCGCCGAGCAGCTCATCGACGACGGTGAGGCCGTGCACGCCTCGCTCGGCGTCAACGCCCGGTCGGTCACCGACGGCACGCGTGACGGCGCCCTGGTGCTCAACGTCGAGCCCGGCAGCCCCGCCGAGGCGGCCGGCATCGAGGAGCAGGACATCGTCATCGCCGTCGACGGCGAGCCGGTCGGCAGCTCCGAGGAGCTCGTGGTCGCCGTCGACGCGTTCGAGCCGGGGGACACGATCACCATCGAGGTCGTCCGCGGCGGTGGCTCGCGCGAGGTACAGGCGACCCTCGAGGCCGCCTAGCCCGCTTACCCTGAGAGCGGCGCACCCGCGCCCGGCGAGAACAGGAGGGGTGCGTGTTCGACTCGATCGGCTGGGGCGAGATCATCGTGCTCGCCCTCGCCGCGCTGTTCATCTTCGGTCCCGAGCGCCTGCCCTCCCTGGCCAAGGACGCCGCGACCGGCCTCAAGAAGGTGCGGTCGGCGGTCACCGGCGTCCGGCAGCAGGTGAACGAGTCACTGGGCGACGACCTGCCCGAGCTGCGCGACCTCGACCTGCGCAAGTACCACCCGAAGACCTTCATCCGCAGCCAGCTCTTCGAGGACGACGAGCCGGAGACGCCGACCGTGCACCGCAGCGGCGCGACCGCGGCGCCCGCCCGCCCCCGCGACCACGCCACGCCACCCCCCTTCGACGCCGACGCGACCTGATCTGCGATGCCCCCCGTCGCCCTCCGGGCGACACCGCGGCCAGGTGCCGTCCCGGCCGTCGCTGAGCCCTTTCGCCCACTCCTCGCGGAGGCCTCCGGCCCCCACTCGTCGGGACAACGCTTGGCCTTGCGAATACCGTCGACCCGTGACCGAGCAGCTGATCTCCGAGAGCATCACCGTCGACGCGCCGCCGGCCGTGGTGTTCGCGATCCTCGCCGACCCGCGCCAGCACTCCCGCATCGACGGTTCGGGCTCGGTCGGGTCGGTGATCGGCGGCCCGGCCACGATCACCGCCAAGGGCCAGACCTTCACCGTCCGCATGAAGCTGTTCGGCGTCCCGTACCTGATCCGCAACCGCGTCGTGGAGTTCGAGGCCGACCGGCGGATCGCCTGGCGGCACTTCACCGCCAACCGCTGGCGCTACGAGCTCGCGCCCACGGCCGACGGCGGGACGACGGTGACCGAGACGTTCGACATGTCCCGGGCCAACGCCCCGACCGACTTCTTCGTGCGCCGGGCGAAGTTCCCCGAGCGCAACCGGGAGGGCATCCGCGCGACCTTGCAGCGCCTGAAGCAGGCGGCGGAGGCCGACGCGGTGGAGTCCGCCGGCCAGGCCTGACGGCCGCTACCGGGGTGCAGTTCGCGCTCCAGGGGTCCTGCAGGACCCCTGGACCGCGAACTCGGCCCCCGGAGGGAGCTAGTGCCGGACGGGGGTGAGCCCCAGCGACATCCCGGACAGGCCACGCTGGCGGACGGCGAGACCCTCGGCGATCTTCTCGAGCGCCTGGGCCGCGGCCGACTCGGGCTCGGCGAGCACGATCGGCGCACCGGCGTCGCCGGCCTCGCGCAGCCGCGTGTCGAGCGGGATCTGGCCGAGCAGCGGCACGCGCGCGCCGAGCGTGCGGGTGAGCGCGTCGGACACCGCCTCGCCACCGCCGGAGCCGAAGACCTCCATGCGGGAGCCGTCGGGCAGGTCGAGCCAGCTCATGTTCTCGACGACGCCGACCACCTGCTGGTGGGTCTGGGTGGCGATCGCGCCGGCCCGCTCGGCCACCTCGGCGGCGGCGAGCTGCGGCGTCGTCACCACGAGGATCTCGGCGTTGGGCACCAGCTGCGCCACCGAGATGGCGACGTCACCGGTGCCGGGCGGGAGGTCCATGAGCAGGACGTCGAGGTCGCCCCACCAGACGTCGGCGAGGAACTGCTGCAAGGCGCGGTGCAGCATCGGGCCACGCCACACGACGGGGGTGTTGCCCGGGGTGAACATGCCGATCGAGATGACCTTCACGCCGTAGGACTGCGGCGGCATGATCATGTTGTCGACCTGCGTGGGCTTGTCGTCGACGCCCAGCATCCGCGGCACCGAGTGGCCGTAGATGTCGGCGTCCACGACACCCACCGCGAGCCCGCGCTTGGCCAGCGCCGCGGCCAGGTTGACCGTGACCGACGACTTGCCGACGCCACCCTTGCCCGAGGCGACGGCGTACACGCGCGTCAGCGAACCGGGCTGGGCGAAGGGGATGACCGGGTCGGCGGCGTCGGTGCCCCGCACGGTGCGGCGCAGCTCGGCGCGCTGCTCGTCGTTCATGACGTCGAGGACGACCGACACCGAGGTCACGCCGGGGACGGCGGAGACCGCCTGCGTGACCCGGTTGGTGATCGTCTCGCGCATCGGGCAGCCGGAGACGGTCAGGTAGACCTCGACCCGCACCGAACCGTCGGCGCCGATCTGCACGTCCTTGACCATGCCCAGCTCGGTGAGAGGGCGGTTGATCTCGGGGTCCTGCACGGTGGCCAGAGCCGCGTTCACGGCGTCGAGCGCCGGCGCGGCGGTCACGGGGTCGGACATCGTTGCGTGTGTCTCCTTCGACGGGGAACCCGCGTCCGGGGCGGCCGGGAACGGCAGCGACCTGCGCGATCGGGTCGCCTTCCACTGTACGGCGGGTGTCCGCCGGCGCCGCCGCCGGCAGAGTGATCTGCTCCGCACGCCGTCTGAGGCCCTCAGACGCGCCAGCCCCTCCCTCAGACACCTCCAGGGCCGGAGAACTGCGCGATCGGCCGATGCCCGAGGCTGCCCCTCACGACGAGCGTCGCCGCCATGACGACGACGATGCTCGACACCGGCACCACCCGGACTCCTTCCACCGACGCCCTCCGCCTCGTCGTGGACGCCGTCCTCCTCTCCGCGGCGACCGACGACGACACCGACCGGTACTCCGGCCACCTGCCCGCGGGTCGGGCGTTGCTCTCCCTGGCCACGCTGGCCCGGCGAGCGGCCGCTGCTCTCGGCACGGAGCCCGGGGTCACGCTCACCACCGCGCCGGGCATCGTGGTGCAGCGCGAGCTCGCCGCCGCCGCGCGGCTGCTGGACGAGGCGGCCGAGGCCGCGCACGGCGAGTCCTGGGAGATCGCCGACCTGCTCGTACGGGCCGAGCGCGTGCAGGCGCAGCTGCGCTGATCCCCTCGGACGGCGGCGGCCATGAGCCGGCGGCGCCTCGTTAGCCTCGCTCCGTGTCCGCCGCCTGCACCGCGACCCTGCGCGACGCCCTCGGGCTCGGGCTGGCGGTAGGCCTCTACGGCGCGGCATTCGGTGCGGCCGCCGACGCGGCCGGGCTGACCACGTGGCAGGCGATGACCATGTCGCTGCTCATGTTCACGGGCGCCTCGCAGTTCGCGCTGGTCGGCGTCCTCGGCGCCGGCGGTAGCGCGCTGGCCGCCGTCGGCAGCGCCCTGCTGCTCGGCACCCGCAACACCGTCTACGGCGTCCGCCTGGTCCCGCTGCTGCGGCCGCACGGGGTGCTGCCCCGGATCGCGACGGCGCACTGGGTCATCGACGAGACGACCGCGCTGGCCATCGCCGCGCCTGACCGGAAGCTGGCCCGGCTGGCGTTCCTCGTCGGCGGCGCGTCGATCTTCCTCACCTGGAACCTGACGACGGTCATCGGCGCGCTCGGCGCGGCCGCGCTCAGCGGTGCGGCGCTGGCGGCGCTCGACGCCGTCGTCCCCGCGGCCTTCCTCGCGCTGCTCTGGCCGCGGCTGCGAAGGAGCTTCCCGGAGGCGGCCGTGCAGCGCCGGGTCGCGGTGGGCGGCGCGGTCGTCGCGCTCGCGCTCACCCCGTTCGTCCCGGCCGGCGTGCAGGTCATCGCCGCCGTGGTCGCGGTCGGTCTGGCCGGCCGGCCGCGCCCGACCCCCCGCCCCACTCCCGAGCAGGAGATGGCATGACGGGCACCGCGCTGTGGGCGACCGTGGTCGCGGGCTCGCTCGGGTGCTACCTGCTGAAACTGGCCGGGTTGTCGGTGCCGGCCGCCTGGGTGGAGCAGCCGTGGGTCGCGCGGATCGTCGACTTCGTGCCGGCGGCATTGCTGGCCGCGCTGGTGGCGGTGCAGGCGCTCACCTCGGGCAACGACCTCGTCGTCGACGGCCGGCTGGCCGGGCTGACGGTCGCGGCCCTGGCCCTGGCGCTGCGCGCGCCGTTCATCGTGGTGCTGATCCTGGCCGGCGCCGCCGGGGCCCTCGTCCACGCCGTGGCCGGCTGAGGACCGACCGCCGACCCACCGTCGTCCCCGGACGGCGGAGACTCGTCAGAACAGCCGGTCGGCCCGCTGCTCGAGGTCGAGCAGGAACCGCTTGCGCGGCAGTCCGCCGCCGAAGCCGACCAGGGTGCCGTCGGCGCCGATCACCCGGTGGCAGGGCACGACGACGGCCAGCGGGTTGCGCCCGTTCGCCGCGCCGACCGCCTGGGCGCCGCCCGGTTCACCGACGGCCTTCGCGACGTAGCCGTAGGAGCGCGTCTCGCCGTACGGGATGCGGGTCAGCTGGTCCCAGACCGCCAGCTCGAAAGCGCTGCCGTGCGGCCGCAGGGGCAGGTCGAACGTCGTCCGCTCGCCGGCGAAGTACTCGCCGAGCTGGCGGACGACGTCGCCGAACCCCACGTCGGACCGGTCGCCCAGCTCGTCGGGATCGAGGTGCGCCGGTGGGGACATCGCCAGCCGCACCAGCTCGCCGCCCTCCCGGACGACGGTCAACGGACCGATGGGTGATGGCACCACGGTGTGCGTGCGCATGCCGCGCAGTCTGCCGCGGGGGGACGACAGGATGGACGGCGTGCTGTTGCTCCTGGGCGGGCTGCCCGGTGTCGGCAAGACGACCCTCGCGCGCGAGATCTCCCGCCGGACCGGTGCTGCGCACGTGCGCATCGACGCGCTGGAGGCGGGCTTGGTCGACCTCGGGCTGGTCGCTCCGGGCGAGCTGGGCGCCGCCGGCTACGGGCTGGCGCTGAGCGTCGCCGACACATTGCTCTCCGGTGGCTCGGACGTGGTGGTCGACGCCGTCTTCCCGGTCGCCGCGAGCCGGGAACCGTGGACCGCGCTCGCCGCGCGCCACGGCGTCCCCGCGGTGTGGGTGCGCCTGGTCTGCAGCGACACGGACGAGCACCGGCGGCGGGTGGAGCAGCGCACGAGCGACCTGCCGGGGCTGGTCTACCCGGACTGGGTCGGCGTGGTCGCGCGGGAGGTCGACGACTGGACCGAGCCGCACGTCGTCGTCGACACGGCGGCCGGGGACCCGCTGGCGGCGATCGAGCGCGCGCTCAGCTGACCGCGTCGCGCTTCTTCTTCGACTTCTTCTCGCGCTTCTCGCCGTCCTCGTCGCCGTCGAGGATGCGGGTGAGCTCGCCGCGGATGAAGTCGCGGGTGGCCAGCTCGCCGACGGCGACCCGCAGCGAGGCCAGCTCGCGGGCCAGGTACTCGGTGTCGGCGCGCATGGAGGCCGCTCGGGCGCGGTCCTCCTCGGCCTGCACGCGGTCGCGGTCGGCCTGGCGGTTCTGCGCCAGCAGGATCAGCGGCGCGGCGTAGGCGGCCTGCGTGGAGAACGCCAGGTTGAGCAGGATGAACGGGTACGGGTCCCACCGCAGCCGCACCGCCGCGACGTTCAGCGTGATCCAGACGATCACGATGATCGTCTGGACGGCGAGGAACCGCCCGGTCCCGAGGAACCGGGCGATCCCCTCGGCGAACTGGCCGACGGCGTCGGGGTTCAGCCGCAGGAAGCTCGTGACGCTGCGGGTCCGGCTCCGGGGGACGTCGAGGCGCTGCCGGTCAGCCACGGCGGGCCCGCTCGCGCCAGTCGTCGGGCAGCAGGTGGTCGAGGACGTCGTCGACGCTCACCGCGCCCACGAGCCGGCCCTGCGCGTCGACGACCGGCGCGGCGACCAGGTTGTAGGTCGCGAAGTACCGGGTGACCTCGGCCAGCGGGGCCTCCGGCTTGAGCGGCTCGAGGTCGTCGAGGATGCCGCTGACCAGGGACGACGGCGGCTCGCGCAGCAGGCGCTGGATGTGCGCCAGGCCGAGGTAGCGGCCGGTCGGCGTCGCGGACGGCGGCCGGCACACGTACACCTGGCTGGCCAGGGACGGCGTCAGCTCCGGCTCGCGCACCCGCGCCAGCGCCTCGGCGATCGTCGCGTCGGGGGAGAGGATCACCGGCTCGCTGGTCATGATCCCGCCGGCGGTGTCCTCCGAGTACTTCAGCAGCTGGCGCACCGGCTCGGCCTCGTCGGGCTCCATCAGCTCGAGCAGCCGGTTGCGGTCGACGTTGGACAGCTCGGCGAGCAGGTCGGCGGCGTCGTCGGGGTCCATCGCCTCCAGGACGTCGGCCGCCCGGCGCTCTTCCAGCGTCCCGAGGATGGTGATCTGCTCGGCCTCGGGCAGCTCGCCGAGCACGTCGGCCAGCCGCTCGTCGTCGAGCGCCTCGGCCACCTCGTGCCGGCGCTTGATCGGCAGCTCCTGCAGGGCGTGCGCGACGTCGGCGGCGTTGAGCTCGCGGTAGGTGGCGATCAGCGTCTCGGCGCCCTGCCCGCTCTGCGGGAGACCCAGCCCGTCGGCCTCGTCCCAGGCCAGCTGGTGCAGCTGACCGCGGCGGCCGAGCCGTCCGGGCTCCTGGACGGCGACACGGGTGAGGGCCCAGTCGCCGGTGCGGGTCTGCTCGATGCCGGCGTCGACGACGTGCGCGGGCTTGCCCGATTCGAGGATGCGGACCGTCCGGTCGAGCAGCTCGCCGAGCACCAGCGTCTCGCCGGCCCGCTGCTCGAAGCGCTTGAGGTTGATGGTGCCGCTCGCGAGCATCACCGCGCCCGGGTCGATGGCGGTCACCCGGCCCATCGGCACGAAGATCCGGCGGCGGGCGACCACCTCCACGACCAGGCCGAGCACCCGCGGCGCGGCGGTGCCCACGCGCAGGGCCACGACGACGTCGCGGACCTTGCCGACCCGGTCCCCGTTGGGGTCGAAGACGGTCAGTCCGGCGAGCCGGGAGACGTACGCCCTGGTCGCCGTGGTCATGGTTGCGAAGGCTACCGTCGGCGCCGTGAGCGGCCCTGAATTCCTGGAGTACGAGGTCGTCGACGTGTTCGCGCCGCGGGCGTTCGCCGGCAACCCGCTCGCCGTGGTGTTCGGCGCGGACCACCTGTCCACCGAGCAGTGCCAGGCGCTCGCGTTCGAGTTCCACCTCTCGGAGACCTCGTTCCTGTCGGCCCCCACCGAGCCGGGCGTCGACTACCGGGTGCGGATCTTCACCCCGTTCGCCGAGCTGCCCTTCGCCGGCCACCCGAGCGTCGGGGCGGCCCACACGCTGGTCCGCACCGGCCGGCTGCCCGCCGGCACGGTGCGGCAGGAGTGCGGGGTCGGCGTGCTCGACCTGGTGGTGGACGGCGCGGGCGCGACCCTCACCGGGGGCGAGCCGAGCCTGGGCCACGAGCGCCCGGCCGGCGGGCTGGCGGCGGCGCTCAGCCTGGCCGTCGACGACGTGGCCGGGACGCCCGCGCACCTGGCCGGCTGCGGCCTGCCGTTCACCTACCTCGCCGTCCGGGGGCCGGAGGTCGTCGACCACGCCGTCCCCGACCACGCCGCGCTCGACACCCTGGGCGTGGGCGAGGGCGTCTCCGTGCTGTCGTGGGACGCCGACACCGCCACCGCCTACGCGCGGGTATTCGCCGGCGACCTGCGCTGGGACGAGGACCCGGCCACCGGGTCCGCCGCGCTCGGCACCGGGGTGTGGCTGGTCGCCACCGGGCTGCTGCCCGGCGAGGGGACGTCGACGTACACGGTGCGGCAGGGCGAGAAGCTGGGCCGCCCCTCGGTGCTGTCCTGCACCGTCACCGCGGCCGAGGGCCGGGCCGTGTCGGCGACCGTGCAGGGCGACGTCGTCCCGATCGCGAGCGGCCGGATCCGCCTGCCATGAAGGACCCTCCTGCCCCCCACCGCTCGCAAGCTCGCGGCGGGCCCCTGCAGGAGGGCCACAGAGCCGCCAGATCAGCGTGGGAGCTGCACCGCCCGGGCGGCCGCGACACGGCGCTCATTGCGATCGCCGTCGTCGGCATCTCCCTGTCCGGCCCGCTGACCGCGCTGGTGGCCGCGCCGGCCCTGGCCATCGCGTTCTGGCGCAACGCGGCGGGCGCGGCGGTGCTGCTGCCCGTGCTCCTGACCCGCGAGCGGTCGACGCTGACCGGTCTGCGGTTGCGTGATCTGCGCAGCTCCGCGGTCGCCGGGCTGTTCCTCGCGGCGCACTTCGCGGCGTGGCTGCCCAGCCTGACGATGACGACGGTGGCGGCCTCGATCGCCCTGGTCACCACCACCCCGATCTGGACGGCGCTGGCCGCGCGGATCGCCGGCGTGCGGCTGCCCGCCGCGGTGTGGTGGGGGCTCGTACTCGCCGTGGTCGGTGCGGCGCTGATCGCGGGCGTGGACTTCACGGTCAGCAGGGAGGCGGTGACGGGCGACGCGCTGGCGCTGCTCGGGGCCATCGCGGCCGGCGGGTACGTGCTGGCCGGCGCCCGGGCACGGGAGCGGCTGGCGACCTCGGCGTACACCGTCGTCTGCTACTCGGTGTGCGCCGTCGTCCTGGCCGTCGCGGCGGTGCTGTTCGACGTGCAGCTGGTGGGCCTCAGCACGCGTGACTGGCTCCTGATCGCGGCCATCACCGTCGTCGCCCAGCTGCTCGGACACACCCTGCTCAACCTGGTGCTCTCCTCGGTGGGTCCGACCGTCGTGAGTCTCGCCGTCCTGCTGGAGGTGCCGGGCTCGCTGATCGTGGCGCTGGTCCTGCTGGGGCAGGCGCCGCCGCTGCTGGCGCTGCCCGGCATGGCCGCCGTCGTCGTCGGGGTGGCGCTGGTCGTGCGGGCGTCGCGGCCGACCACCCTGGTCGAGCAGGCCACGTAGCTCCGCTCCCGTTGATCATCGGATTCGTGCACGGGACACGCGGTGACGCGCCAGTGGAGCGTGCACGGCTCCGATGATCAACTCCGGATGAGCGGGTGTCCGGCGTCGTGGTTACCCTCCGGTAGCTGACGAACGTCGTTCATGAAGAGAGGCACCGTGGCCGAGCTCCGATCCCGTCGTTCCAACCTCGCCGTCCCGGGCAGCAACCCCCGGTTCCTGGAGAAGGCCAAGGGCCTGGGAGCCGACCAGGTCTTCCTCGACCTCGAGGACGCGTGCGCACCGCTGGCCAAGCCCAGTGCCCGCAAGAACATCGTCGCGGCACTGAACGAGGGCGGCTGGGGCGACAAGATCCGCACGGTCCGGGTCAACGACTGGACGACGGAGTGGACCTACCACGACGTGATCGAGGTCGTCGGCGGCGCCGGCGCCGAGCTCGACTGCATCATGCTGCCGAAGGTGGCCGACGCCGCCCAGGTCAAGGCGCTGGACATGCTGCTGACCCAGATCGAGAAGAGCGAGGGGCTCGAGGTCGGCCGGATCGGCATCGAGGCGCAGATCGAGACGGCGCAGGGCCTGATCAGCGTCAACGACATCGCCTTCGCCAGCCCGCGGATCGAGACCATCATCTTCGGCCCGGCCGACTTCATGGCCTCGATCAACATGAAGTCGCTCGTGGTCGGCGCCCTGCACCCCGACTACGCGGGGGACCCGTTCCACTACATCCTCATGCAGATCCTGATGGCCGCCCGTGCCCGTGGCGTGCAGGCGATCGACGGCCCGTTCCTCCAGGTGCGCGACGTCGAGGCGTTCAAGGAGGTCGCGAAGCGCTCCGCCGTCCTCGGCTTCGACGGCAAGTGGGTGCTGCACCCCGGCCAGGTCGACGCGGCCAACGAGATCTACTCGCCGTCGCAGGAGGACTACGACCACGCCGAGCTGATCCTCGACGCCTACGAGTGGGCGACGTCGGAGAAGGGCGGCAAGAAGGGCTCGGCGATGCTCGGCGACGAGATGATCGACGAGGCCAGCCGCAAGATGGCGCTGGTCATCGCCGGCAAGGGCCGCGCCGCCGGCATGGAGCGGACGTCGTCCTTCACGCCCCCCGAGGAGTGACCCCCCGGGCAACGGAAGCTTTGCCTGCGTCCTGGGAGCCAGAGCGCAGGTAGAGCTTCCATTGCCGGGGGCTTCACGGGCCGAAGCTGCCGGTGATCGACGCGAAGGCGATGATCCAGAACAGGATGATCAGCACGTAGATGCCGGTGAAGATCGAGCCGACGATGATGCCGGCCAGCGCGAGGCCGTCACCCTCCTCGCGGGTCTCCCGGATCTGCTTGCGGGCCATCACGCCGAGCACGATCCCGGCGGGCGCGAACACGAACGCGAACACCAGCGCGAGGATCGCCATCGTGTTGGTGGGCGGCCGGTAGAACGCCGGCGGGTACCCCGGCGGCCCGTATCCCGGCGGCGGGTACCCGGGCGGGGGGCCGTAGCCCGGGGGAGGCCCGTAGCCCGGAGGAGGCCCGGAGCCGGGAGGTGGCGCGTACCCGGGCGGCGGCCCGGCCGGGGCCGGGGGCGGTGCGGCCGGTGGGTCGCCCCGGTAGAGGCCGTCGTCTCCAGTGCTCACCGGGCGCACGCTAGACGGCGGGGGCCGCTGCCGTGACCAGGCACACCCTGAGCGCGGCGCCGTCGTGGCCCATACTCACCGGTAACCACGGACACCGGAGTCCCCCGAGGAGCGCATCCAGATGACTCGCCTGGCGCAGACCGCCGACCTGACCGACATCCAGCGGGAGATCCTGTCGACGGTCAGGAGCTTCGTCGACAAGGAGATCATCCCGAACGCGCAGGAGCTCGAGCACGGCGACATCTATCCCCAGGAGATCGTCGACGGGCTCAAGGAGCTGGGCATCTTCGGGCTGACGATCCCCGAGGAGTTCGGCGGTCTCGGCGAGTCGCTGCTGACCTACGCCCTCGTCGTCGAGGAGATCGCGCGCGGCTGGATGAGCGTCTCCGGCGTCATCAACACGCACTTCATCGTCGCCTACATGATCATCCAGCACGGCACGCAGGAGCAGAAGGAACGCTTCCTGCCGCGGATGGCCACCGGCGAGGTGCGTGGCGCCTTCTCGATGTCCGAGCCGGGTCTGGGGTCCGACGTGGCGGGCATCCGCACGAAGGCCACCAAGGGCGCCGACGGCGACTACACGATCGACGGCCAGAAGATGTGGCTGACCAACGGTGGCAGCTCCACGCTCGTCGCGGCGCTGGTCCGCACCGATGAGGGCGCCGAGAAGGCCCACCAGAACCTGACCACGTTCCTCGTCGAGAAGCCCACCGGCTTCGGCGAGGTCGTCCCCGGGCTCACCATCCCCGGCAAGATCGACAAGATGGGTTACAAGGGCGTCGACACGACCGAGCTCATCTTCGACGGCTACCAGGCCAAGGCCGAGGACATCCTCGGCGGCCTGCCCGGCCGCGGCTTCTCCCAGATGATGGACGGCGTCGAGGTCGGCCGGGTCAACGTGGCCGCCCGGGCCTGCGGCATCTCGATCCGGGCCTTCGAGCTGGCCATCCAGTACGCGCAGCAGCGGGAGACCTTCGGCAAGCCGATCGCGCAGCACCAGGCGATCGCCTTCCAGCTCGCCGAGATGGCCACCAAGGTCGAGGCCGCGCACGCCCTGATGGTCAAGGCCGCCCGGCTCAAGGACTCCGGGGAGCGCAACGACGTCGAGGCCGGCATGGCCAAGCTGCTGGCCAGCGAGTACTGCGCCGAGGTGACCACCCAGTCCTTCCGCATCCACGGCGGCTACGGCTACTCCAAGGAGTACGAGATCGAGCGGCTCATGCGCGAGGCGCCGTTCCTGCTCATCGGCGAGGGCACCAGCGAGATCCAGAAGACGATCATCAGCCGCGGTCTGCTCAAGACGTACGCGCTGAAGCGCTGACGCCCGGGCGCTGACGGCGGCCCGGACCGGGGCCCTCGGCCGCTAGGTTCCGACCATGGCCGGGGAGCCCCCGTGAGGGCCGTCGTGTACGACCGGTACGGCGCGCCCGACGTGCTGCGCGTCGAGGACGTCCCGGTGCCGGAGCCCGCGGCGGGGCAGGTGCGGCTGAAGGTCGCCGCGACCTCGCTCAACCTCAGCGACTGGGAGGCCCTGACCGGCTCCCCGGGTTACGCCCGCCTCGGCGGGCTGCGGGCTCCGCGCCGTCGCACGCTCGGGTCGGACGTCGCCGGCTGGGTGGACGCCGTCGGCGAGGGCGTCACCCGGTTCGCGCCCGGCGACGAGGTGTACGGCGACAACCTGGGCCTGCTGGGCGGGTTCGCCGAGTACGCGGTGGCGCCGCAGACGGCGCTGGCGCGCAAGCCGGCGGAGCTGACCTTCGCACAGGCGTCGACCGTCCCGCAGGCCGGTGCGATCGCGGAGAAGGGCACCCGGGCGGTGTCGGCCGGTCAGCGGGTGCTGATCAACGGTGCCGGCGGCGGGTCGGGCACCTTCGCCATCCAGCTCGCCAAGCGACTCGGCGCGCACGTGACCGGTGTCGACAACGCCGGCAAGCTCGACTTCATGCGCTCGCTCGGGGCGGACGAGGTGATCGACTACCGCACCGCCGACTTCACCCGCCGCGGCCCCTACGACCTGATCCTCGACCTGGTCGCGTACCGCTCGGTGTTCGCCTATCGCCGGGCGCTGGCCCGGGGCGGCAGGTACCGGTGCGTCGGCGGCACGGTGCGGTCGCTGCTGCGGGTGCTGACCGTCGGCACCGTGGCCGGGCTGGTCACCGGCCGCAGCCTCGGTGTGCTCGTCGTGCAGCAGGGGCCGGCCCACTTCGAGGCGATGGCCGCCCGCTGCGCCGCAGGTGAGATCGATGTGCACATCGACCGGACATTCGGTCTGGACGACGTCCCCGCAGCGCTGGCCTACCTGGGGGAGGGGCGAGCCTGCGGCAAGGTCGTGGTGGAGATCGCCTGACCTCGCCGGGAGGCGCTGACATCGCGTCGTCCTGAGGTCAGCGGGCGGGACGGCGGTCGTAGCTGGAGCGCGCCCAGAGGTAGCCGGCCAGGGCGATGGCGGCGCACCAGGCCACGGCCTGGACGGCGCTGCTGCCGATCGCGCTGCCGGTGAGCAGGCCGCGCAGGGTGTCGATCATCGGCGTGAACGGCTGGTACTCGGCGAACCAGCGCAGCCCAGCGGGCATCGACTCGGTCGGGACGAAGCCGCTGCCGAGGAACGGCAGCAGGACCAGCGGCATGGGCAGGTTGCTCGCGCCCTCGACGCTCTTGGCCGCCAGTCCCATGGCCACCGACAGCCAGGACAGGGCGAAGCTGACCAGCACCAGGACGCCGGCCACCGCGAGCCACTCGAGGGCGCCGGCGTCGGGCCGGAAACCGATCAGCAGCGCCACGGCGACCACGAAGGCCAGGCCGATCATCGTCTGGACCACCGCGCCGACCACGTGCCCGGTGAGCACCGAGGCCCGGGCGATCGACATCGTCCGGAAGCGGGCGATGATGCCCTCGTTCATGTCCATGGCGACCGTGATCGCGGTGCCCTGCGCCGCGGAGGCGATCGCGAGCACGAGCATGCCGGGGGTCAGGAAGTCGGCGTACTCGGCGCGCCCGCCCGACACCCCACCCAGGCCGGCCCCGAGCGTGCCGCCGAAGACGTAGACGAACAGCAGCAGCAGCACGATCGGGATGCCCGCGACCATGAGGGTCAGGACGGGGTAGCGGACGGCGTGCTTGAGATTGCGCCGCAGCATCGTCCGGGAGTCGCCGATGGTGGAGGCGAGCGTGGTCATGGCGTGGGCACCTTCTCGTCGGGAGTCGGGCGGCCGGTGAGGGCCAGGAAGACGTCGTCCAGGTCGGGGGTGTGCACCGTCAGCACGGCGACCTCGACGGCGGCGTCGTCGAGCCGGGCGAGCAGGGTCCGGAGGGCCCGCACGCTGCCGTCGCCGGGGATCTCCAGCGCCAGCGCCGCGGGGTCGCCGATGTCCACGCCGAGCGCGCGGGCGGCCCGGTCGAGCGCGTCGTCGTCGTCGAACTGGAGCCGGAGGTGGCCTCCGGGGACCAGCCGCTTGAGCTCCTCGGCGCTGCCCTCGGCGACCAGCCGGCCGCCGTCCAGGACGCCGATCCGGTCGGCCAGCTGGTCGGCCTCCTCCAGGTACTGGGTGGTGAGCAGGACGGTGACGCCGTCGGCCACCAGGCCCCGGATGACGTCCCACACCGCCCGGCGGCTGCGCGGGTCGAGCCCGGTGGTCGGCTCGTCGAGGAAGACGATGCGCGGGTCGCCCATCAGGCCCATGGCGAGGTCGAGCTTGCGACGCATCCCGCCGGAGTAGGTGGCCGGTGAGGTCGCCGCCGCCTCGACGAGGTCGAAGCGCTCGAGCAGGTCGGCCGCCCGGCGCTCGCCCTCGCGCCGTCCCAGGTGGTACAGGTCGGCCATGAGCCGCAGGTTCTCGGCGCCGGTCAGCAGGTTGTCGACCGCGGTGGACTGGCCGGTCACGGCGATCGCGGCGCGCACGGCGCCTGGCTCGGTGGCGACGTCTGCCCCGCCCACGCGGACGGTGCCGGCGTCGGCGGGGGAGAGCGTGGACAGGATGTCGACGATCGTCGTCTTCCCCGAGCCGTTCGGGCCCAGGAGGGCGAAGACGGTGCCCTCGGCGACGGTCAGGTCGAGGCCGTCGAGGACGACGTTGCTGCCGAACGCCTTGCGCAGGCCGTCGACCTCGATGGCGGGTGTCCTGGATGACATCGTTCGTTCCTCTCGGCGGTCGGCGGTCGGTGGTCAGGCGCGGCGGATGACGACGTCGCCGTAGGCGGTGCGCGCCCGGATCTCGACCGTCTCCTCGGCGTCGTCGGGGCCCGCGGTCGGCGCGAGCAGGTTGCGGACGCGGCCGCTGCCGGCGGCCACGTCGAGCCAGGCGGCCGTGCCCTCACAGACCCCGGCCTCGACCGAGCCGTAGGCGGTCTCGAGCACGAGGGAGCCGCGGACGGCCGAGCCGATGCGCACCTCGCCGTACTTGGTGGATGCGGCGACCGACCCCATCGCGCGGTCCACCGCGATGTCGCCGCACGCGGAGTCCAGCCGCAGGTCTCCGGCCGCCTCCCGGACGCGGACCTGCCCGTAGGAGGTGCCGGCGTCGGCCTCGCCGTCCACGGTGGCCACGGTGATGTCACCGGCCGTCGTCCGGGCGTGCAGGGCGGAGGCGTGCTCGACCCGGATGTCGCCGTACTTCGTGTCGACCCGGACGCCGCCGAGCCGGCCCTCGCAGTCGACGTCACCGGCAGTGGAGGCGACCTCGATCCGGGAGCCCGTGGGCAGCGACACGTCGATCTCGACGCTCGGCATGCCGCCGAAGAAGTGCAGCCGCGGCCGTCGGGGGGAGCTGATCAACAGCTTGCCTGCGACGTGCTCGACCCGGGTCTGCTCGGCGGCCTGCACGTCGGCGGAGCTGCGCGGGTTGCTGGGGCGCACGTCCACGACGGTGTCGGTGCGGTCGGAGGCGATCACCCGCACCGAGCCGCCCGCGACGTCGACGCGGGCGTGGACGGGGGCCGGGGTGTCGAACGTCGGCATGGCAGCGGACCTCCGGGTGAGGGGACGGGCGGACGGCGGGGTCATCGGACCCAGCCGGAGTACTGCTGGCCGGACCACCGGTTGCGGCGTCGTTCCGAGGACGCTCCGGGCGTCGGCGACTCCACGGCGCGGGTGACGGCGCGGACCAGCCAGGTGTTGACCGAGAACCCCTCGCGCCCCGCCGCGTCCTCCACCCGCGTCTTCAACTGCTCGGGGAGGCGCAGCGTGATCCGCGACGTGGCGCCCTCGTCGGCGTCCGGGGCCGGGGCGGCCGGCGGCTCGTCGGCGGGCCCTCCGACGGGCTCCTGGTCGGACGGCGACGGGAGGGTGACCACGAAGCCGATGTCGCCGCCCCGCAGCCGGACGTCGACCGCGCCGGGGGCCAGCTGGCTGGTGATCTCCTCGGCCGCCGTCGACAGGGCGCTGAGCAGTGCGAGCCGGAGCGACGCCTCGAGCGGCCCGGTGAGCCGGTCGGCCATCGTGCGTGCCTCGTCGCCGCCGACCTCCGCGGCCGCCACGAGCTCGCGGCGCAGCTGGTCGACGTAGGGGGAGAGATCCATGGCGTCACTATGACGTCAAAAAGACAGCACAGTCAAGCTTGAGTGGCAGCACGATGCCATCACCCCCGCTTTCGGTACCGAAAGCGGGGAGGGCGCGCTGGGGTCGCCGCCCGTGGCCGCCCGTGCGAGGGTCCCGATCATGAACGGCGCCCAGGCCCTCATCCGGACCCTCGTCGACGCCGGCGTGGACGTCTGCTTCGCCAACCCCGGCACCTCCGAGATGCACTTCGTCGCGGCGCTCGACGACGTCCCCGAGATGCGGGCGGTGCTCACCCTGTTCGAGGGCGTCGCCACCGGCGCGGCCGACGGCTACGCACGGATGGCCGGCCGCCCGGCGGCGACGCTGCTGCACCTCGGGCCGGGGCTGGCCAACGGGCTGGCCAACCTGCACAACGCGCGGCGCGGGCGGACGCCGCTGGTGAACGTCGTCGGCGACCACTCCCGCTCGCACAAGCGGCTCGACGCTCCGCTGGAGTCCGACATCGACGCCCTCGCCGGCACCGTGTCGGGCTGGGTGCGGCGCTCGCTCACCCCGGCCGACGTCGCCGCCGACGCCGCCGATGCGGTGGCGGCCGCCGCCTCGACCCGCTCGACGGCCACGCTCATCCTGCCCGCGGACGTCTCCTGGGAGGACGGCGCGGCGGTCGCGGCGCCCCGACCGGTGCGCCGCCCGCCGCGGGTCGGCATGGGCGAGGTCGAGGAGATCGCCGCCGTCCTGACCTCCGGCGAGCCGGCCGTCCTGTTCCTCGGCGGGGACGCCGTGTCCGAGGACGGTCTGCTCATGGCGGCGAAGATCGCCGCGGCCACCGGCGTGCGGCTCATGACCGAGACCTTCCCGGCGCGGACCACGCGCGGGGCCGGGCTGCCCGACGTCGCGCGGCTGCCCTACCCGCCGGAGCTGGCGATCGCCTCGCTGGCCGGCACGAAGCACCTCGTCCTGGTCGGCGCGCAGGCCCCGGTGCACTTCTTCGGCTACCCCGGCGTGCCCGGGCATCCGGTGCCGGAGGACTGCACCGTGCACGTGCTGTCCACGCCGGACGAGAGCAGCGTGTTCGCCCTCCGGGCGCTGGCCGCCGTCTCCGGGCCCGAGGCGGTGCCGGCGGTGCTGGAGCGGGAGCGGCCGGAGCTGCCGAGCGGGCCGCTGACCGCGCGCACCATGAACGCGGTGATCGGCGCGCTGCTGCCGGAGGGGGCGATCGTCGTCGACGAGGCGCTCACCTCCGGCGTCGGCCTGCACGAGCTGACCTCCGGTGCGCCGCGGCACGACTGGCTGTCGCTGACCGGTGGCGCGATCGGCGACGGGCTGCCGATGGCGCTCGGTGCCGCGATCGCCTGCCCCGACCGGCCGGTGATCGGCATCCAGGCCGACGGCAGCGCGATGTACACGATCTCGGCGCTGTGGAGCTACGCCCGCGAGCAGTGCGACATCACCACGATCATCTGCGACAACGGCTCGTACGCGATCCTCGAGCACGAGCTGTCGCGGGTCGGCGCTGCCGGCGACGGAGAGCGGGCCGCGAAGCTGCTCGACCTCGGCGGGCCCTCGCTCGACTTCGTCGCGCTCGCCACCGGCATGGGCGTGCCAGCGACGCGGGCGACGACGGCCGAGGAGCTCGCCGACCAGCTGCGGGCGGCGCTGGCCGAGCCGGGCCCGCACCTGATCGACGCGGTGCTGCGCGGGTAGCCCTTGACACCGTCCCTCCGCGACTGGGGGGATGGCGCCCATCGGTCTCAGGGGGACGGGCGTCATGGAGCTGCCGATCATCTACGTGCGCGGGTTCGCCGGCGGCGGCTCCGGGATCGACAAGGCGGTCGACGACCCGTTCTACGGCTTCAACGAGGGGGCCGTGCACGTCCGCGTGGGCAAGGACAGCACCCCGCGCTTCTACCAGTTCGAGAGCCCGATGCTCCGGCTGATCACCGAGCAGCACTACCGGCTCCTCGTGCACGGGAGCCAGGAGGCCTACCTCGACCGCACGCCGGACGGCGAGGTGCCGAGCAACAGCATCTGGGTGCACCGCTTCTACGACCAGGCGGCCTCCACCTTCGGCCAGGAGCCGCAGGCCTACGTCCTGGAGAAGGCCGCGCAGGACCTCTTCGAGTTCGTGCAGAAGGTCCGGCGGAAGACCGGCGCCCCGCGGGTCGACCTCGTCGCGCACTCGATGGGTGGGCTGATCTGCCGCTCGATGATCCAGCGGTTCATCCCCGAGCTGACCCGGCCCGCGAACGGGCCGCTGCGGCTCGATGCCGCCGTCGACCACGTCGAGCGCCTGTTCACCTACGGCACCCCGCACGGCGGGATCGAGTTCGGCATCGGCTTCGGCCTGCTCGAGAAGGCCCGCGACCTGATCAACATCAACGGCGCCGAGATCTTCGGGCCCGACCGCATGTACGACTACCTGACCCCCCGCGAGGACCCCGCCGTCCGCGGGGAACGACCCCGCGACTGGAACCCGGCGCGGATGCCCGCCGACGGGTTCCCGGTGCAGCGGGTGTTCTGCCTGGTCGGCACGAACCCCGAGGACTACGACGTCGCGCTCGGGCTCTCGTCGAAGGTCGTGGGGGCGCGCAGTGACGGCCTGGTGCAGATCGACAACGCCTACGTGCCCGACGCGCACCGCGCCTTCGTGCACCGCAGCCACAGCGGGCGCTACGGGCTGGTCAACTCCGAGGAGGGCTACCAGAACCTGCGCCGCTTCCTGTTCGGCGATCTCGAGGTGCGCGTCGAGCTGCACGACCGGCGGGTGCGCGGCGAGGAGGACGACGACATCGTGTGGCAGCTGGAGACCCAGCTGTCGATCCGCGGGCTGCCGATCGTCATGCACGAGCAGACGACGGCGCACCACTGCCCGGTGCAGATCGAGTGGCGGGCGCCGGAGGACACCGTCGATACTCCGGTGCCGTTGCTGACCACGTTCCTCGCGACCGCGGAACGCCCCCACGACGTGCGGACGGGGGAGATGGCGCCCACCGTCCGGCACGCCCTGCGGCTGCGCCTGCTCTCGATCCGGGAGAAGGGCGGGATCTTCGGGTTCTTCGACCACCTGGAGCAGACCGCGGACTTCGACGACACGCTCGTGGTCGACTTCCGGCCGCCCGAGGGCGCGGCTCCGGCGCAGGCCTGGGCCACCTGGAACTCGCAGCTGCCCGGCGCGATCCGGGACTGGCAGCCCGGCGACGCGCCGCCGCTCGCCGACGACGCGGCCGACGTGCCCGGGGTGTGGCGCGGCCGGGTCCCGCTGCCGGCGAGCGGCCAGGCGATCCTCGGCGACGGCGCGACGATCGTGCTCACCGTCAGCGGGCGGCCGCCGGCCGGTGGGTAGCCGCAGTGGCGCGTGATCGGCCGAGCGCTGACGATGACCGGATGGACGCCGCCGCGCTGCGGGAGCTGCAGGCCCCGCTGAAGCAGAAGTACCGCGACGACCCCGACACGGCCCGCGCGCACCTGCATGCCGAGGCCGCGTTCTCCGACGCCGGGATCACCTGCACGGTGCAGACGTGGGCCGGCCCGGCGCGCGCCGGGTTCCACCCCTACACCGGGGGCGACGGCAGCGACGCGTGCTCCGGCGACATGCTGTTGCAGGCGTTGCTGGCCTGCGCGGGCGTGACGATGCGCAGCGTCGCGACGGCGATGGGGGTCGAGGTGCGCGGGGGTCGATTGCGGGCGAGCACCGAGATGGACGCCCGGGGCACCCTCGGGATCTCCCGCGAGGCGCGGGTGGGACTCGGCGACATCGACGTCGTCGCCGATCTCGACACCGACGCCGACGACGCCACGCTGGCCAAGCTGGGGCAGCTGACCGAGCGCTACTGCGTCGTGGCCCAGTCCCTGTCCAGCCCGGTGCACCTCACGGTCCGGCGGGCCGGCGCGGCCGGGTGACGACCGCGCCGGCCGGCGCGGTCAGTGCTTCTTGGTGTGGGTCAGGTTCTCCATCTGGCTGGTCGTGTCCGTCTTGGCCTTGCGCTCGATCCGCTTCTCCTTGATCGACTTGCCGCTGGCCTTCTTGGTCATCGATTGTCGCGGGGACTTGTCACCCATGGTGTGCGCTCCCTGGTCGGGAGCCCGTGCAGCTCCGTGAGGCGACGCTACGCCCGTTTCGGTCGGATGCCGTCTCCGTCGCGCGGGCGAGCGGAGGATCGGCGGCTCGGCCGATGTGCGCGGGGGTCTCCCGGCGCGACCGTTGCCTCCTCGAACCGACCGAGGAGGAAGCGTGGCGCAGATCGACGCCGTCCCGTCCACACCGACCCGCACCGAGCCGACCGGGACCTCGGCCCTGGCCGCCCGTCGGTGGTTGCTGGTCGTGGCCCCGGCGCTGGCCGGGGCCCTGGCGGTCCTGGGTGCCGCAGCGGACCCGTACACGGGGGACGGCGCCGCTCTCTACGAGGCGTATGCCAACGACCCGGACTCCCTGCAGGTGAAGGCGCTCGCGTACCACGTCGCGTATCTGTTCTGGGGTCTGGCAGCGCTGCTGCTCGCCGGCCTGGTGCGCCGCCGCGGCAGTTGGATCGCCAACACGGCGGGCGCCCTCGCGCTGCTCGGACTCACCACGATGCCGGGGTTCGTGCTCGCCGACTTCTACGACTCCTCCATCGGCGCGCTGTTCGGCGTCGACGGCGCGCTGCAGGTGGAGGACCGCATGGAGGGCATGTGGGCGCTGGCCGTCCTGGCGTCCAGCGGGGCGCTCGGGCTGGTGCTGGCCCTCCCGGTGGCGGCGTTCGCGGCCTGGCGAGCCGGTCTGCTGGCCTGGTGGGGTGCGGTTGCCGCGACCGCCGGCATCGTCGTCGGCTTCTTCGTGCTCGGCCCCACGGTGGGCGCCGGCCTCGTGCTGACGGCGGGCTTCGTCGTCCTGTCCGTGGCGCTGGCGCGGGTCGACCGCGAGGCCTGGGCCGTTGCGCCGACCGCGTGACATGACGGGGCGGGGGGACCGTGGCGCGGCGCTCCCGCGCTACGGTCCCGCGACCATGGTGCGGTACCTCAGCAGCCACCCACGGCTCGTCGACGCCGTGCTCGCCGGCGTGCTTGTCGTGGCCGGGCTGCTCGAGGGCAGCCTGGTGGAGACCAACCGACCGCTGTGGCTGCACCAGACCCTGACCGTCGTCGTGATGGGGGCGCTGGCCTGGCGTCGCCGCTTCCCGCTGAGCGTCCTCGCGTTCGTCGTGGTCGGGATGATGGTGCTCGACTCCGACGGTCAGTTCTCGGTCTTCGCCGCGCTGGTCATCGTCACGTTCACCGCCGGTGCCGAGATCGATCCGCCGCGTGCCTGGCTGGGGCTGGTGCTGTCGGTCGTCCCGTTCTGGGTCGGCTTTGCGATCACCGGCGGCGGGGTCAGCGACTTCGTCGCGGTCACCGTTCTCTACGGCGGCAGCTGGGTGATCGGCCAGACGCTGCGCGAGCGCGGTCAGCGCACCATCGCGCTCGCCGAGCGCGCCGAGCGGGCCGAGCGGGAGCGGGAGGAAGAGGCGGCGCGGGCGGTCAGCGAGGAACGCGCGCGCATCGCGCGGGAGCTGCACGACGTCGTGGCTCACTCGATCAGCGTCATCACCGTCCAGACCCAGGCGGTGCGCCGCCGGCTGGGCCCGGACCACGCACGCGAGGCCGACGACCTGCGCGCCGTCGAGGCGACCGCTCGCCAGGCGATGGCCGAGATGCGGCGACTGTTCGGCGTGCTCCGGGCCGACGGCGAGCGGCCGGCACTGGCCCCGCAGCCGGGCCTGGACCAGCTCGAGCGGCTGCTCGACGAGAACCGCGCCGCGGGGGTCGACATCACCGCGGTGGTCGAGGGCGAGCCCGTCCCCCTGCCGCCCGGACTCGACCTGGCTGCCTACCGGATCGTGCAGGAGGCCCTGACCAACGTGCGCAAGCACGCCCCCGGCGGCGGCGTCACCGTGCGCATGTCGTTCGGGCGCGAGGACCTCGACGTCGTCGTCGAGGACACCGGGGCGGTCGCGCCGGAGAGTGCGGACGGCGGCGGCTTCGGCCTGGTGGGCATGCGCGAACGCGTGGCGCTCTACGGGGGCTCCATCCAGGCCGGTCCGATGGCCGGGGGTGGCTTCGCCGTGCGGGCTCGGCTGCCCGTCCGCGAAGGCGCGCACACGTGAGCACCACGGTGGTGATCGCCGACGACCAGCCGATGGTGCGCGCCGGGCTTCGCTCGCTGCTGGAGGGCGAGGACGACGTCGTCGTGGTGGGGGAGGCGTTCGACGGCGAGCAGGCGCTGCGCGCGGTCCGACAGCACGCCCCGGACGTGGTCCTGATGGACATCCGCATGCCGGTGCTCGACGGCCTGGAGGCGACCCGGCAGCTGGTGGCGGCGGGGTCGCCGGCCCGGGTGCTGGTGCTCACCACGTTCGATCTCGACGAGTACGTGTTCGAGGCGCTGCGGGCGGGGGCGAGCGGGTTCCTGCTCAAGGACGCGACCGCCGAGGAGCTCATCGCCGCGGTGCGCACGCTCGCGGCCGGTGACGCGATCCTGGCGCCCGGGGTCACCCGCCGGGTCATCGAGGCGTTCGGCGCCGCCGTGCCCAGGACCGACCCGGCGGGCGAGGCGCGGCTGGCGTCGCTCAGTCCTCGCGAGATCGAGGTGCTGCGGTTGCTGGCCCGGGGCCTGTCCAACGCCGAGATCGCCCGGGAGCTGTTCGTGAGCGATGCGACGTCGAAGACGCACGTGAGCAACGTGCTGACGAAGCTGCGGCTGCGCGACCGGGTGCAGGCGGTGATCTTCGCCTACGAGAGCGGGCTCCTGCGTCCGGGCTGCTGAGTGAGCTCACCCCAGCACGACCGCGGCGATGAGGAAGTAGATGACCAGGGACAGCAGGTCCTGGACGACGGTGGCGAGCGGGCCGCTGCCGAACGCCGGGTCCCGCTTGAACCTCGACATGACCCAGGGCAGCGACATCGCGACCACGGTGGCCACCGTGCAGGCCGCCGCGAGGGCCAGGCTCACCGTGAGCGCGAGTGCGGCGGACCCGAGGACCAGCCAGACCGCGGGCAGGGCGAGCGCTGCCAGGAACAGCCCGACCACCAGGCCGGTGACCGATTCCAGCCGGAACACCGACCGGATCGGCACCCCCACGGACAGCCCGCGGATGACCAGCGCCTCGGTCTGGGTGCCCACCGCATCGGCCATGTAGACGATGCCGGGGATGAAGAAGGCCAGCCGCACCTCGGCCGCGAGTTCGGCCTCGAAGCCGCGGACCAGCACGGCCGCGCCCGCGGAGCCGAGGAGGCCCAGCACGAGCCAGGGCAGGCGGTGCCACAGGCGCGCGGCGATCGGCTCGTCCATCGCGTGCCGCGCGGACTCCGACGACGTGAGGAAGCCGCCGAGGCGCGCCAGGTCCTCGTCGTGCTCGGTCAGCAGCACGGCGAGCAGGCGGGCGGGTGGCACCAGCCCGAGGAAGACGCCGGCGGAGTCGACGACGGCGAGGCTCGACTCACCGTGGTGGGTGGCCTTCCAGGCCGCCTTCTCCTGGTCCAGGCCGGGGGCGACGACGGGCGGGTCCGGGTCCATCAGGTCCTGGGCGAGGGCCCCGGCGTCGGCGGCGAGGACGTCTTCGAGCGGGATGAGACCGAGGAGCCGGTGCCCGGCGGGGCCGTCGGCGGTGCACACGGCGACGTCGGCGGCCGACGCGTACCGGCGGCCGGCGAGCATGCCCCGGAGTTCCGCGGCCGTGGTCGCGGGCCCGCACAGCGGCACGTCGGTCACGAGGTAGCGGTCCACCGACCCCGGCAGCAGCGGCTCCGGCTGGCCGGGGAGGGGAGCGAGCGCAGTGGTCACCGGCGCATCGTGGCAGTGATCTCAGCGGCGGCGCCGGTTGCCGAACAGGCCGCGGGTGAGCTCGCGGCCCAGCGCGGAGGCGGCCGACCGGGCGAAGGAGCGGAACGCCGCGGAGCCGAGAACCGTCGAGACGACGTCGTCCTCGGGCGGCTGGTCCTGCCGTCGGGACCGACGGCGCGGAGCGTCCTCGGGCTCCGGGATCTCCGGCCAGGGGTTGGGCAGCTCCGGTTCGGGCGCCGGCTCCGGCGCCGGTGCCTTCGGGGCGAGCCGCGCGGCCAGCCGCTCGTAGGCCGACTCGCGGTCGACCGGCTGCCCGTACTTCGGCTGCAGCGGCGAGGCGGCGACCGCGGCCTGCATCACCGCCGGGTCGACCGGCGACATGAGCGAGCGCGGTGCCCGCAGCATCGTCCAGGCGACCGGCGTGGGTGCGCCGCGCTCGGTGAGCACGGTGACCGCGGCCTCGCCGGTGCCCAGCGACGTGAGCATCTCCTCCAGGTCGTAGTCGTCGGATTCGGGGAACGTGGAGACGGTCTTGCGGAGCGCTTTCGCGTCCTCGGGGGTGAACGTGCGCAGGGCGTGCTGCACCCGGTTGCCCAGCTGGCCGAGCACCGGACTCGGGACGTCGGTCGGGTTCTGGGTGACGAAGAAGATGCCGACGCCCTTCGAGCGGATCAGCCGCACGGTCTGGGTCACCGACTCGAGGAACGCCTTGCTCGCGTTCGAGAAGAGCAGGTGTGCCTCGTCGAAGAAGAAGACCAGCTTCGGCTTGTCCAGGTCGCCCACCTCGGGCAGCTCCTCGAACAGCTCGGCCAGCAGCCACATCAGGAACGTGGAGAACAGGGCCGGGCGGTCCTGCACCGCGGCCAGCTCGACGGCGCTGATGACGCCCCGGCCGTCGGGGGCGGTCCGCATGATGTCGGCGGGCTCCCACTCGGGCTCGCCGAAGAACACGTCGCCGCCGAGCTGCTCCAGCCCGATCAGCTCGCGCAGGATCACGCCGGCGGTCGCCGACGACAGCCCGCCCAGGTTCTTCAGCTCGGGCTTGCCCTCGTCGCTGATCAGCCAGCCGACGACCGACCGGAGGTCCTTGAGGTCGAGCAGCGGCAGCCCGGTGGTGTCGGCGTAGTGGAAGATCAGCCCGAGCGAGCTCTCCTGCGTCGGGTTGAGGTCGAGCACCTTCGACAGCAGGACCGGCCCGAAGTCGGTCATCGTCGCCCGGACGGGCACCCCGGGTCCGATGCCGCCCAGCGACAGGTACTCGACCGGGTAGCCGGTGCCGGCCCACGCGTCGCCGGTCTGCTCGGCACGGGCGGTGATCCGGTCGTTCGCGGCGCCCGGCGCAAGCAGGCCGCTGAGGTCGCCCTTGATGTCGGCGAGGACGACCGGCACCCCGGCCGCCGACAGCTGCTCGGCGATCAGCTGGAGCGTCTTGGTCTTGCCGGTGCCGGTCGCGCCGGCGATGAGCCCGTGCCGGTTGAGCATGGCCAGCGGCATCCGCACCGACGCCCCCGGATGGGGCGCGCCACCGTGCACCACCGAGCCCAGCTCGACCGCGGGCCCCTCGGTCGCGTATTCGGCCGCGATGCGGCCGGCGGTCTCGCTCGCTGCGGCCTCGGGCTGCGTCACAGTCGGACCGTATCGGCGGGCGACGGATCCCGCCCCGGGATGATCGGCGCATGGTGCGGGGCGTGCTGGTGACGGTGGGCGTCGTCGTGGCGCTGCTCGCCCTGGTGACCGGCCTGCTGTGGGGCTTGCAGCGGTCCCTGATCTACCTGCCCGCGGGCGAGCCCGGCCCGGCGCCGGCCACGGCCGAGGAGATCACGCTCCGGACCACGGACGGTCTCGACCTGGGCGCCTGGTGGTTCGCCGGGCCGGACCCGGACGGCCCGGCGGTGCTGGTCGCCAACGGCAACGGCGGCCACCGCGGGTTGCGCGAGCCCCTGGCCCGCGCCCTGCACGACGCCGGGCTGTCGGTGCTGCTCTTCGACTACCGCGGCTACGGGGGAAACCCGGGCGACCCGAGCGAGGAGGGGCTGGCCCGGGACGTGCGCGCGGCCCGCTCGTTCCTGGTCGAGGAGGCCGGGGTCGCCGATGACCGGCTGGTCTACGTGGGGGAGAGCCTCGGCGCCGCCGTCGTCACCGAACTGGCCACCGAGCACCCGCCGGCCGGGCTGGTGCTCCGCTCACCGTTCGTGGACCTCGCCGCGGTCGCCGGGGAGCACTATCCCGTCGTCCCGGTGCGGTTGCTGCTGCGGGACCGGTTCCCGGTGGCCGAGCAGGTCGCCCGGGTCGAGGTGCCGACGATCGTGGTCTACGGCAGCGCCGACTCGATCGTGCCGCCGGAGCAGAGCCGGGCGGTCGCCGACGCCGCGGCGGAGCTCGTCCGGGTGGTCGAGGTGGCCGGGGCCGACCACAACGACCCGGTCCTCCTCGACGGCGACGACGTGGTGCGGGCCGTGCTCGACGTGGTGCCCGGCTGATCAGTCCTCGGGGTCCGGCACACGGGCGCCGGCAGGCACCTGCGCACCGGCGTCGATCCGGGCGCGCCGCCCGATCAGGGTGACCTCGTCGTCGCCGCCCACAGCGGCACGCTCGCCGATGTCCACGCCGTCGTCGAGGACCGATCGGGTCACGGTGGCGCCGGCACGCACGCGCGCACCGGGCAGCAGGACGGAGTCGACGACGACGGCGCCCGGCTCGACGACCACGCCGGGGGAGAGCACCGAGCCGCGCACGGTCCCGCCCACCCGGGTGCCGCCGGAGACGAGGCTCTCGTCGACCTCCGCACCTCGCAGGATGCGGGCCGCGCTGTGCCGGCCGCCGCGGGTGTGCAGCGGCCAGGCCGGGTCGTCGAGGTCGATCGGTGGTTCGGCCGCCAGGAAGTCGCGGTGCGCCTGCCAGTACGCCGGCACCGTGCCGACGTCGCGCCAGTAGCTCTCGAGCCGGTGGGCGCGGGCCAGGCCGTCGCGCGTCTGGTCGGGCAGCAATTGGTTCCCGAGGTCCTCGAGGCCGTCCTCGCCGGCGGCGTCGGCGAGCGCCTCCAGCCGGTCGAGGGTCGGGGTCGGGGTGAAGACGAACACCTCGTTGGTGGCGGTCGTCGTCGCGGGCTCGTCGGGCTTGTAGGCGTAGTCGGTGATCTTCCCGCCGTCGCCGACCTGCACGATGCCGTACCGGGAGGCGTCGTCGGCGTCGACCTCGGTGGTCACCATCGTCACCTCGGCGGAGGAGTCGAGGTGGGACTCGACGACCTCCCGGTAGTCGAGCTTGTAGACGGCGTCGGAGCTGACGACGACCAGCGCGTCGGGCGCGTACTGCCGGACCAGTTCGGCGTTGCGCCACAGCGAGTCCGCCGTCCCGGTGTGCCACCCGCCGCGGTCGGTGCCCTGGAACGGCGGCAGCGTCAGCAGGCCGCCGAAGGTGCGGTCGAGGTCCCACGGCCGGCCGTTGGCCAGGTGGTCGGACAGCGACGTCGGGTGGAACTGCACCGAGACCCAGACGTCGGCGATCTGCGAGTGCTGGCAGTTGCTCAGCGGGAAGTCGATCAGCCGGTACACGCCGGCGAACGGGACGGCGGGCTTGGCACGCTGGTCGGTCAGCAGCTCGAGGCGGCCGCCCGCTCCACCGGCGAGGACGAGGACGAGGATGCGGGGAAGGGCCACGGGTGCCGCCTACCCCGCCGCGGGGCGGCTGACGCGCGGGACGAAGGTCACTTGTACTCTACCTAGGGGCTAGGTAGAGTACGACCGTGGCTGAGCCGAAGATGACGATCCCCACGCAGCTCGTGCTCGAGGCCCTGCTGGCCGATCCGCAGCGCGAGCTCTACGGGCTGGAGATCGGCGACGCGGCCGGCCTGCGGTCCGGCACGGTCCACCCGATCCTCGCCCGGCTCGAGGGCTACGGCTGGCTCTCGTCGCGCTGGGAGGACATCGACTCGAGCGCCGAGGGGCGCCCCGCCCGGCGGTACTACCTGCTGACCGCCGACGGCGTCCACGCAGCCCGCGCCGCGCTCGCCCGTGCACACCGGCCCGCAGCCGTCCGCCTCCGCCCGCAGGTGGGGGAGGCATGAGCACCGGGCGGGCACCGCTGCGGTTCGCGCGCGCGGGCATCGACGTCGCGACGCGGCTGCTGCCGTCGTCGTCGGCACGGGCCCGCTACCGCGCCGAGTTCTCCGCCGAGCTGCACCAGCTCGGTGCCATCGGGCAGCTGGTGTTCACGGTGGGTGTGCTCTCGCGCGTGCTCGCCCTGCGGGCTGCCCTGACACACCGGTCCCCGCCGTGGCGATGCCGAGTGCTGCGGTCGCACGTCTGGGTGGTGCGCAGCACCGAGGACGGCGGACTGTACGAGGCCTGCGGCCGGTGCGGGGTCGACCGCGGGCCGGTCGGATTCGGCCCGATGACCACACCGCCGTGGCCGGGATCCAGCTGACGTGACCGGCGATCCGCCTCGCAGCTCGCTCCTTCTGGCACGGGCGGGCGTGGATCTGGCCGTCCGGGTGCTGCCGGACTGGCATGACCGGCTGCGCTATCGGGCCGAGTTCCTCGCCGAGCTGCACGGGCTCTCCACGGCGGCGCAGCTCCGCTACACGGCCGGCGTGCTGTCCCAGACGTTCGCCCTGCGCGCCGCGCTGGGCGCCTCCCCCACTCGCGCCGAGGAGGACGCGATGAGCATGACCAGGACGACCTTCTACTGGCGCTGCCGCGTCCTCCGCGTGCACGCCTGGGGGTCGCGCAGTACGGAGGACGGCGGCCGGTACCTCGTCTGCCGCCGCTGCGGGCGTGACAAGGGCGAGGCTCGTTGGGGGCCCGACAACACCATCGGGCTCTGATCGCCGCCGTCGGACTCAGCGCGAGTGCGACGTGTGCTTCCGCTCGGCGGTCAGCCGCGCCATCTGCGACTCGGTCATCTGTTCCTTGGCCTTGCGCTCGGCGCGCTTCTCCTTGATCGACTTCGCTGACTTGGCGGAGTGGTGCGCGTCGTGCGGTGACTTGTCGCCCATGGCGGACTCCCAGAGGGCCGGGCCGGCTCGATGCGCCGACGCTACGCCCGACCGGCACCGGGATCGACGGGTTTCGGCGCGGGGAGATGACCGCGCCCGTCCGGCGGCCCACACCCACGGGGGGAGGCCTGGGACGCCCTGGGACGCGGCCATCTCATCCCTGTCATCGCCGCGGAGGCGTCCAGGGGTGCGCGGGCGGGGGGATTTCCTGTCAGCCCTGTCCTGCGGCCGGCTTCCGGTCGGATTTCTGCCCGCGGGACGTGCGGTGCTCAGGGGCGGTGCGCTGTGGGCCGCAGTGGCAGGCCGACGCTTCGCCGGCGGGGCGGGACGTGCCTTCTTCGGCGGGGGCGTGGCCCGCCGGCTGGTCGCCCACCGCTTGAAGAAGGCGCGGACACGAGCGACCTTCTCCCCGCCGACCCGTGGCTTCATGGCCTCGCTGACGAACCGGGTGACGAACGTGACGTCGGTCAGGTCGACGTCCTTCTTCTCGAACAGGTCGATGAACGCCAGGCCCAGCCACAGGGTGTAGCTGCCGTTCAGGATGCCGTTGATCCCGGTCCCGGTGACTGTGCCGATGCCGGGGACCTTGGCGAGGACCCAGGTGAACATCTTCGAGCCGGTCCAGTACGCCGCGACACCGGTGGTGACCGACAGCGCCACCTTCCTGGCCACGTCCGGGTTCAGTTCGTGGCCGTTCTTGCGGGAGATGGCAACCATCATCCCGCTCCAGATCCCCGCCATCGCGACCATGTCGGAGTTCGGTACCGGAGACAGCGCCAACGGGCCGGTGGCCAGGGCGGCCGAGAAACTACGCCGCAGGATCTGGTCGTATTCCTCGTCGGCCATCGTGCACTTCCCGGGTGGTGGCGCCGCAGGTGTCGGTGAGAGGCGATTCGGACGTCGGACGTGTCCTGTCGTGACGAGACGAGGGTGATCCGGAAACCGCGCTCGTCGGGAGGGGCGGACGGCCTCTGCTCCACGTCCGAACGGCCGAGGGGCCGGTCCGCGAGCAGGCGGCCGTTCGGCGACCAGGCCATGTCGGCGCGCGAGGACTCGTGGCGGCCGGTGACTCCGGTGTCTCCGACGGCCGCGTCGGAACCTCTGTCCGGTGTCGGGGGTCCGGTGCCGTGCCGGGCCACCGTCCGAGGGAGGTGGGCGTCATGGCAGGTCCCAGCGCGCCGAGCTACCGGCAGCTGCTGGAGGAGGCGCGAGAGCTGGGCCGTGCCGACGGTGCCTTCGCAGCGGCCTTCGAACCGTCGGACTCCACGGGCCCGGACGGCAGGCGGTGCCTCGGCCGCACCCCGGCCGAGTTCGCGCGGCTCCTCTGCGACGACCGATCCGCGGTTCCGCCCACCGGGCTGGAGCTCAACGCGCCGCTCTGGTACGCCGCCGGGTTCGCCGAGGCCCTGGATCGAGCGCGGCGGCGGGCGGCCGAGCGCGTCGTCGTCCGCTGGGTCTTCACCTGACACCGCCCTCGATCGGCGCACCCGGAACGGGCCCACCGGGAGCGACCGCGGGGACCTAGGACTCTGAGCCGGCGACGGGCCGGAACCGAATGCTCGGAGGGCGGGGGTGTGCTCAGGGGGAGACATCGTGATGATCCGCGGCGCGAGGGGCGGTGGGCGGTCGGCCCGGCCCGCCACCATCCGGCCGGTCGCCGTGGCGATCGGTGGGATGTTCCTGATCGCCGCGTGCGGCAGTGGGGCGTTGGAGGGCCCGGACTCGCGGTCCAGCGGTTCGTCGGCGCGGGAGTCCTCCGAACGCCCTGACAGCTCGGCGAGCGCGGGCCCGGACCGGCCGGTGACGTACAGCTACAGCCTGCCCGAGGGCGACACCTCGCACGCCGACGAGAACGGCGTCATGTATTGGCACCTCACCAGCGGCAACTGCGCGCAGGCGCAGGCGCACCTGGACTACGCGTGGCCGTGGGGCTTCCAGAGTCCCGAGGAGGTGCTCATGTTCCAGGTGGGCACGTCCATGTGCGCCGGCGACGTGGCGACCGCGGCGGCACAGTTCGACCGGGGCGAGAGCCGGTACGGCTGGGCGGGCCTGGCGACGTTCGGGCGCAACCTGTGCAACATCTACCGGGCCTATCTCAGCTACCGCGAGCAGGAGCCGCAGGACGCCATCTCCTGTCCGGGCGGCGGGCTCGTGTACTGGCCGGGCTGGCCCGACCCGCAGCCCCGCGACGACCCCCGCACCGCCGTGGTGGAGGCGGAGTCCCCGGACAGCCCGGGCAGCGCCGACACCGAGGAGCCACCCGAACCGGCCCCCGAGGAGACGTCGTCACCGGACACGTCGCCGTCCCTGCCCGGTGAGCCGGCCGACACGACGGAACCACCCGCCGGGACGTCGGAGCCCGAGTCGACTCCCGCCCCCGATCAGGCGCCATGACCGAGAAGGCCGGCGACACCGGTGACCGGGCGACCCTCGACGTCGCCACGGTGGTCCAGCAGCTGTTCGCGCTGCTGGCCAACGTCGCCGTGCTCACCGGCCTGCTCGTCTACTTCGGCTGGCGCCGGACCGAGACCCAGGCCGTCCGCATGGGGTTCGACGAGAGCATCCTCGACCTCGGCACGCAGGACTACCTGCTGCGCAGCGTCGGGCCGGTGCTGCAACTGCTGCTGATCATCGGTGTCGGCGGCCTGGTGGCCATACCGCTGGACGCGCTGATCCGCCGCCGGCTGGGAGCTCGCGGCGGCCCCCGGGTGAGAGCCGCCGTCGTCGCGGTGGGGCTCGGGTGGCTCGTCCTGCCGGCCCTGGTGGTCCTCCTGGGGCTGTGGTTCCCCGCGTTCGCCTACGTGGCCTTCCCCCTCAGCATCGGCCTCGGCGCGCTACTGGTCCCGTACGCCTTCGACCTGCGGGCCAGGCAGGGTTCGCGCAACCTCTCCCGGCGCGCCCGCTCGACCGAGCGGCTGTTCGCCGTCGTGATCGTGGTGCTGGCCCTGTTCTGGGCGACCTCCAACTACGCCGAGGTGCTCGGCAACCGCATCGCCGACCGGATCGCGGCGACCACCGAGACGATGACGCCGGTCGCGGTGTTCAGCCCCGACCCGCTCAACCTCGACGGTCCGGGCGTGGAGGAGACCGAGCTGCCCTCGGGGCCGTACCGGTTCGAGTACACGGGCCTGCGCCTGCTGGAGCACACCGACCAGGGGTACGTCCTGCTGTCGAGCGGGTGGACCTACGACGACGGGGTCGTGTTCGTCCTGCCGCCCGGGCCTCCGCTCCGCTTCGAGTTCGGGCGCGGGACCGAGCCGTAGCCCGCGTACCTCGTCGCCGTCGGACGATCGACCTTCCGCGGATCCTTGTGCTCTGCCCACCCACGAGGGCAGAGCACAAGCATCCGCAGGACCACATGGGGGCGGGCACTGCGGGCACGGTCGGGCCGGGCGATGCCGGCGACCCCCCGTGCGTGTCGCTCGCGGTCACCCGATCGGTCGCAGTTGTCCACAGATCGACGGACGCGTGCCCCGCGGACGGTTCCGGTTCCTTACAGTCCGCAATCGGTGGGGGGCCGTTCGATCGACAGGGGTGCAGGTGCCGAGCGCGCTCGACGTCGTGGACGGCGAGGTCCGTGAGCTGATCCGCCGTCGGGGGCTGGATCCGTTCACCGACCCCGGACCGGTGCGCCTGCTCGTCCGCGACGTCGTCGCCGACTACTCCGAGCGGTCGATGACCTCGGCGCTGCCGCCGATCGGTGACGCCGAGTCCGTCGTGCGCGACGTGCTCGACCGGGTGGCCGGCTTCGGGCCACTCCAGCGTTACCTCGACGACCCGGAGATCGAGGAGATCTGGGTCAACGAGCCCGGACGGGTGTTCGTGGCCCGCCGGGGTCGCAGCGAGCTGACGACGACGATCCTGGCACCGGGCGAGCTCGCCGACCTGGTCGAGCGGATGCTGCGCACCTCGGGACGGCGGATCGACATGAGCCAGCCGTTCGTCGACGCGATGATGCCCGACGGGTCGCGCCTGCACGTCGTCATCCCCGACATCACGCGCCGCCACATGGCGGTCAACATCCGCAAGTTCGTGCTCCAGGCCCACCACCTCGACGAGTTGGTCGCACTCGGCACGCTGACCGCGCAGGCCGCCCGGTTCCTCGAGGCCGCAGTCGCCTCCGGGCTCAACGTGCTCGTCTCCGGGGGCACGCAGGCCGGCAAGACCACGCTGCTGAACTGCCTGTGCGCCGCGATCCCCGCGCGCGAGCGGGTCATCACCTGCGAAGAGGTCTTCGAGTTGCGCGTCCCGCTCCCGGACGTCGTGTCGATGCAGACCCGCCAGCCCAACTTGGAGGGCGCCGGCGAGATCCCGCTGCGCCGACTGGTCAAGGAGGCGCTGCGCATGCGGCCCTCCCGGATCGTCGTCGGCGAGGTCCGGCAGGAGGAGTGCCTCGACCTCCTCATCGCGCTCAACTCCGGGCTGCCGGGCATGTGCACCCTGCACGCCAACAGCGCCCGCGAGGCCGTGGTGAAGATGTGCACGCTCCCGCTGCTGGCCGGGGAGAACATCGGGACGGCGTTCGTCGTCCCCACGGTCGCCTCGAGCGTCGACCTCGTGGTCCACGTCGGAACCGACCCCGACGGTCGCCGGCGGGTGCGGGAGATCGTCGCGCTGCCCGGCCGGGCCGAGGGCGGCGTCGTGGAGACCGCCGACGTCTTCACCAGCCGTGACGGCCGCCTGGTGCGCGCCGACGGCTACCCGCCGCACCCCGAGCGGTTCGCCGCCCTCGGCTTCGACCTCGCCGCGCTGCTCGGCGACGCCGGGCGACGGGCATGACCGGCGCGCTCCTCGGGCTGCTCCTCGGTGTCGGGCTGCTGCTGATCTGGCGCAGCGGGCCGCGGGCGCCGCAGCCAGGCGCCGGCTCGCGCACTCCGGGTCGCCGCCAGCAGCTGCTCGCCGAGGCGGGGTTGACCGGCATCAACGCCGCACAGCTGCTGGCGCTGCAGGTCGGTCTCGGACTCCTCGTCCTGGTCGTCGTCCTCCTCACCACCGCCACGGTCACCGTCAGCCTGGTGTTCGCCGTCTTCGGGTTCGCCCTGCCACTGCTGCAGGTCAAGCGGCTGGCGCTGCGGCGCCGGGCCGACCTGCGGGAGGTGTGGCCCGAGGTCGTCGACAACCTGGCGTCGGCGGTGCGCGCGGGGCTGTCCCTGCCCGAGGCGCTGGCCGCGCTCGCCGTCCGCGGCCCCGAGGTGCTGCGGGCCCCGTTCGCCCGGTTCGCCACCGAGTACCGCTCCAGCGGCCGGTTCGCCGCCTGCCTGGACCGGCTCAAGGACGACCTCGCCGACCCGGTCGGCGACCGCATCGTCGAGACGCTCCGGGTGGCCCGTGAGGTCGGCGGCACCGACCTCGGGCGGGTGCTGCGGACGCTGGGCACCTTCCTCCGCGAGGACGCCCGCGCGCGGGCCGAGCTGGAGACCCGGCAGGGCTGGGTGGTCCAGGCCGCGCGTCTCGCGGTGGCGGCGCCGTGGGTCGTCCTCCTGCTGCTGGCGACCCAGTCGACGACGCTGGCCGCCTACGACTCGGCCTTCGGGACGGCGATCCTGCTCGGTGGCGCCGTCGTCTGCCTCGCGGCGTACCGGCTGATGCTGCGGATCGGGCGCCTGCCGCAGGACGTGCGGGTGCTGCAGTGAGCAGCGGGCTTCTGGGCATGTTGCTCGGGCTGGTCGCGTCGGTCGGTCTCGTGCTCGCCGTCACCTACGCACCGCCCTTCCGCTCGGTGCGACTGGTCGACCGCCTCGCGCCCTACGTCCACGACACGCCTCCGCCGTCGCGGCTGCTCGGCACGGCCACCGAGGCCGGGCTGCTCACCGCCGTCCGCCGGGTCTTCGGGCCCGTGGTCGGCGACGGCGCCCGGGTGATCGACAGGTTCCTCGGCGGACGCGCTGCCGTCCGCCGCCGCCTCGACGCGCTCGCGACCGACACGACGGTCGAGGACTTCCGCGTCGAGCAGGTGGTCTGGGGCGGGCTCGGCCTGCTCGGCGCCGCTCTGCTGGCGACGCTCGGCTCGGTGGCGGCCGGCAGCCTCAACGTGCTGTCCGCTGCGCTGCTGTGCCTCGCCGGCGCGATGGGCGGCGTGCTCGGGCGGGACTGGTGGCTGACCCAGCAGGTCCAGCGGCGCGAGGACCTGTTGCTCGCGGAGTTCCCGGTCGTCGCGGAGCTGCTCGCCCTGGCGGTGACGGCGGGGGAGAGCCCGGCCGCGGCCATCGCCCGCGTCACCCGCCTCTCCGGCGGCGAGCTGGCGCGTGAGCTCGGTGCGGCTCTCGGGCGCGCGCGGGCCGGCGTGCCACTGGTCGACGCCCTGCAGGAGGTGGCCGACCGGACGTCGCTCGACCCGCTGGCCCGGTTCATCGACGGCCTGCTCGTCGCGATCGAGCGCGGGACGCCGCTGGCCGAGGTGCTCCGCGCGCAGGCCGCCGACGTGCGCGAGGCGGGCAAGCGCCGGCTGCTTGAGGCCGGCGGCCGCAAGGAGATCGCGATGATGGTGCCGGTCGTGTTCCTGGTGCTCCCGGTCACCGTTCTCTTCGCCCTGTTCCCGGGGCTGATCAGCATCGTCTCGCTGGCGCAGTGAGACGACCGATGGAAGGACGACCGATGCGCTCGTACGCATTCCTGCTCACCGCGCTGGCCGCGTTCGCGGCCCGGGTGCGCGGCGAGGATCCCGAGCGGGGCGACGTCCCGGGTTGGGTCATGATCACCGTGATGACGGCGGCCCTCGTGCTGGCCATCCTCATCCCGTTCCGCGAGGCGATCGTCACGGCGGTGGAGAACGCGCTGACCTCTGTGACGAGTGGCGGATAGGCAGGGGGACGACGGGGAGCGGGGCAGCGCCGTCGTCGACTTCGTGCTGGTCTCGGTCCTGATCGTCGTCCTGCTGCTCGCGGTGCTGCAGGTGGCCGTCTACGTGCACGTGCGCAACGTGGTGACGGCGAGCGCGCAGGAGGGCGCCCGGTACGCGGCCAACGCCGACGTCGACTCGTCGGTCGGTGCGGCGCGAGCCGTCGAGGTCGTCGCCGGTGCCACGACGGAGCAGACGGCGGCGGGCCTGGTGTGCACGTCGGCCGAGGAGGGCGACCCGAGCGGGTTGACCCTGGTCGTCGTGCGCTGCTCGGGGTCGGTGCCCTCGCTGCTGGCCGACCTGGGCAACCTGCTGCCGCTGGAGGTCACCGGCCGCGCGGTGAAGGAGGCGGCGTGACCTGGCTGCGCCGCAAACTGGCCGAGGAGACCGGCTCCGCGCTGGTGGAGTTCGTCTTCATCGCGCTGGTCGTGTTCGTACCGCTGGTCTACATCGTGGCCGGGTTCTCCGCCGTGCAGCGCGGGGTGTTCGCGTCCACCGCGGCGGCCCGCGAGGCCGGTCGCGCGATGGCCACCGCGCCCGACCCGGTGTCGGGCCACGAACGGGCGCTCCGGGCGGCCCAGCTCGCGGTGGAGGACCAGTCGATCGCGGCGACCGACCTCCGGCTCGCCTACGCGCCGGCCGGGGCGGACTGCGCGGCCGCCGGGGCGTACGAGCCGACGCTGACGCCGGGGGAGGAGTTCTCGGTCTGCGTCACCGTGACCGTCCGCATCCCGTTGCTGCCCGAGTTCGTCGACGCCAACACCGCGACCGGTCAATTCGTCGTCGAGCGCGACCGCTACGTCGACGGGTGACCTCTCCGCCGCAGATCCACCCACCCGGGTGACGACCGACCGGGTGAGAGCTGCTCCCGCCGGTCACGCTGCGCCCCTACGTTGTCGATCATGATCTTCGGCAGACCCGGCGCGCTGGGCCTGCTGTTCCTCCTCGGCTCGCTGACCGCCTGCACGAGCCGGGCGAGCACGCCACCCGAGCCGACCGGCGCCGCGGCCCTCCCCGGCTACGACGCGCCCTACGGCGCCCCCGGGTTCTGCGCGCTGCTGGCCGGGTCCACGCACCTCGCGCAGGTCCCGTCGGCGCTGGGCGCGCTCACCGTCGACCCGGCCGACCCCGCCGCCCGGCAGGTGCTGGCCGCGGCCGTCGACGACCTCCGTGCCGTGCTCGACGACGTCGGCCCCGACGTCGCCCACGCCGAGCTGGAGACCGCCGTCGAGGACCTCGTCGCCGCGCTCACCGAGGCCTCCGGCGGCCGCCTCGCCCCCGGCACCGGCGAGGCCGTGGGCGCCGCGCTCACCACGATCGGGGAGCAGGCCCAGCCGGCGTGCGAGTTCCCCACGTGAGGCGGCTGCCGGTCGCGGTCGTCGCGGCGCTGGGCCTGGTCGCTCTGGCACCCGCCACGGCGTCCGCCGGGCCGGCAGCAGGGCTGTGCACCCCGGACACCGGTCGCGGGGGAGTGCCGGCGGAGTTCGTCCTCGACGCCTGCGTCGACGGCGCCGGCATCACGGTGCGCAACAGCCTCGACCACCCGGTGGTGGTCAGCGGGCGCGACGACGTCGGCAAGCCGGTGCGCATCTTCTCGCCCGGTGACGAGGTGGCGGCGGTGCTGCGGATGCTGCCCGCCGAGGGGACCGTCCTGATGCCGGGTGACCTCGTTCGCTGGCCACTCGGACCCGGCGCCGCGGCGGTGGTCGTGGCCGATCTCGTGCCCGTGGCCGCGCCGGCGATCGCCGCCGGGCTCGACGAGTTCCTGCCGCGCGACGGTGCCCGGCCCGTGCCGCCCGCCGTCCTCGAGACCTTCGCCGTCCTCGTGGGCCGGATCGACGCGGCGGTGCTCGAGTGGGACGACTGCCGGACCGATCGCAACTTCCTCGGCGAGGCGGCATGCGAGGCGAGCGCGGCCACGGCGATCGGCCGGGCGCTCGACGAGCAGCTGACCCGTGGCGTCGCCGTCGAGGCCGCCCGCGCCGTGCTCGACCCGGCGCGGTGGGCGGCCTGGGCGTCGGTCGAGGCGTCGCACGTCGCAGCCATCCCCGGCGTCGGCACGAGCCTGCAGCAGCAGGCCGTCCCGCCGCCGGCGCCGCCCCCGCCCCCCGCCCCGGCCGCGCCCGGTACCACCGGCGGACGGAGACCGGCACCCGCGCCCGCGCCGGCCCCCGCTCCCGCCCCGGCCCCGGCCCCGGCCCCGGCACCCGCTCCCGCGGCCGAACCCACCCCGACGCAGCCCGGCAACGGCCGGGGCCACGCCCACGGGCAGGACCGCTGGAAGGACTGGCTCCGTCAGGTGGAGGAGTGGCTGCGGGACCGCGACGACGACTGACGTCGGTCGCTCCGGCCAGGATGGCCGGCATGGACGAGGAGTTCTGCGAGGTCGTCGTCACCGCCGCCGACGCCGACTGGCTGGCCGGCTTCACCCGCACCCTGGTCGAGGAGCGGCTGGCCGCCTGCGGGCACCAGATCGCCGCGATCCGGTCGGTCTACCGCTGGGACGGCGCGGTGCACGACGAGCCCGAGGCGCGGGTGGCGCTGCACACGCGCCGCTCGCTGGTGCCGGCGATCACCGCCCGCGCCGACGCCCTGCACCCCTACGACGTGCCGTGCGTCATCGCCGTGCCGCTGGTCGGCGGCAACCCCGCCTACCTGCGCTGGATCGCCGACGAGACCCGCGAACCGTGAGCCCCGAGGGTCCCGCCGGGCACGCGACTACCCTGGGTCGACGTGGCCGCTGACTTCTCTACCGTCCTGGACGAGCTGAGCTCGACCCTCTCGTCGATCGAGGCCGTCCTGGACGTGGACCGGCTCCGCCGGGAGGTCGCCGAGCTCGAGCAGCAGGCCGCCGCCCCGGATCTCTGGGACGACGTCGAGGCGGCTCAGGCGCTGACCTCCAAGCTCTCCTACCTGCAGGGCGACCTGCGCCGGGTGGAGGAGCTGCGCAGCCGGCTCGACGACGTCGGCCTGCTGCACGAGATGGCCGCCGAGGAGAACGACGAGGCGACGACGGCCGAGGCCGAGCGCGAGCTGGAGTCGCTGCGCAAGGCGATCGACGAGCTCGAGGTGCGCACCCTGCTCTCGGGCGAGTACGACTCCCGCGAGGCGCTGGTGACCATCCGGTCCGAGGCCGGGGGCGTCGACGCCGCCGACTTCGCCGAGATGCTCATGCGCATGTACATGCGCTGGGCCGAGCGCCACAAGTACCCGGTCGAGCTCTACGACGTCAGCTACGCGGAGGAAGCCGGCATCAAGTCGGCCACCTTCGCCGTCAAGGTGCCCTACGCCTACGGCACCCTCTCGGTCGAGCAGGGCACGCACCGGCTGGTCCGCATCTCGCCGTTCGACAACCAGGGCCGCCGACAGACCTCGTTCGCCGGCGTCGAGGTGCTCCCCGTCGTCGAGCAGACCGACCACGTGGACATCCCCGAGAACGAGATCAAGGTCGACGTGTTCCGGTCGTCGGGCCCGGGCGGGCAGAGCGTGAACACCACCGACTCCGCCGTCCGCATGACCCACATCCCCACCGGCATCGTGGTGTCCTGCCAGAACGAGAAGAGCCAGATCCAGAACCGCGCCGCCGCGCTGCGGGTGCTCCAGGCGCGGCTGCTCGTCGTCCGCCAGCAGGAGCAGAAGGCCGAGATGGACGCGCTGAAGGGCGAGGGCAGCAGCTGGGGCAACCAGATGCGCTCCTACGTCCTGCACCCGTACCAGATGGTCAAGGACCTGCGCACCGAGCAGGAGACCGGCAACACGGCCGCCGTCCTCGACGGCGACATCGACGCCTTCATCGAGGCCGGGATCCGTTGGCGGCGGCAGCAGGAGTCCGTTCCCGCAGGCTGAGAAAGGGGGCCCGCCGCTCGGCCGGAGGCCGCCTGGATACGACTCCTGCGAGTTCTCCGCCGAACGCGGCGTCGTGGGGCTCCGGACAGGTAGCGTGGCACCTCGTGATCGAACTGCAACACGTCACCAAGCTGTACCCGGCCAGCTCCCGGCCGGCCCTTGACGACGTGTCCACCGAGATCGACAAGGGCGAGTTCGTCTTCCTCATCGGGTCCTCCGGTTCGGGGAAGTCGACGTTCCTCCGGCTGCTGCTCAAGGAGGACACCCCGACCTCGGGCACCGTCTCGGTGAACGGCAAGGTGCTCAACACGATGAGCAAGTGGCACGTGCCCAAGCTCCGTCGCACCATGGGATGCGTCTTCCAGGACTTCCGTCTGCTGCGCGACCGCACGGTGGCCCAGAACGTGGCCTTCGCGCTCGAGGTGATCAACAAGCCGCAGCGCACCATCAAGCGCGTGGTCCCCGAGGTGCTGGAGATGGTCGGCCTGGAGGGCAAGGCCAACCGGCTGCCCAGCGAGCTCTCCGGTGGTGAGCAGCAGCGGGTCGCGATCGCCCGCGCGTTCGTCAACCGGCCGCTGGTGCTGCTGGCCGACGAGCCGACCGGGAACCTGGACCCCGAGACCAGCGAGGGCATCATGCTGCTGCTGGAGCGGATCAACCGCACCGGCACCACGGTGATCATGGCGACGCACGACTACCACATCGTCGACTCCATGCGCCGGCGCGTGATCGAGCTCAACGGCGGCCAGTTGACCCGCGACCAGTCGCGCGGCGTCTACGGCGTCGGCCGGTAGTCCCGGCCCGCCGCCTACCGACTCCTTCCGAAGCTCTCCGACAGGGAATTCATGCGCGTCAACTTCGTCCTCTCCGAGGTGGCCACCGGGCTGCGTCGCAACCTGACCATGACGGTCGCGATGATCCTGACGACCGCCATCTCGCTCGGGCTCATGGGCACCGGCCTGCTGATCGCCGGGATGATCTCCGACATGAAGGAGATCTACTACGACAAGGTGCAGGTCTCCATCTTCCTGGCCGACGACGTCACCGACGAGCAGCGGACCGACATCGAGGCGCGGCTCGACGCCTCGCCCGAGGTCGCCAACTACATCTACGAGTCCAAGGAAGAGGCCTACGAGCGCTTCCAGCAGCAGTTCTCCCAGCAGCCCGAGCTGGTCGAGAACACGCCTGCCGACGCGCTGCCGGAGAGCTTCCGCGTCGAGCTGGTCAACCCCGAGCGCTACCCGGTCATCGCCGAGGAGTTCCCCAACGGGGAAGCCGGGGTCGACCAGGTGCGCGACGAGGGCGACTTCCTCGACCGCCTGTTCAGCCTGCTCAACGGGGCCCGCAACGCGACGATCGCCGTGGCGGTGGTCCAGGCGCTGGCGGCGCTGCTGCTCATCTCGAACACCATCCAGCTGGCCGCGTTCAACCGGCGCAACGAGACCAACATCATGCGGCTGGTCGGCGCCTCGCGGTGGTACACCCAGCTGCCGTTCATCCTCGAGGCCGCGATCGCGGGTCTCATCGGCGGTCTGCTGGCGGCCGGCGGGCTGATCCTGGCCAAGGTGCTCTTCGTCGACAAGACCCTCGCCGGACCGATCAAGGCCGGCATCATCCCGCAGATCGAGTGGGGGGCGATCATCCAGAACAGCGTGATCGTCTCCGGTGTAGGCGTGGGCCTGGCCGCCGTCGCCGCCTACGTGACGCTGCGCCTGTACGTACGTCTGTAGCTCGAGCTTTCCCGTCGAGATCGCCGATCTCGCACACTTTGCCTGCTCAAAGTGCGCGAGATCGGCGATCTCGCCGCTGCGGGTAGCTGGGCAACCGGCCGGTAACCTCAAGTCATGCCGCGTGAGACCGGGCGAAAGCTGATCGCCCAGAACAAGAAGGCGCGGCACGACTACGCGATCCTCGACACGTTCGAGGTGGGCCTCGTGCTCACCGGCACCGAGGTGAAGAGCCTGCGTGCCGGCCGGGCCTCCCTCGTCGACGGCTTCGCCAGCATCGACGACGGCGAGGTGTGGCTGCAGCACGTCCACATCCCCGAGTACACGCAGGGCACCTGGACCAACCACGCGCCCCGGCGCAAGCGGAAGGTGCTCATGCACCGCTCCGAGATCGACAAGCTGATCGGCAAGACCAAGGAGGGCGGGCTGACCCTCGTCCCGCTGGACCTGTACTTCAAGGACGGCAAGGTCAAGGCCACGCTGGCGCTGGCGCGAGGGAAGAAGTCCTACGACAAGCGGCACGACCTCGCCGAGCGCGACTCCCGTCGCGAGATCCAGAAGGCCTTCGGGCGCTACGTGAAGGGCCGCCGATGAGGGGGATCGCCTACGACCGCTTCGGTGGCGAGGAGGTCCTGACCCTCCGCGACGACCTGCCCGACCCGCCGGTAGGCCCCGACGTCGTGCTCGTGCGGTCGCATGCGGCGGGGGTCAACCCGGTCGACATCAGCATCCGCGAGGGGCGGCTGGCCGGGGCCTACCCGCACCACTTCCCGATCGTCCCGGGCTGGGACCTCGCCGGTGTCGTCGAGCGGGTCGGCCCCGCCGTCGTCGACTTCGCCCCCGGCGATGAGGTGTTCGGCTACGTCCGGCGCGACGACGTCCAGTGGGGAACGGCGGCCGAGCTCGTGCCGGTGCCGCAGCGGTGCCTCGCGCACAAACCGGAGTCGCTGTCGTTCGCGGAGGCGGGTGCGCTGCCGTTGGCCGGGCTGACCGCCTACCAGGCGCTGACCGAGGTGCTCGACGTCGGCGAGGGCGAGCGGGTGCTGGTGCACCGCGCCTCCGGCGGGGTCGGCTTCAACGCGGTGCAGATCGCGGTTGCGCTGGGCGCCCACGTCATCGGCACCGCCAGTCCCCGCAACCACGGGTTCCTGACCGACGCCGGTGTCGCCGAGGTGCTCGACTACGACGCGGGGCCGATCAGCGGGCAGCTCGCCGAACCCGTCGACGCCGTCCTCGACCGGGTCGGTGGCGAGACCCTGGCCGACGCCCCGCAGCAGGTACGAGACCGGGCGCGCATCGCGAGCGTCGTCGACCCGGCGGTGAACGCGATGGGCGGGCGCTACGTCTTCGTCCGGCCCGACCAGCACGACCTGCAGGAGCTGGGCCGCATGGCCGACGCCGGTCAGCTCCGGGTGCCCATCGCGAAGGCGTTCCCGCTCGAGCAGATCGCCGAGGCGCACCGCCTCGTGGCCGGTGGCCACGTGCGCGGCAAGGTCGTCGTCACGTTGCGATGACGATCCAGCCACCCGTCGACGACGCCGACGTCCCCCGGTACTGGCGCGAGCTCGGCCTGCCCGGCCTGGTCGACGCGCACATCCACTTCCTGCCCGAGCGGGTGCAGGCGAAGGTGTGGCGGTTCTTCGAGGACGCCGAGGCGCACTACGGCGCGCACTGGCCGATCGCCTACGCCCTGCCCGACGACGCCGCCCGGCTGGCGATCCTCGAGCAGCTCGGCGTCCGGGCGTTCCCGTCGCTGCCCTACCCGCACAAGGCGGGGATGGCGGCCTGGCTGAACGACTGGTCGCTGGAGTTCGCTGCCGCTCACCCGCAGGTCGTGCCGTCGGCGACGTTCTACCCCGAGCCCGAGGCGCCGGTCTACGTGTCCGACGCGCTGGCCGCGGGTGCGCGGATCTTCAAGGTGCATGTGCAGGTCGGTGGCTTCGACCCGCGCCACCACCTGCTCGCCCCCGTGTGGCAGCGCCTCGAGGAGACCGGCACGCCGGTGGTCATCCACTGCGGCTCGGGACCGCTGGCCGGGGAGCACACCGGGCCCGGGCCGATGACCGGCCTGCTGCAGCGCCATCCCCGGCTGCAGCTGGTGATCGCGCACCTGGGCATGCCCGAGTACCGCGCGTTCATGGAGCTCGCCGAACGCTACGAGCGGGTGCACCTGGACACGACGATGTTCGCCACCGACTTCACCGAGGGCCTCATGCCCTTCGACCGCGCCGACCTGCCCCGGCTGGCCCCGCTGCGCGACAAGGTCCTCCTCGGCAGCGACTTCCCGAGCATCCCGTACCCCTACGCGCACCAACTGGCCGCGCTGCACCGGCTGGACCTGGGGGAGGACTGGCTGCGCGCGGTCCTGTGGAACAACGGCGCCCGGCTGTTCGGCATCGAGGCGTGAGGGGGCCGGTCATCCGTTCGTGCGGGCCTAATCCGCTGGCCCGGAGTGCCGAGGCTCCCTAACCTTCCCTCCCGTGCCCGAGCTTCCCGCCCTGCCCGACGGGCTCGCCGTCCGCCCGCTCCGTACCGACGACGACGCCGCGGTCGCCGCGCTGCTGACCGCGGCCGAGGAGGTCGACGACACCGGCGAGAACTTCCAGCCCGAGGACCTCACCGAGTGGTGGACCGGCTGGGACATGGACCACGAGCGCGACGGGCTGGCCGTCTGCGACGCGGCCGGCGTGGTCGTGGGCTACGCCACGGTGATGGCGCCCCGCAACTTCCGCGGCGCCTTCGGCGTCTACCTCGAGGGTCGGGTCCGGCCCGACCATCGCAACCGCGGTGTCGGCCGCTCCCTGCTCCAGTGGCAGCTGGCCCGTGGCGCCGAGGTGCACGCCGAGCGGCACCCGCGGGAGACGGCCCGACTCACGGTTCCGGTGGTCGAGAGCATGCCCTCGCTGGAGGCCTTGGCGGCGAAGGCCGGGCTCACCGCGCAGCGCTGGTACCGGCGGATGCAGCGGGCCCTCACCGATCTCCCCGACCCGCGCGAGATCCCCGGCATCGACCTGGTGCCGTTCACGTGGGACCGCGACGACGAGATCCGCCGCGCGCACAACGCCGCGTTCACCGAGCACCACGGCTCCGCCGAGCGCGACCCCGAGGCGTGGCAGGCCATGTTCACCGGCCAACGCGCGTTCCGGCCCGACCTCTCGGTGCTGGCGGTCGAGGACGGGGCCGTCGTCGGCTACGTCCTGGGCTACGAGTGGGCGGCCGACACCGCTGCCACGGGCGTGCGCGAGACGCACTTCGGGCAGATCGGCGTCCTCCCGCGGGCCCGCGGGCGCGGGGTGGCCTCGGCGGTGATCGCCGCGGCGCTGCGGGCGGGGGCCGAGCAGGGCTGCGAGCGGGCCGGGCTCGAGGTCGACTCGGGCAACGTCACCGGCGCGCTGCGGCTCTACGAGTCGCTCGGCTTCGTCACCACCCGCACCAGCGTGTCCTGGTCGGTGGAGGTGCCCCCGGTGGGCGCCCTCTAAGGTGCGGCGCATGGTCAGCGTCGATCAGCCCGCGTCCGCCCTCGACCCCAAGCAGGTCGCTCGCGCCCACCGCGCGGTCGAGCCCCTGCACTCGCACCTGTACTTCGCCCCGGAGCACGACGAGCACCTCGCGGCCCTCGGCCTCAAACCGGGGCGGATGGCCTACTTCGCCGGGCGGGCCGCGCCCATGGGGGCCGTCGGCGCCGGGGTCGTGACGGCGACCTTCTACAACTTCTCGCCGTCCCTGGTGGCCCACCTGATCCCGCGGGCCTGGACGCTGGCCACGCCCGAGCAGGTCCTGCCCGCCCGGCTCGATGCCGCGCGCGCCTCGCTCACGCGGCTGCTGGGCGCCGACGCCGGCGACGCCCCGGAGGTGGCCGAGCTGGCCGGGCTGCTCCGTGAGGCGTGCAGGGTGCTGACGCCGGAGGGGCGGCCGCTCTACGCCGGGCACGCCGACCAGCCCTGGCCCGAGGAGCCGCTCCTGCAGATGTGGCACGGTGCCACGCTGCTGCGCGAGCACCGCGGCGACGGGCACATCGCCGCGCTGGTCGCGGCCGGGCTCGGCGGTCTCGAGGCCCTCATCACCTACACCGTCACCGGCCGGGGGTTCACCGAGGCCGGCGCCAAGGCCACGCGCGGCTGGCGGGACGAGGAGTGGGCCGCGTGCTGCGGCCGGCTCGCCGAGCGAGGGCTGGTCGACGACGCCGGGCTGACCGACGCCGGCAAGGCGCTGCGCGCCCGCGTCGAGTCGGCGACCGACGCGATGTCCGCGGCGCCGTGGGAGCACCTCGGCCCCGAGCGGACCGACCGGGTGCTGGAGCTCGCCAAGGGGCTCGCGCGCACGCTGGTCGCCGGCGGCGCGTTCGGCAGTCCCGTCCTCGCCGGCAACTGAGCGGCCGTCAGAAGCCCAGCCCGGTCCGCATCGACGGTTCCCCGATCGCCCGGTTCAGCCGCGGCAGGCCCAGGATGTCCTGCGTGGTGCCCAGGAGCGAGTAGAGGTTCAGGTCGCGGCCGTCGGTCGAGCCGGGGCGGATGTACGGGGAGACCACGACGGTCGGGATCTGGCAGTCCGGGTGGGTCGGGTAGTAGCCCGGGTCGGTGCAGTCGACGCCGTTGGTGCTCGACCCCTCGAGGCCCTCGTCGAAGGTGATGATGATCAGGGTCCGGCCGGCGCGGTAGCTGGGCATGGCGGTCAGGAGCGGCAGGAAGTCGCGGAGCCACTTGTCGCCCTCGGCGTACGCCTGCGCGTTCGGGGTGGAGCAGTTGCTCACCCAGTAGAAGATGTGGCACTGGTTCGGGGTGATCCACGAGTAGGTCGGCAGGGCGTCGTTCGCGATGTCGTCGTACAGGTAGGGCTGCATCGCGACGTCGTTGGCGACGCAGGTGTTCACCGGCGTCCGCAGGTTGTTGTAGTAGAAGGCCGGGTTGTGACCTGGCTTGTAGAAGCCGGTGTAGGCGCTCGAGCAGGGCGCCGGCATCGACTCCTGGTAGGACTTCCAGGTCAGGCCGGCCCGCTCCAGCTGCTTGAAGATGTTGTCGTGGTCGACCCGCACACCCACGCCCGAGGCGATGCCGGACGTGGCCGCCATGTAGTTGGGCTGCGACGGGTGGGTGGCGGCGTGGAAGTTCGTCATCGACCCGCAGTCGCGGCTCAGCTGCTGGAGATAGGTCATCTGGCTCGACAGCAGGAACTGGCGGTAGGTGACGTTCTCCTCCATGAGGACGACGACGCGCTCGTACGTGGGCGGGTTCTGGGGGTCGTAGTCGGCGGCCAGCGCGCCGCACGGTGAGTCCCCGGACGGCGGGGGCGGGGGTGGTGGGGGCGGTGGTGGAGGCGGCGGCTCGGTGGCCGCGCCGATCCAGTCGTCGCCGATCTGCACGGTGTCGATGGCGAGCGGCCCGGCGATCGTGCGCAGCCCGGTGCGCAGCGCGGTCGGGGTACCCGCGGTGACGGTCACCGGCCCGATCGTCTCGAGCAGCGACCCGGGCAGTGTGTAGAGCCGCACCGTCGCCGTCCCGTTGGTGAACAGGACCTCGATCCGGTACCAGGTGTTGACGGCGAGGGCGGTGGTGCCGGTGGCCCTCAGCGCCTCGGACCCGTTCTTGACGCGGATGCGCCCGTTGGCGCCGATCTCCACGCCGGCCAGCGCCGCGGTCGCGGTGCGGGCCATGAGGAACTTGTCGTACTTGCCGGTCGGCGGCATGGCCGGCAGCAGGACGGGAGCGGACCACGCGAGCCGGCCCGTGGCGCTGGCCAGGTTCCGGTCGTCGAAGTAGGTGGTGGCGGTGCCGGTGAAGCGGATCGACGTCGCGCCGAACGGAGGCGCCGGAGTAGCCGTGTACGCCGCAGCCGTGCCGGACCGGCTCGCGTACTGCTCGGCCAGCGGTGCGGGAAGCGTGCCGCCCGCACCCTCGTGCGCGTGGGTGCGGAGGATCGTCGTCACCGCGGACGCCCCCTGCGTCGGGAGCAGCAGTGCGCCCGCGGCGATGACGAGCACGGCGAGAGCGACGACCCAGGTGCGCCCGGGTCGAACGCGTAGCGGCTGCGACACGACGGACTCCCGTCGACGGGGTGGCGCGAACCTAGGGAGCCGGGCGGGGGCGGTCAACGGGCGCGTGCGCGCGGCCACGCTGCGGGACCCGGGTGCGGACGCCGAGCCGCGCCATCGCGCCGAAGAGGGCACGGCCGGACACGCCGTGTCACCGGGGACCGGGGACCGTCGTCGGGTCGCTGACCTGCCGCTGCCTGCCTAGACATCCCACGGCGCTAAGTGGTCAAGCGGCGGCCGAGAGCGGGCTGTGTTCGTGGGCGGGCCAGGCGGTGCGCTCGTCGTAGACGGTGTGGTGGCGCAGGCAGCCATGGAGGATGCCCACG
>NZ_BAAAVV010000007.1:0-265462 GCF_039534705.1 Blastococcus jejuensis
CTTGCATGTGTTAAGCACGCCGCCAGCGTTCGTCCTGAGCCAGGATCAAACTCTCCGTAGATGATTTGATCGCAGCTGAGAACCGAGAACTGGACGCTCTCGATATCAATCAACCAAAGGAATCCCAAACCAGAACCCCGAAAGGCCCCGGCACGGGGTATTACTTGGCACTGACTTTCGGCACGCTGTTGAGTTCTCAAGGAGCGGACGCGCACAAAGTCGACCCTCGCGGGCTTCCCTCGTGGCTGGATGTCCAACTCTACGCCGTGCATCGCAGCGGTTGAACCCGGGGGCTCATCCGGCTGGCCTTCCGGCCGCGCGGCGCATCGAGAACCATACACGAGTCCGAGGCTCCTCGCACAGGGGGTCCCGGGCCCGGCCCGGCCCCGGTTCAGAGGCCCAGCAGGCTCTCGATCCCCACGGTGAGACCCGGTCGGCGCCCGATCTCCCGCACCGCCAGGAGCACGCCGGGCATGAACGACGCGCGGTCGTACGAGTCGTGCCGGAGGGTCAGTGTCTCCCCCTCCGCACCCATGAGGACCTCCTGGTGTGCCACCAGGCCGGTCAGGCGCACGGCGTGCACGGGCACGCCCTCGATGTCGGCACCCCGGGCACCGGGCAGGGAGTCCGCCTCCTTGGTGGCGTCGGGAGCGGCCGGCAGGCCGGCGGCCCGGCGGGCCGCGGCGATGAGGCGGGCGGTGCGGACCGCAGTGCCCGAGGGCGCGTCGACCTTGTTGGGGTGGTGCAGCTCGACGATCTCGACGGACGGGAAGAAGCGCGCTGCCTCCTGGGCGAAACGCATGAGCAGGACGGCGCCGATGCCGAAGTTCGGGGCGATGACCACGCCGAGGTCGGGCTTGGGCTCGAGCCATTCGGCGATCGTCGCGAGCTTGGCCTCGTCGAAGCCGGTGGTGCCGACCACGCAGTGGATGTTCTGGTCGATGCAGAACCGGATGTTGTCCATCACGACGTCCGGCCGGGTGAAGTCGACGACCACCTGGGCGCCGGCGTCGGCGACGTTGAACAACCAGTCGCCGTCGTCGACCATGGCGACGAGCTCGAGGTCGGCCGCGGCGTTGACCGCCTTCACGACCTCGGTGCCCATCCGCCCGCGGGCGCCCAGCACACCGACGTTGATCACGGGTTCCTCCCGCTCGGGAACGAGAGAGTCCTGCTGGGCCGGGGTGGAGGTGCTCGTCGTCACGCGGTCAGGCTTCCTGGCGCACCGTCCCCGCGCAACACCGCCCGGGCCGACCCGCCGGGCGATCAGCCGGGTGGTGCTCCGCGCTCGGTCAGCCGCCAGAGCAGCAGGCCGGCGAGGATCCCGACGACGTCTGCCAGCCAGTCGGCCACCGACATCGTGCGCGCCAGCGGCGTGAGCCCCTGCGCGAGCTCGCTGACGACGGCGTAGCCGACCAGGGCCCCACCCAGCAGCGCCTGCCCGATCCCGGCCCACCGCCCGGTCAGCGCGAGCGCGAGGAACAGCAGGGCGTGGACGACCTTGTCGACGCCGGGTGGCGCCGTCGGCACATCGGAGGCCGGGGCGAACAGCACGGCCAGCGAGACCAGCACCATGACCGCGAAGGCGCCCCGCGCGAGGGCGCCGTGCACCTGCAGAGCCGGTCTCACAGCCGGTCGAGGTCGGACTCGCGGTAGGGGCCGACGACGGCGAGGCAGGTGTCGCGGGTGAGCAGCTCGGCCGCGACCGCGCGGACCTGCGTCTCGTCCACGGCCTCCAGCCGGGCGAGCACCTCGCGCACGGGGAGGTACTCCCCGTAGGACAGCTCGCTCTTGCCCAGCCGGCTCATCCGCGAGCCGGTGTCCTCGAGCCCGAGCACCAGGTTGCCCTTGAGCTGGCCGCGGCCGCGGACCACCTCCTCGGTGGTCAGCCCCTCGGCCGCCACCCGTGCGAGCTCCTCGCGGACCAGCCGCAGCACCTCGGGAACGCGCTTCTTCGAGCACCCGGCGTACACCGAGAAGGAGCCCGTTCCTGCGTAGTGGGTGAGGGCGGACCCGACGCTGTAGACCAGGCCGCGCTTCTCGCGGATCTCCTGGAACAGCCGCGAGCTCATGCCGCCGCCGACCGCGGCGTCGAGCACGGCCGCGGCATACCGCCGGTCGTCCAGCCGGCCCATGCCGGGCAGGCCGAGCAGCAGGTGGGTCTGCTCGGTCCGGCGAGCGATCAGGCCCGCGGGGCGGGCCGGCTTCTCCGGCGCCACGTCACCCAGCCGCAGCGGGGCGGGGCGCGCGTCCCCCGCCAGCCGGCTCCCGAACGCGGCGGTGACCAGGTCGAGCACCTGTTGGTGCTCGACGCGCCCCGCGGCGGTGACCACGATCGAGGGCATCGCGTACCGGGCGCGGTACCACCCGTCGACGTCGTCCCGGGTCAGGCCTTCGATCGACTCGACCGTCCCGAGCACCGAGCGACCGAGCGGGGTGTCACCGAAGAGCGTCTCGGAGAACAGGTCGTGCACCGCGTCGGAGGGCTCGTCGTCGCGCATGGCGATCTCCTCGAGCACCACCGTGCGCTCGGACTCCAGGTCCTCGGCGGTGTTGCACGCCTCGGTGACCAGGTCCGACAGCAGCGTCACGGCCAACGGCAGGTCGCTGGCCAGGACGTTGGCGTAGTAGCAGGTGTGCTCCTTGGCGGTGAACGCGTTCATCTCACCGCCGACGGCGTCCATGGCCGTCGCGATCTCCAGGGCGCTGCGGCTCGTCGTCCCCTTGAACAGCAGGTGCTCGAGGAAGTGCGACGACCCGGCGACGTCGGGGCTCTCGTCGCGCGAGCCGACGCCCACCCAGATGCCGAGGGTCGCCGAGAGAACGCCGGGCATCGTCTCGGTCAGCACGCGCAGGCCGCCCGGGAGCTCGGTGCGCTCCACCCGGCCGCCGAACTCGTCGACGTCGAGGAGCTGCGTCTGCCCGACCGGAACGGGAACCGGGGCGGACGCCGCAGCGCCCACCCCGGTCCCGATCACGCTCGAGCTGGATTCAGCCGTGTTCACTCACCCGCGGGGGCAGCAGCGGCGTCGGCCGGAGCCTCGGCAGGAGCACCCTCGGCGGCGCCCTCGACCGGCACCAGGCTGATCTTGCCCCGGGCGTCGATGTCGGTGATCTCGACCTGCAGCTTGTCGCCGACGTTCACGACGTCCTCGACCTTGCCGATGCGCTTGCCGCCACCGAGCTTGCTGATGTGCACCAGCCCGTCCTTGCCCGGGAGCAGGGAGACGAAGGCGCCGAACGGCGTGGTCTTGACGACCGTGCCGAGGAAGCGCTCGCCGACCTTGGGCATCTGCGGGTTGGCGATCGCGTTGATCCGGTCCACGGCGGCCTGGGCCGAGGGGCCGTCGGAGGCGCCGACGTAGATCGTGCCGTCGTCCTCGATGGTGATGTCGGCGCCGGTCTCGTCCTGGATCGCGTTGATCATCTGGCCCTTGGGGCCGATGACCGCGCCGATCTTGTCGACCGGGATGCGCACCGTGGTCACCCGCGGGGCGTACGGGCTCATCTCGTCGGGACCGTCGATGGCCTCGCCCATGACGTCGAGGATGTGCAGGCGGGCGGCGCGGGCCTGGGTCAGCGCCTGGGCCAGGACGTCGGAGGGGATGCCGTCGAGCTTCGTGTCCAGCTGGAGGGCCGTGACGAAGTCCTTGGTGCCGGCGACCTTGAAGTCCATGTCACCGAAGGCGTCCTCGGCGCCGAGGATGTCGGTCAGCGCGACGTACTCGGTCTTGCCGTCGACCTCGTCGGAGACGAGGCCCATGGCGATGCCGGCGACCGGGGCGCGCAGCGGCACACCGGCGTTGAGCAGCGCGAGGGTCGAGGCGCAGACCGAACCCATCGACGTCGAGCCGTTGGAGCTCAGCGCCTCCGACACCTGGCGGATCGCGTAGGGGAACTCCTCGCGGTCGGGGAGCACCGGCAGGAGCGCACGCTCGGCGAGCGCGCCGTGGCCGATCTCGCGACGCTTGGGCGAGCCCACGCGGCCGGTCTCACCGGTCGAGTACGGCGGGAAGTTGTAGTTGTGCATGTAGCGCTTCTTGTTGTCCGGGCTCAGCGTGTCCAGCTGCTGCTCCATGCGGAGCATGTTCAGCGTGGTGACGCCGAGGATCTGCGTCTCGCCGCGCTCGAACAGCGCCGAACCGTGGACGCGCGGGATGACCTCGACCTCGGCCGACAGCGGCCGGATGTCGGTGACGCCGCGGCCGTCGATGCGGACCTTGTCGCGGAGGATGCGCTGGCGGACGACCTTCTTGGTCACCGCCCGGAAGGCACCGGAGATCTCCTTCTCGCGGCCCTCGAACTGGCCGGAGAGCGCGGCCTTGACCTCGTCCTTGAGGGCGTCGGTCGCGGCCTCCCGCTCCTGCTTGCCGGCGATCGCCTGCGCGGCGGCGAGCTTCTCGGCGGCGTGGGCCTCGACGGCGGCGTAGACGTCGTCCTGGTAGTCGAGGAAGCGGGGGAACTCCTGGACCGGCTTGGCGGCCTTCGCGGCCAGGGCGCTCTGCGCCTCGCACAGCGCCTTGATGAACGGCTTGGCGGCCTCGAGACCCTGGGCCACGACCTCCTCGGTGGGCGCGGGGGCGCCGCCGGCGATCAGCGCGATCGTCTTCTCGGTGGCCTCGGCCTCGACCATCATGATCGCGACGTCGCCGTCGGGCAGGACCCGGCCGGCCACGACCATGTCGAAGACGGCGTCCTCGAGCTCGCTGTGCGTCGGGAACCCGATCCACTGGCCGTCGACCAGCGCGACGCGGGTGCCGCCGACCGGACCGGAGAACGGCAGGCCGGACAGCTGCGTGGACGCCGAGGCGCCGTTGATCGCGAGCACGTCGTAGAGGTGGTCGGGGTCCAGCGACAGGACCGTGATGACGACCTGGACCTCGTTGCGCAGGCCCTTGGCGAACGTCGGGCGCAGCGGGCGGTCGATGAGCCGGCAGGTGAGGATCGCGTCCTCGGACGGGCGGCCCTCGCGGCGGAAGAACGAGCCGGGGATGCGCCCGGCGGCGTACATCCGCTCCTCGACGTCGACCGTCAGCGGGAAGAAGTCGAACTGCTCCTTGGGCTGCCGCCCGGCCGTGGTGGCCGAGAGCAGCATGGTGTCGCCCATGCTGGCGACGACGGAGCCGGCGGCCTGACGGGCGAGCCGGCCGGTCTCGAAGGTGACGGTGCGGCTGCCGCGGCTGCCGTTGTCGATGACCGCGGTGGCGGTGTAGACGCCGTCCTCGGCGTCGAAGTCGGTGGTGTCTGTGGTGGGTGCGGACATGTGTCCTTCTCTCTTCTCGTCGCATCGGCCTCGTGCCGGTCTGCGACTCCTCTGACGGCCAGTTCTTCTGGTGCTGTGCCGTCCTGCGTCCGGGGCGACCGGTGCTCGATCGAAGCCCTCGGGCGGCGCCGTTCCCGTGCTGGGCCCGGGCGTCCCGGGGGCCACTACCGAGGACCGGCCCTCGAGGGACGCGGCCGGCGGGTGGCCGGTGACCCGTGCGGCGGGTGCCGCACGGGAGAGGGGACCGTCCCGGGTTCTTCCGGGAGCGGCCCCCTCGACGTGCTAGCGGCGCAGGCCGAGCCGCTCGATCAGCGAGCGGTACCGCGTGATGTCGGTCTTCGCCAGGTAGTTCAGCAGCCGGCGACGCCGGCCGACCAGCAGGAGCAGGCCCCGCCGGCTGTGGTGGTCGTGCTTGTGCATCTTGAGGTGCTCGGTGAGGTCGCTGATCCGACGGGTCAGCATCGCGACCTGGACCTCGGGCGAACCGGTGTCGTTCTCGACCGTGGCGTACTCGGTCATGATCTGCTTCTTGACTGCGCTCTCGAGCGCCATGGATCGCCTCCGGGGCGGGTCACGTGTGGCCCTCGGTCTGAATCACGAGGGCAGCTCTCACACATCGTCGGGTGACCGACGACCCCACGAGGCTACATGCCGAGGATCTGGCGGGTGTCGGAGACGTCCTGGGCCATGGCGGCCAGGAGCCCCTCGACGTCGGGGAACGCCGCCATCGGACGCAGCCGCTGCACGAACTCCACTCCCACGTGCTCGCCGTAGAGGTCGTCGTCGTAGTCCAGCACGAACGCCTCGACCGTGCGCCGACTCCCCTGGAAGGTCGGGTTGGTCCCGACCGAGATCGCGGCCGGGAAGCGATCCCGGCTGGCGCCGCTACGCGGGTCGCGGGTCACCAGGTGCCCGGCGTACACGCCGTCGGCCGGGATGGCGGTGAACGGCGGGCTCTCCACGTTCGCCGTCGGGTAGCCGAGGTCCCGGCCCCGGCGGTCGCCGCGGACGACGACGCCGTCGACCCGGTGCGGGCGGCCGAGCGCGCGCGCCGCCGACACCATGTCCCCCGCCGCGACGCAGGCCCGGATGTAGGTGGAGGAGATCGTCACCGCGCCGTCGTCGGAGGTGTCCTCGGCCAGCGCGACCGGCTCCACGGCGAACCCGAACCGCCGTCCCTCGACCTCCAGCGTCTGCACCGTGCCGGCGGCGCGGTGGCCGTAGGTGAAGTTCTCCCCCACCACGACCTGCGCGGTGTGCAGGTGCTCGACGAGCACGGTGTGCGTGAACGTCTCGGGCGAGAGCCGCATGAAGTCCGGCGTGAACGGCAGCACGCACATGGCGTCCACCCCGAGCTCGGCGACCAGCTCGGCCTTGCGGTCCATCGAGGTGAGGATGGCCGGGTGCGAGCCCGGGCGGACGACCTCGGCCGGGTGCGGGTCGAACGTGAGCAGCAGGCAGGGACGGCGCATCGCCCGCGCGCGCGCCACCGCGGCGCCGATCAGGGTCTGGTGACCGAGGTGGACGCCGTCGTACATCCCGATGGTGACCACCGTCCGGCCGAGGTCACCCGGGGTCGCCTCCAACCCCCGCCAGCGCAACACCGTGTCTGTCCCCGCCCGCCCCGTCAGGAAACGCGGTGCAGCCAGCCGTGGGTGTCGGCCACCCGCCCGTGCTGGATGTCGAGCAGCGACTCGCGCAGCTTCATGGTCAGCGGCCCGGGGGTGCCGTCGCCGACGGTGAAGTCACCGGTGCGCGCCTTCACCTCGCCGACCGGCGTGATCACCGCGGCCGTGCCGCACGCGAAGGTCTCGGTGACGGTGCCGTCGGCCACACCGGCGCGCCACTCGTCGACGCTCCAGCGGCGCTCGGTGACGGTGTGCCCGAGCTCGCGGGCCAGCGTGATCAGCGAGTCACGGGTGATCCCGGGCAGCAGCGTGCCGGTGAGCTCGGGGGTGACCAGCTCGGCGTCGGCGCCGGAACCGAGGACGAAGAACAGGTTCATCCCGCCCATCTCCTCGACGTAGCGCTTCTCCACCGCGTCGAGCCACACCACCTGGTCGCAGCCGGCCTCGATGGCCTGCTCCTGGGCGAGCAGGCTGGCCGCGTAGTTGCCGGCGCACTTGACGTCGCCGGTGCCCCCGGGCGCGGCGCGGATGTAGTCCTCGGAGAGATAGACCGACACCGGCTGCACGCCCCGGGGGAAGTAGGCACCGGCCGGGCTGGCGATGACCAGGAACAGGTACTCGCTGGCGGGGCGCACGCCGAGGAACGGCTCGGTCGCGAGCTGGTAGGGCCGCAGGTAGAGCGTCTGGTCGGCGCCGGTGGGCACCCAGTCACGGTCGGCGTCGACGAGGGCGTCGACGGCGTTGAGGAAGCCGTCCTCGGGCACCGGCGGCATCGCCAGGCGCCGGGCACCGCGGGCGAACCGGGCGGCGTTGGCCTCCGGCCGGAAGGTGGCCACGCTGCCGTCGGGCTGGGCGTAGGCCTTGAGCCCCTCGAAGATCGACTGCGCGTAGTGCAGCGCCGCGGTGCTCGGGTCGAGCTGAAGCGGGCCGTAGGCCGTCAGGCGGGCGTCGTACCAGCCCTTCCCGGTCTGGTAGCGGGCCACGAACATGCGGTCGGTGAAGTACCGCCCGAAGCCGGGGTCGGCGAGCATCGTGGCGCGCTCGGTGGACGGCCTGCCCTGCACGTCCTCCACCACGAGCGGCACGTCCTCGGTGAACATTCGAGAGGAGGTGCGGCTGTCGGCGAGCGTGTCGGTCATGTCTCCCACCTGGGCGTGCGACGGATCGGCACCGGCCCCGCCCCGGGGGCCGATGCCGTCACACTAGCCGCCGTTCGTAGGACGTCCTCCTACCCGGCGTGCGGCCCGGTGGACTCGATCACCGCGTAGGACCACAGGTGGTGCGAGTCGCTCGCCGCCGGCGCGAGGTCGTCGCCGCCGCCGCCGTGGGAACGCGCGAAGTCCTGGCTGGACTCCCACGCCCGGTACGCCTCCTCGCTGCTCCACCGGGTGTAGACCAGGTACTGGTCGGTGCCCTCGAGCGGCCGGAGCAACTCGAACCACTCGAAGCCCGGCGTCCGCTCGACGTGCCCGCCCCGACCGCGGAAGCGCTCCTCGAACCGCTCCTGCCTGTCCGGCGGGACGACGATCGCATTGATCTTGACGATGCTCATGTCGTTGCCCTTCCCGCTGGGACCGGCGGCCAATCCCGCATGCTTGACCGGTGAGCACGCACCGCATCGCCGACATCGGGTTCGCCCGGCTGGACCTGGACCGGGCGGCACGCACCGGCGCGCCGGAGGTCGTCTACGCGGCCGGCAAGACCCCGGCCGAGACCGTGGCCTGCCTGGCGGCGCTGCTCGACGGCGGAGCGCCGCTGGCCTTCGCCACCCGGGTGGACGACGCCACCGCCGCCGCCGTCCGGGAGCGCTGGGCCGGGGCGCGGGCCGACGAGGCGGCCCGGGTGGTCTACGTCGGCGACCTGCCCGAGCCCGTGGGCGAGGTGCTGGTGGTCGCGGCCGGCACGTCGGACGGACCGGTCGCCGCGGAGGTGGCCGCGACGCTTGCCGCCCTGGGCATCGGAAGCCGCCGGGTCGACGACGTCGGGGTCGCCGGGGTGCACCGCGTGCTGGAGGTCGCGGGCGAGCTCGCCGCCGCGGACGCGGTCGTCGTCGTGGCCGGCATGGACGGGGCGCTGCCCGGGGTGGTGGCCGGGCTGACCGACCGGCTGGTCGTCGCGGTGCCGACGTCGGTCGGCTACGGCGCGGCGTTCGAGGGGTTGGCGCCGCTGCTGACCATGCTCACCGCCTGCGCGCCGGGCGTCGTCGTCGTCAACATCGACAACGGCTTCGGGGCCGCCGTGGCCGCAGCCAAGGTGGTGCGCACTCTTCACCGATAGCGGCGGCCACAGTGGTGGTCGGGTTCAGCGGTAGCGGACCGGATCGGGCAGCAGCTCGTTCATCGAGCCCGACCGGAACCCGCGCGGGTCCACCTCGACCCGGGCGAAACCGCGCACCGCCGCGAGCAGATCGGGCCGGTCGGTCAGCTCCGCCACCCGGGTCGCGTCCACCTCGATCCGGGCGGTGTCGGCACCCAGGTCGCGCACCCGCAGGTCGCGCACCGGCAACCCGGCGGCCTCCAGCGCCGCGCGCAGGTCGGCCTCGGCGTGCTCGACACGGGCCAGCCCCTCGGCGCTCACCGGGACCCCGTAGGCGATCCGGCTGGCCAGGCACGCCGCGGCAGGCTTGTCGGCCAGCGGCAGCTCCCAGCGGCGGGCGGCGGCCCGGACGTCGTCCTTGGTCAGGCCGGCCCGGGCCAGCGGAGCCCACGCCCCGCGGGCGGCGGCCGCCGCGATGCCGGGGCGGAAGCCCGCCGTCAGATCGTCGGCGTTGGTGCCGGTGACGACGTCGGCGATCCCGAGCCGCGCCGCCAGCGGGGTGAGGACGTCGACCAGTTCGGACTTGCAGAACGCGCAGCGGTCCCCCGCGTTGGCGACGTACCCCTCCCGGGAGAGCTCGTCGGTGCGCGGGAACTCGTGACGGACGCCGAGGGAGGTGCCGAACTCCGCAGCGGCGGCGCGCTCGGCGGCGGGCAGGCTCGGCGAGACCGCGGTGGCGGCGACGACGCGGCCGGCACCGAGGGCCCGGACCGCCGCGGCCAGGACGACGCCGGAGTCGACCCCGCCGGAGAACGCGACCAGGACCCCCGGCAGCGGGGCGAACTGCGCCGCGAGAGCGTCGAGGCGGTCGTCGAGGGAGCTCACGTACCGCAGGCTATGACGCGGGCGGGAAGCCCACGGCCACCCGGGCGGTGGCGCCGGCGTCCTCGACGAGTGCGACCAGCCGGCCGGCCGGGTCCACGGCCGCGTGCGGCCCGGCGATCCCGGTGGCGGTGATCCGTTGCCCGTAGGCGAGCGCGGTCGCCTCCTCGGTGGAGACGGCCCGCACCGGGAAGACGGTCGCGGCCGCCTCGGTCAGCGGGAGCACGCCCGGCCCGCCGCCCGCGGCGAGCGCTGCTGCGGCCTCCTCGACGGGGGCCGCGCGGGTGACGTCGAACGGGCCGGAGGCGGTGCGCCGCAGGGCGGTGAGGTGGCCCCCGACGCCGAGGGCGGCCCCGGCGTCACGGGCGATGGCGCGGATGTAGGTGCCTGCGGTGCAGTCGACCGTGACGTCCACGTCGACCAGGTCGGGGGTCGGCCGGGTGATGCCGCGCACCTCGAGCCGGTGGACGGTGACCGACCGGGGGGCGAGTTCGACCGTCTCGCCCGCGCGGACCCGGTCGTAGGACCGGCGGCCGGCGACCTTCACCGCGCTCACCGACGACGGCACCTGCTGCAGCGGGCCGGTCTGCGCCGCGAGCGCCGCACGGACGGCGTCGTCGTCGATCCCGGCGGCCGACGTCGTGGTGAGGGTCTCCCCCTCGCGGTCGTCGGTGACCGTCGTCTGCCCGAGGCGGATCGTGGCCTCGTAGGTCTTGTCGTGGCCGCCGACCAGGCCGAGCAGCCGGGTCGCGGCCCCCACCCCGAGGATCAGCAGGCCGGTGGCCATCGGGTCGAGCGTGCCGGCGTGGCCGACCTTGCGGACCGAGAGCACCCGTCGGGCGCGCGCGACGACGTCGTGCGAGGTCATGCCGGGCGCCTTGTCGACGAGCAGCAGACCGGGCGGGACGTCGGCGTCGGGCTTCCGGGGGCTCACCCGGTCACTCTCACAGGTGCCGCCAGCCAGCGATCACCCGCCACCCGCCACAGCACCGCGACCAGCCGCAGGGCGATGAAGAGCACCAGTCCGGTCCAGATCCCGGCCAGTCCCCAGCCCATCGGCGCGGCGAGCAGCGACAGCGGCAGGAAGCCGACGACGGCCGCACCGATGGTGACCGTGCGCAGGTAGCCGACGTCGCCGGCGCCCATCAGGACGCCGTCCAGGGCGAACACCACCCCGGCGAGCGGTTGCATCCCGGCGAGGAACCACCAGACCAGCCCCGCTCCGGCGAGCACCGCGGGGTCGCTGCTGAACAGCGGGGGCAGCACGTCGCGCAGGGCGACGAGCACGGCGGCGACCACCACCCCGGTGCCCAGCCCCCACCCGGCCACCCGGCGCGCGGTGGCGCGGGCATCGGCCGGGTGGCCGCCGCCGAGTGCCCGGCCGACGAGGGTCTGGGCGGCGATGGCGAAGGCGTCGAGCACCAGCGCGAGGAAGAAGAACAGCTGCAGGGCGATCTGGTGCGCGCCGAGGTCCGCCGCCCCGGCCCGGGCGGCCACGCCGGCGGCGACCAGGAACGACAGCTGCAGGACGGCGGCGCGCAGCAGCAGGTCGCGGCCGATGACCAGCTGGGAGCGGAGGGCGGGCAGCCGGGGACGCCAGTCGGCGCCCTCGCGCACGAGCGCGCGCAGGAACAGACCGGCGGTGAGCGACTGCCCGACCACGTTGGCGATCGCCGACCCGATCAGGCCCAGCCCGACGGGGTGCACCAGCAGCGGGCAGAGCACCAGGCTCAGCAGCGCTCCGGCGAGCACGAAGTGCACCGGCCGTCGCAGCTCCGCGACCCCGCGCAACCAGCCGTTGCCGGCGAGGGAGACGAGCAGGAGCGGGGCGCCGAATCCCGCGACGCGCAGCCACTGCTCCCCCGCCGCGGCCACCGGACCCGCCCCGCCGGCGAGCAGCCGGGTCAGCGGCCCGGCCAGGAGCTGGAACAGCAGGAGGACGGCGACGCCGAGGGCGAGCGCCAGCCAGGTCGCCTGGACCCCCTCGGCGACGGCGCCGGCCCGGTCGCCGGCGCCGGCCCGCCGCGCGGCGCGGGCCGTGGTGCCGTAGGCGAGGAAGTTGAGCAGGGCGGCCGACCACGCGAGCAGTCCCCCGCCCACGGCGAGCCCGCCGAGCGGGACGGTGCCGAGGTGGCCGACGACCGCGGTGTCGACCAGGAGGTACAGCGGCTCCGCCGCCAGCACGACGAGCGCCGGCACGGCCAGACCGACTATGGACGGGCCGCGGCGCGGGGGCCGGAGGCCTCCCGACGCGGAGCCGTGGTCCGGCTCAGCGCCCGTGGGGGACGGCACCTGGACGCGGTGGTCGGCCGGAGGCCGCCAGTTCACAGAGCTCCCGGCGCAGGGCCTCGACGGTCTTCTCGCGGTCGAGGTAGGAGCTGTAGCCGGCGGCGAGCACGTGGCCCCCGCCGCCGAGGGCCGTCGCGACACGGGCGAGGTCGGTGCCGCCCCGGGAGCGCAGGGACACCGACCACGAGCCGTCGTCCTGACCCTTGAGGACGCAGGCCACGTCGGCCTCCTCGGTGGAGCGGACGACGTCGACCAGCGCCTCGAGCTGCTCGCCGGCCAGGCCGTGCTCGCCCGCCTCGGCGGTGCTCGACCAGGTCCAGACCAGGCCAGCACCGACCTCCGGCTCCAGCACGGCGCGACCGGTCACCACCGACAGCAGCCCGAGCCAGCCGAACGGAGCGGTGTCGAACAGGCGCCGGCTGATGTCGGAGTGGTCGATGCCGGTCGCCAGCAGGCGGGCGGCGAGCTCGTGGGTGTCGGGCCGGGTGTTGCCGAAGCGGAAGGACCCGGTGTCAGCGGCCAGCCCCGCGTACAGCAGCGTGGCGAGCTGGTGGTCGACGGTCACGCCGAGCTCGTCGAGCAGGTCGGCGACCAGGGTGACCGTGGCCGGGGCATGACCGTCGATGAGCCGGACGTCGCCGAAACCCGGGTTGCTGGCGTGGTGGTCGACGACGACCGACGTGCCCGCGTCGTCGAGGAGCACGGCGAGCTCGCCGAGCCGGCCGGGCGAGGCCGCGTCGAGGCTGACGAAGACGTCGGGCGAGGCCGGGACCATCGACGACGCCACCAGCCCCTCGGCTCCGGGCAGCCAGCCCAGCGACGCGGGCAGGGTGAACGGGTCGGGGAACGTGGTCAGGACGCGGGCACCCCGGCGCCGGAGCCCCTCGGCGAGTGCCAGGGTGCTGCCGAGTGCGTCGGCGTCGGGCTGGACGTGCCCGGAGAGGACGACGGTCGCGTGCGCGTCGGCAGCCTCGGCGAGGACGCCGGCCGCGGTGCGGGCGGACGAAGCGCTCACGGGTTCAGGCGTCCGGTCCGGGGTCGGCGACCGGCACGGCGTCGGACTCCTCGCTCACGTCCCCGCCACCGACCGGGTACCCGGGGCCCGCGGCGTCGGGCTCGTCGGAGGCGATGCTCGGCGCGGCGCCGATCTCGCCGTGCTTGCCTCCGTCGGTGGGGTCACCGGGGGAACCCTGCTCGCCCGCGGGCTCGTACGGGTCCGGGTCCACTTCGCTCATGATGCGCTCCTGCTCCGGACGGCGACGTCGTCGACATCCTCATCGGCAGTCGCGACGGCGTCCGTGCCGTCTTCGTCGTCCTCGTCCTCCGCGGGCTTGCGGTAGGGATCCGGCTCGCCGGCGAAGGCGGCGCCCTCGCGGGCGCGGGCGAGCTCGGCGTCGGCCTGCCGGGCACGCTCGAGCGCCTCCTCGAGCTCCCGGGCGGTGTCCGGGACGATGTCGGCGACGAACGTCAGGGTCGGGACGAACTTGATGCCGGTCTGCTTGCCCACGGCAGAGCGCAGCACGCCGGTCGCGCTGGCCAGGGCCTTGGCCGAGTCGGCGATCTGGGTCTCGTCGCCGTAGACGGTGTAGAAGACCGTGGCCTCGCGGAGGTCGCTGGTCACGCGGGCGTCGGTGACGGTCACCATGCCCAGTCGAGGGTCCTTGATCTGCATCTCGATCGTGGCGGAGACGATCTGACGGATGCGCACCGCCAGCTTGCGTGCGCGGGCCGGATCGGCCATCGAAGGACCTCCTGAGTCGGGGCGTCGCGAGGACGCCGGGTGGACGGCGGGCGGGGTCCGGGACGGGGACCCTTCTTAATCGGTGTCGCTGAAGAGCTGCCGATGCGTCGAGAGCAGCGTCACCTCCGGATGCTCGGCCAGCAACCGCTCGCAGGCGTCGAGGACGTCGGACACCTGCCCGGCGTCGCCGGCGACCGTGGCGACGCCGACCTGCGCACGGCGGTGCAGATCCTGGTCACCGACCTCGGCGGCGGACACGGCGAAGCGACGCCGCAGTTCGGCCACGATCGGCCGCACCACGGCGCGCTTCCCCTTGAGCGAGTGGACGTCGCCCAGCAGCAGGTCAGCGGTCAGCGATCCGACGAACACCGGATCACTCCCCTGCTGCTGGGCGACCAGTCACTTATGTGCGCGGGATCTCGCGCATCTCGAAGGTCTCGATCACGTCGTCGACCTTGATGTCGTTGAACGACCCCAGGCCGATACCGCACTCGTAACCCTCGCGGACCTCGGTCGCGTCGTCCTTGAAGCGACGCAGCGACTCGACGGTCAGGTTGTCGGCGACCACGGCACCGTCGCGCATCAGCCGGGCCTTCGAGTTGCGGACGATCGTGCCGCTGCGGACCAGCGAACCGGCGACGTTGCCGATCTTGGGCACCCGGAAGACCTCGCGGACCTCCGCCGTGCCCAGCTGGACCTCCTCGTAGACCGGCTTGAGCATGCCCTTGAGCGCGGCCTCGATCTCGTCGATGGCCTGGTAGATGACTGTGTAGTACCGGACGTCCACCCCCTCGCGGTTGGCCAGCTCGGTGGCCTGACCCTCGGCCCGGACGTTGAAGCCCAGGACGATGACGTCGTCGGCCAGCGCGAGGTCGATGTCGCTCTTGGTGATGCCACCGACGCCGCGGTGGATGACCCGCAGCGAGATGTCGTCGTCGACCTCGATCTTCATCAGCGCCTCTTCGAGCGCCTCGACGGTGCCCGAGTTGTCGCCCTTGATGATCAGGTTGAGCTGACGGGTCTCCTTGAGCGCCGCGTCGAGGTCCTCGAGGCTGATCCGCTTGCGCATGGAGGCGTTCTGCGCGTTGCGGATGCGGGCCTGGCGGCGGTCGGCGATCTGCCGGGCCACCCGGTCCTCCTCGACCACGAGGAACGTGTCACCGGCGCGCGGCACCGAGGTGAGCCCGACGACCTGCACGGGGCGGGCCGGGAGGGCTTCCTTCAGCTTGTTGCCGTGCTCGTCGAGCAGCGACCGGACGCGACCGTAGGCGTCGCCGGCCACGATCGAGTCGCCCTGACGCAGGGTTCCGCGCTGGACCAGCACCGTGGCGACGGGGCCGCGGCCCTTGTCCAGCTTGCCCTCGATGACGACACCCTGCGGGTCCTGCTCGGTGTTCGCGCGCAGGTCCAGCGAGGCGTCGGCGGTCAGCAGGACAGCCGTGAGGAGCTCGTCGAGACCCTGCCGGGTGATGGCCGAGACGTCGACGAACATCGTGTCACCGCCGTACTCCTCGGCCACCAGGCCGTACTCGGTGAGCTGCTGGCGGACCTTGGCGGGGTTGGCCCCCTCCTTGTCCACCTTGTTCACCGCGACCACGATCGGCACCTCGGCGGCCTGGGCGTGGTTGAGCGCCTCGACCGTCTGCGGCATGACGCCGTCGTCGGCCGCGACGACCAGGACGACGATGTCGGTGACCTTGGCCCCACGGGCACGCATCGCGGTGAACGACTCGTGACCCGGGGTGTCGATGAACGTGACCGGCCGCTCGTTGCCCTCGAGCTCGGTGACGATCTGGTAGGCGCCGATGTGCTGGGTGATGCCACCGGCCTCCTTCGACACCACGTTGGTGTCGCGCAGGGCGTCCAGCAGCTTCGTCTTCCCGTGGTCGACGTGACCCATCACGGTCACGACCGGCGGACGGGCCTCCCAGTCGCCCTCCTCGCCCTCTTCGTCGCCGAAGGTCAGGTCGAAGGTCTCGAGCAGCTCGCGGTCCTCGTCCTCGGGGCTGACCACCTGGATGACCCAGTCGATCTCGGCACCGAGCAGCTGCAGCGTCTCGTCGTTGACCGACTGGGTCGCCGTGACCATCTCGCCCAGGTGGAACAGGGCGGTGACCAGGGCGGCCGGCTGGGCGCCGATCTTCTCGGCGAGGTCGGTCAGCGACGCACCTCGCGGCAGGCGGACGGTCTGTCCGTTGCCGCGCGGCAGCGAGACGCCACCCATGCTGGGCGCCGCCATCGAGTCGAATTCCTGACGCCGCTGCTTCTTGCTCTTGCGACCGCGGACCGGGCCACGCCCGCCGGGACGACCGAAGGCACCGGCCGTACCGGCACCGGAGCCGCCGCGACCGCGACCGCGGCCACCGCCGCCACCACGGAAGCCACCGCCGGCCGGGGCGCCGCCACCGCCGGGGGCACCGCCGCCACCACCGGGTCGGAAACCTCCGCCGCCGCCGCCACCGCCACCGGGACCACCGGGACGACCACGGCCGCCGGGACCACCGGGACCACCGCCGCCGGGACGGCCGCCGGCCGCCGGACGCGGCGGCATCATGCCGGGCGAGGGACGCTGCGGCATCATGCCCGGGTTGGGGCGGGGCCCACCGGGGCCGGCCGCCGGGCGGGGACCGCCGGGACGCGGACCGCCGGCACCGGGTGCCGGACGGGGGCCACCGGAGCCGGGGGCCGGACGCGCACCGCCAGGACCGCCGGGGCCGGCGGGACGGGCGCCGGGGGCGGCCGGACCGGGACGGGCACCGCCGGCCGGAGCCGGACGCGGCGTGCTGCTGAAGGGGTTGTTGCCCGGGCGGGGCGCCGGACGCGGGCCGGGCCGGGGACCGGCCGCACCGGGGGTCGCCCCACCGGCCGGACGCGGAGCCGCCGGCCGCGGGGCCGACGGGGCCTGCGGGGCAGCGCTGGCCGCCGGAGCCTGCGGCGCCGGAGCCTGCGGCGCGGGAGCCTGCGCCGCCGGAGCCTGAGGTGCCGGAGCCTGGGGCGCACTGGCCGCCGGGCGCGGGCCGGGAGCCGGAGCTGCCGGACGGGTGGGCGCGGCCGGAGCGGATGCCGCCGGAGCAGGAGCCGCGGCGGCGGGAGCCGGGGCGGCGGGCTTGGCTGCGGGGGCGGGACGGGCGGGCGCGGCGGCACCGTTGCCGGCACCGGTGGCCCCGCCGAGGGCCTCACGGAGCCGCCGGGCCACGGGGGCCTCGACGGTGGAGGACGCGGACTTCACGAACTCGCCCTGCTCCTTGAGCTTGGCGAGCACGGTCTTGCTGTCGACACCGAACTCCTTGGCGAGTTCGTGTACGCGGGCTTTGCCTGGCACGGGTCTCCTCTTTGTGAGGCCGGCGGCTTGCCCGCTCGACCTCGTCGTTAGTGGTGCATGGTCATCGTGGGAACTTCACGGCTGACTCATCCGACGGTGTCCTGTCGACGTGCGGACCGGCCTGGTGCCGGTCCGACTGGGAACTGCGGTTGCTCGCCCGCTCCGGCTCGCACCCGGATTCCTCCGAGGAGGACCCGAGCACGTGGTGCCAGAGCGGACCGGCCTCCAGCGGCGCACCGCCTCCGGGGAGGCGGAGCGCTCGTGGGAAGGCCCGGCGTCGTTCGGCTGCGCGCAGGCACTCCGGTGTGGGGTGCACGGAGGCTCCCCGACCGGGGAGCCTTCGACGTGGATCCGGGACCAGGGCCCCGGACCGGACGACGACTCGCAGCAGTTCATCGGCCGGCGCGCGCTTCCGGCACCCCACGCACGTGCGGACCGGAGAAGACGTTTCGACCACCGAGCAGTCTAGCGCGTGGCCGGTCCCGGATGTTCCGCACGGCGTGGTGGCGGCCGGTGCGCGGGCGGACGCCCCCCCGACGGGGGGAGCGGCGCACCCGATCGCAGCGGCGGGCGCCCGACCCCCGGAGAGGGGGTTGCGGCGTCGTCCTCGGTCTGCGCGTCGCTGCGGATGTCGATCCGGCATCCGGTCAGGCGCGCGGCCAGGCGGGCGTTCTGCCCTTCCTTCCCGATGGCCAGCGACAGCTGGTAGTCGGGGACGACGACCCGCACGGCCTTCGCCTGGGGGTCGACGACCCGGGCGCTGCTGACCCGCGCCGGGCTCAGCGCGGACGCCACGAACGTCGCCGGGTCGTCGGACCAGTCGACGATGTCGATCTTCTCGCCGTGCAGCTCGCTCATGACGTTGCGCACGCGCTGGCCCATCGGGCCGATGCAGGCGCCCTTGGCGTTGAGCCCGGGCACCTTCGTCCGGACGGCGATCTTCGAGCGGTGCCCCGCCTCGCGCGCCACCGCGACGATCTCGACGCTGCCGTCGGCGATCTCGGGCACCTCGAGGGCGAACAGCTTGCGCACCAGGTGCGGGTGGGTGCGCGAGACGGTGACCTGCGGGCCGCGGAAGGTGCGGGCCACCGAGACCACGTAGGCCTTGATCCGGCTGCCGTGGGTGTACTCCTCCCCCGGCACCTGCTCGGCCTGCGGCAGGACGGCCTCGACCTTGCCGATGTCGATGAGCACCGTGCCCTGCACGTTGCGGCGGTCGTGGGCCTGCACGATGCCGCTGACGATGTCGCCCTCCTTGCCGGAGTACTCGCCGAAGGTCTGCTCGTGCTCGGCGTCGCGCAGCCGCTGGACGATCACCTGCTTGGCGGTGCTGGCGGCGATCCGGCCGAAGTCGGAGGGGGTGTCGTCCCACTCGCGCACGACCTCGCCGTCGGGCCCGAGCTCCTGGGCGAGGACGGCGACCTCGCCGCTCTTGCGGTCGACGTGCACCCGGACGTGCTTGGCCGCGCCGTCGGCGTGCCGGTAGGCGGTCACCAGGGCGGACTCGATGGCCTCGATCACCGTGTCGGCGGGGATGCCCTTCTCCCGCTCGACCGCCTTCAGCGCGGTGACGTCGATGTTCACAGTTCTCCTCCGTCGTCGTCCGCACCCTCGGGCAGGCCGTCCGACCCCGTCTCGGCGCGGCCGAACTCGACCTGCACCCGCCCGGCGCCCAGCTCCGCCCACGGCACCTGCCGCGATTGGGGCGGCCGCTTCTTCGCCCCCGGCTTGCCCTTCGTCTCCACCGCGAGGGTCACCCCCTCGCCGGCGACGGCGGTGACCCGGCCGGTGACCGTCTCGGCCGAGCCGGAGGGGCCCACGGCCACGGTGACCAGCCGGCCGGTGTTGCGCCGCCAGTGCCGCGGCTCGGTCAGCGGGCGGTCGACGCCCGGGCTGGTCACCTCGAGCACGTAGGGCGCGCGACCCATGCCGTCGTCGTTCGCGTCGAGGACGTCGGAGACCGCGCGGCTGACCTCGGCGATGTCGTCGAGGGTGACGCCCTGGTCGCGGTCGACCACCACCCGCACCACGCTGCGGCGGCCGGCGGGGGTGACGACGAGTTCCTCGAGGTCGTACCCCGCCGCGCCGACGACCGGCTCGATCCACCCCGCGAGCCGCGCGGTGGCCGGGTCGGTGCGCTGGGTGCCGCGAGAGGCGGACACGGTTCCTCCTCCAGGCTCGGTCGTGCGCACCGTCCGGTGCGCACGCCCCTCGTCGATCACGCGCCGGCCGTTGCCTCCGGCGCTGGTCGGACCCGGGATCGGGGGGAAGACGTCAGGCTACCGCCCGACCGGAGCCGCCGAGACCGGGCACCGGGGCGGCTGCCGGCCGCCCGACGCGGACGCGCCCTCGGTCGCGCCTGGCGGCCGGGGGCGGCCCCGGCTGAGAGGATGGGGCCGATGTCTCCGACCGCCCTTCCCGTCCCGCAGGGGTTCACCCGGCGCACCCTGCTGGCCGCCTCGGCGGCCGGCCTGGCCCTGCTCGTGGCCGGGTGCACCGAGGAGCCGGCGGACCCACGGGAGCAGGTGACCAGCGAGCAGGCCGACGAGCTCGCCGCGCAGGTGGCGGTGCAGGAGGCACTGGTCGCCGCGTTCGCCGCGGCGGGAGCCGCCGACCCGGCGCTGGCGGCCGCGGTCACCGCGCAGGCGGAGCAGGCCCAGGCGCAGCTCGACCGCCTGCGGGAGGCGTCCCCCGGCTCGTCGTCGGCCACTTCGTCGTCGGCGTCGTCGTCGCCTGCGGCCCCGGCCGGCCCCGAGGCGCGGGCGTGGCTGCGCAGCCGCGTGGCGGAGGCGGCGGAGTCGCACGCGGCGGCGTGCCTGGACCAGTCGGGGGCCCGCGCGGCGCTGCTCGGCTCGATCGCCGCAGGCCTGCGCGGCCAGGACGGAACGCTGGCGTGAGGGGACACGGCCGTGGCTGACGACACCGAAGGCTCCGGAGGGCTGGACGCCGGCACCGAGACCGCGGCGCTGCGCGAGGCGCTGGTCGCGGAGCACGCGGCCGTGTGGGGGTACGGCGTGGTCGGCGCCGCGCTCGACGAGGGGGCGCGGGATCCCGCGACGGAGGCGGAGACCGCGCACCGCGACATCCGCGACCAGCTGACGGCGCTGCTCGACGACCGGGACGCCGAGCCGGTGCGCGCCGAAGGTGCCTATGCCCTGCCCTTCCCGGTGCTCTCCGCGGTGGACGCCGCGAGGCTGGCCGTCGTCCTGGAGGACGGCGTCGCGGCGGCGTGGGTGCGGGTGCTGGACCAGGCCGCCGAGCGGCCGGCCCGGGAGCTCGCCGTCGGTCAGCTCAGCGCCGTTGAGCGACGCGCGGTCGCCTGGCGCACGACGGCCGGTCAGACGCCGGTGACGAGCGCGTTCCCCGGCCTCCCCGAGGACTGAACCGGTCCCCGAGCGGGCCTCCAGTCGTTTCCAAGTACGCCGCAAGCACGCGGTCCGACGCTGTCGGCACCGGAGGACACCCCGTCCTCCGAGCCACGCGAGAGGACCGCCTTCGATGAGCACCACCACCTCCCGGCCGGCCACCGGACACCTGCTCGACCTGCCCGGCCAGGCGCACGTGGCCGAGGGGCCGCTGGACCTCAACGGCATGTACATGGCCCACCACGCCTTCCGCCGCGACCTGGTGCGCTTCGCCGTCGCCGCCCGGCAGACCCCGCTGGAGGACGCCGAGGTGTGGCGTGCGCTCGCGGTCCGCTGGGAGCAGTTCAGCGGGATCCTGCACCACCACCACACCACCGAGGACGACGTCCTGTGGCCGCAGCTGCTCGAGATCGTCGACGCCCGCGGGGACGCCGCCGGTCGGGCCACCCTCGAGGCCATGGAGGCCGAGCACTCGGTCATCGACCCGATGCTGGCCGGCTGCGCAGCCGGTTTCGCCGCCATGGCGCAGACGCCGGACGCCGCCACCCGGGACCGGCTCGCGCAGACGGCCGAGACCGCCCGCGACACCCTGTCCGACCACATGGCTCACGAGGAGCGGGAAGCGCTGCCGCTGGTCCAGGAACTGCTGCCGGTCGAGGGGTGGCAGCGGGTCGAGAAGGCCGCCGGCTCCGGCAAGGGCCTCAAGGACCTGATGTTCCTCGTGCCCTGGGTCGCCGACGGGCTGACCGCCGAGCAGCTGGAGACCGCCTTCCGCTCGGTCGGGAAGCCCTTCAAGTGGCTGCTCGCGCTCACCCGGGGCGGCTACACCCGCCGCGAGGCGATCGCCTTCCGCTACGTCTGAATCAGGCCGGAGAAACCGCAGCCATGCGCATCAGCGCGGGTATCCGCGCCGGATAACCGCAGCCATGCGCATGAGCGCGGCGACCGGGCCCCGAGCTCAGCCGATCCCGCCGAGGAACGCGTCGGTGACGCCGACGGCGACGCTGCTGGAGCCGCCGCCCTCGACCAGCACCGCGAACGCGATGTCGCCGGACCCGCCACCCAGCCGGTAGCCCATGAACCAGCCGTGGGCCTCCGGCGGGGTCGCGTCCCCGAACTCGGCCGTGCCGGTCTTGCCGTAGACCTCGCCGCGGTCGGACAGTGCGGTGGCCGTCCCCGAGAGCACCACCTGACGCATCATCGGCCGCAGCGCGTCGAGCACGGCCGCACCGGGGCCCGCCGGCACGTCTCCGGCCGGGTCCGCGCCCACGACCTCGACCGGCGGGGCCGGCGTCCCACTGGCGATGCCCGCCGCGACCAGCGCGAGCTGCGCCGGGCTGATGAGCACCTGCCCCTGCCCGATCGCGTCGGCGGCCTTCGTCGTCCCGGTGGAGTCGGCGGGAACGCTGCCGCCGAAGATCCCGACCGGCAGCTGCCACTCGCTGCCCACCCCGTAGGACGCCGCGGCCTCGGCGAGGGCCGGGTCCGGCAGCTCCAGCGCCGCCTGGATGAAGGTCGTGTTGCACGACTGCGCGAAGGCCTCGATGAACGGCACCGTGCCGAGGTCGAACTGGTCCTCGTTCTCGAACTCACGGCCGTCGACGACCGTCGTCCCCGGGCAGGGCAGCGCGGTGTCCGGCGTGACCGCTCCGGCGCTCAGCAGCGCCGTCGCCGTCATCGTCTTCATCGCCGATCCGGGCGGGAAACGGCCGGTCAGCGCGTTGCCGGGATCGGCAGCCTCGTTGGACGAGACCGCGAGGATCTCCCCCGTCCCGGGCCGGACGACGACGATGTGCGTGGGCAGCGGCTGCGCCGCGACGGCGGCGTCGGCGGCGTTCTGGATCGCCGGCACGATCGGCGTCTGCACGGGCTCGCCGGGCACCGGCTCGACCGCATCGATCTCCCGGCCCTCGTCGGCGGTGTTCTCGTCGGTGCTGACCACCCGCACGGTGAAGCCGGGCGTGCCGGTGAGCTGCTCCTGGAAGGCCCGCTGGAGCCCGGACAGGCCGAGCTGGTCGGTGGCGGCGTAGCGCGGCGCGCCGTCCTCGCTGCTCTCCTCGATGACCTCGGCGGTGGCCGCACCGACCCGGCCGAGCAGGGCGACGGCGAAGCGGGCGCTGGGGGCGAGCAGCCGGGTGTCGGTCGGGAAGACGGCCCCGGGCAGGTCGAAGACCTGGGCGCGGATCGCCTCGAAGTCGGGCCGGCGGAGGGTGATGACGGGCACGAACTGTCCCGCGGGGGCGGCCTGGACGTCGGCGGTGATCTCCTCGGCCGGGATGCCGGTGGCGGCCGAGAGCGCGGCGGCCAGCGCCGGCAGGTCGGTTACCTGGGCCGGGTCGACGCCGACGTTGACCACCTCGGTGGGCGTGAACAGCGGTGCCCCCGATGCGTCGGTGATCGCGGCCCGCTCGGGCAGGCTCCGGGCCAGCTCGAGGTGCTGGCCCTCCCCCAGCTCCGGATGCACGAGGGCCGGCTCGGCGACGACCGCCCAGCCGTCCTCGCCCTCCCGCAGCTGCAGGCTGGCGTCGTAGGACCACTCGGGCGCGGCCGCGAGGTCCCAGGTAGCGGTCCAGGCGAGGGTCGCCGTGGCGTCCTCGATCGTCGGCGTGCCCGAGTAGGCGGAGAGGACCGCATCGGGCAGATCGTCGGCCGCCTGCTGCAGCAGGGCGGTGGCCAGCTCGGGATCGGTCGTCTGCGCCGCGGCCGCCTCGAGGTCGCCGGCGGCCCAGTCGGCGAGGAACGCGTCCGCCGCCTCGATCACGTCGTCCTCGGCGCTGCCGGAGCACCCGGCGAGCATGGGCACCGCCATCAGGAGCGAGGCGAGCAGAACAGGTCCCCGACGAGTCACGTCCTCAGGTTGTCAGACGGACCGGACGGTTTCAGAACAGCACGCTGGCGTACTGCCCGACATCGCGAAACCCGACCCGGCGGTAGGCGGCGCGCGCGGGCGCGTTGAAGTCGTTGACGTACAGGCTCACCACGGGCGCGATCGACGCGCGGGCGTACTCGACGACCGCGGCGGTGCCGGCCGCCCCGATGCCACGCCCCCGGAACGCCGGGTTCACCCAGACGCCCTGCACCTGGCAGGCGGCCCGCGACACGGCGCCGATCTCGGCCTTGAAGATCACCTCGCCCTGCTCGATCCAGGCCAGCGACTGGCCGGCCCGCACGAGCTCGGCGACGCGGGCCCGGTAGCCGGCTCCGCCGTCGACCCGCAGCGGGCTGACGCCGACCTCCTCGGTGAACATGGCGACGGCGGCCGGGAGCAGGGTCTCGAGCTGGTCGGGGCGCACCGGGTGCACGCGCGGTTCCGCGGGAACGGCCGGCGGGCCGTCGATGGCCAGCAGCGGCTGGCGCGGTCGGTGGTCGCGGGCCGGTCCCCAGACCGGCGCGAGCAACTCCCAGAGCGGGGCGACCGCCGGGGCGGGACCCACGATGGTCGAGCAGCGCCGCCCGGCGCGGCGGGCCCGCTCGGCGAACGCGGCCGCCGACGCCCGCTCGGCGCCCGGCAGCGCGAAGGGGATGAGGTTGGCACCCGCCAGGCACACCGCGTCGAGCGTGCTGCCGGCCCCGAAGCCCCACAACGGCGCTCCGAGCGCGGCCGCGCCGGTGCCGGCGGACTCGACCCGGCCGGCCAGGACGCACGCGGCGACCGGATCGGTCGCGAGCAGGCGCGCGACGGCCCGCTCGTCGCCGTCGTCGAGGACACGGGCGGTGGGAGTGCGGAGCATGGCCGTGCGGCGTGGGGGTCAGCCGACGCTGACGACCGGCGGGCCCGACGGCTCGCCGGCGTCGACCTGCTCGGCGGCGATGCGCATGGCTTCCTCGATGAGGGTCTCGACGATCTGCGACTCGGGCACCGTCTTGATCACCTCGCCCCGGACGAAGATCTGTCCCTTGCCGTTGCCCGACGCCACGCCGAGGTCGGCCTCGCGGGCCTCGCCGGGGCCGTTGACGACGCAGCCCATGACGGCGACCCGCAGCGGCACCTCCATGCCCTCGAGCCCGGCGGTGACTTCGTCGGCGAGCTTGTAGACGTCGACCTGCGCCCGCCCGCACGACGGGCAGCTGACGATCTCCAGGCCGCGCTGGCGCAGGTTGAGCGACTCGAGGATCTGGGTGCCGACCTTGACCTCCTCGACCGGCGGGGCCGAGAGGGAGACGCGGATGGTGTCGCCGATGCCCTGGGAGAGCAGCGCGCCGAAGGCGACGGCGGACTTGATCGTGCCCTGGAACGCCGGACCGGCCTCGGTGACGCCGAGGTGCAGCGGGTAGTCGCACTGGGCCGCGAGCAGCTCGTAGGCCCGGACCATGACCACCGGGTCGTTGTGCTTGACCGAGATCTTGATGTCGCGGAAGTCGTGCTCCTCGAACAGCGAGCACTCCCACAGCGCCGACTCGACGAGGGCCTCCGGCGTCGCCTTGCCGTACTTGGCCAGCAGGCGCTTGTCGAGGGAGCCGGCGTTCACGCCGATCCGGATCGGGATGCCGGCGTCCTTCGCGGCCTTGGCGATGTCGCCGACCTTGTCGTCGAACTTCTTGATGTTGCCGGGATTCACCCGCACGGCCGCGCAGCCGGCGTCGATCGCGGCGAAGACGTACCGCGGCTGGAAGTGGATGTCGGCGATCACCGGGATCTGCGACTTCTTGGCGATCGCCGGCAGCGCCTCGGCGTCGTCGGTGTCGGGGACGGCGACGCGCACGATCTGGCAGCCGGCCGCGGTGAGCTCGGCGATCTGCTGGAGCGTGGCGTTGATGTCGGCGGTCTTCGTCGTCGTCATCGACTGGACGCTGACCGGGTGGTCGCTGCCGACACCGACGCCGCCGACGTCGAGCTGCCGGGTCTTGCGACGGGGAGCGAGCACGGGAGGGGGCGCAGCCGGCATGCCGAGACTGACGGGGATCGCCATGGCTCCCAGTATCCCTTGATCGGCCGAACGCGCCGCAGAGCCGGCTGTGACCCGCGTCAGGACGCCGCCGTGCTGGCAGGCCCCGCGAATGCGACGAACTCGTGGTGATCAGCTGCTGATGGCCACGAGTTCGTCGCACTCGGGGTCGGGGTGACGGTCAGCCGAGGGTGATCGGGTTGACGATGTCGGCGACGAACAGCAGCGCCGACAGCGCCAGGAACAGCCCGGCGACGACGTAGGCGACCGGCATCAGCCGGGCGATGTCGAACGGGCCCGGGTCGGGGCGCCCGCGCAGCCTCGCCACCGTCGAGCGCGCCTTCTCGTAGAGCGCTCCGGCGATGTGCCCGCCGTCGAGCGGGTAGATCGGCAGCAGGTTGAACAGGAACAGCACCAGGTTGACGCCGGCGAGCAGCTGGAAGAAGTAGCTGATCTTCTCGGTCGTGGTGAAGGACTCGAACGCGAACACCTCGCCGGAGATGCGGCTGACGCCGACGACCCCGATCGGCCCCTGCGGGTCGCGCTCCTCGCCGAGGAACGCGGCGCCGAACAGCGCCGGCACCCGCTGCGGGATCTCGACCAGCTTGTCGACCGACCGGGCGACGACGTCGCCGAGGAACGCCGGCACCTCGGTGATCGACTGCTGCACGTAGGTCTGCGCCGGGCTGATCCCGACGTAGCCCACGACGCTGGTCTGCTCGCTGTCGGCCGACAGGTAGACCCGGTTCTCGATCGGCGTGACGGTGAGGTCTCGCTCCTCTCCGTCGCGCTCGATCGTGAAGACCACCCGCGTGTCGGCGCTCCGCCGGATCGCGTCCTGCACCTGCTGCCAGCCGACGTCGGTCTCGCGGGAGATCGGCTCGCCGTCGAGGGCGAGGATCGTGTCGCCGGCGCGCAGGCCGGCCCGCGACGCGGGACTCTCGGCCGGCAGTGCGCAGTCCGGTTCGCCCTCGGTGCAGATCTGCCCGGCGTCCGCGCCCGTGGTCACGATCGGGACCTCGCACGCGTCGGCGCGCCCCGCGCTCTCCGCGCCGGCCGGCAGCACGCAGTCGGGCACGCGGGCCAGCGTCGTCGTCGACTCGGGGACGCCGAAGCCCACGAGGACGACGGTGAAGAACAGCACCGCGAGGATCAGGTTGTGGAAGGGCCCGGCGAACATCACGATGACCCGCTGCCACCACGGCTTGGCGTAGAACACGCGGCCGCCGTCGTCGGGCCGGACGTCGTTGAGCGCCTGGCCGCGCACCTCGGCGATGAACTTCCGCATGCGGGTGGCCCGCTTGCTCTCGCCCTCCTCGGCCGGCGGGATCATGCCCACGATCCGGATGTAGCCGCCCAGCGGCACGGCCTTGAGGCCGTACTCGGTCTCCCCGCGGGTGCGCGACCAGATGGTGGGCCCGAAGCCGACCATGAACTGCGGCACGCGCATGCCGAACTTCCGGGCCCAGAAGAAGTGCCCGGCCTCGTGGAAGCCGATCGAGAACAGCAGACCGAGCGCGAAGGCGACGATCCCGAGGATCGTGAGAAGGATCCCGCTCAGTTCAGGCCTCCGGTGATCACGCCGCGGGCGTGCTCCCGGGCCCACTTCTCCGCGGCCAGCACGTCCTCGACGCAGGTCGGTGCGCCGAGGTCCGGCGCGTCGTCGAGGGTACGCGCGACGAGGTCGACGATGGCCCGGAACGACAGCCGACCCGCCACGAACGCCGCCACGGCCTCCTCGTTGGCGGCGTTGAAGATCGCCGGCGCGACCCCGCCGGCCTCCCCCGCGCGTCGGGCCAGCCGCACCGCCGGGAAGGCGTCGTCGTCGAGCGGGGCGAACTCCCAGGTGCTGGCCGTCGACCAGTCCAGCGCCGGCTGCACGTTCGGCAGCCGGTCGGGCCAGGCCAGGGCCAGGGCGATCGGCAGCCGCATGTCGGGCGGGCTGGCCTGCGCGATCGTCGCGCCGTCGGCGAAGGTGACCATCGAGTGCACGATCGACTGCGGGTGCACCACCACGTCGATGTCGGCATAGGGGACGTCGAACAGCAGGTGCGCCTCGATCAGCTCGAGACCCTTGTTCATCAGGGTCGCGGAGTTGATGGTCACGACCGGCCCCATGTCCCAGGTGGGGTGAGCCAGCGCCTGCTCCACGGTGACGCCGTCGAGCTCGGCGGCGGACCGGCCCCGGAAGGGGCCGCCGCTGGCGGTGAGCACCAGCCGGGCGACCTCACCCCGGGCGCCGCCGCGCAGGCACTGGGCGAGCGCCGAGTGCTCGGAGTCGACCGGGACGAGCTGTCCGGGTGCCGCGGCCGCCGTGACCAGGTCGCCGCCGGCGACCAGCGACTCCTTGTTGGCCAGCGCGACGGTGCGCCCGGCCTTCAGCGCGGACAGCGTGGGGCCGAGGCCGATCGAGCCGGTGATCCCGTTGAGGACGACGTCGGCCGGGCGGGCGGCGAGCTCCTCGGCGGCCCGCGGGCCGGCCAGGATCTCGGGCAGGTGGTACTCGCCCTTCGCCCAGCCGCGCTTCGAGGCCTCCGCGTAGAACGCCAGCTGCAGGTCCTGCGCGGCGGTGGCGCGGGCCACGGCCACGGTGCGGACGCCGAGGGTGAGCGCCTGCTCGGCCAGCGCGGCGACGTCGGACCCGCCGGCGGCCAGGGCCGTGATGCGCAGCCGGTCGGGGTTCTGCCGGGCCACCGCGATCGCCTGCGTGCCGATGGAGCCCGTGGAGCCGAGCACGGTGACCTCGCGGGGGACGGACATGCACGACATCCTCCCCGACGCGCCCGCGCTCCCTCGTGCGGTGCCTGAAGGCGGGGCCTGCCAGAATGCGGGACGTGAGCACTCAGCGGGTCAACCAGCCTGGTCGCGAGGAAGCCCTCGTCCGTGACGACGCCCACCCCGTCGAGCACGAGCGCCCCGAGGACTGGGGCTGGCACGGGGAGACGGGCAAGCTGGGCCGCGCGGGCGCGTGGTTCGCGATCCTGATCCTGCTGGCCTACCTGGTCGGCAACCACGAGGGCCGGGTCGAGGACCTCTGGATCATCGGCATCGCCGCCGTCATGGTGATCATCCTGCTGTGGGACATCCGCCGACGGAAGAACGCCTGGCGCAGCCGCTGACGCGGTCGGCGGCTCAGCTGCCGCCGCAGACCGACGACCGGAATTCCTGAACGGTCCGCCGGTCCACGATCACTTCTCTGGAGCCGCCGAAATCTCGGTGGAGCAACTCCCCCGGCTCCAGCTCGGTCAGGAGAGTCCCCGGAAATGCGAACGCGCTGGAGACCGGGGACCTGAAGTCGATGCCGCGCTCGTCGCTGGTGAGCTGCCCGGCCCGGAGGTCGTAGCCGTACGTCTCGTCCTCGACGCCGCTCCACGCGGCGACCACGGTCCACTCGTCGCCGGGGTCAGCCGCCGTCAAGGGGAGGGACGTCGCGTCGTCGATGTCCCCCTCGTGCCTCCACGTCGCGGTTTCCTCGTCATCACTCCTGGCCAGAGGGCCGGCTCCGAGTTGGACGCCCTCGTATTCAGCCCCGCACGTGGCGAAGACGACCAGCAACTCCCCGTCTCCACTCCGGGTCACAGCGAGAGCTCCTCGAACGTCCGGGGAGCAGCCAGCGATGGACGCAATGGCGAAGACCGCGGCAATGAGCACCCCTCCGCGCGCAGCAAGACATGCGATCAACCCGAAGTCACCATTCCAAGAGCAGTCGGCGTCCGATCGAGTCGCCATTTCGACAGCAATGCTACTGGCCTGCCGATTTTCGAGCATTGTGTCGCATTGTCCGAGGATGAGCGTCCGTTGTTCTTCGGCTGAACAACGGGACCGAGCAAGGACCCGGCAACTGGGATCTGACTGGTAGCCTCATCCCATGAAGGCCACGATCGACTCCGTCGGGCGCATCGTGCTTCCGAAGGCACTGCGCGACGCGCTCGGGCTCGCTCCCGGCTCCACGGTCGACATCTCTCGTTACGGCAGCGGGTTGCAGGTGGTTCCGTCCGGACGCACCGCTCGACTGATCCGGGAAGCCGGAGTCCTCGTCGCCACCGGCGACACCGAGATCGACGACGACGACGTCTTCGCCCTCATCGACGCCGGCAGGAGATGACCCTCCTCGCCCTGGACACGAGCGTCGCCGTGCCCCTCCTGGTGAGCCGGCACCGGGCCCATCGTGAGGTGGTGCGCTGGTGGGGCGGACGCGAGATCGCGCTGTGCGGGCATGCGCTGGCCGAGACGTACTCCGTGCTCACGCGACTGCCTGGCGATCTCCGACTGACGCCGGCCGACGCTGCTGAGCTGATCACCCAACGCTTCGCCCCGCCACTGCTGCTCGGCGCGGAGAGGACGAGCGACCTGCCGCGGTCGCTCGCGCGGCTGGACGTCGCCGGTGGGGCGGTCTACGACGCGCTCGTCGCGCTCGCAGCGGTGGAGCATGCCGCCGAACTCGCCACGCGCGACGGACGAGCGGTCGCGACCTACGAGGCCGTCGGGGCGAGCACGATCATCGTCTCGTGACCGTCTACCCGGGGCCGGGCTGGGGTGCCGCAGGTCAGGCGACGCTGACCCCGATCAGCGCCCCGATCGCGTAGGTGATCCCGGCGGCAGCAGCGCCGAACAGCAGCTGGCGCAGGCCCGAGAACCACCACGGCTTCGGCGTGAACCGTGAGGACAGCGCCCCCGCGAGCACCAGCCCGATGCCGCCCGCGACCAGCGCCGCCCAGAGCACCGAGAAGCCCAGCAGGTAGGGCACCAGCGGGAACGCCGCCCCGACCGAGAAGGTGAGCAGGGACGAACCCGCCGCCACCCACGGCGACGGCTTGTCGTCGGGGCTGAGCCCCAGCTCGTTGATCACGTGCGTCCGAAGGGCCTGCTCCGGGTCGCGGGACAGCTGGGTGGCGACCTGCCGGGCGAGGTCGGCGTCGAGCCCGCGGGCCCGGTAGATCTCCGCCAGCTCGGCGAGCTCGCCCTCCGGGTTGCGCTGGAGCTCCCGGCGCTCCCGGTGGACCTCGAGGTCGAGCTGCTCGTTCTGCGTCTTCACCGACGTGTACTCGCCCATGGCCATGGAGATCGCGCCCGCGATCAGGCCGGCGACGCCGGACAGGACGATGGTCCGCGGCGCGGCCCCACCGCCGCCCACGCCGGCGACCAGCGCGGTGTTGCTGACCAGCCCGTCCATCGCGCCGAAGACCGCCGCGCGGAGCCAGCCGCCGGACACGTCGCCGTGCGTGTGGTCGTGCGCCTCGGCCGTGTCGGTCGCTTCGCTCATCTCAGTCGTCCCCTTCCGCGCCCAGCTCGACCGGAGGCTCCACCGACGGGACCGGGACGGCCACGCTGGGCACGCCCTCGACCCGATCGGCCGCCGCGAGCTGGCCGCACGCCCCGTCGATGTCCTGACCGCGAGTGTCGCGCACCGTCGTCGCCACGCCCGCGGCGCGCAGCCGGGCCACGAACTCCCGCTGCGCAGGCAGCGGGCTCGCGTCCCAGGGGCTGCCCGGCGTGGGGTTCAGCGGGATCAGGTTGACGTGCGCCAGCCGCCCGGCCAGCAGCTTGCCGAGCAGGTCGGCGCGGTGCGGCTGGTCGTTGACGTCGCGGATCAGCGCGTACTCGACGGAGTAGCGGCGGCCGGTGCGGGCGGCGTAGGCGTCGGCGGCCTCGACGACCTCGCCCACGTTCCAGCGGGTGTTGATCGGCACGAGCGTGTCGCGCAGTTCGTCGTCGGGGGCGTGCAGGCTGACCGCGAGGGTGACGTTGCGACCCTCCTCGGTGAGCCGGCGGATCGCCGGGACCAGGCCGACCGTGGAGACCGTCACCGAGCGCTGCGAGAGTCCCAGCCCGTGCGGCGCCGGGGTGAGCAGCGCGTCGAGGGTCTTGCGCACGCGGGCGTAGTTGGCCAGCGGCTCGCCCATGCCCATGAAGACGACGTTGGACAGCCGTCCGGGGCCGCCGTCGATCTCCCCGTTCGCCATGGCTGCCGCGGCGGCGACGGCCTGGCCGATGATCTCGGCGGCCGACAGGTTGCGGGTCAGCCCCGCCTGCCCGGTCGCGCAGAACGGGCAGGCCATGCCGCAGCCGGCCTGGCTGGAGATGCAGACGGTGGCGCGGTCGGGGTAGCGCATGAGCACGCTCTCGACCAGCGCGCCGTCGTGCAGCCGCCACAGCGTCTTGCGGGTGCGCCCGTTGTCGGCGGTCTGGTGCCGGACGACGGTCAGCAGGCCGGGCAGGAGCGCCTCGGTGAGCGTGTCGCGGACGCCGGCGGGCAGGTCGGTCATCTGCGCCGGGTCGGTGACGCCGCGGAAGTAGTGCCGATAGAGCTGGTCGGCCCGGAAGGGCGGCTGGCCGAGCTCGGCGACCGCCGCGCGGGCCTCCTCGCGGGTCAGGTCGGCGAGGTGGCGCGGGGGTGTGCCGCGGCGCGGGGCGTCGAAGACGAGGGGCAGGGCAGTCATGTCGCCGTCCATGGTCCCACTACCGTGCGGCGGGTGACCGACCCCGAGACCGAGCTCACCCCGCTCGACACCGTCGGGGTGGGCCCGTGGGCCGGTCCGTGGCCGGAGGACCCGCGCTACGACCCCGAACTGCTCGAGCACGGCGACCGGCGCAACGTCGTCGACCGGTACCGCTACTGGACGGTCGACGCGATCGTCGCCGACCTCGACACCCGGCGGCATCCCTTCCACGTCGCGATCGAGAACTGGCGGCACGACCTCAACATCGGGACCGTCGTCCGCACCGCCAACGCCTTCCTGGCCGAGGCGGTGCACGTCGTCGGTCGCAAGCGCTGGAACCGGCGCGGAGCGATGGTCACAGACCGGTACCAGCACGTGCGGCACCACGCCGACGTCGCCGGGCTCGCGGCCTGGGCCCAGGAGGCCGGACTCCCCATCCTGGCGATCGACAACCTGCCGGGCGCCGAGCCGATCGAGACCGCCGCCCTCCCCCACGCCTGCGTGCTGCTCTTCGGGCAGGAGGGCAGCGGGCTGAGCGCCGAGGCCCGGGACGCCGCCGACGGCGTCCTGTCGATCGCCCAGTTCGGCTCCACGCGCTCCATCAACGCCGGTGTGGCCGCCGGGATCGCGATGCACGCCTGGATCAGACTCCATGCACTGTCATCCTCCGGATGACACCGCGACCAGGTGCCGTCCCCGGTGAGCTGAGCCGCTGAGTCGTCCCTGCGCGGGACCCTCCGGGCCCCACTCGGGACGACGGCGCTTTCAGCGCCTCCGCGCGGCCACCGTCAGCAGGGCGAGCAGCACCAGGTCGACGGCCATGAAGCCGAGCGCCTCGGGCTCGTCGTAGACGAACAGCTTCACGAAGCTGAAGGCGATCTCGACGACGAGCAGCCCGGCCGTGATGCCGGCGATCCTCCGGTCACCGGCGCGCAGCCGGAAGGCCGCGACGATCAGGGCCGTCGCCAGCGCGAACGACCACGCGGCCACCAGCCAGTCGCCGACGCCCTGCGGGTCGCCGCCCTGCGCGGCGGTCGCCAGGAACGTGAAGTAGAGGGTGCCGTAGAGCTTGAAGGCACCGAACAGGCCGAGCAGCACGCGGATGCCGATCATCAGCGGGTCGCGGCGGGTGGTGGCGGGAGCGGTGGCGGTCACGGGGTCCTCCGGGTCGTGGGAATTCGGTGCCGGGGACGCTAGGAACGGCGATACCGGCCCGGCATCGACCCGAGGGCTGTTTCCTCGCTCAGCCCGTGGGTTGATGTCAGGACCGCATCGCGGCCCTACATTGCGCGTTCGTGGCCACTCCCCCGACCCGTCCGCCGCAGGCCGACGTCGTCCTGGCGGCCGTGTTCCTCGGCCTGTCGCTGGGCCAGGTCGTCATCGCCCCCCTCACCACCCCGGCGCTGTCGGTGCTGATCGCGGTCGGCTCGACGGTCCCGCTGGCGTGGCGGCGGGTGTACCCGGTCGCCGCCGCCCTCGTGATGACCTCGGTCTGGCTGATCCCGACCACGGGCTTCCTGTTCCTGGGCTACGTCATCGCCGCCGTGATGTTCTTCTCCGTCGGCGCCTACAGCCGCCGGACGTGGGTCGTGGTGGCGGCGTCCACGGTCTGCGCGACGGTCGGCGTGGTGATGACGCTGCTGGGCCCCGAGCCCGAGCCGGCCGCGATCGGCGCGGCCCTCGTCGTCGTCGGGCCGGTCGTGGCCGGGCGCCTCGTGGCCCGCCAGCGGCGTCAGACGGCCCTGCTGGAGGAGCTGACGGGGCGGCTGGTGCAGGAACGGGCCACGGCCGAGCGGGCCGCCGTCGCCGAGGAACGCGCGCGGATCGCGCGCGAGCTGCACGACGTCATCGGCCACGAGGTCACCGTGATCGCGCTCCAGGCCGACGCCGCCGCGGCCGCGCTGGCGAAGGCCCCGGAGCGGGCGGCCGCCCCGGTCGCGGCGATCCGCCGGTCGGCCACCGAGGCGCTGGCCGAGATGCGCCGCGTCGTCGGGATGCTGCGCGCCGCCGAGGAGGACGACCTGCACCCCCAGCCCGGGCTCGACGACCTCGCCGACCTGGTCGAGCAGTCCCGCGCCGCCGGCGCGCAGGTCGATCTCACGCTGCGCCCGCCGGTACGGGCGACCCACGCGAGCGTGGAGCTGGCCGCCTACCGGCTGGTGCAGGAGGCCCTCACCAACGCCCGCCGCCACGCGCCGGGCGCGCCGGTCGACGTGCGCGTGGTCGGCGACGAGGCCGCGGTCGTCGTCGAGGTGGTCAACCCGCCCGCCGGGGCCATCCCCGCTCCCCGGGCCGGTGGCTCCGGGTTCGGGCTCGTCGGCATGCGGGAGCGGGTCAGGATGCTCGGCGGCCGGCTGGACGCGGGGCCGACCGCCCGCGGCGGGTACGCCCTCACCGCCCGGCTCCCGCTCGACCTCCCGGGCGCGCCATGACCTCCGTGGTCCTGGTCGACGACCAGCAGCTGGTCCGCGACGGCCTGCGCCTGATCCTGGAGCTCGCGGGCATCGACGTGGTCGGGGAGGCCGCCGACGGGGCCGAAGGTGCCCGGCTGGTGCTGGAACTGCGACCCGACGTCGTGCTGATGGACCTGCGCATGCCGCACGTCGACGGCATCGAGGCCACCCGCCGGATCGTCGCGGCGGGCAGCACCACCCGCGTGCTCGTGCTGACGACCTTCGAGGGCGAGGAGCTGACCTTCCGCGCCCTGCAGGCCGGGGCGTCCGGCTACCTGCTCAAGGATGCCGGCGGCGCACGGCTGGTCGCCGCCGTGGAGGCCGCGGCCGCCGGCGAGCGCCCGCTGGCACCCGAGGTGGTGGCGCGCCTGGTGGCTTCCTACGTGCAGCGGCCGCCGGCCGGTCGGGACGACGGCGCCCGGCTGGCGGCCCTGAGCGACCGGGAGCGCGACGTCCTCGCGCTCATCGGCGCCGGCCGCTCGAACACGGAGATCGCCGCCGAGCTGTACATCTCGCTGGCGACGGTGAAGAGCCACGTCCGGCACATCCTCGCCAAGCTCGACCTGCGCGACCGGCCGCAGGCGATCGTGCTCGCCCACGAGTGTGGTCTCGTGGCCGACGGCGCGCCACGCTGAGCGAGACCTGCCAGGCTCGTGCCCATGAGCCGCCTCCGGGACGTCGACCTCAGCGTCCGGCTGTCGAAGAAGGAAGCCAAGCACCAGCTCAAGGAGGCCCAGGACCGCCTGGTCCACCTGCGGCTGCTGCTCGGCGGCCTGATCGGCTCCGGCGAGATCGGGCCGCCGCTGTGCGTGCTCTTCGAGGGGTGGGACGCCTCCGGGAAGGGCGGGGCGATCCAACGCCTGGTCGCCGAACTCGACCCCCGGCACGTGCGGGTGGCCCAGTTCGGCGCGCCCTCCTACCACGAGAAGCGGCACCACTTCCTCTGGCGGTTCTGGCCGTCGCTGCCCGGGTGGGGCGGGATGGCCGTCCTCGACCGCACCTGGTACGGCCGGGTGCTCGTCGAGCGGGTGGAGGGCTTCGCCCCCGAAGCGGACTGGCAGCGGGCCTACAGCGAGATCGTGGATCTGGAGACGACGCTGGCCGCCGAGGGCATGATCATCGTCAAGTTCTGGATGCACGTCTCGTCGAAGGAGCAGCTGCGCCGGTTCGAGGCCCGGCGCGACGACCCGTACAAGGCCTGGAAGCTGACCGACGAGGACTGGCGCAACCGCCAGAAGCGGGCGGCCTACCGGCAGGCGGTCGAGGACATGCTGGAGCGCACCGACCACCCGGCCGGACGCTGGCACGTGATCGCCGGCGACGACAAGGGCTGGGCGCGGGTGGCCGTCGTCCGGACGGTCTGCGAGGAGATCGAGAAGGCGCTGGCGGCCCGGGGCATCGACGCCGACCCGCCCCTCACGCCGGCACCGTGATCCCGTCGGTCTACGTCCACCTGATCGAGCCGGCGGACTGGCGCGCCGCGCTGACCGCGGGCGCGGTGCGCCCGCCGTCGCTGGCGTCCGCCGGGTTCGTCCACCTGTCCACCCCCGAGCAGGTGCACCTGCCGGCCCAGGCGCTGTTCCCGGGCCGGCGGGACCTCGTGCTGCTCGTCGTCGACCCGGCCCGGCTGACCGACCCGGTGCGGTTCGAGCCGGGGATGCCGCACGACCCGGAGAGCATGCGCTTCCCGCACCTCTACGGTCCGCTGCCGGTGACCGCGGTCGTCGCGGTCGTGCCCTACCGCCCACCTGCGCCGGTCGTGCTGCCCGCGCCGGACGATGCGCTCGGGCGGGCCCTGGCGTTCTTCACGTCCCTGCCGATCCGGCGCGCGGTCGGCCTCGGCGACGTCCCGGGCGGGGTGGCGGTGCTCGACCCCGACTTCCCGCACTCCCGCGACAACAACCGGCTGCTGGTGACCGCGCCGGTCGATGCGGCGACCGTCGAGGCCGCCGCGGCCGAGGTCGCCGGGAACGCGGGCTGGCTGCACCGGGCGGCCGGCCTGATGTGGCCCGGCGCCGACGACGTGGCCGCCGAGCTGGCCCGGCGCGGCTGGGAGACCGAGCAGCTCGTGGTCATGGCGCGGCCGACGGGCGGCGCCCCGGACGGTCCGCGCGCCGAGGTGGTCGACCAGGGCGAGGTGCACGGCTTCTGGGCGGAGTCGTGGCGGGAGGCGCTGGCCGCCGAGCCGGGCCCGCGGCTCGACGCGGCCGTGGAGCAGCTGGTGGGCCGCGAGCACCTCAACGACCGCGTCGTCGCCGTCACCGACGTCGTCGTCCGCGAGGAGGGTCGGGTCGTGGCGGCCGGTCAGCTGCGGGTCGACGGCGCGACCGCGGCGATCGACTCGGTGCTCACCCACCCGTCCGCCCGGGGCCGCGGGCATGCCGACGCCGTCCTGGCGCGCGCCCTGGACCTGGCCACCGACGCCGGCTGCGACCTCGTCGTCCTGGAGGCGGCGGCGCAGGACTGGCCCCGGCACTGGTACGACCGGCGAGGCTTCGAGGTCGTCGGGTCGGTGTGGAACGCGGTGCGGGAACCCTGACGCCGGATCAGGCCGGGACGAGGACGGCGAGCAGCAGGTAGGCGACGGCGGCCGAGGGCAGCAGCGAGTCCAGCCGGTCCATGAGGCCGCCGTGCCCGGGCAGCAGGTGCCCCATGTCCTTGATGCCGAGGTCGCGCTTGATCAGCGACTCGGCGAGGTCGCCCAGCGTCGCCGACACCGCGATCGCGGCGCCGAAGATCAGCCCGGCCCACCACGGACCGTCCAGCCAGAGCGTGATGATCAGCGTGGCCATGCCCATGCAGGCCGCGACCGACCCGGCCATCCCCTCCCACGACTTCTTCGGGCTGATCGACGGGGCCATCGGGTGCTTGCCGAAGAGCACGCCGGCGGCATACCCACCGACATCGCTGCAGACCACGGTCGCGATGAAGGCGAACACCCGCGCGGAGCCGTCGTCGGGGGCGAGCAGCAGGGCCGCGAACCCGGCCAGCAGCGGCACGTACAGCGCGACCAGCACGCCGGCCGACGCGTCCCGCAGGTACCCCGCCGGCCCGTCGGCCAGCCGCCAGAAGACGACCGCCAGCGCGGTGGCGAGGAAGCCGGTCACGAGGCCGGTGGGCCCCCGGCTCCAGGCCAGGGCCAGCATCGCCACCGCCCCGACCAGCAGCGGGACCAGCGGCGCCTGGAACCCTCCGGCGCGCAGGGCACGGGTCAGCTCGATGACGCCGACGAGCACGGCCGCACCGAGCACCCCGAGGAACGCCTGCCGCCAGATCAGCAGCGAGGCGACGATGACCGCGCCGAGGGACAGGCCGACGACGATCGCGGCCCCGAGGTTGCGCCCGGCCCGGCCCGCCGCGGGGGCCACCGGGGCGTCGGTCGTGGGCAGGTCGGCGTCGGCGATCTCGGGGCGCGCCGCCGGCGGCGGCGGGAACGGGCGGTCGCCGACGATCGGCACCGGGCCGGTGTCGCCGTCGGGATCGCCGGTCCGGACGCCGGGCCGCGGGGCGGGTGAGGAGGTCATGAGCGCAGCGGGTCGTCGGGTCAGACCTCGAGCAGCTCGCTCTCCTTGTTCTTCATCGCCTCGTCGACGCTGTGCACGTGCTGCTCGGTGAGGTGGTCGAGCTCCTTCTCCGCGCGACGCACGTCGTCCTCGCCGGCCTCGCCGTCCTTGGCGATGCGGTCGAGTTCTTCCTTCGCCCGGCGGCGGATGTTGCGGATCGCGACCTTGGCGTCCTCACCCTTCGCGCGGGCCTGCTTCACCAGGTCGCGGCGGCGCTCCTCGGTGAGCTGCGGGAACACCACGCGCAGGATCTGGCCGTCGTTGGTCGGGTTGACGCCGAGATCGCTGTCGCGGATGGCCTTCTCGATGGCCGACAGCTGACCGCTGTCGTAGGGCTTGATGACCGCCATGCGCGCCTCGGGCACGGTGATCGAGGCCATCTGCGGCACCGGCGTGTAGGCGCCGTAGTAGTCGACCATGATCTTGTTGAACATCGACGGCGCGGCGCGGCCGGTGCGCACGGAGCCGAGGTCCTCACGGGCGACCGACAGGGCCTTGTCCATCCGCTCCTCGGCGTCGAGCAGGGTGTCGTCGATCACGGGTCTTCCCTCCGTCGGCGGCGGGAACTCCTCCCGCCGTCGTGTCTCGTCCGGCTGCCGATCCGTCGTCCGTCGGTCAGGACGGCTGGCTGATCAGCGTGCCGATCCTCTCACCTGCGACGGCGCGCGCGATGTTGCCGTCACGCAGGAGGTTGAACACGACGATCGGCATCTGGTTGTCCATGCACAGGCTGATCGCCGTCGCGTCGGCCACCTTGAGCTGCTTGGCGAGCACCGTGGCGTAGTCGAGGTCGTGGTACATGACCGCGTCGGGGTTGGTGCGCGGGTCGTCGTCGTAGACACCGTCGACCCCGTTCTTGCCCATGAGCAGCACCTGGCACTCGATCTCCAGGGCGCGCTGGGCGGCCACCGTGTCGGTGGAGAAGTAGGGCATGCCGGCCCCGGCGCCGAAGATGACCAGCCGGCCCTTCTCCAGGTGCCGGATGGCCTTGCGCGGGATGTAGGGCTCGGCGACCTGACCCATGGTGATCGCCGACTGCACGCGGGTCTCGAGGCCGGCCTTCTCGCAGAAGTCCTGCAGGGCCAGGCAGTTCATGACGGTGCCGAGCATGCCCATGTAGTCGGCCTTAGTGCGGTCCATGCCGGCCTGGGAGAGCTCCGCGCCGCGGAAGAAGTTGCCGCCACCCATGACCACCGCGACCTGGGTGCCCTTGGCCACGACCTCGGCCAGCTGCTCGGCGATGCCGCGGACGATGTCGGCGTCGACACCGACCTTGCCGCCGCCGAAGGTCTCACCGGAGAGCTTGAGCAGCACCCGGTGGTAGCCGCTGTGGTCGGCCGGCCGGAACGCGGTGGGCGCGGACAACGGTGGGGTGGTGTCGGTCAACGCGTCATCCCTCGTTCGGTGTCTGGGCTGGGGGTGATCCTGCCGCACGGACGAACGGCCCCGCTCCCGGTGACGGGAACGGGGCCGCTCGGCACTGCTGCGGTTCCGGGCTCAGGCCTGGCCGACCTCGAAGCGGGCGAACCGCTCCACGGTCAGACCGGCCTCGTCGATGATCTGCTTGACCGTCTTCTTGGGCTCGGTGATCGACGGCTGCTCGAGCAGGACGAAGTCCTTGTAGTAGGCGTTGACCCGACCCTCGACGATCTTGACGATCGCCTGCTCGGGCTTGCCCTCCTCCTTGGCCGTCTGCTCGGCGACCCGACGCTCGGTCTCGACCGTCTCGGCCGGGACCTCGTCGCGGGTGAGGAACTTCGGCCGCGCGGCAGCGATGTGCATCGCCAGGCTGCGGGCCGCCTCCTCGCCGCCACCGCTGTACTGCACGGCGACACCGATGGCCGGGGGCAGGTCGGTGGCGCGCTTGTGCAGGTAGATCGCCGTGGTGCCCTCGAAGGCGGCGAACCGGCTGAGGACGAGCTTCTCACCGATCCGGGCGGACTCGGACTCGACCAGCGCGGCCACCGTCTGGCCGTCGACCTCGGTGGCGAGCAGGGCCTCGGCGTCGGCCGGCTTCTTCTCCAGCGCGATGTCGAGCAGGCGCTCGGCGAGCTTCACGAAGTCGGCGTTCTTGGCGACGAAGTCGGTCTCGCAGTCGAGCTCGAGCAGCGCGCCGTCCTTGCTGACGACGACGCCGTTGGTGGTGGAGCGCTCGAGGCGCTTGCCGACGTCCTTGGCGCCCTTCACCCGCAGGAACTCGACGGCCTTGTCGTAGTCGCCGTCGGCCTCGGTGAGGGCCTTCTTGCAGTCCATCATGCCGGCGCCGGTGGCGTCGCGGAGACGCTTGACGTCGGCAGCGGTGAAGTCAGCCATGTCTCTTCCTCTTGGTCTGTCGGTGGATCGAGTTCGGGGTGCGGGCGTGCCGCGGCGCCGTCCCCAACCGGCTCGGGCGGGGACGGCGCCGGCGGATCAGGCCTGGGCCGGGGTCTCGCCCGCGGCGGGCTCGGCCGGGGTCTCCGCGGCCGGGGTCTCCGCGGCCGGGGTCTCCGCGGCCGGGGTCTCCGCGGCCGGCGCCTCGGCGGCCGGGGCCTCGACGTTCCCGGCGCCACCGGTCAGCAGCTCGCGCTCCCAGTCGGCCAGCGGCTCGTCGCCGCCGATGACCGGCTCGGCGCCGTCCGCACGGCCGGCGTTGGCCTGCGACGCCGAACGGGCCATGAGGCCCTCGGCGACCGCGTCGGCGATGACGCGGGTCAGCACCGTGATGCTGCGGATCGCGTCGTCGTTGCCCGGGATCTTGTAGTCGACCTCGTCGGGGTCGCAGTTGGTGTCGAGGATCGCGACGACCGGGATGTTCAGCTTGCGCGCCTCGCCGACGGCGATGTGCTCCTTCTTGGTGTCCACGATCCAGATGGCGCTGGGCACCTTCTGCATGTCGCGGATACCGCCCAGGCTGCGCTCGAGCTTGGCCTTCTCGCGGGACAGGACCAGCTGCTCCTTCTTGGACAGGCTGACCAGCACGCCGGTCTGCTCCATGTCCTCGAGCTCCTTGAGCCGCTGGAGGCGCTTGTGCACGGTCTGGAAGTTGGTGAGCATGCCGCCCAGCCAGCGCTGGTTGACATAGGGCATGCCGACCCGCTGGGCCTGCTCGGCGACGACTTCCTGCGCCTGGCGCTTGGTGCCGACGAAGAGGATCGAGCCACCGTGGGCGACCGTCTGCTTGACGAACTCGTAGGCGTTGTCGATGTACCCGAGCGTCTGCTGCAGGTCGATGATGTAGATGCCGTTGCGCTCGGTGAAGATGAAGCGCTTCATCTTCGGGTTCCAGCGACGGGTCTGGTGCCCGAAGTGGACGCCGCTGTCGAGCAGCTGCTTCATGCTGACGACTGCCATTGCAGCCTCTCTCGTTCTGCGCGCGCCCCTGGGGGCGCGCTGTTCGGTTGTCGCGGTGACCGGGGTGGTGCACCGCCCTGGCGTCCGAGCGGCGCCACGCACCCGGCGGTTGCCCGTCGGGACCGAGGTGGCGACTGCCCCGCGTTGGCGGGAGGAGGACGCGCGAAGTCGACCCGTCGGAACGGGCCGCACCGGACAGCATACGCGAGGTGCGGAGCGGGTTTTCCCCAGCGGTCCGGGCATCCACAGATCACGGCCGGCCGCCCCACCGACCGGTCCTCTCCCCCAGTGTCCCGGGCATGCGCGTCGCGGTTCTCGTCGTCCTCTCGGTCCTGTTCCTGACCGTCCCGGCCCCGGCGACGGCCGAGCCGTCCGGCCCACCGCCGGCGGTCGCGCTGTGGGCCTCACCGGTCGGCGAACCCACCGTGACCCGGGCCTTCGACGCGCCCTCGTCGCCCTACGGTCCGGGGCACCGCGGCGTGGACCTCGCCGGCGCCCCGGGGGCGGCGGTGCTCGCGGCCGGCGACGGCGTCGTCGTCTTCGCCGGGATGGTGGCCGGGCGGCCGGTCGTCAGCATCGACCACGCCGATGGCCTGCGGACGACGTACGAGCCGGTGGACCCGTCGGTCGCGGCGGGCCAGCAGGTGACGCGGGGCTCCCCCATCGGCACCCTGCTCGCCGGCCATCCCAGCTGCATGGCCGCCGCCTGCCTGCACTGGGGCCTGCGCCGTGGCGAGACCTACCTCGACCCTCTCGCGCTCCTGCGACCGCCGCGGGTCCGTCTGCTGCCGATGGGCAGGTCGGTCCCGCGCGGCCGGGGCCCACCGCCACGGCCCTGACCTGGGCCTCGCCCGCTGGCCGGCGTCCCACTAGCCTCCGGCCATGCCGGACGACGACGCGACGACCGCCCGCTGGCCCCGGTTGCGTGCCGGCCGTGGTCACTACGAGAGCTGGTACCTGCGGGCGGTCCACCCCACCGAGCCGCGCGGGCTGTGGATCCGCTACACGGTGTCCGTCCCTCCGGGCGGCACGCCGACCGGCCAGCTGTGGTGCACCTGGTTCGACCGCTCGGTGCCCCACCCCCGGGCTGTCCGCATCGACGCCGGCCCGCCGGCATCCGGGAACGACGCCTGGATCCGGTTCGGCGAGAACGTGTTCGGCCCGGACGGTGTCGTCGGGGAAGCCCGGTCGGCGGAGTGTGCGGCCCGCTGGTCCCTGCGGTTCACCGGCGGCGCCGAGCCGCTGCGCCACCTGCCCAAGCCGTGGATGTACACGGCCAGGCTGCCGCGCACGAAGCTGCTGTCGCCGCTCCCGACGACGGTCTTCGACGGCACCCTCGAGATCGACGGCGAGACCGTGGACATCGCCGGGTGGCCCGGGATGGTCGGGCACAACTGGGGCGAGCAGCACGCCGAGCAGTGGATCTGGCTGCACGGGCTGGGCTTCGCCGACCGTGGGACGGACACGTGGCTGGACCTAGCGGTCGGCCGGATCCGGGTGGGCCCGGTGACCACGCCCTGGGTCGCCAACGGGGTGCTCAGCCTCGACGGCGAGCGGATCCGGCTGGGCGGGCTGGGCCGGCGCGTCGCGGTCACGGCGACCGACGACCGGTGCGTCGTCCGCGTGCCCGGCGCCGGGGCCACCGTGACGGCGTCGGTCGCGGCTCCGCCGGAGGCCTTCGTGGAGTGGGACTACGCGAACCCCGACGGGTCGATGCACCGGGTGGTGAACTGCTCGGTCGCCGACCTCGACCTTCGCGTGGAGCGGCGCGACGGGACACCGGTGGCGCTCACCGCCGCCGGTCGGGCCGCCTACGAGCTGGGCCGGCCCGACCACCGTTCATGACGCCAGGCTCTCCCCCGAACCTGCTCAGGCGATGTCGGCGAGCTTGGTGCGCAGGTGGAGGACGGCCTTGGTGTGCAGCTGGCAGATCCGGCTCTCGGTGACGCCGAGCACCCGGCCGATGTCGGCCAGCGTCAGACCCTCGAAGTAGTAGAGGCTGACCACCACCTTCTCCCGCTCGGGCAGCTGCTCGACGGCGCGGGCCAGGAGCTGGCGGGCCTCGCCGTGCTCGGCCATCGCCTGCGGGTCGAGCGCGGTCGAGTCCTGCAACGTGTCGCCCAGCCGCGGGGAGCCGCCGCCGTCGTCGTCGGTGAGCAGCTCGTCGAGGGCCACGACGTTGACCAGCGACAGCTGGCCGAGGAACTTGCGCACCTCCTCGACGTCCATCTCCATGTGGTCGGCGACCTCTTCGTCGCTCGGCGTGCGCTGGAGCCTGGCCTCGAGCTCGGCGACGGCCCGCTCGAACTGCCGGGCCTTCATGCGCACCGACCGCGGGATCCAGTCGGTGTTGCGGAGCTCGTCGATGATCGCGCCGCGGATGCGGGCCATCGCGTAGCTCTCGAACTTCACCTCACGGGTGGGCTCGTACCGCGTGATCGCGTCGATCAACCCGAACGTCCCGTAGGACACCAGGTCGGCCTGCTCGACGTGCGCCGGAAGACCGCTGCCGACGCGGCCGGCGACGTACTTCACCAGCGGCGCGTAGTGCAGGATCAGCCGGTCGCGGAGGCCGGGATCACGGCCGGCCACGTAGTCGGTCCAGAGCTGGGCCAGCAGCGCGTCGGCGTCGTCCCCGGATTCGTCGAGCTCGTAGATGGTCGCCTCAGACACTCAGCCGTCCTCTCAGGCCCGGGGATGCGCTTGCGCGTGGACCGCACGGAGCCGCTCGACCGTCACGTGCGTGTAGATCTGGGTCGTCGCGAGGCTAGCGTGACCCAGCAACTCCTGGACCGACCGGAGGTCCGCGCCGCCCTCCAGGACGTGCGTCGCCGCCGAATGGCGCAGCCCGTGCGGTCCGATGTCGGGGGCGCCGGGAGCCGCGGCCACGGCCCGGTGCACGACCCGGCGCGCCTCCCGCGCGTCGAGGCGGTGCCCCCGGACCCCGAGCAGCAGCGCCGGACCGGAATCGGGCCCGGCCAGGGCAGGGCGGCCGCGGGTGAGCCACGCGTCGATCGCCTGCTCCGCCGGGACGCCGTAGGGCACGCTGCGCTCCTTGCGGCCCTTGCCGAGCACGCGCAGCAGCCGGCGGGAACGGTCGACGTCATCGACGTCGAGACCGACGAGTTCGCTGACCCGGATGCCGCTGGCGTAGAGCAGTTCGAGGACGACGGCGTCGCGCAGCCCGGCCGGCTCCTCGGCGCCGGCAGCCGACTCGACGACGGCGCGCGCCTGATCCGGGGCGAGGACGTCGGGCAGGGTCCGGTGGGCCTTCGGGCTGACCAGCCGCTGACCCACGTCGTCCGGGGTGAGCCCGGAGCGGCGCAGCCAGCCGGTGAAGGACCGAGCGGCGGCCGCGTGGCGGGCGGTCGTGGCCCGGCTGTGGCCGCGGGTGCGCCCCTGGGCCAGCCAGCTGCGCAGGGTCGCCAGGTCGAGGTCGTGGACCTGACCGCCACCGCGACGAGCCAGGTGGTCCAAGAGCATCACCACGTCGGTGACGTATCCGCGGACGGTGTGGGCGGAAAGGTCCCGCTGGGCCAGCAGATGCTCCTCGTAGCCGGCCAGCGCCTCGGCGAGGGGTGCCGGCAGCGCCGCACGCACGTCTGCTGTTCCGGCGACCACCCGCGCACCGTCCGATGCCGCCCGTCCGGCGTCAAGCCGCCGCGCCGCGCATCAGCCCCTCCCTGCCCCCTTCGGTGGCGGTGCGAGCCGCCACCCCTCGCCGGTCCACTGCACCAGCTCGGCCAGCTCCAGGGCCGGCAACACCTTCAGGACGTCGAGGACCTCGCACCCGGCGACGGTGGCCAGCCGCTCCGGGCCGACCCCGAGCCGGACCGGGCAGGCGTCGAGCACCCGGATGGCCACGTCGGACAGCCCGTCCCGCGGGTTGGACGGCCGCTCGAGCGTGTCGGCCAGGTCGTCGCCGAGCCGGCCGACCACCTCCAGCACGTGCGCCGCCGAGGTGACCAGGTGTGCCCCCGACTTCTCGTCGGTCCCGCGCAGGAGTTCGTGACAGCCCACCGACATCGCCGAGGTCACCGGCCCGGGAACGGCCATCACCTGCTTCCCCAGCTTGCGGGCCCGGTTGGCGGTGGCCGTCGCACCCGAGCGTGCGGCGGCCTCGACCACCACGGTGCCGCGGGTCAGACCGGCGATGAGGCGGTTGCGGACGAGGAAGCGGTGCTGGTGCGGGGCGGCGCCCGGCGGCCACTCGCTGACGACGAGCCCGCCCTCGGCGATCCGGTGCAGCAGGGCGCCGTTGCCCGCGGGGTAGGGACGGTCGACGCCGCACGCGAGCACCGCCACGGTCGGCCCGTCGGCGGCCAGCGCCCCGCGGTGAGCTGCGGCGTCGATGCCGTACGCACCACCCGACACGACGGTCCAGCCCCGCTCGGCGAGCCGGAAGCCGAGCTCGCCGGCGACGTGCTCGCCGTAGGCGGTCGAGGCCCGCGAACCGACGATCGCCACCGACCGGTCGGCCAGGACGTCGAGCCGGCCCGGGCCTCGGACCCAGAGGGCCAGCGGTGGGACGGGGGCCAGCGTCCGCTCCGACTGCTGCTTCGGGTCGTCGGGCTCCTCGGCCGTCGCCACCGTGAGCGCGTGCAGCGGGAACGCCGGCCACTCGTCGTCCTCGGGCACGAGCAGCCTGGCATCGCAGCGCTCGGCCCGGCGCAGGTCGGCCAGGGTCTCGTCGCGCTGTGCGCGGGCGCCGACGAGGCGCAGGATCCGGGGCGGCGCCGCGCCCGACCGGATCAGGCGGGCGGCGTCGACGGGGCCGTGCCGGTCGACGAAGCGCCAGAAGTCGACCACCCCGGGCTCCACCGCGCGGCTGAGCCAGGCCCTGGCCCGCCGGAGGCCCGGGTGGACCGGCTGCGAGGAACCCGCTCGGGCGGCGTCCTCGAGGTCGTCGTCGAGGTTCACGCCGCCACCCGCTGCAGCCGCATGCCCAGGACCTCGGCCACCCGGCCGCCGGGCAGCGCGAGACCGTACGACGACAGCAGGTCGTCGGGCAGGTGCGATGACCTCAGACGCTGCGGAGGCTCGCCACGGCGACCGGGAGCCGCAGGCCGAGTTGCATCAGCACGAACTCCGTCATGATCGGCACGACGGTTCCCGCCGCTTCGCCCCAGGCCTCCCCGCGCTGAACCCGCAACCACGCCACCGCGAAGACGACCGTGTTGGAACAGGCGACGCAGACGACCGCAACCGTGATGGCCGTCCCGGTCGTATCGGACAGCGCCAGGACCGTCAGCCAGCCCGACACCCACACGGTGAAGGCGACGAGGTAGACCCAACTGTACGTCCGGCTCACGGTTGGTGATCCTCGCCCATCGGCCCCCAGGGAGACCGGAGGACTCGACGATCGAGCCGGCGAGGTTCATGCCGCCACCCGCTGCAGCCGCATGCCGAGGGCCTCGGCGACCTCGTCGGAGCCGGGGACGGTTCGGCCGGCCAAGTCGCTCAACGTCCACGCCACCCGCAGCACGCGGTCGAAGCCCCGGACCGACAGGGCGCCGCGTTCGAGCGCACGTTCCACGAGGCCGAGCGACGCCCGCGGGACGGCGAACCGCTCGCGCAGCATCCGCCCGGGCACCTGGCTGTTCGTCGACAACCCTGTCCCGGCCAGTCGAGCGGCCGCCGCCCGGCGGGCCGTCGCGACCCGCTCGGCAACCACGGCCGTCGGCTCGGGATCGTCGAGGCCGTCGAGCCACGCCGCCCGGGTGACCGGCGGCAGCGTGACCCGCAGGTCGATGCGGTCGAGCAGCGGGCCGGACAGCCGTGACTGGTACCGGCGTCGTTCGAGAGGGCTGCAGATGCAGGCGGTGTCGCCGGCAGCGCTCGCACAGGAGCAGGGGTTGGCCGCCAGCACCAGGAGCGCGCGGCAGGGGAAGGTCGCCGACCCGGCCGCCCGCTGGATGGTCACCGACCCGCGCTCCAGGGGCTGGCGGAGCGTGTCGAGGACCGCGCGCGGGAACTCGGGGGCCTCGTCGAGGAACAGCACGCCGCGGTGGGCGCGACACAGCGCGCCCGGGCGGATCTGGCCGGAGCCCCCGCCGATGAGTGCGGCCATCGTGGCTGAGTGGTGCGGCGCCTCGAAGGTGGGCAGGGTGACCAGCGGGGCACCGGCCGGCAGCGTGCCCGCGATGGAGTGGATGGCGGTCACCTCGAGCGCCGCCTCGTCGCCGAGCGGGGGCAGCAGCCCCGGCAGCCGCTCGGCGAGCATGGTCTTGCCCGCGCCGGGCGGGCCGGTCATGAACAGGTGGTGGCCGCCGGCGGCCGCCACCTCCAGTGCCCGCCGGCCCGCCGCCTGGCCGACGACGTCGCCCAGGTCGGGCGGGGGCGCCGGCTCCGGCAGGGGGCCGCGGACGTGCCGGGTCAACCTGCGCCGCCCGGAGAGGTGCTCCACCAGGTCGGAGAGCGTGCCGACGGGGAGCACCTCGATGCGCTCGACCAGCGCCGCCTCCGCCGCGTTCGCCGCGGGCACGACCACGTGCCGATGCCCGGCCCGGGCGGCCGCCAGCACCGCGGGGAGCACACCCCGGATGGCCCGGACCGAGCCGTCGAGCCCGAGCTCACCGAGGAGCACCAGCCGGTCGACCGCGGCCGCCGGCACGGTGCCGGCCGCGGCCAGGACACCGGCCGCCAGGGCGAGGTCGAACCCGCTCCCCTGCTTGGGCATGGACGCCGGCGAGAGGCCGATGGTGAGCCGCCGCTTCGGGAACTCCCCGCCGGCATTCGCCACGGCGGCGCGCACGCGGTCCACCGACTGCCGCACCACGGCGTCGGGCAGGCCCACGAGCACGACACCCGGCAGGCCTGCGGCCATGTCGACCTCGACCTCGACCATCGCGCCCTGGACCCCGGCCAGGCCGACCGACCAGGTGCGGGCGAGCGTCACTGGAACGCCGCCCGCAGGTGAGTGACCAGCGCCGGGCGGGAGGGGCGCACGAGCACCCCGACGACGTCGAACCGCAGATCGGGCGCGTGCTCGTCGTGCGCGGCCAGCCAGCGCTGCGCCAGCGTGCGCAGCCGCCGCTGCTTGGTGGGCGTCACCGCCTCGACCGGATGACCGAAGCCAGTGCCCCGTCGCGTCTTGACCTCGCAGAAGACGAGCGCGGAACCCTCCCGGGCGACGATGTCGAGCTCGCCGTCGCGGCACCGCCAGTTGCGGTCGAGGACCTGCAGGCCTGCGCGGGTCAGGTAGGCGGCGGCGATCCGCTCGCCGTGGACACCGAGCTCGATGGTGGTGGGCACGGATCGACCATCGCGGCCCGGCGGGCGCGGGGACAGCGGTGACGCCGTTCTGTGGACGGACGCCGTGGCTGTGGACGGTGCGCCCGCCCGGCGGGGCTACCGTGCCGAGGATGTACGTGGAGACCGTCGTCCAGGTGAACGACCACGACACCTATCAGGCCAGCGTCCGCCTGCGGTCGGCGGCGGCCAGCAGCCGCCCGCCGATCGACGCGCTGGTGCGCTTCTCCCCCGCCGGCTGGTTGACCATGAAGCCGCTGGCCGGGGGCCGGGTCACCGTCGTCTCCGCTGCGGAGGTCTTCGACGTCAGCAACATCGAACGCGTGCAGGCCGGCGAGGAGCCGCTCAGGTGATCCGCGGGTTGTCCGGCAGCTCGAGATCGGGCTTGTCGAGCTCCTCGACGTTGACGTCCTTGAACGTCAGCACGCGCACGTTCCGGACGAAGCGCGCCGGGCGGTACATGTCCCACACCCAGGCGTCGGAGAGCTTGAGCTCGAAGTAGACCTCGCCGCCGGCCTCGCGCACCTGCAGGTCGACGGAGTTGGCCAGGTAGAAGCGCCGCTCGGTCTCGACCACGTAGGTGAACTGCCGGACGATGTCCCGGTACTCGCGATAGAGCTGCAGCTCCATCTCGGTCTCGTACTTCTCGAGGTCCTCGGTGCTCATCGAAGCTCTCCGGGCAGAAGCTCTCCGGGCACGGGGCTCAGCGAGGGGGACATGACCCCATCATCGACCATGCCGGGCACCTCGGTGACATGGAGGCCTCGCGCGGCGTGCGCATCCCGGGCGCTGCGCACGTTGACGAAGCGCATCCGGTGCTCCGGGCAGGGGCCGTGCCGCTCGAGCGCCGCGCTGTGCACGTCGGTGATGTAGCCCTTGTGGCCGGCGAAGTCGTACTCGGGCCACCGCTCGTGCAGGCCCTGCATGATCCGGTCCCGGGTCACCTTGGCCAGCACCGAGGCCGCGGCGACGCAGGCGGCCACCCGGTCGCCCTTCCAGACGGCGAGGCCGGGCTGGGCGAGACCGGACACCGGGAACCCGTCGGTGAGCACGTAGTCGGGGGCGGGGTCGAGGGTCGAGACCGCCCGGCGCAGCGCCTCGATGTTGGTCACGTGCATGCCGCGGGCGTCGAGCTCCTCGACCGGGATGACGACGACCGACCAGGCGACGGCCCGCTCGACCACGTCCGCGTAGACGCGCTCGCGCGCGGCGGCGGTGAGCAGCTTGGAATCGGCCAGCCCGGGGACGCGGCCCCGGCGGCCGACCGGCAGCACGCAGGCGGCGGCCACCAGGGGCCCCGCGCAGGCACCCCGGCCCGCCTCATCGGCCCCGGCGACGGCGCTGAAACCCCGTCGGCGCAGCGATCGCTCCATGTCCCAGAGCGCGTCGGGACGGTCGTCGTCGACGATCGTGCGGCGGGTCCGCGCAGCCGGGGCGGCGCGGGTGTGGGTCGGTCGGGCAGCCATCGCGCACCGACACTACGACGGCGTGCGGACACCGCCGCGGCGGGACACCGGACCGGGAACGCACGACGGGCCGGCCCCCGTACGGGGACCGGCCCGATGTGCCGGAGCTGGAGGGCGGAGCCGGGTCAGACCTCGGAGGAGCCGATCTCCGCCGAGGACAGGCTGTGCGCGCCGCAGGTGCACTGCGGGCTGCGCGAGGACAGCACCAGCGAGACGGCGTGCGCCCGGTCGCGGGCACCCAGCTTGCGCAGGATGGCCTTGACGTGGGACTTCACGGTGTCCTCGCTGATGAACAGATTGCGGCCGATCTGCCGGTTCGACTGCCCCTGCAGCAGCTCGTCCAGCACGTCCTGCTCCCGCCGCGTGAGCGGGACCTCGGGCGTGAAGGGCTTGGCTGCGGGGGTGGCCGACGGCTCGACCCGGCGGATCTGCGGGTCGACGACGGTGCGCCCGGCGCGGGCGGCCAGGATGGCCCAGCCCAGCAGGGTCGGCGAGGTGTTGATCATGAGGTAGCCGGCGACACCCGCGGCCAGCGCCTCGTTGACGACGGCCGGGTCCTCGGACGTGGCCAGCGCGACGATCGCGACACGGGGGAAGCGGCGCCGCAGGTCGCGGCAGGCGTTGAGGGTCGCGGCGCGGCCGGAGCCGAGCTCGACGACGACCGCATCGGGCCGGGCCGACTCGGCCAGCGTGAGAGCGCGGCGCAGCTCGCCGGGCGTGCCCACCGACTGCATGCCGGCGGTCTCGTTGATCATGCTGACCAGACCGCGGCGCAGCACGGGGGCGTCGGCGAGGAGGAGCACGCGGGTGACTCCGCGGGCGGTGCTCGCCATGGGTGCAGACACAACTGACTCCGTTTCGACTCCGGGAACGTGCAATTGCTCCATCGGAAGGGTGAAACGGTTACTTGAATACTTTCCTGGACATTTTTCCGCTGTTATCAGTGTGTCCCCGATTGGTCCACCGGTGTCACACGAGTAACAAGATGTCGAGAAAGTCCAGGTAGGACGCCCGTGGAATGGTCAGCCGGTGCGGCGTTCGCGGCGCCACAGCGCCACCGGCACGGCCCCGGCGAGGCCTATCGCCAACGGCGCCACCGAACCGACGACGCCTGCTGCCGCCGCCTCGACGCCCTGGATGTCGGGTGAATCGAGGGTGCCGAACCGGCTGATCGGCCACACGATCAGCGCCGCTTTGCCGATGACGTCGTCGACGGCGATGGTGCCGGCGTAGCGGTCACCCATGTGCTGCTTGGAGTCGGCCGAGGCGGAGCGGTGATCCCCCATCACCCACAGCCGGCCCTCGGGAACCGTCACCGCATCGAACGCGCGCTGCTCGATGGGCGTGTTCTCGAAGATGTAGGGCTCGTCGAGCGGCTCTCCGTCAACGGTGACCCGCCCCTCGGCATCGCAGCACTGGACGGTCTGGCCCTCGGTCGCGATGACCCGCTTGACGAAGTCGTCCTCGCTCGGCGGCGCGACCCCCACGGTGCGGCCCAGCCAGAGCAGCGCACCGGTGAACCAGTTGGAGGGCTCGTCGACCGTGACCTCGGGAGTCCAGGTGTCGGGCCCCTTGAACACCACGATGTCACCGGGCTCGGGCTCGCCGAACCAGTACGGGATCTTGTTGACGAGCACGCGGTCACCGGTGCAGCCCGGGCAGCCGTGCAGCGTCTGCTCCATGGATCCCGACGGGATGAAGAAGGCCTGCACGAAGAACGTCTTGACGATCAGCGCGAGGACGAAGGCCACGAGCAGCAGGACCGGCAGCTCGCGCAGCAGCGACCCCTTCTTGGGTCGGTGCGCGCGCCGCCGGCCGCGGCGGGCTCCCTCGGCGGGGGTCGACGCGGCGGCGCCGTCCCGCGTGCTGCGCGCGCCCTCGCTGGGCTCACGGTCCTCCGGAACGACCTCGGCGGGCCCCCCGGGCCGATCGTTGCTCATCGAGAGCAGCGTACGGCGCGGGAGACCCGCCGTGGTCACGCCGGTCCGAACCGGCGCCGCGGACGTGTCAGCGAGCGATCGGCTCGCGCTTCTCCTTGATCTTGGCGGCCTTGCCGCGCAGCTCGCGGAGGTAGTACAGCTTGGCGCGGCGGACGTCACCGCGGGTGACGACCTCGATCTTCTCGACGACCGGGGTGTGCACCGGGAAGGTGCGCTCGACGCCCACGCCGAAGCTCACCTTGCGGACGGTGAAGGTCTCGCGGATGCCACCGCCCTGCCGGCGGATGACGACGCCCTGGAAGACCTGGATGCGCGAGCGGTTGCCCTCGACCACGCGCACGTGGACCTTCACGGAGTCGCCGGGGCGGAACTCGGGGATGTCGTTCCGCAACGAGTCGGCGTCGAGCGCGTCCAGGGTGTTCATCTCGGCAGTCCTCAGTCCTAGCAGTGGCTCATTCGGTGCAGACAGCGGAAAACCCGGCCGTCCGAATCTGTGGCTGCGGCACCTCGTCGGAGCCACCGTCGACCCACGCCGACGGTCTGCAGCAGCTCTCTACTGTGCCACATCGTCAGTCGACGATGCGCGGCGGCCCCGACCATGGCCCGCACAGCAGCTCCGGGAGCAGGCCCGGCAGCTCGGCGGGCACGAGCTGCTCGCCGCCGGTCAGCTCGTCCAGCGCCCACCAGCGGTGCGGTTCGTCGGCCAGCAGCTCGAGCTCGGTCAGCGCCACAGGCGCCACCTCGTGCACGACGTCGCGCAGCACGAAGAACGTCTCCCGGGAGTCGAGCGAGGTCCCGGCGAACGTCCAGACGTGCCGGCGGAACCAGACCGGGCCTTCCAGCCGGTTGGGCTCCACGACCAACCCGATCTCCTCAGCCAGCTCGCGGACGGCGGCAGCCCGCAGGCTCTCGCCGTCCTCCACTCCCCCGCCGGGCGTGTACCAGAACTGGACGTCACCCGGCGGCTTCCCGGAATCGACGAGCCGGGAGCCGAGCAGGAGCACCCGCCCGTCGGGGTCGAGCACGAGCACGCGGGCCGCGGGCCGGACGATCGGCCGATCAGGCATCGCCGAGCACATCTCTCTCGGCGTCGGTGAGCGCGTCGGCCGGCAGCGCGGCGAGCAGGTCGGGACGACGGGACGCGGTGCGCCGCAGCGACTCCGCGCGCCGCCAGCGGGCGATCGCGGCGTGGTCGCCCGACAGCAGCACCGGCGGCACCTCGTGGCCGCGCCAGGTCGCCGGCCGGGTGTAGGAGGGCCCCTCGAGCAGGCCGTCGGCGTGCGAGTCGTACTCCACCGACTCCCGGTTGCCGACGACGCCGGGCAGCAGCCGGGTCACCGCCTCGACCATCACCAGGACAGCGGACTCCCCGCCGGCGAGCACGTAGTCGCCGATCGAGACCTCCGACACCGGCCCCGCGTCGGCGGCCCAGTCGGCCACCCGCTGGTCGATGCCCTCGTACCGGCCGCAGGCGAAGACCAGCCCCGGCTCGGCGGCCCACGCCGCGGCCATGCGCTGCGTGAACGGCTCCCCCGCCGGGGTCGGGACGACGAGGCGCGTGCCCGCGGGCCGGACGGCGTCCAGGGCCTGCCCCCACGGCTCGGGCTTCATGACCATGCCGGCGCCACCGCCGTAGGGGGCGTCGTCGACCGTGCGGTGGACGTCGTCGGTCCACTGCCGCAGGTCGTGGACGCCCACCTCGACCAGGCCCCGCTCGACCGCCTTGCCCAGCAGCGACTGGCGCAGCGGGGCGAGGTACTCGGGGAAGATCGTGATGACGTCGATGCGGAAGGACATCAGAGGTCCAGCAGACCCTCGGGCGGGTCGACCACGAGGAAACCGCCCGCGACATCGACGGTGGGCACGATGGCCGCGACGAACGGGACGAGCGCCTCACCGCCGTCTGGGCGGCGCACGACCAGCAGGTCCTGGGCCTCGTGCCGGACCGCGGTCACCTCGCCCAGCACGCTGCCGTCGGCGTGCCGCGCGGCCAGGCCCACCAGCTGGTGGTCGTAGAACGAGTCCGGGTCGTCGATCTCGGGCAGGTCCTCGACGGCGACCACGAGCTCGGTGTTGCGCAGCTCCTCGGCCGCGGTGCGGTCCGTCACGCCCTCGATCCGGAGCAGCAGGGTGCCGCTGTGCCAGTGCACGCCGGCGATCGTGAGGGGCCCCCGGGACGCCGGGTCGGTGGCGAGCACGGCACCGGGGACGAACCGCAGGTCGGGGTCGTCGGTGCGCACCTCGACGGTCACCTCACCACGGACACCGTGGGGCCGGCCGATGCGGCCGACCACCACGGTGTCGGTGGAGGAGTTGCGGGGCGTGCTGGTGCTCAACGCCCGTCGGTGTCGACGACGTCGACCCGCAGGCCGCGGCCGCCGACGCCGGTCATCACCTGACGCAGGGCCTTGGCGGTACGACCGCCCCGGCCGATGACCTTGCCGAGGTCGTCGGGGTGGACCCGGATCTCGAGGGTCTTTCCGCGGCGGTTGGTGAGCAGGTCGACCGTCACGTCCTCGGGATGGTCGACGATGCCCTTGACCAGGTGCTCGAGCGCGTCTTCGAGCACGTCTTACTCGGCGGGCGTCTCGGCGGGGGCCGGGGTCTCCTCGGCGGGAGCCTCGGCAGCCGGGGCCTCCTCGGCAGGAGCCTCGGCCGGGGCCTCGGCAGCAGCCTTCTTGGGGGCGGCCTTCTTCTTCGCGGTGGTGGCGCCGGCAGCCGGCTCCTCGCCCATGGCGTTGCGGACGGCCTCCTCGTAGATGGCCTTCTTGTCCGGCTTCGGCGCGGCGACCTTCATGGGCGGCGGCGCGGCCTCGCCCTTGAACTTCTGCCAGTCACCGGTCACCCGGAGGATGGCGGCGACGGCCTCGGTCGGCTGCGCGCCGACGCCCAGCCAGTACTGCGCCCGCTCGGAGTCGACCTCGATGAAGGACGGCTCCTCCTTCGGGTGGTACTTGCCGATCGTCTCGATCGAGCGGCCGTCCCGCTTGGTGCGGGCGTCGGCCACGACGATGCGGTAGTACGGCGCGCGCATCTTGCCCAGGCGCATGAGCTTGATCTTCGTTGCCACGGTGGGTGGTGTACTCCTCGAACGCGTATGTCGTTTGCTCGCCGGAGCGACGTGTGGGGGTACGCCGGGGCGGAGCCAGGGACACGGTCAGCGACGGTGAGAGGGCCGTCGGAGCCGTGTTCGACCGCTCATTGTGCCAGAAGGCGCGAGGACGCCGTCACCGCGGGATCAGACCCCGGGAGCCGCCTCGGGATCACCGGTCACCACGAACCCGCCCCACCCGTCGTAGACCCCCTGGTGGCGGTCCAGGATGCCGATGACCTCCCGGGTGAAAGCGGCCGCGTGCTCGTGGTCGACCGGGGTCACGGCGCTGAACTCCAGCCACACCGTCAGGAGCCGACGACGCACGGAGTCGATCCGGTAGCCGGCGACCTCGAGGTCGGCGGCGGCGGCTCGCGCGGCCGCGCGGGAGCGGAACGCCGCGAGGTGGTCGATCTGCCTCGGCCGGTCGACGTGGTCGCCCACGGTCAGGTTCTGCTCGACCACCTGCGCGGTGAGCGCCAACTGCTCGTCGATGTCATGGGGCACCGCCCGAGTCCACCATGCATCGAGCGGGTCAGCCGGGAGGCGGGCCGCCGGGTTCAGCCCCGGACGGCCGTGAGCACCGCGGCGGCGGCCTCGGCGACCGGGACCTCCTCGCGCTCGCCCGTCGCCCGGTCGCGCACCTCGATCGTGCCCTCGGCCAGGCCGCGCCCGACGGTCACGATGGTCGGCATCCCGAGCAGCTCGGCGTCCTTGAACTTCACCCCGGGCGAGACCTTCGGGCGGTCGTCGTACAGGACGGTCAGACCGGCCGTGACGAGCTCCTGCGACAGCGCCTCCGCGGCCTCGAAGATCGCGGGGTCCTTGCCGGTGGCGACGACGTGGACGTCGGCGGGGGCGACGGCGCGGGGCCACACCAGGCCCAGCTCGTCGTGGGTCGACTCGGCGATCGCCGCCACGGCCCGGGACACCCCGACGCCGTAGGAGCCCATGGTCACCGTGACCAGCTTGCCGTTCTCGTCCAGGACCTTCAGGTCGAGGGCCTCGGCGTACTTGCGGCCGAGCTGGAAGATGTGCCCCATCTCCACACCGCGCGCCAGCTCCAGCGGACCGGAGCCGTCGGGCGCGGGGTCGCCGGGGAGCACCTCGGCGGCCTCGATGACGCCGTCCCAGGTGAAGTCCCGCCCCGCCACCAGGTCGAACACGTGCTTGCCGGGCTCGTTGGCGCCGGTGATCCAGCGGGTGCCGGCCACGACCCGCGGATCGACCAGGTAGCGGATCTTCGCCTCGTTGGTGCTGCCGAGCACCTGCGGGCCGATGTAGCCCTTGACCAGCAGCGGGTGCTTCGCGAAGTCGTCGAAGGGCGCCACCTCGGCCGGGGCGACCTGCGCCTCGAGCCGCTTGGCGTCGACCTCGCGGTCGCCAGGGAGCCCGATGACCAGCGGCTCGCGCGTGCCGTCGGGGTGCACGAGGGTGACGACGACGTTCTTCAGCGTCGACGCGGCGGTGTACCCGGCCTCGGGGAACAGCTGCTGGGCGACGGCGACCAGCGTGTCGATGGTCGGGGTGTCGGGGGTGTCCTCGACATGGGCGGCCGGCAGCCCGTCGAACGGGATCTCGTCGGGGACGACGGTGGTCACGGCTTCGACGTTGGCCGTGTACCCGCCCGGCGAGCGGACGAAGGTGTCCTCGCCGATCGGGGTCGGGTGCAGGAACTCCTCGCTCTTGGAGCCGCCCATGGCGCCCGACATGGCCGAGACGATCACGTAGTCCAGGCCCAGGCGGTCGAAGATCTTGATGTAGGCCTCGCGGTGCGCGGCGTAGCTGCGGTCCAGCCCGGCGTCGTCGACGTCGAAGGAGTAGCTGTCCTTCATCGTGAACTCGCGGCCGCGCAGCAGGCCCGCGCGGGGCCGCGCCTCGTCCCGGTACTTGGTCTGGATCTGGTACAGCGAGAGCGGCAGGTCCTTGTACGACGAGTACAGGTCCTTCACCAGGAGCGTGAACATCTCCTCGTGCGTGGGGCCGAGCAGGTGGTCCACGCCGCGGCGGTCCTTCAGGCGGAACAGGTTGTCGCCGTACTCGGTCCACCGGCCGGTCGCCTCGTAGGGCTCGCGGGGCAGCAGCGCCGGGAAGTGCACCTCCTGGGCGCCCATCGCGTCCATCTCCTCGCGGACGACGCGCTCCACGTTGCGGAAGACCCGGTAGCCCAGCGGCAGCCACGTGAAGCCGCCCGGGGCGGCCCGCCGGATGTAGCCGGCACGCACGAGCAACCGGTGACTGGGGACCTCGGCGTCGGCCGGGTCGTCACGCAGGGTCCGGAGGAACAGGGTCGACATCCGCAACAGCACGATGACATTGTCGGCCTACCGGCCAACACCGCGATCAGGTGCCCCCTTGCGCTGCCCTGAGCGCGCCTGCGCCTCTGGATGGGCTGGTCAGTCGTCGGAGCCGTGGCCGCCGCCGTCGCGACCGGACGAGTCGTCATCGACGTCGTCGTCCGTTGACCCGGGCGACGTCGTCGGGCCGGGCGTGACCTCGATGCCGTCGTCGTCCCCGCCACGACCACCGCCGTCGTCGGCGCGCGGGCCCTCGACCGAGAACTGCGGACCCCCGGGACCGCAGACGACGTGCACCTCGAGCTTCTGCGTGCCGTTCTCGAACTCGACCTCGCCGGGGTCGTCGGAGTCGTCGATCCACCAGCCGGCCGCCGGCGCCCCGGCGAGGACGGGCTGCCCACCGGTGCAGTTGGCGAAGACCGTGCCCGCCTCGGTGGCGTGCTCCCCGGTGGCCGAGCCGGCGGACGGCGTCGCCGTGGGCGTCACACCGGGCGGCGTCACGGTGGCCGAGGCGGCGACGCCCGTGGTGCCCGGGGAGGCGGACGCGTCGACGAGGGAGATCGCGAGGAAGCCCAGCCCGACGGCCGCGGCGGCCGAGGCGATCCAGACGGCTCCGAGTGCGAGGGTTCGCTTCATGGGGCGCAGCGTGCCCTCGGCCGGGTTAAGGGGACCTCAAGACGGGGTCAAGACCCGGCTCGGGTCCTTCGCGGGGACCGCTCGCGCGGTTAGCGTCGCGGCGTGGCCCAGCTCCTGGTCGTCGAGGACGACGAGCGCATCCGCACGGCGCTCATCCGGGCCCTGCGCGAGCGGGGCCACGCCGTCAGCTCCGCGGGCACGGCCCTGGAGGGGCTGCGGCAGGCGGTCGAGGACCGTCCCGACCTCGTCGTCCTCGACCTGGGCCTGCCCGACCTGGACGGCCGGGAGATGCTGCGCATGCTCCGCGCGGTCTCCGCCGTGCCGGTCATCATCGCCACGGCCAGGGACGACGACGACAGCGTGGTGCAGGCCCTCGACTCCGGCGCCGACGACTATGTGCTCAAGCCCTTCCAGGCCGGCCAGCTCGAGGCGCGCATCCGGGCCGTCCTCCGCCGCGCGGCCGGTGGCGCCGACGCCGCCTCGGCGGCGGTCACCGTCGGCGAGCTGAGCGTGGACCCGCGCAGCCGCCGGGTGACACAGTCCGGCCGGCCGGTGGACCTCTCCCCCAAGGAGTTCGACCTGCTGGCCTACCTGGCCGCGCGCGCCGGCACCGTCGTCACCAAGCGCGAACTGCTCGCCGAGGTGTGGCAGCTGCCGTACGGCGGCTCGGACAAGACCGTCGACGTCCACCTGTCCTGGCTGCGCCGCAAGCTCGGCGAGACCGCCGCGGAACCCCGGCTGCTGCAGACGGTGCGCGGCGTGGGGGTCCGGCTGGCCGAGCCCGAGCCGTGAGGCGCCGCATCACGCTGCTGGTGGCCGCGACGACCTCGATCGTGCTGCTGGCGTTCCTGCTGCCGGCGGCGTCGCTGGTCGCCCGGGTCGCCGAGGCACGCGCCCTGGACGCGGCGCAGGCGCAGCTGCAGTTCCTCACCCCGTCGGTCGGCCTCGACGATCCGGAGCAGGTGGCCGCCAGCCTCATCGGCACGTCGAACGACCTGCGCACCGGCGTCCGCCTGGCCGACGGGACGTGGCTGGGCGACCCGCAGCAGCCCGACATCGAGGTGCCGGCCAGCGCGGAGGAGATCCGGTCCGACGCGGGCATCCTGCTGCTCCAGCCGGTCCGCCGGGAGGGCGACACCGCGCTGATCGAGGTCTTCGTGCCGTCCGAGGTGCTGCGGGCCGGCGTGACCCGGACCTGGCTGGTGCTCGGCGGGCTCGGCCTCGTCCTGCTGCTCCTGGCCCTGCTCGTCGCCGACCGGCTGGCCCGGTCGCTGACCCGGCCGGTGACCGAGCTGGCGAACACGGCGCACCGCCTGGGCGCCGGCGACCTCTCGGCCCGGGTGCAGCCCGCCGGACCGCGGGAGGTGCGCGAGGTGGGCACTGCGGTCAACCAGCTGGCCCGGCGGATCGGCGAGCTGCTGGCCGCCGAGCGCGAGGGTGCGGCCGATCTCGCCCACCGGCTCCGGACGCCGCTGACCGCCCTGCGGCTGGACGTGGAGGGCCTGCCGCCCGGTGACCGCGACCGCCTGATGGACGACGTCGACGCGCTGAGCCGAGGGATCGACGAGGTGATCAACGAGGCGCGCCGTCCCGTCCGCGAGGGCGTGGGCGCGGAGTGCGACGCGACCGCCGTCGTCGTGGAGCGGGCCGAGTTCTGGACCGCGCTGGCCGCCGACGAGGGCAGGAACCTGCAGATCGAGTGGCAGGCGACCCCGCTGCCGGTCCGCGTGCCGGCGGCCGACCTGACCGCGGCGGTCGACGCCCTGCTCGGCAACGTCTTCGCCCACACGCCGGAAGGCACCGGGATGCTCGTCGACGTCCGCGCGCGGGACGGCGGCGGTGCGTCCATCGCCGTGTCCGACGAGGGGCCGGGCATGCCGGAGGACGCCGTCGAGCGCGGCCGAAGCGGCGGCGGCTCCACCGGCCTCGGCCTCGACATCGCCCGCCGCACGGCCGAGTCCTCGGGCGGGTCGATGCGGATCGACACGTCGCCGCGCGGGACCACGGTCACCCTGGATCTCGGCCCCCCGGCCTAACCCACCACTCGCCCGCGCAGGATCATCCGCTGGGGCCGCTGCAGGACGTCGAGGTCCGCGCGCGGGTCGGCGTCGTAGACGACCAGGTCCGCGGGCGCACCCTCCTCGATGCCGCCCAGCCCGAGCCAGGTCCGCGCCGACCACGACGCCGCAGCCAGCGCCGCCTCGGCGGGCAGGCCCGCCGCGTGCAGCGCCCGGACCTCCGCGGCGATCGACCCGTGCGCGACGCCCCCGCCGGCATCCGTGCCCGCGTACACCGGCACCCCGGCGTCGAACGCGGCCCGCACCACCGCGCCGGCCTGGGCGTACAGCCGCCGCATCGTGCTCGCGTAGGCGGGGAACTTCTGCTCGCCGGCGGCCGCGAACGCCGGGAAGTTCTCCACGTTGATCAGCGTGGGGACGACGGCGGTGCCCCGGGCGGCCATCTCGCCGATGAGCTCCTCGGTGAGCCCGGTGCCGTGCTCGATGCAGTCGATGCCGGCGCGGATCAGCCCGGGGAGCGCATCCGTGCCGAACGTGTGCGCCGTGACCCGGGCGCCCTCGTCGTGGGCGGCCGCGATGGCGGCGGCCAGTGCGTCGTCGGGGAACTCGGGAGCCAGATCGCCGCGGCCGCGGTCGATCCAGTCGCCGACCAGCTTCACCCAGCCGTCGCCGCGGCGGGCCTGCACCCGCACCTCGGCGGCCAGGTCGGGCGGCTCCACCTCGACCGCCATGCCCGGGATGTAGCGCCGCGGCGCACCGATGTGCTGGCCCGCCCGGATGATCCGCGGGAGGTCGGGTTGGTCGTCCAGGAAGCGGGTGTCCACCGGGGAGCCGCAGTCGCGCAGCGCCAGCACCCCGACCGCCCGGTCGTCGAGCGCCTGCTGCCGGAGGTCGGCAGGGTCGTCGACGTGCGCCCCACCGGGCCCGACCCCCACGTGGCAGTGCGCGTCGACCAGCCCCGGGACCAGCCAGCCGCCCCGGCTGACCGTCTCCGCGCCGGGTACCGGCTCGAACGTGAACCGCCCGGCCCGCACCCAGACGTCGCGGTGCTCGCCCTCGGGCAGCACCACCCCCGCCAGGTGCAGCGACTCCCCCGCCGCAGCGGTCACCGGCCCGGCCGCTCGTCCTTGAACTGGTCGAAGTTCAGCTTCGAGAGGTCCGGCAGCGCCTGACCGGGCGGCAGCCCGGGCATCCCGCCCGGCAGGCCGCCACCGGGGAAGCCGCCGCCGGGGAAGCCTGCACCGGGGGGCAGGCCGGGCGCGCCCGTCGGGCGGCGGGCGGGGCCGCCCTTGCCCTTCCCCTTGCCCTTCTTGCCCTTCTTCGACTGCGCCTGCATCTGCCGGCCGCGGGCCTTCTTGGACATCGGGCCCATGCCGGGCAGACCCATGCTGCCGGCCATCTGGCCCATCATCTTCTGGGCCTGCGCGAAGCGCTCCAGCAGCTGGTTGACGTCGGTGACGCTCACGCCGGAGCCGTTGGCGATCCGGACCCGCCGCGAGGCGTTGATGATCTTCGAGTTGACCCGCTCGGTCGGCGTCATCGAGCGGATGATCGCGGCCGTCCGGTCGAGGTCGCGGTCGTCGATCTGCTTGAGCTGCTCCTTCATCTGCCCGGCGCCCGGGAGCATGCCGAGCAGGTTGGCGATCGGGCCCATCTTGCGGATCGCCATCATCTGCTCGAGGAAGTCCTCGAGGGTGAAGCCCTCGCGGCTGGCCAGCTTGCCGGCCATCCGCTCGGCCTGCTCGGCGTCGAAGGTCTTCTCGGCCTGCTCGATGAGCGTGAGGACGTCGCCCATGCCGAGGATGCGCGAGGCCATGCGCTCGGGGTGGAAGACGTCGAAGTCGCTGAGCTTCTCGCCGGTGGACGCGAACATGATCGGCTGGCCGGTCACGTACCGCACCGAGAGCGCGGCGCCACCGCGGGCGTCGCCGTCGAGCTTGGTGAGGACGACGCCGGAGAAACCGACGCCCTCCTGGAAGGCGGTGGCCGTCGTGACCGCGTCCTGGCCGATCATCGCGTCGACGACGAACAGCGTCTCGTCGGGCCGCACGGCGTCGCGGATCGACGCGGCCTGCGCCATCAGTTCCGCGTCGATGCCGAGCCGTCCGGCGGTGTCGACGACGACGACGTCGTGCATGGTGCGGCGCGCGTGCTCGATCGAGTCGGCGGCCACCCGGACCGGGTCGCCGATGCCGTTGCCCGGCTCGGGCGCGTAGACGTCGACCCCGGCCTGGCCGGCGACGACGGAGAGCTGCTGCACGGCGTTGGGGCGCTGCAGGTCGGCCGCCACCAGCAGCGGCGTGTGGCCCTGGCTCTTCAGCCAGCGGCCGAGCTTGCCCGCGAGCGTCGTCTTGCCGGAGCCCTGGAGGCCGGCGAGCATGATCACGGTCGGCGACTGCTTGGCCAGCCGGATGCGCCGGGTCTCGCCGCCGAGGATGGCGATGAGCTCCTCGTTGACGATCTTGATGACCTGCTGGGCGGGGTTCAGCGCCTGGGAGACGTCGGCCCCGCGGGCCCGGTCCTTGACGGCGGTGATGAACGACCGCACCACCGGGAGCGCGACGTCGGCCTCCAGCAGCGCGATGCGGATCTCGCGCGCGGTGGCGTCGATGTCGGCTTCGGTCAGCCGGCCCTTGCCACGCAGGCCGGTGAAGACCTTGTCCAGGCGGTCGGAGAGGGTCTCGAACACAACACGTCCTCAGCAGTCACGGGCGCGAGACGAGTCGCGCCACCTGACCGCCAGCCTAACGAGCCTTCAGGCAGCGATGCCGACGCGCGCGGGTTCGGCCGGCGCACCGGCGTCACCGATCACGAACGCGGTGCCGCAGTCGGCGCACGCCCACTCCGGGCACTCGCCCCCGTCGCCGGTGTGCCCGTCGGTGCAGGGCGGCTGCACGAACACGCGCACTTCGTCACAGGCCGGGCAGGGCCACAGGCGGCTGTCCACGGGTGGGGCTCCTCTCGTCAGGCGGGACCGGTCCGTCCCCTCCACCTGACGGTGGCACGGGCCACTGACAGAACGGAGGACCTCACCCCGGCGTGTCGACGGCGACGGGGGGTGTCGCACCCCGGGTCGCCTCGACGAGGGCCGCCTCCACCCGCCGGCGCTGGCCGTCGTCGACCGGCGTCCCGGAGGGGTTGCAGACGTAGAAGGAGTCGACCGCGTCCCCGCCGAGGGTCTCGATCCGCGCGGAGGTGACGTCGAGGCCCTCGCTCGCCAGCGCCGCGGTCAGCCGGTAGAGCAGGCCGGCCCGGTCGGCGGCCCGCACCTCGACGATGCCGGTGTCGGCGCCGCTCACCTCGCTGTCGTGCCAGGAGATGCGCGGCGGCGCCGTCCGGACGCCGCCCTGCTGGTAGTCCGCCTCGCGCTGCCGGAGCCGGTCGACCAGCGGCAGCGTGCCCTCGAGGGCCGCCCGCACCGCGTCGGCGAGAATCTCCGGCACCGGGGGCCGCCCGAACCGGGGGCGGACCGCGAAGACGCCCGTGGCGTAGCCGGCCTCGATCGACATCTTGGCGGCCCGGACGTCGAGCTGGTTGAGGGCGAGCACCCCCGCGAGGATGCTCAGCAGCCCGGCCCGGTCCGGTGCCCCGATGGTCACCTGCTGGCCGTCGGCGACGTCCTCGACCCCCACCGTCACCGCTCCCCCGGCGACGTCCAGGGGTGCCGCGGTGACCTGCGGCTGGGTCGGGCTGAGCACCGGCTCCGGCGCCGCCGACGGCGCCGACCCGAGCTTGGTCTGGACGCGGGCGACGAGGGCCGCGACCAGGTGTGCCTTCCACGGCGACCACGCCGACGTACTCGTCGCCGCGCCGTCGGCCTGGGCCAGCGCGTGCAGCAGCTGCAGCACCGCCGGGTCGTTCCCGATGGTGGCCGCGACCCGGTCGACGGTCGCGGCGTCGTCGATGTCGCGGCGGGTGGCGGTGTCGGGCAGGAGCAGGTGGTGGCGCACCAGCGTGGCCAAGGTCGCGACGTCGGGCTCGGAGAACCCCATGCGGGCACCGATCGCCGCCGCCACCGGCTCCCCCACGACGCTGTGGTCGCCGGGCCAGCCCTTGCCGATGTCGTGCAGCAGCGCGGCGACCAGCAGCAGGTCGGGCCGGTCGACGTCGCGCGTGAGTTCCGCGGCCGCCGCGGCCGCCTCCACCAGGTGCCGGTCGACGGTGTACCGGTGCCAGGGGTGGCGCTGCGGCAGCGAGCGCACCGAGTCCCACTCCGGCAGCAGGCGGGAGAGCAGCCCCTCCTGGTCCAGCTGCTCGAGGACGGCGACCGCCGACCGACCGCTGGCCAGCAGCCGGAGGAACGACCAGCGGACCTCCGCCGGCCAGGGCTCCGGCACCGGCGGCGAGTGCACGGCGAGCACCTTGAGCGTGTACGGCGACAGCAGCAGGTCCGCGCGGGCCGCGGCCGCCGCGGCGCGCAGCAGCAGCCCGGGGTCGGCGGCCGGCTTGGCGCCCTGGGCCAGCACGACCTCGTCGCCCTGCCGGACGACGCCCTCGGCCAGCGGCTCCCGGCGCACCCGGCGGTAGCGGCCGCGGGGCCGGCGGACCAGCGACGACTCGACCCGGCGCCACGTCTCGTCGGCGACGAACGCCAGCTTGCGCCCGGCGAGGCTGACCTCGCGGAGCAGGGCGTCCTCGTCGGCCAGGCCGAGAGCCGCCGCGACCGGCCGCTGCTCCTGGCGGACCAGCACGTCGACCGGGCGACCGGCCCGGCGGCGCAGCTCGTCGCGCACGTCGAGCAGGAACGCGTAGGCCTCCTCGACCTCGGCCGAGGGCTCGTCGGCGAGCTGTGCGGCGGCGGCGGCGCGCAGCACCTGCCCCTCCCGCAGGCCGCCGTAGGCCTCCTTCAGATCCGGCTCCAGCAGGAACGCCAGTTCCCCCACCTGACGGGCGCGGGCGCGGCGCAGGTCGCGCAGCTGCGGCAGCAGGCGGGAGGCGGCCTGGCGCCAGCTGGCGAGGGTCGCCGTCCGGAGCCGCGCGGCCAGGTCGGCGTCCCCGGCCACCAGCCGGGCGTCGAGCAGACCCAGGCCGGCCTTGACGTCGGTGGAGGCGACCGACACCGCCTCGGGGATCGAGCGCACCGAGTGGTCCAGGCGCAGGCCGGTGTCCCACACCGGGTACCAGAGCGCGTCGGCGAGGGCGGCGATCTCCGGCCGCCCCTCGTGCACGAGCACCAGGTCCAGGTCGCCGTAGGGCGGCATCTCGCGGCGGCCCAGGCTGCCGACGGCGACCAGCGCGAGACCGTCGGTGCCGCGGCGGGGTGGCGACCCGCCCCGGCGCTGGCGGGGCGGTGGGGTGCCGGCCACGGCGTCGGCGAGCAGGCCGGTCAGCCACGCGTCCAGCGCCGCGACCCGCTCCGCGCGGGACATCGCGGGCAATGCCTCGAGGTCGAGCACCCATCCCCCTCGCACAGTCAGCCGTCCGACCGGAAGCGCACCGGCCGGGGCAGCGGTCGAGCCGCTCCCCCGGCCGGTGGGCGTACGTGCAGAACTACCGGGCCGGTCAGCTACAGCGCGTCGTCCCCGCGCTCACCGGTACGGACCCGGACGACCTCGTCGATCGTGGTCACCCAGACCTTGCCGTCGCCGATCTGGCCGGTCGAGGCGGCCTCGACCACGGCGTCCACCACGCGGGCGGCGTCGAGCTCGCCGACGACGACCTCGATCCGGACCTTGGGCACGAAGTCCACCTGGTACTCCGCCCCGCGGTAGACCTCGGTGTGGCCCCGCTGGCGGCCGAAGCCCTGGACCTCGCTGACCGTGAGGCCGGCGATGCCGATCAGCTCGAGGGCGTTCTTGACGTCGTCCAGCTTGAACGGCTTGACGATCGCGGTGACGAGCTTCATGCCCCAACCCCTTCAGTACTCCGGGCCTCGGCACGCGCCTGGCCGGCCAGTGGTGCGGTGGAACCGCTGCTCCCGAGGGAAGCGAAGTCGTAGCCCGACTCCGCGTGGACCACGTTGTCGATGCCCGTGACCTCGTCCTCCTCGGTGATCCGGAAGCCGATCGTCTTCTGGATGATCGTCCCGATGATGTACGTCGCCACGAAGGAGACCACGAGGACGGCCAGCGCACCGACCACCTGGCGCCACAGCTGGTCGACGCCACCACCGTAGAAGAGACCGTCGACACCCGCCGGGGCCTCGGCCGTGGCCAGGAAGCCGATCAGGATCGTGCCGACCAGGCCGCCCACCAGGTGGACGCCGACGACGTCGAGCGAGTCGTCGTAGCCGAACCGGTACTTCAGCCCCACGGCCAGCGCGCAGAGCGCCCCGGCGATGGCCCCGATCACGATCGCGCCGATCGGCGAGACCGAGGAGCAGGACGGCGTGATGGCCACCAGGCCGGCGACCACACCGGACGCGGCGCCCAGCGAGGTCGAGTGACCGTCGCGGATCTTCTCCACCAGGAGCCAGCCGAGCGTGGCCGCGGCCGTGGCGACCAGCGTGTTCACCCAGGCGACCGCGGCGGTGTTGTTGGCCGCCAGCGCGGAGCCGGCGTTGAAGCCGAACCAGCCGAACCACAGCAGCCCTGCGCCGATCATGACCAGCGGCAGGTTGTGCGGCCGCATCGCCTCGCGGCCGAAGCCGCGGCGCTTGCCGAGGACGAGGGCGAGCGCCAGGCCCGCCGCGCCGGCGTTGATGTGCACCGCGGTGCCACCGGCGAAGTCGATGGCCGCCAGGTTGTTCGCGATCCAGCCGCCGGTGTGGGTGACCGTCCCGTCGTCGTCGGTGAGGGTGAAGTCGAAGACCCAGTGGGCGATCGGGAAGTAGACCAGCGTGGCCCACACGCCGGCGAAGAGCATCCACGAGCCGAACTTGGCCCGGTCGGCGATCGCGCCGGAGATGAGCGCCACGGTGATGATCGCGAAGACGGCCTGGAAGCCGACGAAGGCCATCGTGGGCAGGCCGCCCTCCTCGCTGGTGACGTCGGCCATCAGTCCGTCGAGGCCGAAGAACTCGCCCGGGTTGCCGAGCAGGCCGCCGCCGATGTCGTCGCCGAAGGCGACCGAGTAGCCGTAGATGACCCAGAGGACGCTGATCAGCGCCAGCGCCCCGAAGCTCATCATCATCATGTTCAGCACGCTCTTCGCGCGGACCATGCCGCCGTAGAAGAGCGCGAGCCCGGGGGTCATCAGCAGCACGAGCGCCGCGCTGGTGAGGATCCAGGCGGTGTCGCCGGTGTTGACCACGGCAACCTCCTGAGGGGGTCGTCGGCCGGGGGCCGCGTCGGTGGGGTGTCGATCGGGAACACGGCGCCGCTCCGGGGGCGGAACGACGCGGTGTTCACGGTGCCGTCGCCGTGTTTCCACCCGCGGCCCCGAGACGTTTCGGGACGGTGAACTCCGGCCCGCGTGTCCCCCTGTTGCATTGCGCGCGTGTTGCGCGGGCCCCGGTCCGTGGCGCGGTTCACAGGAAGCGGTAGCGTTCCGGCGTTGTTGCGAATAACTTGCAACAAGCCCGCGCTCCACCCGACCGAGCCGACGAGGATGCATGGTCTCCCAGGTGTCACCGATGGTCCGTCCGGCCGTCGCGCCCCCGCGGGGCGGTTTCAGCCGTCGCGAGTGGCGCTCCATCGGCGGGATGAGCGCCTTCGTCGTGCTGCTCCACGTCGTCGGCTGGGGCGTGCTGGTCTTCGCCGTCGCCCCGCACGACTACCAGCTCGGGAGCACCGGGGTCCTCGGCGTCGGCGTGGGTCTCACCGCCTACATGCTCGGCGTGCGGCACGCCTTCGACGCCGACCACATCGCCTCGATCGACAACACGACCCGCAAGCTCGTCGGCGAGGGCAAGCCCTCGGTCAGCGCCGGGTTCTGGTTCTCCCTCGGCCACTCGTCGGTCGTCTTCTTCGCCAGCCTGCTGCTCGTGGCCGGGGTCCGCTCCATCGCCGGCGTGTTCCAGGACGAGAACTCCCAGGTCGGCCAGACGCTCGGGCTGATCGGCACGCTCGTCGCCGGCACCTTCCTGGTGGCCATCGGCCTGATGAACCTCGGGGCCGCGATCGGCATCGCCCGGATCTTCCGCCGGATGCGGGCCGGCGAGTTCGACGAGGCCGAGCTCGAGCACCACCTGCACAACCGCGGCTTCCTCGCCCGGCTGCTGGGGCGCGTGACCCGCCGGGTCAGCAAGGCGTGGCACCTGTACCCGGTCGGCCTGCTCATGGGGCTGGGCTTCGACACCGCGACGCAGGTCGCCCTGCTGGTGCTCGCCGCGGGCTCGGCCGCGTTCGTGCTGCCCTGGTACGCGATCCTCGTGCTGCCCGTGCTGTTCGCCGCCGGGATGAGCCTGTTCGACACCGCCGACGGCGTGCTGATGTCGCGCGCCTACGGCTGGGCGTTCCTCAAGCCGATCCGCAAGGTCTTCTACAACCTCACGGTCACCGTCCTGTCGGTCACCGTCGCCCTGGTCATCGGCGTGCTGGTGCTCACCGGCCTGCTGGTCGACCGCCTGGAACTCCACGCCGGCCCCCTGGTCTGGATCGCCTCGCTCGACCTGGAGCTCGTCGGCTTCGCCGTCGTCGGGCTGTTCGCCGTCACCTGGGCGGTCGCCGTCGCCGTGTGGCGCTTCGGACGCATCGAGGAGCGCTGGGCCCCCGACGTCCGCTAGCCGGCGGGCCTACTCCTGGCCCACCAGGCCCTCGGCGAACGCGCGCGGCTCGAACGGCGCCAGGTCGTCGGGCCCCTCGCCCAGCCCGATGAGCTTCACCGGGATGCCGAGCTCGCGCTGCACGGACACGACGATGCCGCCCTTCGCGGTGCCGTCGAGCTTGGTCAGCACGATGCCGGTGACCTCGACCGCCTCGGTGAACACCCGCGCCTGGACGACGCCGTTCTGCCCGGTCGTGGCGTCGAGGACCAGCAGCACCTCGGTGACCGGCGCCTGCTTCTCGACCACCCGCTTGACCTTCCCGAGCTCGTCCATGAGGCCGGACTTCGTGTGCAGCCGCCCCGCGGTGTCGACGACGACGGTGTCGACCTCGGCCTCGTTACCGGTCTTCACCGCCTCGAACGCGACCGACGCCGGGTCCCCACCCTCGCGCCCCCGCACGGTGAGCACGCCGACCCGCTCGCCCCACGTCTCGAGCTGGTCGGCGGCGGCCGCGCGGAAGGTGTCGGCGGCCCCGAGGACGACGCTCTTGCCGTCGCCGACGAGCACGCGGGCGATCTTGCCGACCGTCGTCGTCTTGCCCGCGCCGTTGACGCCGACGACGAGGACGACGCCGGGGTGCCCGTCGCGCCGGTCGGTGCCCAGCGTGCGGTCCAGATCGGGGCCGAGGACGGCGGTGAGCTCGCGGACCAGCAACTCGCGCAGCTCGGCTCCGGAGGCGGTCGCGAGCACCATCGACTGGGTGCGCAGCCGCTCGACGATCTGCGTGGTGGCGGTGACGCCGACGTCGGCCGCCAGGAGGGTCTCCTCGATCTCCTCCCAGTCGTCCTCGGTCAGCTTCTCGCGAGCCAGGACGGTGAGCAGCCCGCGGCCCAGCGAGGACTGCGAGCGCGCCAGCCGCGAGCGCAGCCGGACCAGCCGGCCGGCCGAGGGCGGCGGGGTCTCGAAGACGAGGCCGGGCTCCGGCTCCGCCGGCGGCAGCTCCACCGCCGGTGGCGCCTCGGGGACGACGGCATCGGGCTGCTCGACCGGGGGCGCGGTCGGCGGTGCGGTCGGCTGCGGGGGACGCGGCCGGGTGAGGGTCGTGCCGCCGAGGGCGTCGTCGTCGAGGCGGGTGGTGCGCTTCCCGCGGCCCACCAGCAGGGCCGCTCCCACGACGAGCGCGAGGACGAGGATCGCGACGGCGATCAGCACGAATTCCATGCCCGCAGTCTCCCAGCCGCCGCTCCAGCTCACAGGGGCGACACAGGCGCCGCCCAGGCTCGTGCGGAAGTGTGTCCCCCATGCCCCCGTCGTCGCCCGCTGAGCCCGCCCTCGTCCTCGGCCCGCTGCTACGGCACGTCGACCCCGTGTCGGCGACCGTCTGGGTGGAGACCGACCGTGCGTGCGAGGTCGACGTGCTCGGTCGCCGGGCGCGCACCTTCTGCGTCGGCGGCCACCACTTCGCGCTGGTCCTGGTCGAGGGGCTCGAGCCCGGCAGCACCACGCCGTACCAGGTGCACCTCGACGGGACCCCGGTCTGGCCGCCGCCGGAGAGCGAGTTCCCCCCGAGCCGCATCCGGACGCCGGGCCGCCCGGTGCCCTTCCGGCTGGCGTTCGGCTCCTGCCGCTACGCCAGCCCGCGCACCGTCGAGGACTCCGAGGGCATCCCGCCCGATGCGCTGGACCTCTACGCGAGCCGGGTCGCGGCGCTGCCCGAGGACGAGTGGCCCGACGCGCTGGTCCTGCTCGGCGATCAGGTCTACGCCGACGAACTGACCACGGAGACGAAGTCCTGGCTGCACCGCCGCAGGCACCGCCGGCAGGCGGACGAGATGCCGGACGAGCAGGTCGCCGACTTCGAGGAGTACACCCGGCTCTACGCCGAGTCGTGGGCGGATCCGCAGGTGCGGTGGCTCCTGTCGACCATCCCGTCGTCGATGATCTTCGACGACCACGAGATGATCGACGACTGGAACACGTCGGCCGCCTGGCGGGCCACGATCACCCGCGAGCCCTGGTGGCGCGGCCGCATCACCGGCGGCCTGGTCAGCTACTGGGTCTACCAGCACCTGGGCAACCTCAGCCCGCAGGAGCTGGCCGAGAACAAGACCTGGCAGGCCGTCCGAGGGCTGGGCGAGGACAGCGACGACGCGGAGCCGCTGCTGCGGGAGATGGCCCGACAGGCCGACGAGGACCCGGCGAGCATCCGGTGGAGTTACGTGCGGCACTGGGGCGAGGCGCGGTTGATCATGATCGACAGCCGGGCCGGGCGGGTGCTGGAGGAGTCCGAGCGCCGCATGGTCGACGACGCCGAGTTCGAGTGGATCGAGGCGGCCATGGCCCGCGCCGCCACCGACGGCGTCGAGCACCTGATCCTCGGCACCTCCCTCCCCTGGCTGCTCCCGCACGCCATCCACAACCTCGAACGCTGGAACGAGACCCTCAACGTCCGCCACCTGGGCCGGTGGCGGGGACGCCTCGCCGAGACGCTGCGGCAGGCCTCCGACCTCGAGCACTGGGCGGCGTTCGGGCGGTCCTTCGAGCGGCTGGGGGCGGCGGTGACCGACATTGCCCGCGGTGCGCGCGGCCGACCCCCGTCGACGGTGCTGGTGCTCTCCGGCGACGTGCACCACGCCTACGCGGCGGAACTGGTGCAGCCCGGCGACCTCGCCTCCCGGGTGCACCAGCTCACCGTCTCCCCCCTGCACAACCAGGCGCCGCACCCGATCCGGGTCGGGTTCAAGATCGGCTGGAGTCGGCGCGCGCGGAGGTTCACCGAGCGGCTGGCCCGGTTGGCGAAGGCGACGCCCAGCACGCTCGAGTGGGAGAAGCAGGCCGGCCCGTTCTTCGGCAACCAGATCGGCGAACTGGTCCTCGACGGCCGGTCCGCCCGCTTCCTGCTGTCGGTCAGCGAGAAGGGGGCCACGCGGCTGGAGCAGGTCCTCGACATCCCGGTGTCCGCCGCCTGAGAGGCTGCAGGCCGTGACAGGCGCCCACGGCACCAAGCCCTCCCCCGGCCCCGACCAGCCGCCGATCCCGGTCCGGCTGGTCACGTTCAACACCCACCACGGCGTGGGCGAGGACACCAAGCACGACCTCGCGCGGCTGGCCACGGTGCTGGCCGCCGCCGACGCCGACGTCATCTGCCTGCAGGAGGTGGACCGGCACTTCGGCGACCGCAGCGAGGGCGTCGACCAGGCTCTCCTGCTCTCCCGTGCGCTGGACATGCAGCTCGCGTGGGGTCCCGCGATCGACGAGTCACGGCCCGACGGAGGACCCGACCGCGAGTACGGCAACGCGGTCCTCTCCCGGCTGCCGATCCTGGTCAGCGACGTCCACCGGCTGCCCGGCAAGGGCGAGCCCCGCAGCGTGCTGCGCACGATGATCGAGCTCGACGGCGGCACGCTCTGGGTCATGAACACCCACCTGAGCACGGGCAACCCCGAACGGCGGGGGCACCAGGTGGCTGCCCTCGCCGGGCTGCACACCGACTCGATGGGGGCCGGTGTCCTCGTCGGCGACTTCAACGCCAACCCCGACGCACCCGAGCTGGCCGCGCTGCGCGGGCGCTTCGCCGACGCCTGGGAGCTGGCCGACGAGCGCGACGACCGGTCCGGGTGGCGGTTCTGGCAGCACGACGAGGGCCTGACCCACCCCGCCCACTCCCCGCACCGGCGCATCGACCAGGTGTGGGTCACCCCGGGCGTCGGGGTCCGCGGCGCTCGGGTGCTCGACGCCCGGGGCGCGTCGGACCACCTGCCGCTGCGCGTCGACCTCGCCGTCCCGAGCGGCGTCTAAGGGTCCCGATGTGTGGCCCCTAGGAGGCCTCGAGCTCCCGCAGCCGCTGGCTGATGACGCCGGTGATGCCGTCGCCGCGCATGCTCACCCCGTAGAGGGCGTCGGCGATCTCCATCGTCCGCTTCTGGTGCGTGATGATGATCAGCTGCGACGTCGACCGGAGCTGCTCGACCAGCGTCAGCAGCCGGCCCAGGTTGACGTCGTCGAGAGCCGCCTCCACCTCGTCGAGGACGTAGAACGGCGAGGGGCGCGCCCGGAAGATCGCGACGAGCAGGGCCACGGCGGTCAGCGAGCGCTCGCCGCCGGAGAGCAGCGAGAGCCGCTTGACCTTCTTGCCCGGCGGGCGGGCCTCCACCTCGACGCCGGTGGTCAGCAGGTCGTCGGGCTCGGTGAGCACCAGCTTCCCGTGTCCGCCGGGGAACAGGGTGGCGAACACGGCCTCGAACTCCCGCGCCACGTCGGCGAAGGCGGCGGCGAACACGTCGTGGATGCGCGCGTCCACCTCGCGGACGACGGTGAGCAGGTCGCGGCGGGTGGACTTGAGGTCCTCGAGCTGCGTGGCGAGGAAGCCGTGCCGCTCCTCCAGCGCCGCGAACTCCTCCAGCGCGAGCGGGTTGACCTTGCCGAGGGTGGCCAGGTCCCGCTCGGCACGGGCGGCCCGCCGCTCCTGCACCGCGCGGTCGTAGGCGACCGGCTCGGGTACCGGCTCCCCCGCCGCCTCGGCGGCCGCGACCTCGGCCGGCGACGGCGGGACGGCCGCGCCGGGCCCGTACTCGGCCAGCAGGGTGGGCAGGTCGACGCCGTACTCCTCGGCGGCGCGGCCCTCCAGGGCCTCGATGCGGTAGCGCTGCTCGGCGCGGGCCACCTCGTCGCGGTGCACCTCGTCGGTGAGCCGCTCGAGCTCGGCGGCGGCGGCCCGCACGCGGGTGCGGACCTCCAGCAGTTCGGCCTCCGCGGAACTGCGCGCCGTGGCGAGAGCGTCCCGCTCGGCGGCGGCCCGGGCGACGGACGTGGCGACGGCGGCCAGCGCGGCCTCGGCGACGCGACGGACGGACGCCGCGACCGCGGCCCCCCGTTCCCGGGCCACGCGGGCCGCTGCGGCCCGCTCGCGGGCGGCACGTTCCTGCCGGGCCTGGCGGCGCAGCGACTCGGCCCGGCCGTGCAGGGCCCGGGCGCGCTCCTCCGCCGTCCGGACGGCCAGCCGGGCCTCGGTCTCGGCCTGGCGGGCCGCGGCGACCTCGGCGCGCAGCCGGTCGCGCTCCTCGGTGGGCGGCTCCTCGTCCACCGGCGCGGCCTCGGCGTCGGCCAGCCGGCGCTCGAGGTCGGCCAGCCGGACCTCGGCCTGCTCCACGTCGCCCTCGGCGCGCACCCGCGCGGCGACGTGCCGCTCGGCCTCGGCCTCGGCCGAACGAGCGGCCGCCCCGAGCGAGGCGAGCTCCGCGGCCACCGCGGAGCGGCCCTTGTCGGCCGCCTGGCGGGCGGCGAGCGCGGTCTCGACGTCGGCGGAGCGCTCGCGGGCGACGTCGCGGGCGGCCGCGAGCCGCTCGGCCAGGTCGGACGCTCGGGCGACCGCGGCGGTCAGCTGCGCCTCGGCGTCGTCGACCCGTGCCCGGACCTCGAGGTTCGACGGCGGGTTCGCCTGGCCGCCCGCGGCCCAGTCGGCGCCGATCAGGTCGCCGGCCGCGGTGACGGCCCGCACCCGCGGGTGGGTGCGCACCAGCGACACCGCGGCCTCGAGATCGGGGACGACGGCGACGCGCTCGAGCGCCCGCGCCAGCGCCGGCTGCAGCGCCGCGGGACCCTCCACGACGTCCAGGGCCCAGCGCAGCCCCTCGGGCAGCGCCGGCCAGCCGTCGCGGGGCACGGGGGGCAGCCCGCCGGTGACCAGCAGGCCGGCCCGGCCGCCGTCGGTGTCCTTCAGGTGGGCCAGGGCAGCGGCGGCCTCCGCGACACCGGCGACGACGACCGCGTCGGCCATGCCTCCCAGCGCGGCCGCCAGCGCCACCTCGTCGCCGGGCCGGACGGCGAGCTGCTCGGCGAGCGGGCCGACGACGCCGGCGAGGTCGGCGCCCAGGACCGCGGCTGCTCCGTCGGCCGGCGCCAGCCCGAGGGCCAGGGCGTCCCGCCGGGCCTGCCAGGAGGCGCGGTCCCGCTCGGCGGCCCGCTCGGCCTCGGCGAGCTCGGTCACCGTCCGCGCGGCGGCGGCGTGCGCGGCGACGGCGTCCTCGTGCGCGGTCACCAGGGCGACGTCGGAGTCCTCCTGGTCGCTGACCTGGCCCCGCCGCTCCGCCAGCCGCTCGGCGGCGACCTCGGCGCGCTCGGCGGCCTCCCCGGCGGCGGCGGCCAGCCGGTCGATCTCGCTGCGGCCCGCGGTCACCCGCGAGCGCGCGGCCGCGACCTCGCCGGAGAGGCGGGCGAGCCCCTCGCGGCGGTCGGCCAGGGCCCGCGCCGCGGCCACCCACGCCCGCTCGGCCTCGGCCAGAGCCGTCTCCAGCTCGCCGCGCGACGCGACGGAGGACCCGAGCCGCGCGCGCTCGGCCTCCAGCCCCGCGGCGAGCTCGGCCTCGGTGGCGGCGACCCGCTCGGCCTCGGCGTCCAGCTGGTCGGGATCCCGGCCCGGCGCCGACGAGGGAGCCGCGGCCGAGAGGTGCCGGTGCCGCTCGGCGGCGAGCTGGGCGATGCCGCGGAACCGCTCGGTGAGCGCCGAGAGCCGGTACCAGGTGTCCGAGGCGCCCTGCAGGACGGGCGCGGACTCGGCGAGGCCGCGCTCGAGCTCCGCCTCCCGCCGCGAGGCCACTGACAGGTTCTGCTCCACCTGGGCCCGGAGGGCGCGCGCGGCCGTCTCGTCGGCGACCTCGCGGTCCAGCGCGTCGCGCAGCTGCACGAGGTCGTCGGCGAGCAACCGCAGCCGGGCGTCGCGCAGGTCGGCCTGGACGCCCGCGGCCCGGCGGGCGACCTCGGCCTGGCGGCCCAGCGGCTTGAGCTGCCGGCGCAGCTCGGCGGTGAGGTCGGCCAGCCGGTCGAGGTTGGCCTGCATGCCGTCGAGCTTGCGGAGCGCCTTCTCCTTGCGCTTGCGGTGCTTGAGGACGCCGGCCGCTTCCTCGATGAAGGCGCGACGGTCCTCCGGGCGGCCGGAGAGGACGGCGTCGAGCTGCCCCTGGCCGACGATGACGTGCATCTCGCGGCCGATGCCGGAGTCGCTGAGCAGCTCCTGCACGTCGAGCAGGCGCACCTTGTCGCCGTTGATCTCGTACTCGCTCTCCCCGGAGCGGTACATGCGTCGGGTGATCGACACCTCGGTGTACTCGATCGGCAGGGCGCCGTCGGAGTTGTCGATGGTGAGGGTGACCTCGGCGCGGCCCAGCGGCTGGCGGCCGGCCGTGCCGGCGAAGATGACGTCCTCCATCTTGCCGCCGCGCAGGCTCTTGGCGCCCTGCTCCCCCAGCACCCAGGAGATGGCGTCGACGACGTTGGACTTGCCCGAGCCGTTGGGGCCGACGACGGCGGTGATCCCGGGCTCCAGCCGCAGGGTCGTCGCGGACGCGAAGGACTTGAAGCCCTTGAGCGTCAGGCTGGACAGGTGCACAAGACAGGCACGCTAGTCGAGGAAAGGCTCCCGGCCCCGCATCTGCGGGACATCAGGGGACCTTGTGACGGACGAGTTCAGGCCAGCGCGGGCTCGGCGGTGTCGCCGGCCATGGACAGCAGCTCGTGGGCGATCGCGGCGTCCCGCTGGGCACGCAGCTCCTGGAGTTCCTGCTCCAGCCGGCGCACCTTGGCCCGCAGGATCGCGTTCTCCTCGACCACTCGGAGTTCCGCGGGTGCTACGACGTGACCGAACAGGGCCTTGGCCATGACTGCAACGGCCTTTCCTGGCGAGATGGTGAGCCCGGCGCCCCGGTTGCGGTCGGCGCGAGCTGTTGTATGTCACAGGGTGACAGGCCCCGACACGCAGGTCAACGCCAACGTCCCAGCCCCCCGTTCCGGGGTGATGTCGCGTTCGTCACGCCACCGTGAAGCCGCTGCTCCCCTGCGCCGGCTCGTCCCGGACGTCGACGCGCGTCACCGAGCCCGGGGCGTCGCGGCCGTCCAGCGCGGCGACGACGGAGCGCACCGCGGGGTCGTCCCCCTCGAGCACGACCTCCACCCGGCCGTCGGGCAGGTTGCGGGCGGAGCCGGCCAGGCCGGCCGCCGTCGCCAGGCTGCGGACGAAGTACCGGAAGCCGACGCCCTGCACGTGCCCGGAGACGACGGCGACCACGCGAACGCTCACGACCGTGCTCGCGGGCGGGGCTGGCACTTTGGGCAGCTGTAGCTCGACCGGTTCATGAACGACTCCCGGCGGATCGCCGTCCCGCAGCGCGGGCACGGCCGGTCCCCCTGTCCGTACACGGCGAGGAAGCGGGAGAAGTACCCGCTCTGCCCGTTGACGTCGACGTAGAGCGAGTCGAAGGAGGTACCCCCCTGGGCCAGGGCCTCGCCGAGGACGTCGCGGACGCCGTCGAGCAGGTCGGCCACCTGGCCGCGGGTGAGCTTGTCGGTGGGGCGGGCCCCGTGCAGCCGGGCCCGCCACAGCGCCTCGTCGGCGTAGATGTTGCCGACCCCGCCGATCAGGGTCTGGTCGAGCAGCGCGCGCTTGACCTCCGTGCGGCGGCGCCGCAGCGCGGCGGTGAAGGCGTCGACGTCGAAGGCCTCGTCGAGCGGGTCGATCGCGATGTGCGCGAGCCGCGGCGGGATGCCCCCGTCGGAGCCGAGTTCCTCGACGGCGAGGCCCCCGAAGGTGCGCTGGTCGACGAAGCGCAGCTCGCGGCCCCCGTCGGTGAAGGTGAACCGAGCGCGCAGATGGGTCTCGTCGGGGGCCGAGGGCTTCTCCACGAGCAGCTGCCCGCTCATGCCGAGGTGTCCCACCAGGGCGCGGCCGGCCGGCGCACCGTCCCCGTCGTCCAGCGGCAGCCACAGGTACTTGCCGCGCCGGTGGGCGGCGGTGACCGTGCGGCCGGTCAGGGCCTCGACGAAGTGGTCGACGCCCTCGAGGTGGCGCCGGACGGCCCGCGGATGCCGGACCTCGACCGCGGCGACGGTCCGGCCGGCGACCCACTGCTCGAGGCCCCGCCGCACCACCTCGACCTCGGGAAGCTCGGGCATCCGGTCACTCCTTCGCCGACAGCGCCCGCCAGGCGGCCTCCGCGGCCTCCTGCTCGGCGGCCTTCTTCGTCCGCCCGGTGCCCCGCCCGTGCACGGCGCCACCGAGGACGACGGCGGCGGTGAAGGTCTTCGCGTGGTCGGGGCCGTCGTCCTCGACCTCGTAGCTGGGGGCGCCGAGCCCCTTCGCGGCGCCCAGCTCCTGGAGGCTGGTCTTCCAGTCCAGGCCGGCGCCCCGGGTCGCCGCCTCGACGAGCATCGGGTCGAAGAGCCGGTGCACGATCGCGGCCGCGGCGTCGAGGCCGCAGCCGAGGTGGATCGCGCCGATGAGCGCCTCGAGCGCGTCGGCCAGGATCGAGTCCTTCTCCCGGCCGCCGGTGGTCTCCTCGCCGCGGCCGAGCAGCAGGTGCGGGCCGATGCCGCCGGTGCCCAGCCGGCGGGCGACACCCGCCAGCGAGGTCATGTTGACCACCGAGGCGCGCAGCTTGGCCAGCTGGCCCTCGGGGAGGTCCGGCTTGCTGCGGTACAGCTCGTCGGTGACGACCAGGCCGAGCACCGAGTCGCCCAGGAACTCCAGGCGCTCGTTGGTCGGCAGGCCGCCGTTCTCGTACGCGAAGGACCGGTGGGTCAGCGCGAGGACGAGCAGGTCGCCGGGCAGGGCGACGCCGAGGGCGTCGTCCAGCCACGACGCCGCACGGGTCGCGTGGTCCTCACCGGCGGCGACCACCGCGGGGACGGCGGCCGTCAGACCGAGAGGACCTGGCGGCCGTCGTACTGGCCGCAGTTCGGGCAGGCCTGGTGCGGGGGCTTGAGCTCGCCGCAGGCCTTGTTGGGGCACGGCGACAGGGTCGGCGCCGTGGCCTTCCACTGCGACCGGCGGGAGCGGGTGTTGGAGCGCGACATCTTCCGCTTCGGAACGGCCACGGTCAGTTCTCCTCTGGGGTGGGGTTCTCGCCGGGGGTGCCCGGCGAGGAAGTAGTTGCGAACCGCTCGGTGAGAGCGGCCCAGCGCTGGTCGAGCACCTCGTGCGCGTGGTCGGCGGGCAGGTCGTCGAGCCGCTGGCCGCAGTCGACGCACAGGCCCGCGCAGTTCTCGGTGCAGACCGGCGCGAGCGGGAGGCTGAGGACGACGGTGTCGCGCAGCAGCGGCTCCAGGTCGAGGAAGTCGCCCTCGACGCGGCGCACCTCGTCCTCCTCGCTGGTCGCCTCGGTGGTGCTGCCCTCGTAGGCGAACAGCTCCTGCACGTCGAGGGACAGCCTGTCCTCGACCGGCTCGAGACAGCGTGCGCAGGAGCCCGTGACCGGTACGTCGAGCTCGCCGGTGACCAGCACGCCCTCCATCACCGACTCCAACCGCAGGTGCAGGTCGACGCCGGCGCCCTCGGGCACGCCGATCAGCTCCACACGCCAGTCCGCGGGCGCCGGGATCGTCCGGTCCAGCTCCTGCAGCGCGCCCGGACGCCGGCCGAGCTCCCGGAGGTCGATCTTCCAGGGGTTGGCTGCGGGACGCCGGGCATCCGCGGGTCGGTGACCCGGGGAGCCGGCGCCGGAGCGGTGCGGAACGGCGGCAGGCATGTCAGTACTCGCGGTAGGCAGTGGGAGAACCCGGCCGGGGCGGGAAGCCTCCGGCGGTCGGGCTGGAGGTCGAGACTACCCGATCCCCGGAGAGCGACGGTCGGGGCGGCTCAGGGTCGGCTCACGGCTCGCGCAGCGTGATCCGCGCCTTCTCCACCGAACGCAGCATCCGCTCCAGGGTCGTGCCGAACTCGGCGAGCCGGCTGTCGACGTACTCGTCGACCTCACCCCGCATGCGCGCGGCGTCGGCGTGCGACTGCGCACCGAGCTCGTCGGCGCGCGAGACGGCCCCGCGGTAGACCTCGGTCTCGGTGATCAGCCGCTCGTGCTCGGCCTGCGCCGCAGCGACCATGTCGGCCTGCTGCCGCTGCCCGTCGGTGATCAGGGCGTCGCGGTGGCGGCGGCCCTCCTCGACCAGCCGCGCGACCTCCGCCTCGGCATCGGCGAGCAGCTGTTCGGCGTCCGCCTGGGCCTCGGCGAGGAGCTCGTCGCGCTGCCGGCGGGCCGTGCCGAGGATCTCCTCGCGCTGCCGCCGGGCCTGCCCGAGCAGTTGCTCGCTCTCGCCGCGGATCCGGCCGGTCAGGCTCTCGGCCTCGGCCTGCGCCTGCTGCAGGATCTCGGTCCGCTGCTCGACGATGGCCCCGGCCGCCTGGACGTCCTCGGGGAGGGACTCGCGCAGATCGTCGAGCAGGTCCAGCAGGTGGTCGCGCGGCACCATGCAGGAGCCCGACATCGGGACGCTGCGGGCGTTCTCGATGACGGTCGTGAGCTCGTCGACGGTCTCGTAGAGCCGGTAGACGACCTCGTTGTTCGCCGTCCTGGTCGGCCTGGTCACGACGTTCCCCGCTCGGCGCGCACCTGCAGCAGCCGTTCGTGGACCGCCTTGGGCACGAGCCGGGACACGTCGCCGCCGAACATGGCGATCTGCTTCACCAGGCTCGAGGACAGGTGCCCCACCTGCGGCGCGGTCGGCACGAAGAGCGTCTCGATGCCGGCCAGCTCGCGGTTCATCTGCGCCATCTGCAGCTCGTACTCGAAGTCGGAGACCGCACGCAGGCCCTTGACGATCACCGGCAGGTCGTGCGCGCGGCAGTAGTCGACCAGCAGGCCCTCGAAGCTGTCGACGGTGACGTTGGTCAGGTCGGCGACGCTCTCGCGCAGCAGGTCCATGCGCTCGGAGACCGAGAACAGGCCCGCCTTGCCGGGGTTGACCAGGACGGCGACGACCAGCTCGTCGTACAGCCCGGCGGCGCGGTTGATCACGTCGACGTGGCCGTTGGTGACCGGGTCGAACGAACCGGGACAGACGGCGCGTCTCACGGAGAGCGACCGTACCGGAGCAGAGCCTCTCCGTACCGGCGGTCGCGCAGCCCGGTCAGGGGTGTCGGCCACTCCCAGGCCGGCTCGCGGCTGCTGCGCTCGACAACCAGCACCGCGCCGGGCGCCAGCCAGCCGCCCTCGGACAGCGCCGAGAGCACGCCCAGCACCTCGTCGACCGGCGTGGCGTACGGCGGGTCGGCGAGCACGAGGTCGAACGCCGCCGGGGAACGTCCGGCGACCACGGTCGGGACCGAGCCGGCGACCACCCGCCCGCCGGGCAGCCCGACGGCGGCGACATTGGCCCGCAGCACCGGGAGGACCTTCGGCGAGGACTCGACGAACACGACGCTGCCGGCACCGCGCGAGAGCGCCTCGAGACCCAGGGCTCCCGAACCGGCGTAGAGGTCGAGGACGGTGGCGCCCTCGAGGTCGAGCAGCGCGCCGAGGGAGTTGAACAGGGCCTCGCGGGCGCGGTCACCGGTGGGCCGCACGCCGGACGCCGGCACCTTCAGCCGCCGCCCTCCGGCGGCGCCGGCGATCAGCCTGGTCATGGACGGCTCACGCCTTCTCCAGCCACTCCGCGCGCTCGTCGGTGGCCAGCGCGGCGACCTCGGCGGCCAGGCCCGGGTGGTCGGCGAGGCCGCGCTCGGTCGCCAGGATCGCGGTGGTCTCGGCCCGCGCGGTGGCGATGAGCTCCTCGTCCTCCAGCAGCGACAGCAGCCGGATGCCGGAGCGGCGTCCCGACTGGGCGGCCCCGAGGACGTCGCCCTCCCGGCGGGTCTCCAGGTCGAGCCGGGCCAGCTCGAACCCGTCGGAGGTGGCCGCGACGGAGGCGAGCCGCTGCCCGGTCGTCGAGTCCACCTTCGCCTCCGTGACCAGCAGGCACAGCCCGGCGTGCTTGCCGCGGGCGACCCGGCCGCGGAGCTGGTGCAGCTGGCTGACGCCGAAGCGGTCGGCGTCCATGACCACCATGACCGTGGCGTTGGGCACGTCGACGCCGACCTCGACGACGGTGGTGGCGACCAGGACGTCGATCTCGCGGGCGGCGAAGGCCCGCATCCGGGCCTCCTTCTCCTCGGGGGTCAGGCGGCCGTGCAGCACGTCGAGCCGCAGCCCGGCGAGCGGGCCGCTCGCGAGCATCTCCGCGACGTCGAGCACCGCCAGCGGCGGGCGGCGGTCGTCGGTCGGCGGCGCACCGTCGGCGTCCTCGGGCTCGTCGTCGGCGCCGGTGGTCTCGCCGATCCGCGGGCAGACCACGTAGGCCTGCCGGCCGGCGGCCACCTCCTCGCGCACCCGCTGCCAGGCGCGGTCGAGCCAGGCGGGCCGGTCGTGCAGCGGGACCACCGAGCTCGAGACGCCGCCGCGGCCGCTGGGCAGCTGTCGGAGCGTGGAGACCTCGAGGTCGCCGTAGACGGTCATGGCGACGGTGCGCGGGATCGGGGTGGCGGTCATGACCAGGACGTGCGGGGGGCGGCTGCCCTTGGCCCGCAGCGCGTCGCGCTGCTCGACGCCGAAGCGGTGCTGCTCGTCGACGACGACGAGGCCCAGGTCGGCGAACTCGACACCTTCCTGCAGCAGCGCGTGCGTGCCGACGACGATGCCCGCCCGGCCCTCGGCGACGTCGGCGCGCGCCTCGCGGCGGGGACCGGCCTTCAGCGAGCCGGTGAGCAGGGTGACCCGGGTGCCGGCCGGGTCGCCGTCGAGCTCGCCGGCGCGGCCGAGCGGCCCGAGGAGCTCGCGGATGCCGCGCGCGTGCTGGGCGGCCAGCACCTCGGTGGGGGCGAGCAGCGCGGCCTGCCCGCCGGCGTCGACGACCTGCGCCATCGCGCGCAGCGCCACCACGGTCTTGCCGGAACCGACCTCGCCCTGCAGGAGGCGGTGCATCGGCTGGTCGCGGGACAGCTCGGCGGCGAGCTCCTCCCCCAGGTCGCGCTGCCCCTCGGTGAGCGTGAACGGGAGGGCGGCGTCGACGGCGTCGAGCAGCCCGCCGGCGCGGCGCGGCCGGGCCGTGCCGGGTTCCAGCGCCGCGGCCCGGCGACGGGCGGCGAGGGTGAGCTGGAGGGTCAGCGCCTCGTCCCACTTGAGCCGGTGGGCGGCGCGCTCGACGTCCTCGGTCGTGGTGGGCCGGTGGATGTCGAGCAGTGCCGCCGGCAGCGACAGCAGCCCGTGGCGGGAGCGGATCTCCTCGGGCAGCGGGTCCTCGACCAGCTCGGCCAGGCCCCCGCCGGCACCCAGGAGCGTCTTCACCGACTTCTGGATCACCCAGCTCGAGACGTCCTTGCTCGCCGGGTAGATCGGGATCAGCGCCCGCGCCCAGTCGTCCTCCTCGGTGTCACCGCTGATCAGGTGCATGTCGGGGTGGGTGAACTGGAGCTTGCCGTTGTAGGTGCCGACCGTGCCGGCGAACATGCCCCACGCGCCCTCGACGAGCCGGGCGTGCTTGTAGTTGAAGAAGACCAGCGACATGGAGCCGGCGCCGTCGCCGACCGTGACCTCGGTGATGGTGCCGTGGCGCTGCTTCATGCGCCGGCTGCTCACGCGGGTGACCTGGGCCAGGATCGTGACGCGATCGCCCTTCTGCAGGTCGTCGAGGCGGGCCATCTCGCCACGCCGGGCGTAGCGGCGCGGGTAGTGCCGCAGCAGGTCGCGGACGGTGTGCAGCTCGAGCTGCTCGGCCATCCGCTCGCCCGTCTTGGGCCCCAGCACCCGGGTCAGCGGGGTCTGCATGGTCACCGACATCACTCGACCCCGATCTGCAGCGGCACCCCGCCCGGGCCGCCGGCGTAGCGGGCGACCTCGATGGTGGGGTGGGCGGTGGCCAGGTGCGCGCACACGGTGTCGGCGAGCGCGGCGTCCTCGCCGACCACGAGGGTCGCCATCTCCCCGCCGGCCGAGAGCAGCCGGTCGAGCAGGTCGCAGCACACGGCGGCCAGCTCGCTGCCGATGACCACGACGTCGCCCTCGGCCGAGCCCAGGACGTCGCCGGGGCGGCAGCGGCCGGCCGAGGTGAGGGCCTCCTGGTCGGCGACGAACACCTCGGCCCAGCGGGTGGCGGCGGCGGCCTCGGCCATGGCCACGACGTCGTCACCGAAGCGGGTCGTCGGGTCGGCGACGGCGATGGCGGCCAGGCCCTGCACCGGCGAGCGGGTCGGGACGACGCCGACCTCGCGGCCCTCCGCGCGGGCGCGGGCCGCGGCGCGCGCGGCGATCGGGATCAGGTCGCCGTCGTTGGGCAGCACCATGCACTCCAGTGCCCCGGAGGCGAGGATCTCGCGCAGGACGTCGTCCTCGCTGACACCGCCGGGGCCGCAGGTGACCACGCGCACCCCCTCACCGCTGAACACCTCGGCGAGGCCGTCGCTGGGCACCACCGCGACGATCGCGCGGCCCCCCGCCTCCGGCGCGGGTGCGGGCAGCGGCGCGAGCGGGGAGACCGAGATGCGATAGGGCCGGCCGGCCTCGATGCCCGCCTCGATCGCGGCGCCGACGTCGGCGACGTGGACGTGGACGTTCCACTCGCGGCCGGTCGGGGTGTCCACCCCCACCACGACGAGGCTGTCGCCGAGCTCGGCCAGCCGGACGTGCAGCCGGGCGACGGACTCGTCGTCGGCATCGGCGAGGAGGTACTGGACCTCGCTGCCCGGGCCCGGCGGCGGCTGGTGCGGGGCGTGCTCGCCGCTGTGGTCGTGGGCGGCGTGCCGGCGGGCGAGCGCCGGCCGCACGGGTTCGACGCCGGTCACCGTCGTCACCAGCGCGTCGAGCACGAGGCAGAGCCCCGCGCCGCCGGCGTCGACGACCCCGGCGTCGCGGAGGGCGGCGAGCTGGCCGGTCGTCTGGTCCAGGGCCACGCGGGCGCCGTCGGCGGCAGCGCGGACGACGTCGGCGAGCGCGGCGCGCCCCGCGTCGACCGACGCGACCGCGGCGTCGGCACCGGCCCGGGCGACGGTGAGGAAGGTGCCTTCTTCCGGGTCGGCGACCGCCGTGTAGGCCGTGTCGGCCGCTTTGGCCAGGGCCGCGGCCAGGGCCGGACCGTCGGTCGCCGGCTGCCCGGCGAGCTGGTCGGCCAGGCCGCGCAGGAGCTGGGCGAGGATCGTGCCCGAGTTGCCGCGCGCCCCCAGCACCGCGCCGCGGGCGAGCACCGACCAGGCGGACTCGGTCGTGCGGGCGCCCTCGGCGTCGAGCGCCGCGACGGCGGCCTGCGCGGTGAGCAGCAGGTTGGTGCCCGTGTCTCCGTCGGGCACCGGGAACACGTTGAGGTCGTCGAGCCGGGCACGGGCCTCGGACAGCGCCTCGACCGCGGTGCGGTACCACTGACCGACCGCGGCATCGTCCAGCGCCGGCAGCACGGGCGGAGGGTACCCACCGGGGCCGACAACGGGACCGTTCCAGGGGCAGAGCGACGTCCCGCGCCGGGAACGGTTAGACTGCTGGACGGTCTTGATGCGGGTGCTGTCCGTACCCCGCCTTTGTGAACGATTCTCTGGGAGTGATCAACCGTGGCTGCCGTGTGCGATGTGTGTGGCAAGGGGCCCGGTTTCGGTATGTCGGTGTCGCACTCGCACCGCCGCACGCCGCGCCGTTGGAACCCGAACATCCAGTCCGTGCGGGCGCTGATCGCCCCCGGCAACCGTCGCCGGATCAACGCGTGCACCTCGTGCATCCGCGCCGGCAAGGTCGTGCGCGCATAGTCCGCGCATAGTCGGAGCGCGCAACCGAGCGACGCAGAACCCCGGAGGTCACCGACCTCCGGGGTTCGTCGTCTGCGCCGGGTCCAGGCGGCGCTCCAGCAGGGTCACCGGGTGCCGGCCGCCGTCCCGATCGGACCGGCCGACCTCCTGGAATCCCTGCTCGCGGTAGTACCGCCGCAGGCGCTGGTTGGTCTCGACGCAGTCCAGCCGCAGGTGGCTGCGGCCTGACCGGGCCGCCCGCGCCCCGGCCCACCCGAGCAGCCGGCCCCCCAGGCCGGCCCCGCGCAGCGACCGGTCGACCGCCAGGCCGTGGACGTACAGGGCGTCCGGCGGCCGAGGACCCCAGACCTCCTCGTCGGCGTCGATGACGCGCAGGGTGCCGCGGACGACGCCGTCCACGCGGTGGACGAACCACTCGCCCGCCTCGATCTGGTGCCGGACGGCCTCGACGCGCACCTCGCCCGGCGCCCACTGGACGATCTCGCTGTCGACCATCCACCGCGCCGCGGCGTCGCGGAGCGCGACCACGGCCGCGGCATCGGCGGGCCCTGCCACCTCGACCACGGTCAGGCGCCCCCGATCCCCCGGTCCCGGGCCGCCGTCACCACCAGTTCCACCACCGTGTCGACGGCGAAGGCCGTGCTGTCGACCACCAGGTGGTAGTGCGCCGCCTCGGCCGGATCGCAGCGGTAGAAGTGCCGCACGTAGGCCTCCCGGGCGCGGTCGTTGGCCTCCATCTCGCGGCGCACCTCCTCCCGCGGCCGCCCGGACCGGGCGGCGGCGAGCTCGAGGCGGCGCTCGAGCGGGCCGTCCAGGCGCAGGTGCAGCGCGTCCGGCCGGTCCTTGAGCACCAGCGCCCCCGCACGGCCGAGCACCACGCCCCCGGCGCCGTCGGCGATCTCGGCGAGCACGCGCTCGGTCTGCTGCCGGTAGGCGCGCGCGTCGGGCAGCGTGGCGGTCGGCAGGACGCCCCCCACCGGGTCGGGCATGGTGCCGAGCGAGGCGACCAGCCGCCACAGGCCGCGGACCACGGTCTCGTCGTTGGCCTCGGCCTCGGCGACGGACACCCCGAGCCGGCCGGCGACCTGCGCCGGGATCGCCCGGTCGTGGAACGGGAGGCCGAGCCGATCGGCCACGGCGCGCGAGATCTCCGCGCCCGCCGCCCCGTAGGCGGCCGACACCGTCACGATGCCCATGACCGCTCCTTTCCCTCGCCCGGCCCCGCGGCGTCCTGACCGGGGGCCGGTGCCAGATCCTTGCCCAGGAACACCGCTCCCGGCGAGCAGGCGTAGACGCCGTACCCCTGAACGGGCGAGTAGCCGAGGTCGGCGTAGAGGGCCAGCGCCTCGGGCTGACGGTCACCGGTGTTCAGGACCACGCTGCGGTGGCCGGCCGCCACGGCGCTGCCCTCGAGCGCGGCCACGATCAGCTGCGCCAGGCCGCGCCGGCGGAAGCCGGGCTCGACGTACACGCGCTTGATCTCGATCCCACCCGGCGGGTACACCCGCCACGCGCCGCAGCCGGCCGGCTCCCCGGCCACCTCCGCCACCAGGAACAGCCCCTCCGGCGGGACGAACTCCGCCGGGTCGACGGCGGCCTCGTCGGGCCCGCCGTAGCGCGTCACGTACTCCTGCTGCACCCGCCCGACCAGCAGGGTGGCCACCGGGTCGTCGTAGGGCACCGCCCGGAGGGTCACCGCGGACCCGTCCCGCAGCTCAGCCGAAGTGGACATGCCCGGCTCCCTCCGCCCCGACCGCCCGCACGACGTCGGCCGCCGGCTCCCCGCCCACGAGCACCCCGGTCCGCTTCCCGCCCGGCCGCACCGACCCGATCACCGACCAGCCCGGCGGCAGCACGGCCGTCGGGCGGAACGTGGCGACCAGCGCGTGGTCCTCCCCGCCGGTGAGCACCCACGCCAGCGGATCGGCCCCGAGCGCGGACGCGACCTGCTGCAGCGGGCCGGCCGGCTCGAGGAAGGTGCGCACCAGCGCGGCGCGGTCGAGGTCGATCAGCACCCGGCTGGCGGTCGCCACGTGCCCCAGGTCGGCCAGCAGTCCGTCGCTGACGTCGCACATCGACGTCGCCCCCGCCTCGGCGGCGGCAGGTCCGGCCGCGTACGGCGGCACCGGGCGCCGGTGCGCCGACACGACGGCCAGCGGGCTGGTGAACCCACGGCGCAGCACCGCCAGCCCGCAGGCGGCCCACCCGAGGCGCCCGGCGACCGCGACGACGTCACCCGGGCGGGCCCCGGAGCGCAGCACCGGGGCGCGGCCGCCGAGGTCGCCCAGGGCGGTCACCGAGAGCACCACCGAGGCGCTGTCGGTGGCCGCTGCCACCAGGTCGCCCCCGACGACCGCGGCACCCAGCGGGGCGCACTCCTCGGCGAGCCCGGCGGCGACGCCCTCGAGCCAGCTCGTCGGCGTGGTCGGCGGGCAGGCCAGGCCCACCAGCAGCGCGGTCGCCGTCCCGCCCATCGCGGCCACGTCGGCGAGGTTGGCCGCCGCGGCCTTGTGCCCGATGTCCTCCGCCGACGACCAGTCCCGGCGGAAGTGCCGGCCCTCCACGAGGACGTCGACGGTGGCGACCACCCGCCCGTCGGTGGTCCGGAGCACCGCGGCGTCGTCACCGGGCCCCACCTCGGCGGCCCGCGAGGTCCCGGCGTGGGCGAGCACGCGGGCGATCACCCCGAACTCGCCGACGACGCGGACGCTGTCCGCCGGGTCCCCGCGCGGCACCAGTGGGCGGGGGCGAGTCATCGGTTCCCTCCGGCGGCTGAGGTAGGTTCGCTCCCTGTCCGCCACCCGGCGGGGACGACGTTCCGGCAGCGCTGCCCGAGGAAGGGTCTTCCGTGGTCCACGCCTACATCCTCATCCAGACCGAGGTCGGCAAAGCCGCCCAGGTCGCCAAGACCATCAGTGAGATCACCGGCGTGACCAAGGCCGAGGATGTCACCGGTCCCTACGACGTCATCGTCCGGGCCGAGGCCGAGAGCGTCGACGAGCTCGGCCGCCTGGTCGTCGCGCGCGTCCAGTCGGTCGACGGCATCACGCGCACGCTGACCTGCCCGGTCGTCAACCTCTGAGCGACGTCGAGCTGAGCGACGACGCCCCCGCGCCCGATCGGGCACCGGAGAGCCCCGAGGAGCGCGCTCCCGAGGACCCGCTGCGGAGGGTCGCGATCATCGCGACCGCCGTCCTGGTGCCCGTGGTCGTGGCGGTGGTCGTCCTCGTCAACGTGCTCGGCGGTTCCTCCGGCGACGACCCGCCCGCCCGGGTGGACGCCTCGACCCCGCAGCGGGCCGAGCTCCCCGTGCTGCCGCTGGAGGTCCCGCCGGTCACGCCGGAGGCCGACGCCTCGTGCCCGGCCCTGATGGAGCAGCTGCCCCTCGAGCTCGCGGGCGAGCAGTCGCGGCGTGTGCGGTCGGACTCGCCGTTCGCCTACGCCTGGGGCGACCCCGCCGTCACGCTGATCTGCGGCGTCGACCGACCGGCCGGGTTCGCACCGGATTCGGCGCTCTACCAGATCAACGGGGTCTTCTGGCTCGTCGACGACTCCGACCCCGACACGACCGTCTGGACGGCCGTCGACCGGCCGGTCTACGTGGAGCTCCGGGTGCCGGCCACCATCGACAGCGGTCCGGCGACCGTCCTGTCGACGACGATCGCCGCCACCCTCGCCTACCAGGAGCCCGACCCGAGCCCGTAGGTCCTCAGCGCGGCGGCAGCAGCTCGAGCTGGCGCGTCACGACCTCGCGGACCTCGGCCTCGGCCGCGTCCACCGAGTCGGAGACGGCGGTCACCGCCACGCTGAACACCCCGTGCCCGCACCAGGCGAACGCCGCCGGGCCGCCCAGCCCCAGGTCGGGGTCCGGGTCGTCGACGGTCAGCGACCAGCAGTTGCCCGGCAGGCCCGCGGGGTCCTGGCGCAGCATCCCCCGGTAGTGCTCGGTGTCGTTGCGGGCGAGGTCCGCGGCGTACGCCCCGGCTCCCGCGCGGTGCTCGAACTGGTCGACGAAGACCCCCGTGACCGGTCCGCTGCCGTTCGCGTTGCCCCAGAAGCGCTCCCAGCCGTACCGGTACCCGTAGTCCGCGAGCACCTCGCGCTCCCGGTACGGGTCGTCGGCGTACGCGGCGACGTCGTCGACCGTCTTGGCCCCGGCCGGAGGGTGCAGCTCGTCGTCGGGCAACCGGGCCAGCCCCGAGGGCACCTCCGCGACGATCAGCGCCTCGAGGTCCGACGCTGACGACGGCGTCGCGGTCACCGCGGCGGCCGTCGCCACGCCGTCCACGGAGCGCGTGCAGCCGCAGGCGGCCAGCGCGGCGGGGACGAGCAGGACGAGCAGCCGCCCCGCCCTCACCGGACGGGCCGGGAACCGGTCGTCAGGGCGCTCGCGATCAGCCGGTCGACCAGCTCGGGGTAGCTCACCCCCGAGGCGGCCCACATCCGCGGGAACATCGAGATCGGCGTGAAACCGGGCATCGTGTTGACCTCGTTGATGACCAGCAGGTCGCCCCCGTCGGGCGACGTCCCGAGGAAGAAGTCCACGCGGGCCAGGCCGCGGCAGTCCAGGGCCAGGTACGCCCGTCGGGCCGCGTCCTGCACGGCCGCGGTCTGCTCGGGGCTGAGGTCGGCGGGCACGTCGAAGTCGACGGCGTCGTCGAGGTACTTGGCCGCGAAGTCGTACCAGTCGGTGCCCGGGCGCAGCCGGATCTCCGCGGGCAGGCTCGACTCCGGCAGCCCGTTCCCCCGCGCGGCCAGCACCCCGCACTCGATCTCGCGACCGGGCACGGCCGCCTCCACGATCACCTTCGGGTCGACCGCCGCCGCCGTCGCCACCGCCTCGGGGAACTGGGCCCAGTCGGTGACCTTCGTGATCCCGATGCTCGACCCGGCCCGCGAGGGCTTCACGAACACGGGGAGCCCGAGCCGCTCGCGCGTGGCCCCGTCCAGGACGCCGGGATCGGGGCAGACCGCGCCCGACGCGTCCCGGAGCACCACGTGATCACCCTGCGGCAGGCCGGCCGCGGCGAGCAGCTTCTTGGTGAACTCCTTGTCCATCGAGGCCGCGCTGGCGAACACGCCCGACCCCACGTAGGGCAGGCCGGCCATCTCCAGCAGCCCCTGGATCGTGCCGTCCTCGCCGAACGTGCCGTGCAGCACGGGGAACACGACGTCGACCTCGGTCAGGGCCCGGCCGACCGCGGCGCCGGGTTCCAGGACGGCGAAGCCGCGGCCCTCGGGATCGCCGACCAGCGACACCGCCGTCCCCCCGGTGACCTCCGGCAGCGTTCCGTCGCTGATGGCCATCCGCTGGTCGCCGTCGGCCAGCACCCACCGGCCGTCGGTGGCGATCCCGACGGGCACGACCTCGTAGCGGTCGGGATCCAGGGCGGCGATCACGCTGCCGGCCGACACGCAGGAGATGGCGTGCTCCGCGCTGCGACCCCCGAACACGACCGCCACGCGCAGCTTGTCTGCCTTCCCGCTCATCGTCGCGACCCTAGCCGAGCCGGTCGGCGCGCCCTGATGTGACAGCCTCAGCGCGTGCACCAGGACACAGCCACCCCCTCGTTCTCCCGTGGGTTCCGGCTGGCCGGGGCCGCCGTGCACGTCTACACCGCTGCGGGCACCGTCGTCGGGCTGCTCATCGTGCTGGCCGCGATCGAGGGCGAGACCGTCACCGCGCTGTGGCTGTTCTTCGTCGCGCTGTTCATCGACGGCACCGACGGCACGCTGGCGCGCCGGTTCCGCGTCAAGGAGACGATCCCCTGGTTCGACGGCGCCCTCCTCGACAACATCGTCGACTACCTGACCTACGTCTTCGCGCCGATCGTGCTGCTCTGGACCACCGATGCCCTGCCCGACGGAGCGGTCGGCTGGGTGGTCGCCGCGCTGCCGCTGCTGGCGTCGAGCTACCAGTTCTGCCGGGTCGACGCGAAGCTCGTCGGCGGCACGGGGGACGACCACTTCTTCCTGGGGTTCCCCAGCTACTGGAACGTCCTCGCGTTCTACGCGATCGTGCTCGACGCGTCGCCGACCGTCGTCGCCGTCGCGCTGGTCGTCTTCTCCGTGCTGGTCTTCGTGCCGGTCCGCTACCTCTACCCGTCGCGGATGACGACGCTGCGCACGACGACGCTGGCGCTCAGCGCCGTCTGGGCGGTCACCTACGTCGTGCTCCTGGTGCAGTACCCCGACCCGCACCCAGGGGTGGTGGCGGTCTCCCTGGCCTACCTCGTCTACTACAACGGCCTGAGCGTGTGGTTCACGGTGACCGGCGCGCGCGCCCGCAGGAGATCAGGCGAGGACGGCGAGCGCGCCGGCGAGGTCTGAGACCAGGTCGTCGGTGTCCTCGATCCCGCAGGACAGCCGGACGAAGCCCGGCGCGACGGCGTCGGCGCCCCACTGCGCCCGCCGATCGATGGTGCTGTGCACGCCGCCGAAGCTGGTCGCGGCCGTCCACAGCCGGCTGCCGGCCACCAGCCGCTGCACCGCGTCCGCGGAGGCCAGTTCCGCCGACACCACCCCGTTGGGGCGCAGCATCTGCCGGGCGGCCAACTGGTAGGACGGGTCGGACTCCCGCCACGGCCACCGGACGCCGGTGACGGCGGACGACGCGGCCAGCACCTCGGCCACCGCCGCCGCGTTCGCCGCCTGCCGGGCCAGCCGGAGGTCGAGCGTGCTCATCGAGCGGTGCCCCAGCCACGCCTCGAACGGCCCCGGTGTGCTGCCGCTGTGCCCGCGCCAGGCCGCCAGGCGGGCGAACAGCGCGTCGTCGGTCGTGCTCACGTGGCCGAGCAGCAGGTCGCTGTGCCCGGTGAGCGCCTTGGTGTCACTGGCGACGGCGAGGTGCGCACCGAGCTCCAGCGGCCGCTGCCCCAGCGGCGTGGCGGTCGTGTTGTCGACGGCGACCAGCGCCCCGGCCGCGCGCGCGGCGCGGGCCACCGCCGCGATGTCGCAGACGTCCAGCAGCGGGTTGCTCGGGGTCTCCAGCAGCACCAGCCGCACGCCCTCGAGCCGGCCCGCGGCCGCGTACGCCTCGATCTCCGTCGTCGCGACGTACTCGGCCGCGATGCCGAACCGGGCCATCTCCTCGGCGGCCAGCAGCCGGGTCGTGTAGTAGCCGTCGGACGGCAGCACGACGCGGTCGCCGGTGCCCGCGCAGGCCAGCAGGACGGCGGTCAGGGCGGCCATCCCGGTGGCGAAGGACAGGCACCGGCCGCCGTCGAGCTCGCCCACCGCGCCCTCGAAGTCGCGCAGCGTGGGGTGCTCGGTGCGGGCGTAGGCGTCCGCACCGCCGGCCCGGGGAGGGAGGTCGCCCAGGTGGAAGGGCGCGGCGAACACCGGGGAGGGCCGCAGCGGCGCGCCCGCCACCGCGGGCTGCTCCCCCGCACGCACGGACCGGGTGCCGTCTCCCCAGCTCACTCCGGCATCCTCACTCCGGCTTGGCCTCGCGCGACATGATCTCCTTCACCAGCCGGCCCGGCGCCGCGCCCTCGTGGCAGACCCGGACGACGGCCTCGGTGATCGGCACGTCGATGTCGTGCGCCCGGGCGAGATCCAGGACCGAGCGGCAGCTCTTCACACCCTCCGCCGTCTGGCGGGTGCTCTCCTGGACCTCCTCCACCGTCATGCCCTTCCCGAGCTTCTCGCCGAAGGTGCGGTTGCGCGACAGCGGGGAGCTGCAGGTGGCCACCAGGTCACCGAGACCGGCCAGCCCCGCGAACGTGGTGAGCTCCGCGCCCAGCGCCAGGCCCAGGCGCGCGGTCTCGGCCAGCCCGCGGGTGATCAGCGAGGCGCGCGTGTTGTCGCCGAAGCCCAGCCCCTCGGCGATGCCGGCCGCCAGCGCGATGACGTTCTTCACCGCCCCACCGAGCTCGCAGCCGACCATGTCGGGGTTGGTGTAGGGCCGGAAGTACGCCGTGTGGCAGGCGGCCTGCAGGGCGGCGGCGCGGTCGGTGTCGGCGCAGGCGATCACGGTCGCCGCCGGCTGCTCCTCGGCGATCTCGCGGGCCAGGTTGGGCCCGGAGAGGACGGCGATCCGTTCGAGTCCGGCGCCGGTGACCTCGCAGATGACCTCGCTCATCCGCTTCGTCGTGCCCAGCTCGATGCCCTTCATCAGGGAGAGCAGCGTGGCGTCGTCGGGCAGCAGCGGGGTCCAGCGCTCGAGGTTGCCGCGCAGCGACTGCGACGGCACGGCGAGGACCACGATCTCGGCCCCCTCGAGGGCCTCGCCGGGGTCGGTCGTGGCCCGGACCGCCGAGGGCAGCGTGATCCCGGGGAGGTAGTCGGGGTTCTCCTTGGTGTCGGTGATCGCCGCCACCAGCTCGGCGCGCCGCGCGTGCAGGGTGACCTGGCAGCCTGCGTCGGCGAGCACCTTCGCGAACGTCGTCCCCCAGGAGCCGGCGCCGAGCACCGCCGCCCGCGTCATCTGGCTCATGCCGCGCTCCCCGGTGCCCCGGAGGCGTCCCCGCGGAGCTCGCGCGCCGGGCGCGGGTGGAAGGTGGTGGGCGGGGTCTCGCCCCGCAGCTCGCCGAGCTGGTCGCGCACCCGCGCCATGATCTGGTCGGTGGTCTGCCGCAGCAGTTCCACGCTCAGCGGCCGGCCGGCCCGCACCTCGGCCCGCAGGGCGGAGAGATCCACCGGCTCGCCGACCAGGTAGTCGGCCGGAGCCCGGAAGCGCAGCCGGAGCTTCTTGCGGTGGTAGTCGTGCACCCGGTGCGGCCCCCACTGGGCGACCGGCAGGACGACGGCGTCGGAGGTCAGCGCCAGCCGGGCGACGCCGGTGCGGGCCTGCATGGGCCACCAGTCCGGATCGCGCGTGACCGAGCCCTCGGGATAGATGACGACGACGTTCCCCCGGTCGAGGTCGGCCTTCGCGGCGTCGAGTGCACCGTGCGCCTCCGCCGAGAAGCGGGCCACGGGGATCTGGCCGGCGCTGCGCAGCAGGGTGCCGGCGAAACCCTTGAACACCGACTGCTTGGCGAGGAAGTGCGGCAGCCGGCCGTTGTCGAACACGAGCCGGGCGCAGGCCAGGGGGTCGAGGACGGAGACGTGGTTCGCGACGAGGAGCACCGGCCCGGTCGGCGGGATGCGCTCACCGTGCCGGTAGCGCAGCCGGAACAGCAGCGAGGCCGCCGGGTAGATGACCACGATCGCCGCGACCATGCCGTAGGTGAGGCGACCGCGCGTCCGCCACCTGGCCGGGCGGGTCGCGGGCCGGCCCTCCACCGCCGCGCTGTGCGCGGACGACTTCTCCGCCACGGGCCCCCTTCCCCTTGCCACGGGACGGCGGTCGCCGTCGTCCCTGCCTGTGACCGTCTGCTGTGATCCTGCCCATGATCGACCCTGGCCACCTCCGCGGACGGCACCGGGGTCCCGGCGTGTGCTCACATGGGTCGGTGCACAGGTGGTCGGTGGTCGTCCCGGCGAAGCGGCTGGCCGTCGCCAAGACGAGGCTGCGCCCGGTGACGGCCGGCGACGCCGCCGCGCACGCCGGCCTGGTGCTGGCCCTGCTGGCCGACACGGTCGCCGCCGCCGTGGCCTGCCCGGTGGTCGACGCCGTCCTGGTGGTCACCGACGATCCCGATGCCGCGGCCGAGGTGTCGCGGCTCGGCGCCCGCATCGTCACCGACGAACCGGACAGCGGCCTGAACCCGGCCCTCGAGCACGGGGCCCGGGCCGCCGGGGGCCCGGCGGTCGCCGCGCTGTCCTCCGACCTGCCCGCCCTGCGACCGGCCGAGCTGGCCGCGGCGCTGACCGCCGCGGCCGCCGCGCCGCGCTGCTTCGTCGCCGACGCGCACGGCACCGGCACCACGCTGCTCACGGCGGTCGGGACCGGGCTGCGTCCGTCGTTCGGGACGGGGTCGGCGGCGGCGCACCGGGCCGGTGGCGCGGTTCCGCTGACCGGCGCCTGGCCCGGCCTCGTGCAGGACGTCGACACGGAGGCCGACCTGCGTGCCGCGCTCCGGCTCGGGACCGGCGCGCGCACGAGCGCGCTCACCGTTCACCTCGGTGCGGCACCATGAGCCCGTGGCCACCGAGAGCGCGCCCCGGACCCCGCCCCTGCCGGCCGACCGCTTCCTGAACCGGGAGCTGTCCTGGCTGGACTTCAACGCCCGGGTCCTGGAGCTCGCGGAGGACGCGTCGCTCCCGCTGCTCGAGCGGGTCAAGTTCCTGGCGATCTTCGCCAGCAACCTCGACGAGTTCTACATGGTCCGCATCGCCGGGCTCAAGCGCCGGCACAGCACCGGCCTGACCGTCCGCTCCCCCGACGGCCTGACCATCCGCGAGCAGCTCGAGCTGATCACCGCCCGGACCCAGGACCTGGTGCAGCGGCACGCGGAGACGTTCCTCAAGGACGTCACGCCGCGGCTGGAGGACCAGGGGATCCGGATCGTGCACTGGGAGGACCTCGGCGACGAGGACGCCCGACGGCAGCGCGAGTACTTCCGCGACCAGGTGTTCCCCGTGCTGACGCCCCTCGCGGTGGACCCGGCCCATCCGTTCCCGTACATCAGCGGGCTGTCGCTGAACCTGGCGGTCATGGTCCGCGACCCCGCCGACGGCTCGTCGCACTTCGCCCGGGTGAAGGTGCCCAACAACGTGCCCCGGTTCATCCCGGTGGGGGCGGGTGGGGCGAACGACAGGGACCCGACGGCGACGTTCCTGCCGCTCGAGGACCTCATCGCCGCCCACCTGCCCCAGCTCTTCCCCGGGCTCGAGGTGCTCTCCCACCACCTGTTCCGCGTGACCCGCAACGCCGACATGGAGGTCGAGGAGGACCGCGACGAGGACCTGCTGCAGGCCCTCGAGCGGGAACTCGCCCGCCGCCGGTTCGGCCCGGCGGTGCGGCTCGAGGTCACCGAGTCGATGGACCAGCAGATCCTCGAGGTGCTGCTGTCGGAGCTGGAGATGAAGCCGCACGACGTCCTGCACGTGCCGGGCCTGCTCGACCTGGCCTCGCTCTGGGCGCTCTACGACCTCGACCGGCCCGAGCTCAAGGACGAGCCGTTCGTCCCGTTGACGCACCCGCGGCTGTCGGAGGGCGAGACGCCCAAGAGCGTCTTCGCCACGCTGCGGGAGGGCGACGTGCTGGTCCAGCACCCGTACCACTCGTTCGCGACCAGCGTGCAGCGCTTCATCGAGCAGGCCGCGGCCGATCCGCAGGTGCTGGCGATCAAGCAGACGCTCTACCGCACGTCGGGTGACTCCCCGATCGTCACCGCGCTGATCGAGGCCGCCGAGGCGGGCAAGCAGGTCGTCGTCCTGGTCGAGATCAAGGCGCGGTTCGACGAGGAGGCCAACATCACCTGGGCGCGCTCGCTGGAGCGGGCCGGCTGCCACGTCGTCTACGGCCTGGTCGGGCTGAAGACGCACTGCAAGACGGCTCTGGTGGTGCGCCGCGAGCAGGGCGTGCTGCGCCGGTACTGCCACATCGGCACCGGCAACTACAACCCGAAGACGGCGCGCCTCTACGAGGACCTCGGCATCCTCACGGCGGACCCGCGGGTCGGCGCCGACCTCACCGACCTGTTCAACACGCTGACCGGGTATTCGCGGCAGACCAACTACCGCACGCTCATGGTGGCCCCGCACGGCATCCGCACTGGGCTCATCGAGAAGATCCGTCGGGAGGCACGGCACGCCGCCGAGGGCCGGCCGGCGGGGATCCGCATGAAGATGAACTCCCTGGTCGACGAGCGGATCATCGACGCGCTCTACGAGGCCTCCCGGGGCGGCGTCCCCGTCGAGCTGCTCATCCGCGGCATCTGCGCCCTGCGGCCCGGCGTCCCCGGGCTGTCGGAGAACATCCGCGTCCGCTCGATCGTCGGGCGCTTCCTGGAGCACAGCCGGGTCATGTCGTTCGTCAACGGCGGGGACCCGGAGTGGTGGCTGGGCAGCGCCGACCTCATGCACCGGAACCTCGACCGCCGCGTCGAGGTGCTGCTGCGCGTCTGCGACGAGACCGCCCGCCGGCAGCTGCACGAGGCCCTCGAGCCCGCGCTGGCGCCGGGGGTGCGCAGCTGGGAGCTGGGCAGCGACGGCTCCTGGACCTTCACCGACGGGCGCGACTACCAGGCCGAGCGGCTGCGCCAGGTGGGTGAGCTCGCTGGCTGACCCGGCCGTCCTCGCGGCCGGCGGTGTGCTGTGGCGCACCGAGCCCGGCGGCGGTCTCGAGACCGTGGTGGTGCACCGGCCGAGGTACGACGACTGGTCGCTGCCCAAGGGGAAGCCGGAGGACGGCGAGCACCTGCTGGAGACCGCGATCCGCGAGGTCGTCGAGGAGACCGGCCTGCGTGGCGTCGTCGGCCGGCGCGGGGTCCGCACCACCTACGCGGTCCCCGAAGGGCGCAAGCGGGTCGACTACTGGCTGATGCGGGCCGCCGGCGACGACTCCCCCGACCGGTTCGTCCCCAACGACGAGGTGGACGACCTGCGCTGGCTGCCGGCCGACGACGCGGCGGCGCTGTGCACCCACCCGCACGACCGCGCGGTCGTCGCCGACCTCGCCCGGACCGACGTCCCCCGCGCGCCCGCGCTGCTGCTGGTGCGGCACGGGCGGGCCGGTGACCGGTCGGAGTGGGACGGCCCCGACGAGCTGCGCCCGCTGGACCACCGCGGCCGGGCGCAGGCCCGGCGCCTCGCCGAGGTGCTCCCCCTGTTCGGCCCCACGACCGTGCTGTCCGCGGAGCGCACGCGCTGCCAGGAGACGGTGCAGCCGCTGGCCGATGCGCTCGGGCTCCCCGTCGAGCCGCTGCCGGAGCTCGGCGAGGAGGAGTTCGCCGACGATCCCCAGGCCGGGCTGGCCGTCGTCGACCGCCTGCTCGCCGGCCCCGGGGTCACCGTCGTCTGCAGCCAGGGCGGCGCGATCCCCTCGGTGCTGATGGCCCTCGGGGTCCGCTGGGACGGCCTTCCCGGCCGGCTCTGGCCGCCGTGCGCCAAGGGCAGCGTCTGGGCGCTCGGCGGCCGGCCGGGCGGGCTGTCCGCCGACTACTACCGGAACTTCGAGACCTAACCGCGCGCCGGGAGCGCCGTCGGCTTCCAGGACGGCCGGGACGCCTCGTACGCCTCGATGTCGGCCAGGTGGCGCTCGGTGAGCCCGACGTCGTCGAGCCCCTCGAGCAGCCGCCAGCGGGTGTAGTCGTCGATCTCGAACGGGACGCTCCGTTCTTCCCCCGCCCGCGCCGCCCCCCAGGACACCTGCTTGGCCTGCAGGTCGACGGTCACCGGGGTGGTCGGGTCGGCCTCCACCGCGGTCCAGAGCGCCTCGACATCGGCCTGCGGGAGGACGACGGTCAGCAGACCGGCCTTGGTCGAGTTGTTGCGGAAGATGTCGGCGAACCGGGAGCTGATGACCACCCGGAAGCCGCCGTCGAGCAGCGCCCACACCGCGTGCTCGCGGGAGGAGCCGGTACCGAAGTCGGGGCCGGCGACGAGGATCGAGGCGTCGGCGTACTGGGGCTGGTTGAGCACGAAGTCGGGCTCGTTGGTCCGCCAGGCGACGAACAGGCCGTCCTCGAAGCCGGTGCGGGTGATCCGCTTGAGGTACTCGGCCGGGATGATCTGGTCGGTGTCGACGTTGGTGCGCCGCAGCGGGGCGGCCGTGCCGGTGTGGGTGGTGAAGGCGTCCATCGTCAGACTCCAGCCATCTCGAGGTCGGCGGGCGCCGTCAGGCGACCGGTGAGGGCGGTGGCGGCCGCGACGGCCGGCGACACCAGGTGGGTGCGGCCGCCCTTGCCCTGGCGGCCCTGGAAGTTGCGGTTGCTGGTGGAGGCCGACCGCTCGCCGGGCTGGAGCTGGTCGGGGTTCATGCCCAGGCACATCGAGCAGCCCGCGCCGCGCCACTCGGCGCCGGCGTCGAGGAACACCCGGTCCAGGCCCTCGGCCTCGGCCTGCGCCTTGACGGCCACCGAGCCGGGGACGACGAGCATCCGGGTGCTCGGGTCGATGTGCTTGCCCTTCAGCAGCTCCGCGGCCACCCGCAGGTCCTCGATCCGGCCGTTGGTGCACGACCCGAGGAAGACGGTGTCGACCTCGATCTCGCGGAGCGGGGTGCCGGGCGTGAGGCCCATGTAGGCCAGCGCCTGCTCGGCCGCCCGGCGGTCGCCCTCGTCGGCGAACTCGGCCGGGTCGGGCACGGAGGCCCCGATCGGCAGGCCCTGGCCCGGGTTGGTGCCCCAGGTGACGAAGGGGGTCAGCGACGCGGCGTCGATGTGCACCTCGCGGTCGAAGACGGCGTCGTCGTCGGTGCGCAGGGTCTGCCAGTACTCGACGGCGGCGTCCCAGTCGGCCCCCTCGGGCGCGTGCGGGCGCCCCCTCAGGAAGTCGAACGTGGTCTGGTCGGGGGCGATCAGACCCGCCTTGGCCCCGGCCTCGATCGACATGTTGCAGATCGTCATGCGGCCCTCCATCGAGAGCTTCTCGATGGCCGGCCCGCGGTACTCGATGACGTAGCCCTGGCCGCCGCCGGTACCGATCTGGGCGATGACGGCGAGGATGACGTCCTTGGCCGAGACGCCCGGCGGCAGCTCGCCGTCGACGGTGACCGCCATCTGCTTGGGCTTGTACTGCGGCAGCGTCTGGGTGGCGAGCACGTGCTCGACCTCGCTGGTGCCGATGCCGAACGCCAGCGCGCCGAACGCCCCGTGGGTGGACGTGTGGCTGTCGCCGCACACGATCGTCATGCCGGGCTGGGTGAGGCCCAGCTGCGGCCCGATGACGTGCACGATGCCCTGGTCGCGGTCGCCCATCGGCGCCTCGCGGATGCCGAACTCCTTGGCGTTGCGCCGCAGCGCCTCGACCTGGGCGCGGCTGACCGGGTCGGCGATCGGCGCCAGGATGTCGAGGGTCGGCACGTTGTGGTCCTCGGTCGACATCGTCAGGTCGGGACGACGGACGGTGCGCCCGGCCGCCCGGAGACCGTCGAACGCCTGCGGACTGGTCACCTCGTGCACGAGGTGCAGGTCGATGTAGAGCAGGTCCGGCTCGCCGGCTGCGCTGCGCACGACGTGGGCGTCGTAGACCTTCTCCGCCAGGGTCTTCGGCACGACTGGTCCTCTCGGGGGAGTCTCACTGGCCATCCCACTATCTGGGATGCGAGTATTGCTGTGTGGGACAGCCTAACCCCGTCGCCGTGCTGGACAAAGCGGTTGCGATCCTCCGCTCCGTCGCCGAGGAGCCCGCGACGCTCGCCGAGCTCGTCGCGCGCACCGGCTTGCCCCGGGCCACGGCGCACCGCCTGGCCGTGGCGCTCGAGGGTCACGGCCTGGTGCGACGCAGCGACGCCGGCGCCTGGGAGCCCGGCCCGACGCTCGCGGAGCTGGGACGTGGCGGCACCGACCTGGCCGAGATCGCCGGGCGGCACCTGGTCGCGCTGCGGGACGCCAGCGGGGAGAGCGCCCAGTTCTACGTCCGCGACGGCGCCACGCGCGTGTGCATCGCGGCCGCCGAGCGGGCCAGCGGGCTGCGCGACACCGTGCCGGTCGGTGCCCGCCTCCCCATGACCGCCGGCTCGGCCGCCCACGCGCTGCTCGCGTTCACGCCGGTCGAGGAGGTCAACCGGCTGCTGCCGAACGCCAGCTTCACCGCGCGGACGCTGCTCGAGGTCCGCCGTCGCGGGTGGGCGCACAGCATCGCCGAGCGCGAGCCCGGGGTCGCCTCGCTGTCGGCGCCGGTGCGTGACGGGGCGGGGACGGTCCTGGGCGCGGTGTCGATCTCCGGCCCCGTCGAGCGACTCGGCCGCCGGCCCGGCCCGCACGTGATCGGCGCCGTGCTCGACGCCGCGGTCGCGATCGGCCGCGCCGCCCGCTAGCCGTCCCCTCGTCAGGCGATCCGGCGGGCGCCGGCCGAGGGCACGACGTCGAAGGTGCGCGGCTCGGCGAAGCCCTCGCGGTCGAACCGTTCCCGGACCGCATCCGCGACCGCGGGGGCCCGGTCCCGGTCGACGAGCACGACGGCGCTGCCGCCGAAGCCGCCGCCGACCATGCGGGCCCCGTGTGCGCCGGCGCCGACCGCGGCCGCCACGCAGGCGTCGAGCTCGACGGTGGAGATCTGGAAGTCGTCGCGCAGGGACTCGTGCCCGGCCACCAGCACGGGCCCGATCTCCCGGGGATCACCGGCGCCGCGCAGGATCTCGACCACCTGCAGCACGCGCGCGTTCTCGGTCACGATGTGCCGGGCCCGGCGCAGCAGCACCTCGTCGTCGAGGGCCGCCAGGGACGCCACGTCGGCGACGTCCCGCAGTGCCGGCACGCCGAGCCGGGCGGCGGCCTCCTCGCACTCGCGCCGGCGGTCGCCGTACCCCCCGTCGGCGTGCGTGTGGGACGTGCCGGTGTCGACGACGAGCAGCTCGAGCCCCGCCGCGGCCATGTCCAGCGGCACCTGCTCGGTCCGCTTCGCGCGGGTGTCGAGGAAGAGCGCGTGGCCGGCGGTGCACAGCAGGGAGGCCGACTGGTCGAGGATCCCGGTCGGCGCCCCGACGAAGTCGTTCTCCGAGCGGCGGGCCAGGTCGACGAGGTCCTCGCGGGTGAGCTCCGGGGCCACGAGGTCGCGCAGGGCCAGCGCCACCGAGCACGTCAGGGCGGCCGACGAGGACAGCCCCGCCCCGACCGGGACGTCGGTGTCCACGAGCACGCTCACGCCCCCGGCCAGCCGGTCGCGGAGCCCGTCGACCACCCCCGCGGGGTAGCCGGCCCATCCGGAGGGCTGCCCGGGCGCCAGTTCGGCGACCGCCAGCTCGACGACGTCCCCGTCACCCTGCAGCGACGCGAACGCGAGCCGGCCGTCGGAACGCCGGGCCACCGCCGCGCGCGTGGTGTGCGGCAGGGCCACCGGCAGCACGTAGCCGTCGTTGTAGTCGGTGTGCTCCCCGATCACGTTCACGCGTCCCGGCGCCGCCCACACACCCTCGGGGGCCCCGCCGAACCGCTCGGCGAACGCGGCCTGAGCTCGAGCCGCCGCCTCGACGTCGTTCACTCCACGACCACGCTTCGGAGTGCCTCGGCGATGTCCTCCGGGTTGGTGTCGGTGATGAAGACACCCATGCCCGACTCCGACCCGGCCAGGTACTTGAGCTTCCCGGGGGCGCGGCGCAGCGAGAACAGCTGCAGGTGCAGCCACCAGTCCTCGCGGCCGGCGTGCACCGGGGCCTGGTTCCACGACGCGATGTAGGGCATCGGGGTGTCCATGCGGCGGGCGAACCGGGCGAGCACGTCGAGGTAGAGCTCGACGAACGCGTCGCGCTCGGCGTCGTCGAGGGCGGGCAGGTCGGGCACCTTGCGCACCGGGAAGAACTGCACCTCGTAGGGCCAGCGACCGGCGGCCGGGACGAACGCCGTCCAGTGCTCGTTGGCCGCGACCACCCGCGGTCCGGTGCGCTCCGCGGCGACGACGTCGGCGAACAGGTCGCGCCCCGTCGCCTCCCGGTGGCGGGCCACCGACGCCAGCAGCTTCTCGGTGCGCGGCGTGACGAAGGGGTAGGCGTAGATCTGGCCGTGCGGGTGCGAGAGCGTCACCCCGATCTCCTCGCCGTGGTTCTCGAACGGGAAGACCTGCGCCACCCCGTCGATGCCCGACAGCTCCGCCGTCCGCTCGGCCCACACGTCGACGACCAGCCGGGCGCGCTCGGTGCCCAGCTCGGCGAAGACCCGGTCGTGCTCGCTGGTGAAGCAGACGACCTCGCAGCGGCCGAATCCCGGCCGCAGCTCCGCGAACGGCGCACCCGGGGCCGCGGCCGGCACGTCCTCCGAGACGGCGGTGGCCAGCGACGGGAAGCGGTTCTCGAAGACGACGACCTGGTAGTCCCGCTCGGGGATCTCGGTGGCGCGGTCGGGCGTCGAGGGGCACAGCGGGCACTGGTCGGCCGGCGGCAGGAACGTCCGGCTCTGCCGGTGCGACGCGACCACGACCCACTCCCCCAGCAGCGCGTCGTAGCGCATCTGGGAGAGGGTGCTGACCGGCGGGAGGTCGCGGGAGTCGACGGCGTCCCGGGGTACGGGCCCGGCGTCGAAGTAGAGGATCTCGCGTCCGTCGGCGAGTCGTCGGCTGGAGCGGATCACGCCCGGACGCTAGCGCCGGGGCATGATCACCGGCCATCCGGGGTGGGCCCCCGGGGAACGACGAGAGCCCCCGACCGGGGAGGTCGGGGGCTCTCGCTGCCGTAGCCCCGAAGGGATTCGAACCCTCGCTACCGCCGTGAGAGGGCGGCGTCCTAGGCCGCTAGACGACGGGGCCGTGCGCCGGACAGTCTGCCACGCGAACGACGAGAGCCCCCGACCGGGGGGTCGGGGGCTCTCGGATCGCGTAGCCCCGAAGGGATTCGAACCCTCGCTACCGCCGTGAGAGGGCGGCGTCCTGGGCCGCTAGACGACGGGGCCGTGCGGCGAACCGCGGTGAGAAAACGATGTTCCTCGCTGGGGTACCAGGACTCGAACCTAGACTAACGGAACCAGAAACCGTCGGGCTGCCAATTACCCCATACCCCATGGGTGGCACCTCGCGGCGCCTCGGAGAACTCTACCCGACGCTCCGGGCGGGGGTCGCACCACCCCACGGTCGGCGGGTCCGCAGGTCCAGCGCCGCGGTGCGCATCTCGGGCCGGAGCGTGGTCCGGGCCCGGGCCACCAGCAGCGCGTAGGCCGACAGGGCCACGGTCATCAGTGCGACCTCCGTCCAGCTCGCGGCCTCGGTCGCGGCCTCGGTCGGCCCGCCCCCGCCCAGGACCCCGAACAGGCCGAGGACCAGCACGTTGTTCACGGCGTGCAGCACGATCGCCGCCTCCAGCCCTCCGGTCAGCCACACCACGGCCGACGCCGCCAGGCCGACGGCGAAGCGGGTCACGAACGTGGGCAGGTCCGGCGGCAGATGGAGCAGCGAGAACACCGTGGCCGTGACCAGCGCGGCCACGAGGGCGCCCGCGGCCGGTGCGCGGATCCAGCCGGCCACGGCCTGGCTCAGGTAGCCCCGGAACAGGTACTCCTCCGCAGCCGACTGCAGCGGCGTGGTGAGCAGGACCACCGCGAGGAACCAGCCGAGGCCGGCGACCGGCTCGACCACGTCCGCATCGAGCAGCACGGGCAGCAGGGCGAGACAGATCACCGGACCCAGCGCGACGAGCGCGAGCCCGGTGAAGGTCGGCAGCATCCGCCAGCGCAGCCGGGCCAGGACCGACGACGACCAGCCGATGCGCATGCCGTGCGCCACCGCCCACACCATCCACACGACCGGGATGGCCACGATCGTGGCGACGTTGGTGAGCAGCAGGATCCCGGGGTCGGAGACGTCGACGTCGCCCCGGGTGCCCTTGGCCAGCAGGCCGACCACGCCGAACAGGAGGCTGACCACGACCGCCACGGCGTAGACGACCGCGAACAGCAGCAGCCCCACCGCCGGTCGCCACCACGCCCAGTCGCGCGACCGCATCGCCAGCAGGAAGGGCTGCGGGACGTCGTGCGGCGGCGTCCCGGGCGGCGGAGCCCAGCGCATCCCCGGGGGCAGCGGCGGCGGCGCCCAGACCGGCGGCTGCCACACGGACGGCTGCCAGGGGTGGGGCTGCCAGGGGTAGGGCGCCGGCCGGCGGGTCTCCGGTGGCCCGCCGTACGGCTCCTCCGACCCCGGGCCGGTCATCCCGCCGCGACGTCGCGGGCGGCCGTCAGCCGGTGCAGCGTGCGCTCGCGCCCGAGCAGCTCGATCGACTCGTACAGCGGCGGGGAGACCGTGCGCCCGCCGATCGCCACCCGGACCGGTCCGAAGGCCTGGCGCGGCTTGCGACCCAGGCCCTCGACGAGCGCCGTCTTCAGCGCCTCCTCGATCGCCGGCGTGGTGAACTCCGGGAGGTCGCGGAGGGCCGCGGCTGCCGCGTCCAGCACCTCGACAGCCTCCGGCCCGGCCAGCTGCTTCTCCGCCGCGGCCGGATCGATCTCGACGTCCTCGACGAACAGGAAGGCCAGCAGGCCGACCGCCTCGGAGAGCACGATCATCCGCTCCTGGGCCAGCGGGGCGATCACCCGCAGGACGCGGTCCTGCTCCGGCGTCGGCGGTTCGCTGATCAGCCCCGCACCGGCGAGGAAGGGCACGACCCGCTCGACGAACTCCTCGACCGGCAGCGCCCGCAGGTGCGTGGCGTTGATCGCCTCGGCCTTCTTCAGGTCGAACCGGGCCGGGTTGGCGCTCACCCGCGTGACGTCGAAGGCCTCGACCATCTCGGCGGTGGAGAAGATGTCACGGTCCTCGGCGATCGACCACCCGAGCAGGGCCAGGTAGTTGGCGAAGCCCTCGGGCAGGAAGCCGCGCTCGCGGTAGATGTCGAGGTTGGACTGCGGGTCCCGCTTGGAGAGCTTCTTGTTGCCCTCACCGGTGACATAGGGCAGGTGTCCGAACCGCGGCGTCCCCTTCGCCACCCCGATGTCGGTCAGCGCCGCGTAGAGCGCCAGCTGCCGGGGCGTCGAGGGCAGCAGGTCCTCGCCGCGCAGCACGTCGGTGATCTCCATCAGCGCGTCGTCGACGGGGTTGACGAACGGATAGAGCGGGGCGCCGTTGCCCCGGACGAGCACGAAGTCGGGCACCGAACCGGCGGCGAACCGCACCTCGCCGCGGACCAGGTCGGTCCAGACCAGGTCCTCGTCGGGCATCGCCAGCCGCAGCACGGGCTCGCGGCCCTCCGCCCGGAACGCCGCCTTCTGCGCGTCGGTCAGGTGGCGGTCGGCGTTGTCGTAGCCGAGCTTCGGGTCCTGCCCGGCGGCCATCCGGCGGGCGGCGACCTCGTCGTTGGTCGAGAAGGACTCGTAGGCGTGCCCCGACGCGACCAGCTTGGCGGCGACGTCGGCGTAGATCTCCCGCCGCTCCGACTGCCGGTACGGGCCGTGCGGACCGCCGACCTCGGGCCCCTCGTCCCAGTCGAGGCCGAGCCAGCGCAGGCAGTCCAGCAGGTGCCGGTAGGACTCCTCGGAGTCGCGCGCGGCGTCGGTGTCCTCGATGCGGAAGACGAAGGTGCCGCCGGTGTGCCGCGCGTGCGCCCAGTTGAACAGGGCGGTGCGCATCAGGCCGACGTGCACCATGCCCGTCGGCGACGGGCAGAAGCGGGTGCGCACGGTCACCGGGCGGCCGCCGTCGAGACGTCGTCGGCCTGGGTGACCGGGTTCGACAGCGTCCCCAGCCCCTCGACGGTGCACTCGCACACCTGCCCCGGGGCGATCGGGCCGACGCCCGAGGGGGTGCCGGTGAGGATCACGTCGCCGGGCAGCAGCGTCATGACCTTCGAGATGTAGGAGATCAGGGTCGGCAGCCCGAAGAGCAACTGGCTGGTGCGGCCCTCCTGCCGGAGCTCGCCGTCGACGCGGCAGCTGATCGCGAGATCGGCCGGGTCCAGACCCAGGGCACCGAGGTCGGTCTCGATCCACGGACCGAGCGGGCAGAACGAGTCGAAGCCCTTGGCGCGGGTCCACTGCCCGTCGGCCTTCTGCATGTCCCGCTCGCTCACGTCGTTGCCGATCGTGTACCCGAACACGCTGGCCAGCGCCTGCTCCTCGGTCACGTTGCGGGCCCCGCGCGCGCCGATGACCACGGCGAGCTCGACCTCGTGGTGCACGTTCGTGCTGCCCGGCGGGATCCGGATCGCATCACCGGGGCCGATGACCGACGTGGAGGGCTTGAGGAAGATCAGCGGCGCCTTCGGGGCGTCGCCGGTGTTCATCTCGGCGACGTGCGCGGCGTAGTTCTTGCCGATCGCGACCACCTTGCTCGGCAGGATCGGCGACAGCAGCCGGACGTCGGCCTGCGCGAAGCGCTGGCCGGTGAAGGAGATCTGGCCGAAGGGGTGCCCCTCGATCTGGGCCACCTGGCCGTCTCCGTCGAGGACGCCGAAGGACATGCCCTGGGGGGAAGCGAAGCGGACGATGCGCACAGCGCGAGGTTAGTCGGCGGCGCTGCTGCCTATCGTGCGCCCATGGCCTGCCGCATCAGCGAACTCGTCATCAACTGCCGCGACCCCGAGACCCTGGCCCGGTTCTGGTCCGACGTCCTCGGCTACCGGGAGCTCGCGCGTGAGGACGGCGCCATCGAGATCGGTCCCGCCGCCGGGTTCGGCGGCCCCGCCCCGACGCTGGTCTTCGGTCCGGTCGACGACCCGACCCCGGGCAGGCTGCGCCTGCACATCGACGTCAGCCCGACCGACCGCGACCAGGCCGCCGAGCTGCAGCGGCTCCTCGACCTCGGCGCGGTCCCGGCCGACGTGGGCCAGACCGGCGAGGAGAACTGGCACGTCCTCGCCGACCCCGAGGGCAACGAGTTCTGCCTGTTGGCGCGCCGGCTCGAGCCCTGACTCAGGGGTTGAACTCGGGCTCCGGGGCCACGTCGATGTCGAGCAGCAGGGGCGCGTCCATGTCGCGGAGGCGGGGCAGGACGTCGTCGAGGGTCGCGACCAGGTCCTCGTAGCTGCTGATCCGGCGGGCGGCACACCCGAGCGCGGTGGCCAGTGCCGAGAGCCGCACCTCGGGGAAGCCCGGCCAGGGGGCCTTGCCCCCGGCCCGCTCGGCGAGCTTGTCCATGATCGCGTAGCCGCCGTTGGCGAAGACGACGAACAGCGCGCCCACGCCGTAGTTGGCCGCGGTCCACAGCGACTGGACGGCGTACATCGAGGAGCCGTCGCCGAGGATGGCGATGACCGGCCGGTCGGGGCGGGCCATGCGGACACCGATCGCCGCCGGCATGCCGAACCCGAGCCCGCCCATGGCGACGCCGAGGTACCCCAGCGGCTCGCGGGACGGGAGCATCTCCTCGAGCGCCTGGCGGGTCGAGGGCGTCTCCTCGACGACGACGGTGTCCCGATCGGTGCGCTGCGCCAGCAGGGCGTAGACGTGCGGCGCGCGCAGCGGCTCGCCGGGGGCCGGCGGCGGCACGGTGGGCACCGCCCGCGGCGGGCGGCCCGAGGGCTCCCGCGCCGTCACGCGCTCGGCGAGCGCGGCGCAGAAGACCTCCGGGTCGGTGAGCACGGCGAGATCGGCCGGGCTGCGGTGCACCTCGGCGGGGTCCTGGCTGACCTCGACGACGGTCACCCCCTCCTCGACGAAGGGGCCCGGCTCGTAGGGGTACTGCCGGAAGACCGGCGCGCCGACGACGAGGACGACGTCGTGGCCGGCGAGCGCGCCGCGCAGCCGCCCGCGGGCGGCCGGCAGCAGGCCCTGGTAGTTCGGGTGGTCCTGGGGGAAGCCGGCGCGGGCGCCGAACGCCTCCTGCCGGACCGGGGCGTCGAGCCGCTCCGAGATCGTCACCAGCGCCGCGCGGGTGCCGGCGGTGTCCGCGCCGGCACCGACGACGAGCAGCGGCGACCGCGCGCCGTCGAGCAGCGCGGCGACCTCCTCCACCGTGGCGTCGTCCACCCCCACGGGCCGGCGCACCTGCGCCGGCGCGGCCGCGGGGCCGGTGCCGGTGACCGGCTGCGCCCAGTCGTCCATCGGCACGATCACGATCGCCGGGCCGCGCCCGGTGACCGCCTCGTGGTAGGCCCGGGCGATGGCGCCGGGGACGTCCTGGGCGGTGGCCGGCTGGTTCACCCAGACCGGGTAGTCGCCGGCCAGGCCCTCGAGCCGTCCGGTGAGGAACGGCTCGAGGGCCAGGTGCCGGCGGTCCTGCTGTCCGACGAGCACGACCAGCGGTGCCCGGTTGACCCGGGCGGTGGCCAGCGCGCCGACCGCGTTGCCGAGGCCGGCCGTCGTGTGCAGGTTGACCAGGGCGGGGCGGTCGTGGGCGATCGCCCAGCCGGTGGCCACGCCGACCACCGACCCCTCGTGCAGCGCCAGGACGAACGCGATGTCGTCCGGGAGCCCGGTCAGGAAGGGCACTTCCGTCGATCCCGGGTTGGCGAAGATCGTCGTCAGGCCCAGCCGCCGGAAGACGTCGAAGGTGACGTCCCGCACGGTGGGGGTCGGTGCGTCGGCCACGGATCAGTCGGTCGCGTCGAGCGCGTCGACGTCGGCCTGCTCCTCGGTGATGCCGAACTCCTGCATCAGCTCGGCGACGGTCGTCACCGAGTCCCAGTTGATCTCCTCGGGGAACGACGGCAGCGCGATCTCGGCCGCCGCCGCCTCGGGCACCTGGGTGTAGGTGAGGATGATCCGCCGGACCTCGTCCGGGTTGTCGTTCGCGTAGGCCAGCGACTCCTGCATCGCGGCCTGGAAGTTGTCGACGAGCTCGGGGTCCTCCTGGAGAACCTGCTCCGTGGTGAAGTACGTGGCCACCGTCAGGTCGGGGATCGGCTCGGCGAAGTTCGCCAGGACCGAGCGACCGCCCTGGCCCTTGATCACCGTGACGAACGGCTCGACGACCCACGCGGCGTCGACGTCGCCGGCCTCGAGCGCGGCGGGCATGTCCGGGAAGGGCAGCTCGACGAACTCGACGTCGGTCGGGTCGCCGCCCGCGTCCTCGATGGCCTTGCGGATGGTCACCTCGCCGATGTTCTTGAGGTTGTTGACCGAGATGGTCTGGCCCTGCAGGTCGGCCGCGCTCTGGATCGGGCTGTCGGCCTGGACCATGACGCCGGAGAAGTCGGTCTCCGGGTCGCCGGTGGAGGCGACGCCGTTGGCCACGACGCGCAGCGGCAGGCCCTCGGAGCTGGCCAGCAGGATCGAGGTCACGTTGCCGAACGCGAGGTCGTAGTCGCCGGAGACGACACCGGGCACGGCCGCGGCACCGCCGGAGCCGGGGACGAGCTCGACGTTGAGGCCGCGGTCCTCGAAGAAGCCCTGCTCCACGCCGAGGTAGATGGGGGCGACGTCGACGATCGGGATGACGCCGACGCGGATGTCGCGGACCTCGTCCGCGCTGCCGCCGCCATCTCCACCCCCGTCGTCGGAGCTGTCGCCGCCACAGGCGGCCAGTGCGGTGATCATCGCCACCACGGCGATCGGTGCGAGCAGACGACGCATGAAAGTGGCTCCTTTGCCAACGGAGAACAGCCCGTTGCACCCGCGATGCGATTGTTCGCATCGCGAACACTTGTTCTCGGTATGAACGTTAGCTCAGGAGGCGTGGGGCACGTCAACGACCGTGATGGGGATGTGACATGCCGCGGACCGGTCGGGCCGGCGCTACAGCGCCGCGTAGGTCAGCGCGTCGACGAGGGCGTGCCAGGAGGCCTCGACGATGTTGTCGTGCACCCCGACGGTGGTCCACTCGCGCTCGCCGTCCGTGGTGGTGATCAGCACCCGCGTGGTGGCGCTGGTACCGCCCTTCCAGCCGAGGATGCGCACCTTGTAGTCGGCCAGCGACACGCGGGCCAGCTCCGGGTGGCGGTGGACCAGCGCCTGGCGCAGTGCGTTGTCCAGCGCGTTCACCGGGCCGTTGCCCTCGGCGGTGGTGATGATCCGCTCCCCGTCGAGGTGCACCTTCACCGTCGCCTCGCTGACCACGACGCCGTTGCCCCAGTGCTCGACCGAGGTCTTGTAGCTCTCCAGCTCGAACAGCGGGGACGGGGCGTTCGGCAGCTGGGCCCGCAGCAGCAGCTCGAACGAGGCGTCGGCGGCCTCGAAGGACCACCCGTCGGCCTCCAGCACCTTGACCTGGTCGACGACGCGGCCGATCGCGTCGCCCTGTCCGGCGAGGTCGACCCCGAGCTCCCGGCCCTTGAGCTCCACCGAGGCGCGGCCGGCCATCTCGGTGACCAGGATGCGCATGTCGTTGCCGACGACGGCCGGGTCGAGGTGGTTGTAGAGCTCGGGGCTCACCTTGATGGCGCTGGCGTGCAGGCCGGCCTTGTGCGCGAACGCCGAGGCGCCGACGAAGGGCTGGTGCTCGTCGGGCGCGATGTTGGCCAGCTCGGCGATCGCGTGGCTGACCCGCTGGAGCTCCGGGAGGCACTCGGGCGGCACGACCGGCAGACCCATCTTCGTCACCAGGTTGGCGACCAGCACGAAGGTGTCGGCGTTGCCCGCGCGCTCCCCGTAGCCGTTCGCCGTCCCCTGGACGTGGGTGACCCCGGCCTCGACGGCGGCGAGGCTGTTGGCCACCGCGCACCCGGTGTCGTCCTGGCAGTGGATGCCGAGCTTGCCGTCGACACGGGCGCGGACCTCGGTGACGACCCGGCCGACGCCCATCGGGAGCATCCCGCCGTTGGTGTCGCACATGACCCCGACCTCGGCGCCGGAGGCGAACGCCGTCCGCAGCACCTCGACGCCGTAGTCGCGGTCGGCGGCGTACCCGTCGAAGAAGTGCTCGCAGTCGAGGAACACCCGGCGGCCGTGCCGGACGAAGAACGCGACGGTGTCCGCCACCATCGCGAGGTTCTCCTCCAGCGTCGTCCGCAGCGCCTCGCGCACGTGCCGGACGTCGGACTTCGCGACCAGGCAGACCACCGGCGTCTCCGCGTCGAGCAGCGCGCGCACCTGCGGATCGTCCTCGACGGCGACGCCGGCCTTGCGGGTCGCGCCGAAGGCGACGAGCTGGGCGTGCTTGAGGTCGAGCTCGGTGCGGGCGCGGGCGAAGAACTCGGTGTCCTTGGGCAACGCGCCCGGCCAGCCACCCTCGATGAAGCCGACACCGATCTCGTCCATGAGCCGGGCGACGGCCAGCTTGTCCGCGACGGAGTAGCTGACCCCCTCGCGCTGGGCGCCGTCGCGCAGGGTGGTGTCGAAGACGTGGAAGTCAGTGGTCATGGTCTCTCCCGGGAGGAGCACCGCCCCGACAACGAAAAAGACCCCCCGGGTACGGGAGGTCTGCGCGCGGTCGGGAGGTGACTGCGCGCTAGCTGAGAATGATCGTGCCGGTGAGGTACATCGCCGCCAGTAAAGCACGGAGCCGAAAATCCGTGGGGCACGCGTGGCCGTGCCCTGGTTCCCTACGTCGGTGATCCCGACCCACTGGACGCCCGTGCACCGCCCCGACGACGGCGAGCACGTCGGCTACCTGGCCGCCGAGTCTCCCGACCGCGCGGTCCCCCACCTGCTCGTCGGCGCCGCGCTTGGTCCCGCCCGCTCGCGGGAGGACGCCGCGGCCCTGCTCCGGCAGCACGGACTGCGCGCCCTGGACCGGCGCTGGTGGTGCCGGCTGCCGGACCTGCTCCCCGGCGGGCTCCTGCCCGCGGGCGAGCCGGAGCCCGAGTGGTCGTGGCGCCCGGTCGTCGTCGTGGAGGCCTCCCCGGAGGGCTGCACCGTGCGGCCGGAGTGGCCGGCACCCGAGGAGCTCACCGGCCGGGCGAGCCTGCCCACCCCCGTGGGCGACCTGCTGCTCGAGGAGCCTCCGTGAGCTCAGCCGCCGGCGAGGGCGGCCAGCCGGTCGCCGACCTCGGCCGTGCGCACCGGGCCCTGCGGTGATCGCGTCGAGAGGTCGAACGCCACCGCCGCGTTGACCTTCTTCGCCTGGTCGGTGCGGCCCAGGTGCTCGAGCAGGAGACCGACCGAGAGCACCGTCGCGGTGGGGTCGGCGATGCCCTGCCCGGCGATGTCGGGCGCCGACCCGTGCACCGGCTCGAACATGCTCGGGTTGGTGCCCGACGCGTCGAGGTTGCCGCTGGCCGCCAGCCCGATGCCCCCGGTCACCGCCGCGGCGATGTCGGTGACGATGTCGCCGAAGAGGTTGTCGGTGACGATGACGTCGTAGCGGCCCGGGTCGGTGATGAAGAACATCGAGGCGGCGTCGACGTGCTGGTAGGCGACGGTCACCTCGGGGAACTCCGCGGCGACCTCCTCGACCGTGCGGGACCACAGACCGCCGGCGTGGGTGAGCACGTTGGTCTTGTGGATCAGGGTCAGGTGCTTGCGCGGGCGGGCCACGGCCCGCTCGAACGCGTACCGCACCACGCGCTCGACGCCGAAGGCGGTGTTGAGGCTGACCTCGGTGGCCACCTCGTGCGGGGTGTCCTTGCGCAGCACGCCCCCGTTGCCGACGTAGGGCCCCTCGGTGCCCTCGCGGACGCACAGCATGTCGATCGGGCCGGGGTCGGCCAGCGGGCTGGTCACGCCGTCGTAGAGCTTGGCCGGCCGCAGGTTGACGTGGTGGTCGAGCTCGAACCGGAGGCGCAGCAGAAGGCCACGCTCGAGGATGCCCGGCGGCACGCTCGGGTCACCGATCGCCCCGAGCAGGATCGCGTCGTGCTGGCGCAGCTCCTCGACGACGGTGTCGGGCAGCAGCTCGCCGGTGCGCTGCCACCGCATCGCGCCGAGGTCGTAGGGCGTGCTCTCGATGTCGGGAGCGATCTCCCGGAGGACCTTCAGGCCCTCGGCCACCACCTCGGGTCCGATGCCGTCGCCAGGGATCACAGCCAGCCGCATGGGCACGAACCCTAGGTCAGAGCGGGGTGAGATCCGCCGACCGGGCCTCGCGCGCGCCGATCCGGGTCGCGATGTCGGCCAGCAGGTCGGGGCTGACCCGGCTGTCCACGACCACCGCCATGAGCGCCTCGCCGCCACGGGTGGTGCGGCTGACCTGCGCGCCGGCGATGTTGATCCCGGCCTCGCCGAGCGCGGCCCCCACCGTGCCGACGACGCCCGGCCGGTCGGTGTAGACGAAGAACAAGAGGTAGCCCGACAGGTCGAGGTCCATGTCGAAGCCGTCGACCTCGGTCAGCTTGGGCACCTGGTTCTTGCCGAACAGCGTGCCCGACACGGTCACCCGGGTGCCGTCGGCCATGGCGCCGTGCACGGCGATCAGGTTGCGGTAGTCGGGGCTGTCGAGGTCGGTGGCCAGCTCGACCTCCAGTCCGCGCTGCTCGGCGAACAAGGGGGCATTGACGTAGGTGACCTGCTCCTCGACGACGTCGGAGAACACGCCCTTGAGCACGGCCAGCTGCACGACCGAGACGTCGAACTCGGCGATCGAGCCGCGCACCTCGACGGTGACCGACTGCGCCAGACCGCCCGCGACCGCCGTGAACACCCGGCCCAGCTTCTCGGCCAGCGGCAGGCCGGGGCGCACGTCCTCGGCGACGACCCCGCCGGCCTGCACGTTGACCGCGTCGGGGACGAACTCGCCCTGCAGCGCCAGCCGCACGGAGTGGGCCACCGCGGTGCCGGCCTTGTCCTGGGCCTCGCCGGTGGAGGCCCCCAGGTGCGGGGTGACGACGGCCGTGGGCAGGCCGAACAGCGGGCTGTCGGTGCAGGGTTCGGTGGCGTAGACGTCGATGCCCGCGGCGCCGACCTGGCCCGACCGCAGCGCCTCGGCCAGCGCCTGCTCGTCGACCAGCCCGCCGCGGGCGGCGTTGACCAGGATCACGCCGCGCTTCGTCGTCGCCAGTTCCTCCGCGCCGATCAGGCCGAGCGTCTCCGGCGTCCGGGGCAGGTGGATCGTGATGAAGTCCGACTCCCGGAGCAGCTCCTCCAACGGCACCAGCCGGACGCCGAGCTGCGCGGCGCGGGCGGGCTGGATGTAGGGGTCGTGGGCGATCAGCCGGACGTCGAACGCCGCGAGCCGCTGGGCCACCAGCACGCCGATCCGGCCGAGGCCGACCACGCCGACGGTCTTGCCGGCCACCTCGACGCCGGTGAACCGCGACCGCTCCCACCGGCCGGCGCGCAGCGACGCGTCGGCCGCCGGGACGTGGCGGGCGGCGGCGAGCAACAGGGCGACGGCGTGCTCGGCGGCGCTGACGATGTTCGAGGTGGGGGCGTTGACCACCATCACCCCGCGTTCGGTGGCCGCGGTGACGTCGACGTTGTCCAGGCCGATCCCCGCGCGGGCGACGACCTTCAGGTTCGGTGCCGCGGCCAGCGCCTCGGCGTCGATCCGCGTCGCGCTGCGGATCAGCACGGCCGCGGCGTCGGCCAGGGCCGGGAGGAGGGCGGCGCGGTCGGCGCCGTCGACATGCCGGATCTCCACCTCTCCCCCGAGCACCGCCAGGACGCTGGGCGCCAGCTCCTCGGCGATCAGGACGACGGGCGCGGTCACGGTCGCGGGCACGGTCACGCGCCGGAGCCTAGGGAGCGGCGCGCCCCACGGCAGGGGGAGCCTCCTTGCCCCTGAGCACCGGCACCGACATCCTGTCCGCTCGAGAGTCGGCACAGCCGGCGCCGACGGAGGAGATCATGAGTACCGACCCGAACGACCCGACCCGCCAGGAGAACCCCTACGGGCAGCAGCAGGCCTGGGGCCAGCAGCCGCCGCAGCAGCCGGCTCCATACGGGCAGCAGCCGCAGTACGGCCAGCAGCCCGCCCCCTACGGGCAGCAGCCCGCGTACGGCCAGCAGCCGGCGTACGACCAGCAGCAGTACGGCCAGTACGGCGCCACCGCGGTGCCGGCCCGTCCCGCCGGCGTCACGATCGCCGCGGTCTTCGGCTTCATCTTCGGCGCCCTCGGGGTGCTGACGACGCTGGCCTTCATCATCCTCGGGGCCATCTCCGGCGGTGCCGCGAGCGACCTCGAGGACGCGATCCCGGGCTTCGGCGGCTTCGCCGGGGCGTTCGCCGGCATCCTCATCGTCCTGGGCCTGCTCGCGCTGGCCTGGACGATCGTGATGATCATGGGCTCGGTCCGCGCCCTCTCGGGCCGCAGCCGCGTCCTGCTGATCGTCGGCGGATCGATCGCCATCTTCACGACCGGCATCTCGTTCTTCGGCAGCCTCGGCGACGAGAACTCGACGGCCGGCGGCGTGATCCTGTCGCTGATCTTCTTCGCGATGTCGATCGCGATCGTCGTCCTGCTGTCGATGAAGCCCGCCGCGGCGTTCTTCGGCGCCCACCGGGCCCGCCGGGGCCGCTGACCCGAGGGAGTGACGGCGCGTCACAGGTCCCCCCACGGACCTGTGACGCGCCCTACACTCCGCCACCGTTCCGCCACACCGGCGGAGTGCACGACGAGGAGGAAGCCGCCCCATGTCCAGCCCCACCCCCGGTTCTGACCCGAACTACCCCCAGGGGGGTGCTCCGCAGGGCCAGCCCGCGTGGGGTGCGCCCCAGCAGCCCGTCCAGGGCTACGGCGCTCCCGGCTCGCCCGCCGGCTACGGCGGCGCTCCGGGCCAGCGGCCCGGCATGGTCACCGGCGCGGCCGTCGTCGCCATCGTCTGGGGTGGCCTCGGCGCCCTGTTCGGGCTCCTGGCCCTGTCGGTCGCCTTCATCCTCGGCGCCCTCTACGGCCTGATCATCCTGATCAGCATCGCCATGTCGGTGGCGCTGCTGGTCGGCGGGATCTTCGTCCTCCAGGGCAAGAACCCCAAGCTGCTGCTGATGGTCAGCTACATCGCCATCGGCGTCAGCGTGCTGTCGCTGATCATCGGCATCATCCAGAGCGGCGGGAACGCCTTCAGCGGCGTCCTCGGGATCATCGTCCCGGGTGTCATCGTCGCCCTGCTGATGCAGCCGCAGTCGAAGCAGTACTTCGCCTCGCGCGGCATGGCCTATTGATCCACCGCACGAACCAGAAGGGCCCCGCAGCCGATGGCTGCGGGGCCCTTCTGTCGTCGTCTCAGTTGCGGGCGGCGGTGCCGGTGTAGTCGTCCGCGGCCGACACCCAGCTCATCAGGCCGCGCAGCTTGCGCCCGGTCTCCTCGATCGGGTGCGCCTCGGCCTCGGCCCGGCGGCGCTTGAAGTCCGGCGCCCCGGAATCCTGGTCGGCGATGAAGGCCGCGGCCCAGGAGCCGTCCTTGATGGCGGTCAGGACGTCCTTCATCGACTCCTTCACCCGCGCGTCGATGATCTTCGGACCCGAGGTGTAGTCGCCGTACTCGGCGGTGTCGGACACCGACCAGCGCTGCTTGGCGATGCCGCCCTCGTACATGAGGTCGACGATCAGCTTGAGCTCGTGCAGGCACTCGAAGTAGGCGACCTCGGGCTGGTAGCCGGCCTCGGTGAGGGTCTCGAACCCGGCGGTGATCAGCGCGCTGGCGCCACCGCACAGCACGGCCTGCTCGCCGAACAGGTCGGTCTCGGTCTCCTCGGCGAAGGTCGTCTTGATGACGCCGGCACGGGTGCCGCCGATGGCCTTCGCGTAGGACAGCGCGAGGGCCAGCGCGTTGCCGCTGGCGTCCTGCTCGACGGCGACCAGGCAGGGCACGCCCTTGCCGTTCTCGAACTCGCGGCGCACCAGGTGCCCGGGGCCCTTCGGGGCGACCATGGCGACGTCGACGCCGGCCGGGGGCTTGATGTAGCCGAAGCGGATGTTGAAGCCGTGGCCGAAGAACAGCGCGTCGCCGTCCTGCAGGTTGGGCTCGACGGACTCGGCGTACAGCGTCCGCTGCACGTGGTCCGGGGCCAGGATCATGATCAGGTCGGCCTCGGCGGCCGCCTCGGCGGGCGTGACGACCCGCAGGCCCTCGGCCTCGGCCTTCGCCCGGCTCTTGCTGCCCTCGGGCAGTCCGACGCGGACGTCGACCCCGGAGTCGCGCAGCGACAGGGCGTGCGCGTGGCCCTGGCTGCCGTAGCCCAGGACGGCGACGGTGCGCCCCTGGATGATCGAGAGGTCGGCGTCGTCGTCGTAGAAGATCTCGGCGGCCATGCTGGTGGTTGTTCCCTTCGGTTGTCGTGCCAGCGGAAAAGTTCAGGCGGTCCGCTCGACCGGGCGCAAGGTACCCGCGCCCGACATCGAGCGCGGTCCCCGCCCCAGGGCCACGGTGCCCGACTGCGCCATCTCCTTGATGCCCAGGGGGGCGAGCACGGCGAGCAGCGCCTGGAGCTTGTCGGGGGTGCCGGTGGCCTCGAGGGTCACCGTGTCGGGGTTGACGTCGACGACCCGGGCCCGGAACAGCTCGGCGGTCTGCAGCACCTGGGTGCGCTCGGCCATCGGCGAGCGCACCTTCACCAGCAGCAGTTCCCGCTGGACCGCGGCTCCCCCGTCCAGCTCCACGATCTTGATGACCTCGATCAGCTTGTTCAGCTGCTTGGTGATCTGCTCCAGCGGCGCGGTGTCGGCGTCGACCACGACCGTCATCCGGGACAGGTCGGGGTTCTCCGTCGGCCCGACGGCCAGCGACTCGATGTTGAAGCCCCGGCGGCTGAACAGCGCGGCGACGCGGGTCAGGACACCGGACTTGTTCTCGACGAGGACCGAGAGCGTGTGCCTGCTCATGTGACTGCCCCTACACCTGTCCGTCGCCGAAGACCGGGCGCACGTCGCGCGCGGCCAGGATGTCGTCGTTGCTCGCGCCGGCGGCCACCATCGGCCACACCTGGGCGTCGTGGCCGACGACGAAGTCGATGACCACGGGGGCGTCGGTGATCGCCATCGCCTTCTCGATCACCGAGTCGACGTCGTCCTTGGTCTCGCAGCGCAGCCCGACGCAGCCCAGGGCCTCGGCCAGCGTCACGAAGTCCGGGATCCGCACCGGCTTGGGCGTGCCGTCAGCGTTCTGCGCGTGCAGCTTGGTGTTGGAGTAGCGGCCCTCGTAGAACAAGGTCTGCCACTGGCGCACCATGCCGAGGTTGCCGTTGTTGATGACGGCGACCTTGATCGGGATCCCCTCGATGGCGCAGGTGGCCAGCTCCTGGTTGGTCATCTGGAAGCAGCCGTCGCCGTCGATGGCCCACACGGTGGTGTCCGGCCGGCCGTACTTGGCGCCCATCGCGGCCGGGACGGCGTAGCCCATCGTCCCGAGCCCGCCGCTGTTGAGCCAGGTGCCGGGCTTCTCGTACTTCACGAACTGGGCCGCCCACATCTGGTGCTGGCCCACGCCGGCCGCGTAGATGGCGTCGGGGCCGGCGATGGCGCCGAGCCGCTCGATGACGTACTGCGGGGACAACGAGCCGTCCTCGGGCCAGTCGTACCCGAGCGGGTACCGGGCGCGCCAGTCGTCGAGCTGCGCCCACCAGGCCGAGAGGTCGGGCGTGCGGCCGGCCTCGTACTCACCGCGCAGCGCGTCGAGCAGGGCGCTGATGGTCTCCTTCGCGTCACCGACGATTGGCACGTCGGCCCGGCGGTTCTTGCCGATCTCCGCGGGGTCGATGTCGGCGTGGACGACCAGGGCCTCCGGCGCGAAGCTGGCCAGGTCGCCGGTGACCCGGTCGTCGAACCGGGCACCGAGCGCCACGAGCAGGTCGGCCTTCTGCAGCGCGGTCACCGCGGTGACGTTGCCGTGCATGCCGGGCATACCCAGGTTCTGCGGGTGGCTGTCGGGGTAGGCGCCGCGGGCCATGAGCGTGGTGACGACGGGCGCGCCGGTCAGCGCCGCGAGCTGGGCGAGCTCCTCGGTGGCGTCGGCCTTGAGCACCCCGCCGCCGACGTAGAGGACCGGACGGCGTGCCGCGGCGATCATCGTCGCCGCCTCCCGCACCTGCTTGCCGTGCGGCCGGGTGGTCGGCTTGTAGCCGGGCAGGTCCAGCCGGGGCGGCCACGCGAAGTCGGTGCGCGCCTGCAGCACGTCCTTCGGGATGTCGACCAGGACCGGGCCGGGGCGGCCGGTGGCAGCCAGGTGGAACGCCTCGGCGATCCGCTGCGGGATCTCCTCGGCCCTGGTGACCAGGAAGTTGTGCTTGGTCACGGGCATCGTGATGCCCCGGATGTCGGCCTCCTGGAAGGCGTCGGTGCCGATCGAGCGGCTGGGCACCTGACCGGTGATCGCCACGATCGGGACCGAGTCCATGTGCGCGTCGGCCAGCGGGGTCACCAGGTTCGTCGCGCCCGGACCGGAGGTGGCCATGCAGACCCCGACCTTGCCGGTGGCCTGCGCGTACCCGGTGGCGGCGTGCCCGGCGCCCTGCTCGTGGCGGACCAGGACGTGGCGCACCTTCGAGTCGAACAGCGGGTCGTAGGCCGGGAGGATCGCGCCGCCCGGGATGCCGAAGATCACCTCGACGCCGACGGCCTCGAGCGAGCGGACGAGGCTCTGCGCGCCGGTGATGCCGGTGGCCGGTTCGACCGCCTCGGCGCCGGCGGGTCGGACGGTCGTCTCGACGCCGGCCAGCGAGGCGGCGGCCTCGCGCGTGGCCGCCTCGTGGGCGGCTGCCTCGGTCGGGGTGGTGGTCATCGCGGTGTTCTCCTGGGCCGTGCGGGTGACGTCTGGAGCAGGGCAACAAAAAACCCCTCGTGCCGCAGGCACGGAGGGGTCAGCGCGTCGGTCGGAGGACCGACGCGCTAGGCGACTACGAGGGGCATGCAGGCACGGGGCACTCGCACACTGTGCGCCCTGTCCGGTGAGGACGTCAACCAAGCCGTCTCACGATGTGGACAGCGTGTCCATCAGGGTGGGACGCGGACCGTCGAGGAGACCGGCGTCGAACGAGTCGATGGCGGCCGGCAGCTCCTCGACCGTCATCGGCCGGCCGAACAGGTAACCCTGCAGGTAGCGACAGGCCATCCCCTGCAGCAGGCCCGCCTGCCCGACGCTCTCCACGCCCTCGGCGACGACGTCCATGCCCATCGAACGGCCGATCTCGATGACCCCGGCCACCAGCGCCGCGCCGCGGTGGTCCCGCTCGATCTCGGCCACGAACTCGCGGTCCATCTTCAGGATGTCGACCGGCAGCCGGGCGAGGTAGGCCAGCGACGAGTAGCCGCGCCCGAAGTCGTCGAGCGCCAGGACGCACCCCATCTCGCGGAGGGTGGTCAGGTCGTTCTCGAGCCGGTCCTGCGCGTCGAGCATCACCGACTCGGTGATCTCGAGGACGAGGTTGCCCGGCGGCACCCCGGTCACCGCGAGGGCGCGGGCGACGTCGGGGGCCAGGCAGCCGGCCTGCAGGTGCCGCACCGACACGTTGACGCCCAGCTGCAGCTCCCGCCCCTCGGCGAGCAGGCCCGACAGGTCCGTCAGCGCCGCCCGCAGCACCCACTGCTGCAGCGGGACGATCAGGCCGTCGTCCTCCGCGAGGGAGATGAACTCGTCCGGCGCCACGGTGCCGAGCACCGGGTGCTCCCACCGGACCAGGGCCTCCAGCCCGAGGATCCGGCGGTCGGAGACGCCCACGACGGGCTGGTAGACCAGCCGCAGCTGGCCCTGGGCGAGCGCCGCCGGCAGGTCGCGGGCCAGCCGGGCACGGCGTCCCATGGCGCTGTCGAGGGCCTGGCCCGAGGACCGGACGCAGGCCTTCCCGGCCGCCTTGGCCGCGCGCAGCGCCAGGTCGGCCTGCCGCACCGCGGCCGCGGCCTCGTCCCCGGGCTGGAGGCGGGCCACCCCGATGCTGCCGGAGACGGGGAAGACCGGGCCGAGCCCCACGCCGCCCGGCGCGGGGACGCGGAAGGGCCGATCCAGCAGGGCGACCAACCGCTCGGCCAGGCCGGTCGCCTCGTCCGGCTCCCCCGGCACGAGCAGGGCGAACTCGTCGCCGCCGAGGCGGGCCACGAGGTCGCCCTCGCGCGCGCCGTCGCGGAGGACGTCGGCGACCTCGCACAGCAGGTGGTCCCCCGCCTCGTGGCCGGCGACGTCGTTGACCGTCTTGAACCCGTCGAGGTCGATGAGCAGGACGCAGGCGGTCTCGCCGTCGGCCGCGCGGGTGCGGGCCGCGTCCAGGGCGGCCATGAACCGGGCCCGGTTGGGCAGCCCGGTGAGGTAGTCGGTGTAGGCCATGCGCTCGAGCTCGAGCTCGGTGCTGCGCCGGCCGGCGACGTCGCGCAGGTGCAGCACGACGCCGTCGCCGGAGCCGGGCAGTCCCGCGGGCGACGCCGTCCGGACGGCCTCGAACCTCCGCCAGGCGCCGTCCCGGCTCCGCAGCCGGAAGACCGCCGGCCGGTCGTCGGCTCCGTACCGGAGCGCCCGGTGCAGTTCGTCGCGATCCTCGGGGTGCACGACGTCGGCCAGCCGCCGGCCCTCGAGCTCGCGCGGTGACAGGAGGTCCGCGGCCTGGTCGGCGCTGGAGACCCAGGTGACCTGGCCGGCGTCGTCGAGCAGGAGGGTGCAGTCGGCCGACCGGTGCACGAGGGTCCGGAAGTAGGCCTCGGTGCGCAACACCTGGCGGGTCAGGCGGGCGCCGTCCCGGGCCCAGACGAGGGTGCGGGCGAAGGTGACCACCATGACGAGCGCGACCGTGGCCGCCTCCACGGCGACCACCGGCCGTCCGGCGGCCCAGCCGCCCAGGAGCAGCACGACCACGCCGAAGACCAGGCAGTAACTGACCACCACTCCGACCAGGGGCACTGCGGCTGCGGGCCGCTCGCTGCGCGCCCGCGGTCCGGGGTCGCTCACCAGCGCCAGCGCGGCGGTCGCCAGCATGGCGAGGTAGGCGGTGCTCGTCACGACGTCGAGGCCGGGTGAGGGCGCCCCGGCCGCGACGGCACCCGCGGCCATGGCGATCGCCAACGAGCCGAAGCACACCAGCAGCCACGCCGCGGCGGGGCGCCGGGGCGCGGACACCGCGGAGAAGGTCACCAGACCCACCGCGCAGAGCAGCGCGCTGACGATCGGGTAGCCGACCGTGAGCACGAGGTCGGTGTTCCCCGCGCCGGCCGTGAGCGGGACGAGCATCTCCAGCAGGACGGCGAGGGCCCCGAGCGCGACCAGCGCGTCGAGCACGACCTGGTGCCGGATCCGGCCACCGGTCGAGCGCACCAGCCGGACGCACACCACGATCGCGACCGGGCCGGTGGCCGCGAGGAACAGGTCCGCGACGCCCGCCGACGCGGGGTTCATGCCCTGCCCGGCGACGGCGCGGGCGAGTTGGCCGACGCCGAGCAGACCCGCGATGACGGCGAAACCCCGCCAGGTCGACGCGAGCGCCGGGGCCGAGCGAGCGCTCTGGCGGAGTACGAGCCCGCCGACCACCAGGGTGGCCAGCCCGAGCAGCGCCGGCGCCGCGTGCCCGGTCCACGCCGGACGCAGCAGTTCCTGCGCGGCGACCACGAGGGCCAGACCCGCGAGGGCGGCCGGCACCGCGGCACGCGGCCACGGCGGCCGCCCGGTCACCGGATGCCGACCAGACCCGGCCACAGCTCGGCCCCGCTGGCCAGCATCGCGCCGAGTGCGGCCGCCGACACCGGGCGGGCGATGTGGAAGCCCTGCGCGTAGTTGCAGCCGAAGGTGCCCAGCGCGGCGAGCTGCGCCGGGGTCTCGACGCCCTCGGCCACGACATCGAGTCCGAGCGCGCGGCCGATTCCGATGACCGACTCGCACAGCGCGCGGCTCTGCGGGTCCCGGTCGATGCGGCTGATCAGCGAGCGGTCGAGCTTGACGATGTCGATGGACAGCTTGGTGAGGTGAGCCAGCGCGGAGGAGCCGCTCCCGAAGCCCTCCAGGGCGACGTGCACGCCCATGAGCCGCAGCGTGGAGACGTCGAGACCGGTGCGCTCGTCGTCGGCGGCGACGGTGGGCGAGCTGATCTGGAGGACCAGCCGCTCGGCGGGCAGCCCCGAGCGTCGCAGGGCCTCCTCCACGTCCGGGACCAGCGTGCCCGTGGCGGCGTAGCCGGGGGGGACCTTCAGCCCGATCCGCAGGGGCTCGTCACCGGCGGGCAGACCCATGGTGACGGCGGCGGCCTCGCGCAGCGCCCACCGCATGAGCTCCCCGATCAGGCCGGCGCGCTCGGCGAGCGGCAGGAACTCGGCCGGGGGCACCTCGCCCAGCTCGGGGTGCTTCCAGCGCAACTGGGCCTCCAGGCCCGTGATGCGCTGCTCCCCGAGCGCGACGATCGGCTGGAACATCAGGAACAGCTGGCCGTGGGCGCGCGCTCCCTGGAGCCCGGTGCGGAGCATCTCGCGGCGGGCCGCGGCATCACCCAGAGATGCCTCGTAGCGACGGGCCGAGCCCGGTCCCGCCTCGTGGGCGGCGCGCACAGCCAGTTCGGCCCGGCGGAGGACCTCCTCGACCGAGTCCCCGTCCACCGGGGCCAGGCCGACGCCGGCGGTCAGGTCGACCACTCCGTCGGCGGTGATCACGGGCTGCTCGACCACCGAGAGGCAGCGGGACGCCAGCCGGTCGGCGTCGGCGCTGCCACCGCGGCTGAGGACGGCGAAGGCGCCACCGCCCAGCCGCGCCACGACGTCCTCGCCGCGGACCGTCGCACGCACGCGGCGACCGACCTCGGCCACCACGTTGGTGACGGCCTCGCGGCCCACCTGGTCCCGGGCCTCCGCGATGCCGTCGAGCTCGATCAGCAGCAGCGTCGCGGGGCCCTCGTCCGCGCCGCCGATCTCCTGCTGGAGGGCCTGGAGGAACCCCGCACGGTTGGGCAGCCCGGTCATCGGGTCGGTGTAGGCGACGCCCAGCAGTGCCTGCTCCCGGGCGTGCCGGTCGGTCATGTCGCGGCAGTGGAGGACGACCGCGCCCACGTCGGGGTCCGAGCGCAGGTCGGTCACGCCGGCCTCGAAGTAGCGCCACTCCCCGCTGTCGTCCTGCAGCCGCAGCAGGGTCAGGGCGGTCGGGCCCTCCTCCGGCGCGGGGGCGTCGGCCAGCACCGCGGCGAGCGCGGGGCGGTCCTCGGCATGCACGACGTCCAGCAGCGGGCGCCCGACGAGGCCGGTGGCCACCGGGCCGAGGGCGCGCTCGAGCGCCGCGGTGGCGGCGGTGATCCGCAGGTCGCCGCCGAGGATGACGACGGCGTCGCTGCTGGAGCGCACGAGCGAGCGGAAGTAGGCCTCGCGACGGCGGAGACGGGCGGCCATCACCCGCACCTCGCGGATGGTGATCCACCGGTGGACGACCGAGAGCGCGACGCACGACACGATGCCCGCGATGGCGGGGACGGTCGGCCGGGTGCCGCTCATCGAGAACGCGCCGGTGACGCCGACGGCCGCGAGCATCGCCAGGTGCGGCAGCACCTGACCGAGTTCGGTCGACCGCCCCGGCACCGGCTGCCGGCCGGTGCCGTCGCACCGCCCGGGGTCGACGAGCACGGCGAGGGCGAGCAGCCACAGGCCCGAGCAGACGAGGAACCGGCTGACGTCGGCGGCCACGGGGGCGCTGCCCAGGACGGCCGCGGTGCCGAGGCCGCGGCCGGCGGTCAGGAGCGCGGCCCCGGCCAGCAGCGCCAGCGCCATCGGCTGGCGCCGGGCCTCGATGGCGCCGAGCAGGGTCAGCGCGGCCGCCGTCGTCACGGACGTGACCACGACCGCGGCGGCGAGCACGACCAGCTCGCGGGTGCCGAGGACCGACCAGGCGCCGATCGGGCCGGCGACGAGGAACTGCACGATCACGAGGCTGGCCGCGGTGAACAGCGCGGCCTCGACGGCCAGCCGCCACCCTGCGGCGAGCAGCCGGCGCCGCTCGACCAGGCTCAGGATGCCGATGCTGGCCACGAGGTAGCCGGGCACGGTGGGCGCCCAGCGGAGGACGAGATCGTCCATGGGGTCCGCGGGGGCGAGGACGGCGGCCAGCACGACGCCCAGCACGGGGAACAGCGGGGCGACGGCGAGCAGCCGCCAGCTCGTCCGGCTGCGCCCACGACGACCGCCGATCACCCAGACGAGGGCAGCGACGACCAGCCCGCTGACGGTGACCGCGAGGTCGCCGAGCGGGCGCAGCTCAGGGGAGCTCGCGGCGAGCGTGCAGGCGATTGCGACCGGCACGACGCCCGCGAGCAGCCACCATCGGCGCGGGTCCACACCCCGTGATTCGGCAGGCGGGACGCCACTGCCAAGCCGGGGTGCAGGGCACGTCACCCGTTCGGGGGGTGTCCCCCGAACGGCCTACATCGCGGCGCTCAGCCGCAGATCGCGCCCTGCGCCGCCGAGCCGACGAGCTTGGCGTACTTGCCGAGGACCCCGGTCGTGTACCGCGGGGGCAGCGGCGACCAGCCCTCGCGCCGGGCGGCGAGCTCGTCCTCGTCGACCAGCAGGTCGAGGGTGCGGGCGGCCAGATCCAGGCGGATCCGGTCGCCGTCGCGCACGAACGCGATCGGGCCGCCGTCGGTGGCCTCGGGCGCCACGTGCCCGATGCAGAGGCCGGTCGTACCGCCGGAGAACCGGCCGTCGGTGAGCAGCAGGACGTCCTTGCCGAGGCCGGCACCCTTGATCGCGCCGGTGACGGCGAGCATCTCGCGCATCCCCGGGCCACCCTTGGGTCCCTCGTACCGGATGACGACGACGTCGCCGGGCTGCAGCGTGCCGTGGGTGACGGCGTCCATCGCGCCCTGCTCGCCGTCGAAGACCCGTGCGGTGCCCTCGAAGACCTCGTCCTCGAACCCGGCCGACTTCACGACGGCGCCGTCGGGCGACAGCGAGCCGCGCAGGATCACCAGGCCGCCCGTCTTGTGGATCGGCGCGGTCATCGCGTGGATGATCGTGCCGTCGGGGTCCGGCGGGGCGATCTCGGCGAGGTTCTCGGCCATCGTCTTGCCCGTGACGGTCAGCGCGTCGCCGTGCAGCAGGCCGGCGTCGAGCAGGGCGCGGAGCACGACCGGGACGCCGCCGATGCGGTCGACGTCGGTCATGACGTACCGGCCGAACGGCTTGACATCGGCCAGGAGCGGGGTGCGGTCGCCGATCCGGTTGAAGTCCTCGAGCGTGAGGTCGACCTGGGCCTCGTGCGCGATGGCCATCAGGTGCAGGACGGCGTTGGTGGAGCCGCCCAGCGCCATCACCACGGTGATCGCGTTCTCGAACGCCTGCTTGGTCATGATCTGCCGGGCGGTGATCCCGTGCCGGAGCAGGTTGACGACGGCCTCGCCCGAGGCGACGGCGAACGCGTCGCGGCGGTGGTCGGGCGCCGGCGGGGCGGCGCTGCCGGGCAACGCCATCCCGAGGGCCTCGGCGACGCTGGCCATCGTGTTGGCGGTGTACATGCCCCCGCAGGAACCCATGCCGGGACAGGCGGCCTTCTCGATGGCGTCGAGCTCGTCACGGGTGATCAGCCCGCGGGCGCACGCCCCGACGCCCTCGAAGACGTCGATGATCGTGAGGTCGCGGTCGCCGAGCCGACCCGGCAGCGTGGAGCCGGAGTAGAGGAAGACGCTGGCCAGGTCGAGCCTGGCCGCGGCCATGAGCATGCCGGGCAGGGACTTGTCGCAGCCGGCCAGCAGGACCGAACCGTCGAGGCGCTCGGCGAACATGACCGTCTCCACCGAGTCGGCGATGACCTCGCGCGACACCAGGGAGGCGCGCATGCCCTCGTGCCCCATGGAGATGCCGTCGGACACCGAGATCGTGCCGAACTCCAGCGGGTAGCCACCGGCGACGTGCACGCCCTCCTTGGCCCGCTTGGCCAGCCGGTCGAGCGACAGGTTGCAGGGCGTGATCTCGTTCCAGGAGGAGGCGACGCCGATCTGCGGCTTGTCCCAGTCGTCGTCGCCCATCCCGACCGCACGGAGCATCGCGCGGGCGGGCGCCTTGGTGTCGCCGTCGGTCACCTCCCAGCTGCGCGGCTTCATCGTGCTGCTGCCGGTGGGGCGATCCTCGACGGTGCTCACGATCGGCGATGCTAGGCGCAGGCCATCACGAGGTCAGCACGCACGGGGTCAGTAGCGGTCGACGACGTTGACCAGCGGCTCTCCCGCCAGCACGCGCGCGAGCTGGTCGGTCACCGCGGCCGCCGCGCGCTCGTCGGTGTCCGGGATGGCGCCGGCGACGTGCGGGGTGAGCAGCAGGCCCGGCGCCGACCACAGCGGGTGCCCTTCGGGCAGCGGCTCGGGATCGGTGACGTCGAGCGCCGCGCGGAGTCGCCCGCTGGTGAGTTCGGCGAGCAGCGCGTCGGTGTCGACGACCACCCCGCGGGCGGCGTTGACGAGCAGGGCGCCGTCCGGCATCGCGGCGAGGAACGCCGCGTCGACCATGCCGACCGTCTCGGGGGTCACCGGGACGAGCAGCACGACGACGTCGGCGTGCGGGAGGAGGTCGGGCAGTTCCGCCGTCGACCGGACCCCGGCGCGGGCGGTCCGCGCCACGTGGGTGAGCTCGACGTCGAATCCGGTGAGCATCGCGCCGACGGCCTGCGCGATGTCCCCGGCGCCGACCACCAGCACCCGGGCACCGACGAGGCTGCGCTGGGTGCCGAACGACCACCGACCCGCGTCCTGCTCCCGCACGAAGAACGGGATCCCGCGCTGCGCGGCGAGCATCGCCGTCATGACCCACTCCGCGGTCGCGGGCGTGTGCGCACCGCGCGCGTTGCACAGCACGACACCCTCGGGCAGCCTTCCGACGAATCGCTCCGCGCCGGCGCTGAGCAGCTGGACCAGCCGCAGCCGGGGCAGCGCCTCGAGGAATCCCGGCGGGATCGCGGTGCCGCCACCGGGCACCCACACCTGCGCCTGAGCGGCCTCCCCCGCCGGCGGGCCGTCGGTCGGCGTCACCCGGTGGGCACGCACCCGCGGGGAGACCGCCTCGGCGGCGGCGGCCAGTGCGGTCGACGGGACCAGCACGTGCAGCGGCTCGTCGGAGCGCAGATCCAGGGTGGGCACGGGCACCGACTGTAGGCGGCAGGGCGCAGGTCGCACGTACTGTGATCGGGGTGAGCGGGCGAGTGCGGGTCGGAGTCGTCGCGCTGCTGGCGAGCGTGACGATCGCCGGCTGCGGGACCGATGGCTACCAGCCCAGCGGACCGTTCCGCCCCCTGCCCGAGGGTGCTCCCCCGCAGGTCGGTCCGCCGACGTCCAGCGCCCCGCAGCCCGGCCGGCCGGCCGAACCCGGCTCCGAGGGCGAGGGCGGGGATCCGAACGTGGTCGCCTCCGGCCTGGAGGTCCCCACCCCGCTCGTGCTGATGGCCGACGGCACCGCCGTCGTCGGGGAGCGCGACACCGGGCGCCTGGTGCAGGTCTTCCCCGACCGGTCGCCGCCCCGCGAGCTGATGACCGTGCCCGGGCTCGACACCACCGGCGACGGCGGCCTGCTCGGGCTGGCGGTCTCCCCGACGTACGCCGAGGACGGGCTGTTCTACGCCTACGTGACGACGCCGACCGACAACCGCGTCGTCCGCTTCCCGCTCGGCGGCACCCCCAACCCGGTGTTCACCGGCATCCCCCGCGGCCAGGTGCACAACGGCGGTGGGCTCGTGTTCGGCGTCGACGGCGACCTCTACGTCGGCACCGGGGACACCGGCAACCCGGCGCTGGCCGGCGCACCCGGCTCGCTGGCCGGTGTGGTGCTGCGGATCGACGTCTTCGGCCAGGCCGTCGGCGGCACGGACCCCGTCTACACGCGGGGGCACCGCGACGTCACGGCGCTCTGCCAGGGCGGGGACCTCTCGCTGTTCGCCACCGACGAGGGCAGCGACGGTCCCGACGAGCTGAACCAGCTCGTCGCCGGCCACGACTACCGCCCCGGCGGCAAGGCGCCGGTGGCCGAGATCCTCGCCGAGGAGGGCGGCCTCGGCGGCTGCGCCATCGGCGGCGACGCGGAGTCGGGGATCGCGTTCGTCGGCGCGCTCGACGGCGAGCGCGTCCACGTGCTCCCGCTCGGGGAGCAGCCCGAGGACGGCAGCACACCCGAACTGCCGGAGGAACTCCTCGGCGGTCAGTACGGGCGGCTGCGCACGGTCGTCCTCGACGTCGAGGGCGCGCTGTGGATCACCACGTCCAACCGGGACGGCGTGGGCACCCCCGGCGAGGGCGACGACAAGGTGCTGCGCATCCTCCCGCCGAACTCCGGCCAGGAATCCCCGCTATGACTCTGTCGTCCTCCGGACGACACCGCGGCCATGACCCTGTCGTCCTCCGGACGACACCGCGGCCAGGTGCCGTTCCCGGCGTGAGCTGAGCCCATCAGTCGTCCTCGGCGGGAACCCTCCGGGCCCCACACCGACGACGACCAGAGCCTCAGCTGACCAGGCGCTCCTCGAGCATCCGCTTGACGGTCGCCGCGTCGGCCTTGCCGCGGGTGGTCTTCATGACGGCCCCGACCAGGGCGCCGATCGCCTGCACCTTGCCGCCGCGGACCTTGTCGGCCACGTCGGGGTTGCTCTCGATCGCCGCGTCGACGGCGGCGACGAGCTCGTCCGAATCGCCCATGACGGCCAGCCCGCGCGCCTCGACGACCTGTGCCGGGCCGCCCTCACCGGCCAGCACGCCGTCGAGCGCCTGACGGGCCAGCTGGTCGTTGATCGTGCCGGCGGCGACGAGCCCGACCAGCTCGGCCACCTGCGCCGGGGTGACCGCGAGCTCGCCCAGCTCCACACCCGCGTCGTTGGCCCGGCGGGCCAGCTCGCCGAGCCACCACTTGCGGGCGTCGGCGGGCGAGGCGCCGGCCGCGACCGTGTCGCTGACCAGTTCGACGGCGCCGGCGTTGACCAGCCAGGCCATCTCGGTGGGCGCGATGCCCCACTCGTCGGTCAGCCGGGCGCGGCGGGCGGCCGGCAGCTCGGGCAGCGTGGCAGCCAGCTTGGCCACCCACTCCTCGTCGGGGGCGACCGGCACCAGGTCGGGCTCGGGGAAGTACCGGTAGTCGGTGGCCTCCTCCTTGCTCCGGCCGGGCGACGTCGTCGCGCTGTCCTCGTGGAAGTGCCGGGTCTCCTGGACGATCCGCTCGCCCGCGTCGAGGACGGCGGCCTGCCGGCGCATCTCGAACCGGACGGCGCGCTCCACCGACCGCAGCGAGTTCACGTTCTTGGTCTCGGTCCGGGTGCCCCACTCGAGGCTGCCGATGGGCGCCAGGGAGGTGTTGACGTCGCAGCGCAGGTTGCCCTGCTCCATGCGGACCTCGGAGACCCCGAGCGCGAGCAGGATCTCGCGGAGCTCCGTCACGTACGCCCGGGCGACCTCCGGCGCCTTGCCCCCGACGTTCGGGATCGGCCGGGTGACGATCTCCACCAGCGGGATCCCGGCCCGGTTGTAGTCGATCAGCGAGTGCGAGGCGCCGTGGATGCGCCCGGTGGAGCCGCCGACGTGGAGGTTCTTGCCCGTGTCCTCCTCCAGGTGCACGCGCTCGATCTCGACGCGGTACGTCTCGCCGTCGACCTCGACGTCGAGGTGCCCCGCGGTGCAGAGCGGTTCGTCGTACTGGGTCGTCTGGAAGCCCTTGGGGATGTCCGGGTAGAAGTAGTTCTTGCGGGCGAACCGGCACCAGGTGGCGATCCGGCAGCCCAGGGCGAGGCCGATGCGGATCGTCGCCTCGATCGCGGCGGCGTTGGCCACGGGCAGCGAGCCGGGCAGGCCCAGGCAGACCGGGCAGGTCTGGGTGTTGGGCTCGGCGCCGAAGGTGGTCGAGCAGCCGCAGAACATCTTCGAGGCAGTGCCCAGCTCGACGTGCGTCTCGAGGCCGATCACCGGCTCGTAGCGGGTGAGGACCTCGTCGAAGTCGACCAGCGGATCGGGGCTCACGGGTTGTGCTCCTCCTTCGTGGCGGCTCGCTCGCTGCGCCCGGTGAGCAGGGCGCCGACGGCGGTCAGCACGCCCAGGACGATGAAGACGGCGAAGACGGCGCGGCCGGTGATCAGCCAGCCGGCGGCGCCGGCGAGGATCACGAAGGCGGTGAGGCCCCACGCGGCCTTCAGCGCCCCGCTCACGCGGCAGCCCCCGTCAGGCGGTCGATCAGCGGCCCGCCCGACGCCGCCTCCAGTGCCGCCGCGACCTGGTAGCAGCGGTCGTCGGCCAGCGCCGGGGCCATGATCTGGAAGCCGACCGGCAGGCCGTCGGACAGTCCGCAGGGCACCGAGATCGCCGGCACCCCGGCCAGACTCGCCGGCAGGGTGCACAGGTCGGCGGCGTACATCGCCACCGGGTCGTCGACGCGCGACCCCAGGGGGAAGGCCACGGTCGGCGTCGTCGGGCTGACCAGCACGTCCACGTCGGCGAAGCCGGCGGAGAAGTCGCGGCTGATCAGCGTGCGCACCTTCTGCGCCTGGCCGTAGTAGGCCTCGTAGTAGCCGCTGGACAGCGCGTACGTGCCGAGGATGATCCGGCGCTTCACCTCGGGGCCGAAGCCCTGTTCCCGCGTCAGCGCCATGACCTCGTCGAGGTCGCGGTCGCCGTCGTCGCCGACCCGCAGGCCGTACCGCACCCCGTCGAACCGGGCCAGGTTGGAGGAGGCCTCGCTGGGGGCGATCAGGTAGTACGCCGGCAGGGCGAGGTCGAAGGCGGGGCAGGAGACCTCGCGGACCTCGGCGCCCATGCCCTCGAGCAGCGCGACGGCCTCGGCGAACCGGTCGAGCACGCCCTGTTCGTAGCCGTCGCGGTGGCCCTCGCCGCCGAGTTCACGGACGACGCCGACCTTCAGGCCGGACAGGTCGCCGTCGGCGCCGCGACGGGCGCACTCGGCGAGCACGGGGACCGGCGAGTCGATGCTCGTGGAGTCCAGCGGGTCGTGACCGGCGATGGCCTCGTGCAGGAGGGCCGCGTCGAGGACGGTGCGGGCCATGGGACCGGCCTGGTCCAGGCTCGAGGAGAAGGCGATCAGCCCGTAGCGGGAGACCGAGCCGTAGGTGGGCTTGTGGCCCACCAGGCCGGTGAGCGCGGCCGGCTGCCGGATCGAGCCGCCGGTGTCGGTGCCGATCGCCCACGGGGCGAGGCCGCCGGCCACGGCGGCGGAGGAGCCGCCGGAGGACCCGCCGGGGATGCGCTCGGGGTCCCACGGGTTGCGCGTCACGCCGTAGGCCGAGTTCTCGGTGGAGGAGCCCATCGCGAACTCGTCCATGTTGGTCTTGCCCAGCAGCACCGTGCCCGCGGCCTTGAGCCGGGCGGCGACAGTGGCGTCGTACGGCGGCCGCCAGCCCTCGAGGATCTTCGAGCCGCTGGTCGTCGGCACGCCCTCGGTGACGACGACGTCCTTCAGGGCGACGGGGATGCCCGCCAGGCCGTCACCGGCGGACCCGGCCGCGTCGATCTCCTCGGCGCGAGCCAGCGCGACGTCGGCGTCGACGTGCAGGTAGGAGCCCAGCCGGCCGTCCTCGGCCGCGATCCGGTCGAGGTAGGCGCGGGTCACCTCGACCGACGAGAGCTCCCGGGCCTTCAGGGCGCGGGCGAGATCGGCCGCGGAGGTGGTGGTCAGGTCGCTGCGCTCGGGGGCGCTCATTCCTCCTCCCCCAGGATGCGGGGGACGCGGAAGCGGTCGTCCTCGGCGGCGGGGGCGCCGGCCAGGACGACGTCGCGGGGCAGGCTCGGCCGCGTGACGTCGGGGCGCATCACGTTCGTCATGGGGACGGCGTGCGTCGTCGGTGGCACGTCCGCGACGGGGGCCTGCTGCACCTGGGCCACCGCGTCCAGGACAGCGGATAGCTGGCCGGCGTAGAGGTCGAGCTCCTCGTCGGTGACCGCCAGGCGGGAGAGCCGCGCCAGGTGGGCTATCTCCTCGCGGGTCACGCGGACATTCCGGGAGAGCGTGCTCACTGGGGTGCGGACTCCATTTCGGTGCTGCTCGACGGCTGGTTCTCGACGGCGGTGCCCGACGGCGTCGTGCTCGGCCGTCGCTGCGGGCGCGCCCGCGGACCCTGCCACTCTACGTGGGGCAGCGCGGCGGGCAGCCGGCCTTCCGGCGCGTGAGAAGCTGGACGCACACGATCGACGGAGATCGGCCGCATCTTTCGAGGACGACCCGGAGGAACCGTGTCCTATCTCCTGCGTCTGGTGGTTCCCGACCGGCCCGGCATCCTGGGCGCCGTGGCGACCGCCCTCGGCGACGCCGGCATCGACATCGTGTCGGTGGACGTGCTGGAACGCGGGGGCGGTGTCGCCGTGGACGACGTCGTGGTCGACCTGCCCCGTGACCGGCTGCCCGACAGCCTGATCACCGCCGTCCGGGCCGTGCCCGGGGTCGAGGTGGAGGCGCTGCGACCCTTCGCCGGTCCCCTGGACACCCACCGCGAGCTGGAACTGCTGGAGGCGCTGGCCCGGGCGGGCGAGGGGACCTCGGTGAAGCTGCTCGCCGCCGAGCTGCCGCGGGTGTTCCACAGCGGCTGGGCGGTGGTGCTCTCCGCGACGGGCGCCGGCGCGTGGGAGGTGGCGGCGGCGTCCGACGCCGCGCCGGGCTTCGATGGCCTGACCGTGCCGTGGATGCCGCTGTCCGGCCCGAAGCTGCTGCCCAGCGAGGACGACTGGATGCCCGAGCGCTGGCGGGAGATGGCCCTGGAGATGATGGTCGCCCCGTTCGGCGGGCCCGGTTGCGCGGTCGTGCTCGGCCGGTCGGGCGGCCCCGCCTTCCGTCGCTCGGAGCTGCTGCGCCTGGCGCACCTGACCGGCATCGCGACCACCGTGGCGTCGCTGCCCCCGGCTTAGCTGCCGTCGGCCTGGCTGCCGTCACCGATCGTCGCCACCTCCCGGGCGGCGTCGGGCCCGGCCTCCAGCAGGACGCGGAACCCGTCGTCGTCGAGGATCGGTGCCTTCACCTGCACGGCCTTGTCGTACTTGCTGCCCGGGTCGGCGCCGACGACGACGAAGCCGGTCTTCTTCGACACCGAACCGGTGACCTTGCCGCCGCGCTCCTGGATCGCGGCGGTGGCCTGATCGCGGCTGTAGTCGCGCAGCGAACCGGTGACGACGACGGTGACGCCGGTGAGCGGACCGGGGCCGGTGTCGGCGCTCTCGTCGACCATGCGCACGCCGGCGCGACGCCACTTCTCGACCACTTCGCGGTGCCAGTCGACGGCGAACCAGTCACGGATCGACCGGGCGATCGTGGGCCCGACCCCGTCGGCGGCGGCCAGGTCCTCCTCGCTCGCCTCGGCGACCCGGTCGAGGGAGCGGAAGTCGCGGGCCAGTGCCTGCGCGGCGGTCGGGCCCACGTGGCGGATCGAGAGGCCGACCAGCACCCGCCACAGCGGGACGTCCTTGCGGGTCTGCAGATTGGCCAGCAGCTTGGTGCCGTTGGCCGAGAGCGTGCCGTCCTTCTTCGTGAAGAAGTCGGTCCGCTCGAGCTTCTCCGCGTCGAGGAAGAAGATGTCGCCCTCGTCCTGCAGCAGCCCGCCCTCCAGGAGCGCGATCGCCGCCTCGTAGCCGAGCACCTCGATGTCGAAGGCGCCTCGGCCGGCGACGTGGAAGACGCGCTCGCGCAACTGCGCCGGGCAGGACCGCGAGTTCGGGCAGCGGATGTCGGCGTCGCCCTCCTTCTCCGGCCGCAGCTCGGTGCCGCACTCGGGGCAGTGGGTCGGCATGACGAACTCGCGCTCGGAGCCGTCGCGGTCGGCGACGATCGGGCCGAGCACCTCGGGGATCACGTCACCGGCCTTGCGGATGACGACGGTGTCGCCGATCAGCACGCCCTTGCGCTTGACCTCGCTGGCGTTGTGCAGCGTCGCGAGCTGCACGGTGGAGCCGGCCACCTTCACCGGCTCCATGAACGCGAACGGCGTCACCCGGCCGGTGCGCCCGACGTTGACGCGGATGTCGAGGAGCGTGGTGGTCGCCTCCTCCGGGGGGTACTTGAAGGCGATCGCCCACCGGGGAGCGCGCGAGGTGGAGCCCAGCCGGCGTTGCAGCGCGATCTGGTCGACCTTGACGACCACGCCGTCGATCTCGTGCTCGACCGAGTGCCGCTGCTCGCGGTAGCGCTCGATGTAGGCCCAGACGCCCTCGAGGTCGTCGACCACCTCGAACCGGTCGCTCGTGGGCAGGCCGAGCTGCCGCAGCCGGACGTACGCCTCGGACTGCTGCTCGGGCTGCCAGCCGTCGTGGGAGCCGATCCCGTGCACGATCATCCGCAGCGGCCGGGAGGCGGTGACCCGCGGATCCTTCTGCCGCAGCGAGCCGGCGGCGGCGTTGCGCGGATTGGCGAACGGCGCCTTGCCCTGCTCGACCATGGCGGCGTTGAGGTCGGCGAACGCGGTGACCGGGAAGTAGATCTCGCCGCGGACCTCGAGCTGGGCGGGCAGATCTCCGTCCACGTCGCTCGCATCCAGCTGGTGCGGGATGCCCTCCAGCGTGCGGACGTTGGCGGTGACGTCCTCTCCCGTCGTCCCGTCGCCGCGGGTGGCGGCGCGGACCAGACGGCCGTGCTCGTAGAGCAGCGCCACTGCCAGCCCGTCGATCTTCAGCTCGCACAGGAACCGCGCACCGGTGCCGGCCTCGCGTTCCACGCGGGCGGCCCAGGCCGACAGCTCGTCGCTGGAGAAGGCGTTGTCGAGGCTCTGCATGCGCTCGAGGTGCTGGACCGGCGAGAAGGTCGCCGCGAACCCGCCGTTCACCTTCTGGCTGGGTGAGTCGGGCGTGACCAGCGCCGGGTGGGCCGCCTCGAGCGCCTTGAGCTCGGCCATCAGCGCGTCGTACTGACCGTCGCTGATGGTCGGCTGGTCGAGCACGTAGTAGGCGAAGTTGTGCCGGTCGAGCTCCTCGGAGAGGTCCCGGTGCCTGGTCCTGGCGTCGTCGGGGACCTCGGTGACGTCCTCCTGGTCGGCGACGGCCGCGACCGTCGGTTCGTCGAGTTCGGCGCTCACGGACGAAACGGTATCCGGCGATGACGACATGATCAGAAGGGCGGCGGATCGGTGGACGCGACCATCCCGGTGGGGGTGGTGACGGTGAGGGTGCCCTCGGCCGAGAGGTCGTAGCGCCAGCCCGGTGCCTGGTGCTTGCCGCGGTGGTGACCGGTGCAGAACCCGACCATGCCCTGCGCCGCCGTCGGGCCGTCGGGATAGGCGACGTTGTGGTCCAGCTCGCCACCCCGCGGCACCCGGCCGCGGCAGCCGGGCTGGCGGCACCGGCGGTCGCGGGCGCGCAGGAACCGGTCGAGGGCTGCCCCGGGCCGGTAGGTGTCGCACTCGGGCGGTGGGCCGAGACCGGGACGACCGGTCAGGTCGTGATCGCACACTCGCCGCCCGGTGCGACAGGCCCGCGCCCCGCAGGTTGCCGCGGCTCGCAGCCCCGGGGCGTCGGTCAGGGCGAGCAGTGCACCGGTGAGGGCGTCGGTCAGCGCGATCCGCGGCCGGTCGGCCAGCCCACCACCCGCGGTGCGTTGCAGGAGAGCGCCCAGCGCAGCACGCCGGTCGGCGGTGGCATGCGCCAGCGCCGTCAGCGCGTCGGGAGCGGCCGAGATGCGGGCCGCCGCAGACTCCTCCCAGGCGTCGCGATCGGCCCGGTCGGCCCGTTCCGCGGCGTCGACGGCCCGCTGGGCACGGTTCAGGGCCCGGTCCACCGCCAGCTGCGCGGCCCCCGCCGCGTCGACGGCGGCGTCTGCGGCCGCCCACCAGGAAGGCTCGGCCGCTGCCGCTGCCGCTGCCCCGCCGTCGTCGGCCGCTGCCACGGAGGTGTCGCCGGGGGACGGCCCCCGCGCAGACGTCTCCCCCGGTGCTCGACGCATCGGCACCGGCTCGTCGTCGTCCTCGACGAAGCCGAACAGGAGGGCCCAGTGCGGGTCATCGGCCAGCTCCCGGGCCGTCTCGGCCCACAACCGCTCGAGTTCGTCCGGGGGTGGGTCGTCCTCGCCGCCCCACTCCCCGCGCGCCACCCGGGCCTCGACCTCGGCCCACCACGCCTCGTCGGCGGCGGCCAGCAGGCTGTCGTGGGTCGCGGGGTCGGCGTCGAACTCGAGGTCGTCGAAGCTCCCGGCCGGACACGCGCCGTCGGGAGGACCATCGTCGGCGGGGGCAGGCAGGAGGCCCAGGCCTTGGGCGAGTGCGCGGGCCATCTCCGCCGGGACCGGATCGCCGCCGACCTCCGCCGGCTGGTCCCCACCCACCATCGTGGCCACCGGTGCGACCACGGTGACGTCGGCCCGGACCACCGGCAGGTCGGACTCCCCCGGGCGCAGCACCAGGTCCAGCAGGCAGTCGGCCATCTTCTGCTGCCGGCTCCGGGGCGGCCCGGCGGCCGGATCGTCGACGAGTGCGTCGGCGTAGGCACCCAGCGCCTCGACCAGCGCTGCCGCCTCGGGCACCGTCAGCAGCGCACACAGGGTGGCCATCCCGTCGACCCGATCGGCTTGGACGTACACGCCTCGACGGCGCAGCTGCTCCTCCAGGTCCCGCGCCGCGTCGCGCACGTTGCGGGCCAGCAGCTCACGGCGGATCTTCGCGCCCAGCTGCGCCGGGGTGGTGACATGCCGCCTGCCCACCCACGCGAGCAGGTCGGCCTCCAGCCGGGCGCGGATGGCGGCGTCGGCGACCGTGGCCACCTTGTCGAGCATCGGCCACAGGTGACCCTGGTGCAGCAGACCGGACTCCAGCGCCTCCAGTGTGCGCGGCAGCCGCCGCACGACGGTCAGCGCTCGCGCCAGCTCGATCTCCGCCGTGCGCGTGGGGATGGCGAACGCGATCGCGACCTCCTGCGCCGCCCACTCGCTCACGTCGGCGAGCACCTCCGGCCGCGCGGCGCGCCGGTCGGCACTCATCGCGCCCTTCTCCCCGGGACGGCGGTCGGCCGAGGCCGGGCGGGTGGCGGCGAAGGCGGCCAGCTTCCGGAACCGCGCAGCGGTCTCCCGCGCGATCCTGCGATGCGCGACCTGCGCCTCACCCAGTGGGCCCGACGCCCAGCCGACAGCCGGCGGCGGGAACCCGTCCCCCTGGCCGTGCGGCGCGTCGTCGTCCATGCGTTCGATCATACGTTCGATCACCGACAGAAACGCGCCGTCCACAGCCCGAATCTCGGGGGGCCGATCAAGTGGAACGGCTGCCCGGCGGGATGCCGGCCAGGAGCGGGCGAACCGGACCGACAGCCCGTCACTCCGGCTGCAGGTACTTCGCCGCCTCGCGCAGGTGGGTCATCGCCGACCTCGCGTAGCCCGGCGTCGCCCCGGCCAGGCCGCACGCAGGCGTGAGGGTCACGGCACCGGCAAGGTCGTCGGCCGCGAACCCGAGTTCGTTCCACCAGGCCTGCACCCGCGAGGCCGTCGCCTTAGGCGCCGGCAGCGCCGCATCGACGCCGGGCACGACGCCGACCAGCAGGTGCACTCCCGCGTCGACCGACTCCCCCACGGCGTCGAGGTCCTGCACCAGCCCGAGGTCGAAGGAGACCGCGGCGGCCCCGGCCCGGCGGAACAGGGCCAGCGGCATGCGCGGGGCGCAGCAGTGCAGCACGACCGGCACGGACGACCCCGCGACGACGGCCGCGAGTTCCTGCTCGGCGACAGACTCCTCGACCGCCGCCAGCCGACCGAACCCGCTCGCCGTCGGCAGCGCGCCCTGCAGCACGGCGGGCATCGACGGCTCGTCGAGCTGCACCACGATCTGGGCGCCGGGCACCCGCGCCGCGACGTCGGCCACGTGGACGGCCAGCCCCTCGGTCAGCGACTGGGCGAGATCGCGGCGTGCGCCGGCGTCGACGACGGCGCGGTCACCCCGAGAGCGCTCCAGCGAGGCGGCCAGCGTCCAGGGGCCGGCGGCCTGCAGCTTGAGCGGCCCGGCCCACCCGTCGGCGACGTCGGTGAGCGCGTCCAGATCGCGGGCGAGGAACTCCCGGGCCCGCCGAAGGTCGATCCCCGATCGCGGGACCAGGCGCCAGCCGGCCGGTGTGATGTCCACGGCGAGGTCGACCAGCAACGCCGCCGTCCGGCCGATCATGTCGGCACCCGCACCGCGGCCGGGCAGCTCGGGCAGGTGCGGGAATTCGGGCAGCTCGCCCAGCACCAGCCGCATCGCCTCGATCGGGTCGGCGCCGGGCAGCGAACCGACGCCGGTCGCGCCGCCCCGGGGAAAGGTCACGCGGCCGCCAGGACGGCGCCCTGGCCGAGCACCCGGTCCCCGGCGGCGGGGTCGGGCGCGTAGAGCACCGCGGACTGGCCGGGAGCGACGCCCCGCTGCTGGGAGTCCAGCCGGATCACCAGGCCGTCGCCGTCGGCGGAGACCTCGCAGCCCACCGGCGTCCCGTGGGCCCGCAGCTGCACCTCGGCACGGAACGGCAGGGACGGCGCCGGACCGGTCCAGGACGGGACGCCGGTACGCACCTCGCCCACCCCGGCGAGCTCCGCCGTCCCGATCGTCACCGTCCGGGACACCGGCTCGATGCCGAGGACGTACCGCGGCCGCGAGTCACCGACCGCGACGCCCAGCCCGCGGCGCTGGCCGACCGTGAACCCGTACGTGCCGTCGTGCTCGCCGACCGTGGCTCCCGTGGCGGCGTCGACGACCGGTCCGGGCAGGCTGCCCAGCCGCCGCGCCAGGAAGCCGCGGGTGTCGCCGTCGGGGATGAAGCAGATGTCGTGCGAGTCGGGCTTGGCCGCCACAGCGAAGCCGCGGGCCGCCGCGATCTCGCGCACCCGGTCCTTGGTCATCCCGCCGAGGGGGAACCAGGCGCCCGCGAGCTGCTCGGCGGTCAGCACGCCGAGCACGTACGACTGGTCCTTGGCCGCGTCGACCGACCGGCGCAACGAGCCGTCGGCCAGCCGGGCATGGTGGCCGGTGACGACGACGTCGAAGCCGAGCGCCTGCGCGCGATCGAGCACGGCCGAGAACTTGATCTTCTCGTTGCAGCGCAGGCACGGGTTGGGGGTGCGGCCGGCCGCGTACTCGGCGACGAAGTCGTCGACCACGTCCTCGGTGAATCGCTCGGCGAGGTCCCACACGTAGAAGGGGATGCCGAGCTCGTCGGCGACCCGGCGGGCGTCGTGCGCGTCCTCGACGCTGCAGCACCCCCGGGCGCCGCTGCGCAGCGTCTGGCGGTCCGGGGAGAGGGCCAGGTGGACGCCGGTGACGTCGTGCCCCGCGTCGACGGCCAGGGCGGCGGCGACCGCGGAGTCCACTCCCCCGCTCATCGCGGCGAGCACCCTCATCGGGACCCCAGCCCCGCGCGCCGGGCCCGCTCGACCACCGGGCCGATCACCTCGAGCACCGCGTCGACGTCGGAGTCGCCGGTGGTGTGGCCGAGGGTGAACCGCAGGGAGCCGCGGGCCCGGGCGGTGTCGGCGCCGACGGCGAGCAGCACGTGGCTGGGCCGGGCGATGCCGGCGTTGCACGCCGACCCGGTCGAGCACTCGATGCCCTTGGCGTCGAGGAGCATGAGCAGGGCGTCGCCCTCGGCGCCGGGGAAGGACAGGTGCGCGTTGCCGGGCAGCCGGCCGGGACCACCGGCGAGCACGTCGTCGAGGGGCGCGCCGTTGAGCTGGGCATCGGGCACCACGCCCTGGATGCCGGCGACCAGCCGGTCGCGCAGGGCGGCGAGCCGCGGCGCCCGGTCGGCCCGCGCCGCGACGGCGCTGGTCGTGGCCACCTGGAGGCCGACGATGGCCGCGACGTCGAGGGTGCCCGAGCGCACGTCGCGCTCCTGGCCACCGCCGTGCAGCAGCGGCGTGCAGTCGGCGTCGCGGCGCAGGAGGAGCACTCCGGCGCCCATCGGGCCGCCGAGCTTGTGACCGGTCATCGTCAGGGCGTCCACCCCGCTGGCGGCGAAGTCGACCGGCACCTGGCCGACCGCCTGCACCGCGTCGGTGTGCATCGGCACGCCCACGGCGTGCGCGACCTCCGCCAGGGCGGCGACGTCGCTGACCGTCCCGATCTCGTTGTTCGCCCACATCACGCTGACGAGGGCGACGTCGGAGCCGTCGCCGAGCGCGTCGGCCAGGGCGTCCGGCACGACCCGGCCGGTGGGCTCGACCGGGAGCCAGGTGATCTCCGCGCCGTCGTGCTTGGCCAGCCACTCGACGCTGTCGAGGACGGCGTGGTGCTCGGCCGGGCTGACCACGATGCGGCGGCGCGCGGCATCGGCCTGCCGGCGCGCCCAGTACAGGCCCTTCACGGCGAGGTTGTCGCTCTCGGTGCCGCCGCTGGTGAACAGGACCTCCGACGGCCGCGCACCCAGGGCGGCGGCCAGCCGCTCCCGCGACTGCTCGGCGACCCGCCGCGCGGCCCGGCCGCTCGCGTGCAGCGAGGAGGCGTTGCCCACGCGGCCCAGCTGCTCGGTCATGGCAGCCAGCACCTCGGGGAGCACCGGCGTGGTCGCCGCGTGGTCCAGATAGGTCATGACGCCGCCAGGGTAGTCGCGCCGGGCAGGGGTGCCGGAGGCGTCACTCCGGCACCGGCCCGCGGCGCGACGACGGCACCGAGGGCGGCCACCGCGGTGAGGACGACGACGGCCACCAGTACCGCGGTCGTCAGCGCCATCAGTCCGGAGGCGGCGGCAGCCACCAGCACACCGATCGCTCCGATGCACAGGGCCGAGCCGGTGACGTCGGCGATCTGGAAGGCCGCGGAGTCCGCGCCCCGCCGGTGCTCGGGCGACTGGTCGAGCAGAAGCACCCCGACGCTGGGCATGCCCAGCCCCATGCCGAGGCCGGCGACCCCCCAGGTCAGGTACGCGGGCCAGCCACCGAAGCCCGGGACGGCGACCAGCGCCGTGCCGGCCACGCCGAGGGCGAGGAGCACGAAGCCGGCTCGCAGGAGGACGACGCGGGCGATGTCGGGCCGCCGGCCCTGCAGCTGCGAGGCAGCCGCCCATCCCAGCGCGCCGGCGGTCAGCGGGATGCCCGCCGTCGTCGGGCTGTACCCGTGCAGCTGGGTGAGGGTCAGCGGCAGGAGCGCGTCCATGCCGAAGAAGGAACCGGCCAGCAGGCCGCGGGCACCGACGACGGCGGGCAGCCCGCGACGGATGCGCACGGTCCCGGGCGGCAGCAGCGCACGCAGGCCGGCCGCCAGCGCGAGGAGCCCGGCCGCCCCGACGGCCACCGCCACCAGGTCGAGCCGCTGACCCGCGTACTGCAGGGCCCCGATGCCGACACCGGTGAGCGCCGCCCACCACCGCCGCGCCGGAACGGGTGGGGCCGCGTCGGCGGGAGCGGTGAGCGCGCGGAGGGCCGGCAGCACCAGCGCGAGGCCTACCGCGATCAGCGGCAGCAGCCCGAGGAACACCAGCCGCCAGGTCAGGTGGGTGGTCACCAGGCCGGCGATCACCGGACCCACCAGCGCGGGCAGCACCCACGCGGCGGAGATGGCGCCGAACAGCTTGGGCCGCAACGCCGGCTCGTACGCCTGCCCGGCGACGACGTACAGCGAGACGGCGATCATCCCGGCGCCGACGCCCTGCACCGCGCGGGCCGCCACGAACAGGGCCATGTGCCCGGCCAGCCCGCCGCCGAGCAGGCCGGCGGCGAACACGCCGACACCGACGAGCAGCGCGGTGCGCGGTCCGCGGCGGTCACCCGCGTCGCCGCCCACCACCATCCCGACGACGGAGGCCACGAGGTAGGCGCTGAACGGCCACCCGTACCAGGCCAGACCGTCGAGCTCGGTGACCGCGGTGGGCATCGCCGTCGCCACGGCCATGGACTCGAACGCGATGAACGTGACGAGCATCAGCAGCCCGGCGGTGGTCAGCCGGTGGGCCTTGTCGAAGACCCCCGACGGGGTGCCGGCCTGCACCCTGTTCCCCACCACACGGTCCTCCAACGCACGTCGAGCGCCGACCCTTCCGGGCCGGCGCTCGACAGTAGTGCGGTGCGGTGTCAGCCTTTTCGGGCGGTGATCTGCTCGGTCGCCTGCGGGACGACGGTGTTCAGGTCACCGACGACGCCGAAGTCGGCCAGCTCGAAGATCGGGGCCTCGGGGTCCTTGTTGATGGCCACGATGGTCTTCGAGGTCTGCATGCCGGCGCGGTGCTGGATCGCGCCCGAGATGCCGACCGCGACGTAGAGCTGCGGCGACACGGTCTTGCCGGTCTGCCCGACCTGGAAGGTGTGCGGGTAGAAGCCGGAGTCGACCGCGGCCCGGGAGGCACCGACGGCGGCACCCAGGGAGTCGGCCAGGCCCTCGATGATCGAGAAGTTCTCGGCCGACGCGACACCGCGCCCACCGGAGACCACGATCGAGGCCTCGGTCAGCTCGGGGCGGTTGGACTTCTGCTCCACGACCCGGTCGACGACCTTGACCTGCTTGGCCGCATCGGAGATCGCGACCTCGACCGGCTGCTCGGTGCCCGCCGCCGGGGCCGGCTCGGGGGTGACCGAGTTACCGCGCAGGGTGTAGATCGGCGTGCCGGTCGTGACCTTCGAGTGCACGATCGTCTGACCGGCGAACGCGACCTGGGTCGCGGTGCCGTCGGCGGCGATCTCGGTGACGTCGGTGAGGAAGCCCGAGTTCGTCTTGATCGCCAGGCGGCCGGCGATCTCCTTGCCCTCCGGGGAGGACGGGATGACGACGGCGGCCGGCGACTTCTCCTCGACCAGCTTCGCGAGCACCTCGGCCTTGGGCGCGACGAGGTAGTCGTCGACGTCGGGCGACTCGGCGACGTAGACCGTCGCCGCGCCGTACTCGGCCAGGGCGTCCTTGACGCCGGCCGCGGTGCCCGGGGCGCCGAGGACGACGGCCGAGGGTTCGCCGAGCGCGCGCGCCGCGGTGAGGGCTTCCAGGGTGGTCTTGCGGACGCCGCCGCCGGCCGGGTTGAGCTCGGCCAGGACCAGGACCTCTGCCATGACTGCTTCTCCTCTACTGGTTCCGGGACCGGGCTCAGACGATCTTCTGGCTGACGAGGTACTCGACGAACTTCTGGGCGCCGTCGCCCTCGTCGGTGACCTTGACGCCCTCGCCCTTGGGCGGGCGGCCGGCGAAGTCGAGGACCTGCGTGGTCGCGTTGGCCAGGCCCACCGACGACGCGTCGACGCCGATGTCGGCCAGCGACTTGGTCTCGACCGGCTTCTTCTTCGCGGCCATGATCCCCTTGAACGAGGGGTAGCGCGGCTCGTTGATCGTGTCCCAGGTCGACACGATCGCCGGCAGCGAGGCCTCCAGGGCCCAGTAGCCGCCGTCGGTCTGCCGCTCCACCTTGGCGGTGCCGCCCTCGACGGTGAGCTTGCGGGCGCCCGACAGCTGCGGGATGCCCAGCCGCTCCGAGAGCAGCGCCGGCATCACCGACACCTGCCCGTCGGTGGACTCGGCACCGCAGAGGATCAGGTCGTACTCCAGTTGCTGCAGGGCCGCGGCGAGCACGGCGCTGGTCTGCACGGCGCAGGACCCGTGGATGGCCTCGTCGACGACGTGCACGGCCTTGTCCGCGCCCATCGACAGCGCCTTGCGGATCGCGTCGGTGGCCGAGTCGGGGCCGACCGTCAGGACGGTGACCTCCCCGCCCTGCGCGTCGCGCACGGTCAGGGCCTCCTCGATGGCGTACTCGTCCATCTCGTTGATGACGTTGTCGGCCGAGGCGCGGGCGACGGTGTTGTCCGCCGGGTCCAGCTTGCGCTCGGTGCCCGAGTCGGGGACCTGCTTGACAAGAACGACGATGTTCATCGCGCTGACCTTCCTCAGGACGCGTTCAGGACGCGGACATGGGTCCGCCTGGCTCCGATCATGGATGTTACTGGCTGGTAACGCCGGGCCGCCCCCGGGAGGGTCGGTGACGCCGGTCACGCAGCAGAGCTACGCCGGGCAGACACAGCCCCGCGTGATCGCCGCCGCCCGGGTCGCGGCGCAGAAGCGCAGCGAGATGGCGTCGTGGGCGCGGAGCGCGTGGGGGCACATCTCGCAGGCCCCCTCGACGGCGGGGACGGGGAGGACGGGAGTTGCGGTGGGAGTGGTCATGGGACGACCTGACTGAGCCGGAGCTACCGGCACGCTGAAGGCGTGCTCCCGGCCCGGCACCGGCAGCGGGGCCGGCGCGCGACGTGAACCAGAACATCCCCGACGCTACGCCTGCCCCCCGCGGACGGAGTCCTTTACCGCGCCACCCGCGCGCTCCTACGCTGCGCCCTCGGGGGCCGGTCCGGCCCACCGAGGGGGCGCATGGCATGACCGCGCGACAGTTCGGGCACTACGAGCTCGAAGCCCTGATCGGTGTCGGCGGCATGGGCGAGGTCTGGCGCGCCACGGACACGCGTCGCGACCGCGTCGTCGCGCTCAAGCTCCTGCCCGAGGCGCTGGGCAACGACAAGGACTTCATCAACCGGTTCCGGCGGGAGTCGCACGTGGCTGCCCGGCTCCGCGAACCGCACGTCGTCCCGATCCACGACTACGGAGAGATCGACGGGCGCCTCTACATCGACATGCGTCTGGTCGACGGCCGCGACCTCGGCGACCTGCTGAAGGACGGCCCGATCCGGCCGGCCCGCGCGGTGGCGATGCTCTCCCAGGTCGCCGACGCCCTCGAGGCGGCGCACGCCGACGGCCTGGTCCACCGCGACATCAAGCCGTCCAACGTCCTCGTCACCGCCAACGACTTCGTCTACGTCGTCGACTTCGGCATCGCCCGCTCCATGGGCAGCACCCGGACGTCGCTCACGATGACCGGGGCGACGGTGGGCACGCTCGACTACATGGCCCCGGAGCGGTTCACCAACCAGCCCCTCGACGGGCGGGTGGACGTCTACTCGCTGGCCTGCGTCCTGGCCGAGTGCCTCACAGCCACCCGTCCGTTCCCGGGAGAGGACCTGGCGTCCCTGCTGTACGCCCACCTCTACACCGACCCGCCACGGCCGAGCCGCATGGTCGAGGGGATCCCGCCGGCGCTCGACGAGGTCGTCAGCCGGGGCATGGCCAAACGGCCCGAGGACCGCTACGCCACGCCGTGCGATCTCATCACCGCGGCACGGGAAGCGCTGGAACTCACCCCGGCGGACGTGCCCACCCCGCGCAGCCCGACCACGGGGGCGGCCCCCCTGCCCGCCGTGCCGGTGGCGGGGGCCGGCGCGCCGGCGGTCGGCGATCAGCGGCCGATGCCCGCGCCGGTCGAGCTCGGGCTGCGGACCCAGGACGGCGCCCACCGCTCGATCGACCCCCTACCGGCGCCGCACCTCCCGGCGACCCCCTGGGGACCGGGCGGACCCGGTGGGCCGGGCGGACCGGGCGGACCGGGTGGGCCGGGTGGGCCTGACGGGCCGTCGGGCCCGGGGTGGAACGGCGCACCGGGCTGGTCCGGCGGGGCGGTGCCGCCGCCCGGGCCGCCGGGCACCGGATCGGGGCGGTCGGGGCGGGGCCGCCGGCTGGCGCTGGCCGGTGCGCTCGTGCTCGTCCTGGTCGCCGCGGTGGTCACCTACCTGCTCTGGCCGGACGGCTCGGACTCGGTGGCGACCGACTCCTCGCCCGGGACGACCGCCGAGAGCAGCGCGCCGGGGACAGGGCGACCGTTGCCCTCCGGCGGCGCCGCACCGGCCGAGGTGGCGGAGAGCATCGCCGTCCCGACGATCTTCGGGGAACCGGTCCCGGTGAACCCGACGCCGGGGTTCATGGCCATCGCGCCCAACGGCCGGTACGGCTACATCGCCAACCGGGACGAGGGCATCGTCACCGTCCTCGACACGACCAGCAACGCGGTGACCGCGACCATCCCGATCCCGGCCGGTCCCCCGCAGTTCATCACGTTCTCGCCCGACGGCCGGACCGCGTACGTGACCATCTACAACGCCGACTACACGTACAACGCCGTCGCGTTCGTCGAGACGAGTTCCAACACGGTGACCGCCACGGTCCCGGTGGGTTTGCGCCCGTTCGCGCCGACGACCTCCCCCGACGGCGCTCTGCTCTACGTCCCGCTGCACAACGAGGGCAGGGTGGAGGTCCTCGACACGGCCACGGCCGAGGAGGTCGACTCCTACGAGGTGGTCGCGAACCCGCACTGGATCGCCGTCAACGCCGACGGCACCGTGGGATACACGGCCAACCACGAATCCGGCGTCGTCTCCGTCCTCGATCTCACCGACGGCGGTTCGGTGATCACCACCATCCCGACGGGCCTCGCGCCGCACAGCATCGAGGTCTCCCCCGACGGGACCCGGGTGTCGGTGGTCAACTTCGAGAGCAGCACCGCCTCGGTCATCGACACGGCGACCAACACCGTCGTCGCCACGATCCCGGTGGGCCTCAAGCCCCAGGACCTCACCTACGCCCCCGACGGCCGGCACTTCTACACGGCCAACGTCGACGGCGACACCGTCTCGGTGATCGACACGACGACGAACCAGGTGACGGCCACCATCCCGACCGGGGACGGTCCGACCAGCGTCTCGGTGACGCCCGACGGGCGACGGGCCTACGTGACCAACCTCAACGACGGGACGGTCCGCATCCTCGACATCGCGGCGGTGTGACCCGGGGCGGTCAGGTCTCGGCCGGGGCGACCAGCACGGGTCGCTCGGCGGGTGCGACCGTGACCGCCGTGCCCGGGGTGAGGTCCGCGCTGGCCGCGCTGGCCACGTCGACCCGGACCTCGATGTCGTCGGGGAGCGCGATGGCCAGCCGGGTGACGGCGCCGGAGAACGTGCGGGTGATGACGCGGCCGCTGCCCTGCGGATCGGCGTGCGCGAGCAGTGCCTCGGGGCGGACGAGAGCGACCACGGCACCGTGCTCGGGTGCCGAGCCGGTGACCGGACGGCGGGTGCCGAGGAGCTCCACCTCCCGCCCGGTCATGGTCGCGGGGATCCGGTTCATCGTGCCGACGAACTCCGCGACGAACGCCGTGGCCGGCCGCTCGTAGAGCTCGTCGGGGCTCGCGACCTGCTCCAGCCGGCCCTCGCGCATGACGCCCACCCGGTCGGCGACCGAGAGCGCCTCGGCCTGGTCGTGGGTGACGAAGACGGTGGTGATGCCGAGCTCGAGCTGGATCCGCCGGATCTCCTCGCGCAGCTGCACCCGCACCCGGGCGTCGAGGGCCGACAGCGGCTCGTCGAGCAGCAGCACCTGCGGGGCCACGGCCAGCGCACGGGCCAGCGCCACCCGCTGCTGCTGCCCGCCGGAGAGCTGATGGGGGTAGCGATCCCCGCGGTCGGCCAGCCCGACCAGCTCCAGCAGTTCCCGGGCCCGACCGCTCCGCTCGGCCCGGCCGCGCCGGCGCACCCGGAGCCCGAAGGCCACGTTGTCGGCGACGGTCAGGTTCGGGAACAGGCTGTAGGCCTGGAAGACCATGCCCATGTCGCGCTTGTTCGCCGGGGTGCCGGTGATGTCGCGCCCGTCGAGCAGCACCCGCCCCTCGTCGGGGCGGTCGAACCCGGCGATCGCCCGCAGCGCCGTCGTCTTGCCGCAGCCCGACGGTCCGAGCAGCGCGAGGAACTCCCCGCCGGAGATGTCGAGGTCCAGCCGGTCGAGCGCGACGACCGAGCCGTAGCGGCGGGTCAGCTGCTCCAGGCGGATGGGCACGCCCGGCCGCTCGCGCAGCTCGTCCGGGCCGGTGGACCGGGCGGACACGGCAGTCATGAGCTCTCCTTCGCGCCCCGCTGGCGGTCCAGCGCGGAGATCATCAGCAGCAGCACCCAGGTCACCAGCAGCGAGAGCACCGAGACGGCGACCGACAGCTGCGGCTGCGAGCCCCCGATCCGGAGGATCCACGTCGGGAACGTCTCGAAGCCCAGGATGTTGGCGACGGTGAACTCCCCCAGCACGAGCGCGACGGTGATGAACGAGGCGTTGAGCACCGACGTCCGCAGCACCGGCAGGACCACCGAGACCAGGACCCGCGGCCACGATGCCCCGAGGTTGCGCGCGGCCTCGCTCAGCGTTCGCAGGTCGGCGCCGCGCACACCGGCGTCCAGCGCCCGGTACACGAACGGCAGCGCCAGGACCACGTAGACGAAGACCAGGATCCACGGCAGGGCGGGCTCCTGGAGCGCGAAGAAGACCTCGGCCAGCGGGGTGTTGAGGAAGTAGTCCGGCGCCCACGACAGCACGCTGCGCACGCCGACGACCAGGGCGATCGGGGGCAGCACGAGCGGCATGAGGGTGAGCAGCTCGACCGTCGTCCGCAGGCGTGGCAGGCGGAGGTTCACCAGCACGACCGTCGGGACCATGAGCAGCAGCGCCAGGACGACGGTCAGCCCGGCCAGGGCGAGCGACCGGGTGAGGGACTCCGCGAAGCCCTCGGCGCCGGGTATCTCCGCGTAGGTCTCCAGCGAGACGCCGTCGCGCTCGCGCACGGTGAACCACACCGACGCGGCGATCGGGACGAGGAAGTACACGCCGAGAACGGCGAGGACGGCGTACCGCCAGGCACCCGCACCCCGGCGCCCCGGGCGGACCGGGGTCTCGGGGGCGACCCCGCCGGCGCCGGCCACGCTCTCCGCGAGCGCGGTCACGCCAGCCACCGCTGGGTCCGGCGCTGCACCCACGCGTAGAAGATCATCACCAGGCCGATGAGCAGCACCATGCCCAGCGCCAGGGCCTTGCCGAGGTTCTCCGACCCGATCACCACGTTGCTCGACAGCGCATCGGCGATCTGCAGGGTGACCAGCGGGACACTGCTGCCGACGAGCGCACGGGCCGTGGCGTAGGCGGCGAACGCCGAGGCGAACAGCAGCATCGTCGCGCCGATCACCGGCGGGGCGAGCACGGGGCCGCCCACGTGCCGCCAGTACTGCCAGCCGGTGGCACCGAGGTTGTCCGCGGCCTCCCGCCACTGCGGCCGCAACGCCTCCAGCGCCGGGACGATCGTCAGCACCATGAGCGGGATCAGGAAGTACAGGTAGACCACCGCCAGCCCCGCCATCGAGTACAGCGAGAACCCACCGAGGCCGAGGCCGAGAGTCTCGGTCAGCAGGGCGGTGACGACGCCCTGGCCGCCGATCGTCGCGATGAAGGCGAACGCCAGGGGGATGCCGCCGAAGTTGGCCAGCACCCCGGAGGCGGTGAGGACGAGCCGGCGCAACAGCCTGCCGCGCTTCGCGCGGAGGATCGCGACGGCCAGGGCGAGTCCGAGGACGGCACCGAGGAGGGCGGTGATCGCCGAGAGCTGGAGGCTGCCGAGGTAGGCCCGCCGGTAGGCGCCCTCGGTGACCGCCACGATCGAGTCGGTGGACCAGCTCTCCTCGAACGTGACCGGGTCGGTCGCACGGAACGCCTCGACCGCCAGCACGCCGATCGGCAGCAGCAGGAACACCGTGACGTAGAGGAAGAACGGCAACGCGCCGAGCACGGTGAGCACGGCGGCGCGCCGGCCCCTCCGGCGAGGGGCCGGCGCGCCCGTGCGCTCGGCTGCCGTGCTCAGCCGGAGATCTCCGCGTTCCAGCGTTCCGCCACCACCTGCTGCGCGGCGGTCTCCTGCTCCTGGGTCGGGAACTCGGCGGTGCCCTCCACCGGCGGCAGCGCCGACAGCGACTCCTCGTCGGCCGTACCCGCCTCCTGCATCGACGGCAGGCGGACCGGCCGGGCCCCGCCCGCGAGCCAGATGTTCTGGCCCTCGTCGCTGTAGAGGAACTCCTGCCAGAGCCGCGCCGCGGCCGGGTGGGGGGCGAACGCGCTGATGGCCTGGCTGTAGTAGCCGCCGAAGAGACCGTCGCTGGGCACGTTGACCTGCCATTCGACGCCCTGCTCGGCGAGGGTGTCGGTGAGGCCGGCGTTGAGGTAGTCCCAGTCGATCGCCAGCGGCGTCTCACCGCTCTGGATCGTGGCCGGGGTGATCTCGACCGGGTTGAAGTTGCCGATCTCCTTCACCTGGGCGAAGAAGTCGATGCCCGGGCCGATGTCGTCGAGGTCGCCCCCGTTGGCCAGCGACGCCGCCCACACGCCGGCGAACGCGGCCGCGGCCTGCGTCGGGTTGCCGTTGAGCGCGACCTGGCCGGCGTACTGCGGGTCGAGCAGGGCCTCGAAGCTGGTGGGGCACTCGGCGATCACCGAGGCGTTGCAGCCGATGGAGATGTAGCCGCCGTAGTCGTTGTACCAGTAGCCGTCGGGGTCCTTCTGGCCCTCGGGGATCTCCTCCCAGGTCTCGACCTGGTAGGGCGCGAGCAGGTCCTGGGCCTGGGCCTGGCGGGCGAACGCCGTGCCGAGGTCGAGGACGTCGGGGGCCCGGTCCTGGCCGCGCTGGCTGGTCACGGCGTTGAGCTCGTCCTGGCTGGAACCGTCGGGGCTGGCGCTGTTGATCTCGATGTCGTACTTCTCGCTGAAGGTCTCGAGCATCTCGCCGTAGTTGGCCCAGTCCGGGGGCAGCGCGATGACGTTGAGGACGCCTTCCTCCTGCGCGGCCTCGATCAGCGCGTCCATGCCGCCGAAGTCCTCCGCCGACGTGGCAGTGGCGGCGTCGGAACCACCACCGCCGTCACCGCCCCCGTTCCCGTCGCCGGACCCGCAGGCGGTCAGGGTGATCCCGGCCGTGACGACCGCGAGCGCGGTCCGCAGGGTGCCCGTCCTCAGGGTGGGTCGCACGTGTCCTCCAGGTGTGATGCCGCGCCGCGCCAGTGCCCCGTCGACGCTGGGCGGACGGCTCCGCGATTCTGTCGGAACCGCGCCGTCGCGGGGCGGTTCGGTGCACGAACGTGTGACGACCGTTACCTCACCGGCCGGTGAACTCCGCCTTGCCGGGTCCGCTCTCCAGGAAGGACCGCATGCCGGTCTTCTGGTCCTCGGTGTCGAAGAGCTCGGCGAACAGCCGGCTCTCCAGCTCCAGCCCCTGCTGCAGCGGCAGGTCCAGGCCGTCGTCGATGGCGCGCTTGGCCGCGGCCAGCGCCAGCGGGGGGCCGGCGGCGAACTTGCGGGCCATCGCCATCGCGGTGTCGTAGACCTCGGCGTCGGGGACGACGGCGTCGGCGAGCCCGATCTCGAGGGCCTCCTCGGCGCCGACGTGCCGGCCGGTGAAGACCAGGTCCTTCGCTTTCGCGGGGCCGACGAGCCGGGCCAGCCGCTGCGTGCCGCCCGCGCCCGGGATGACCCCCAGCAGGATCTCCGGCTGGCCGATCTTCGCCCCGGCACCCAGCACCCGGAAGTCGGCGCAGAGTGCCAGCTCGTAGCCGCCGCCGAGGGCGTAGCCGGTCACCGCCGCGATCACCGGCTTCGGGATGCGGGCCACCTCGGTGAAGGAATGGGTCAGCTCCCGGCCCCACGCCACCATGGCGGTGCCGTCGAGCTGGGACATCGCCTTGATGTCGGCGCCGGCGGCGAACACCCGCTCGCCCCCGTAGATCACGACGGCGCGCACGTCGGCGTTGCGGCCGGCCTCGAGGGCCGCGGCCCGCACCTCCCGGTGCAGCTGCTCGTCGATCGCGTTCATCTTCGGGCGGTCGAGGCGGATGGTGCCCACCCCGTCCTCGACCTGCAGGGTCACGAACTCCGGCTCTCCCATGGACCGCACCCTAAGGCCCCGTCCGGAGGCTCGCCGCGAGCCTGCGAGTGGTGAGGGGGACGGGGTCCTGCTTCAGGACGCTCGGCGGGCGGTGAAGCGGCCGTCGGTGCGGGTGAGCGCGAGCTTCACGCCGAAGGTCTCCGAGAGCGCGTCGTCGGTGAGCACGTCGTCAGCGGGACCCGCAGCGACCACCTCGCCGGCCCGCAGCAGGAGCGCGTGGTCGTAGCCCTGCGGGATCTCCTCGACGTGGTGCGTGACCAGCACCTGGGCCGGGGCGTAGTGGTAGCGCGCCAGGTCGGACAGGCGCGTGACCAGGTCTTCCCGGCCACCGAGGTCGAGACCGGCACCGGGCTCGTCGAGCAGCAGCAGCTCCGGGTCGGGCATGAGCGCGCGGGCGATCTGCACCCGCTTGCGCTCGCCCTCGGACAGCGTGCCGAAGGGCCGGTTGGCGAACGCGGCCACACCCCACTGCTCCATGAGGATGCCGGCGCGGGTCAGGTCGTGGACGTCGTACTGCTCCCGCCACCGGCCGACGACGGCATACCCCGCGGAGACGACGATGTCGCCGGTCTTCTCGGCGGTCGGGATGCGCTGTGCCAGCGCCGCGCTGGTGATCCCGATGCGGGGACGCAGCTCGAAGACGTCGACCGCGCCGAGGGTCTCGCCGAGCAGCCGCACCTCACCGCGGGTCGGGTGCATGTGTGCGGAGGCCAGCGCGAGCAGCGTCGTCTTCCCGGCCCCGTTGGGGCCCAGGACCACCCAGCGCTGGTCGGCCTCGACGGCCCAGTCCACCCCGCGCAGGAGGTACGTCTCCCCCCGGACGACGTCGACCCCGGTCATCCTGACGACCGCCCCGTCGGAGGCGACTGCGCTCGACACGCCCCCATCCAACCAAGCCCGGCGCAGCGGCACCGGGTGCGGGCTTGACACGATGCGTGGTGTGACCTCGCACACGGTGCCCGATCGCCGCCCTCCCGATCGCCCCGCCGGTGTGCTGCTGCCGGGCACCCCCGCTCCGCTGGGCGCGCACTGGGACGGCTCGGGCACCAACTTCGCGGTCTGGTCCGCCGGCGCGCAGGCGGTCGACCTCTGCCTCTTCGACCCCGACGGCACCGAGCACCGGCACCGCATGGAAGAGACCACCCACCAGGTGTGGCACGGCCGGCTCGGCGGCGTCGGCCCGGGGCAGCGCTACGGCTACCGGGTGCACGGCCCCTACGACCCCCAGAACGGCCAGCGCTACAACCCCGCGAAGCTGCTGCTGGACCCCTACACCCGGGCGGTCGACGGCGGTCTGGCCCTGCACCCGTCGCTGTTCGGCTACTCCGACAGCGCGGTCGACACCCCGCTGGCCGATCCGCACGACTCCGCGCCGTACGTGCCGCGCGGGGTCGTGGTGCACGACCCGTTCCCCTGGGACGGCGACCGTCCGCGGCACACCTCGTGGTCGGACACCGTCATCTACGAGGTCCACGTGAAGGGCGCGACCGCCCGGCACCCCGACGTCCCGCCGGCGCTGCGCGGCACGTACGCGGGGCTCGCGCACCCGGCGTTCGTCGCGCACCTGCAGGCGCTGGGCGTGACCGCGGTCGAGCTCCTTCCCGTCCACCACTTCGTGTCCGAGCCGCACCTGCTGCGCCGGGGGCTGACGAACTACTGGGGCTACAACACCCTGGGCTACTTCGCGCCGCACGCCGGCTACAGCTCCGCGGGCAGCGGCGGCGGCCAGGTCACCGAGTTCAAGACCATGGTCAAGGAACTGCACGCGGCGGGCATCGAGGTGATCCTCGACGTCGTCTACAACCACACCGCCGAGGGCGACCACACCGGCCCGACCCTGTCGCTCAAGGGCATCGACAACGGCGGCTACTACCGCCTCGACGGCGGCAACCGGGCCCGGTACACCGACTACACCGGCTGCGGGAACACCCTCGACGTCCGCCGTCCGGCCGTGCTGGCGCTGCTCATGGACTCGCTGCGCTACTGGGTCACCGAGATGCACGTCGACGGCTTCCGCTTCGACCTCGCCTCGGCCCTGGCCCGCTCGATGCACGACGTCGACCGGCTGTCGGCCTTCTTCGACGTCGTCCACCAGGACCCGGTCGTCAGCCAGGTCAAGCTCATCGCCGAGCCGTGGGACGTCGGCGAGGGCGGCTACCAGGTGGGCAACTTCCCGCCCCCGTGGACGGAGTGGAACGGCAAGTACCGCGACACCGTCCGCGACGTCTGGGCCGGCGCGCACGTCGGCGTCCGCGACCTCGCCTACCGGCTCACCGGATCCTCGGACCTCTACCGCTCCGACGGCCGCCGGCCGTTCGCCAGCATCAACTTCGTGACCGCGCACGACGGGTTCACCCTGACCGACCTGGTCACCTACGAGCACAAGCGCAACGAGGCCAACGGCGAGGAGAACCGGGACGGCGAGAGCCACAACCGGAACTGGAACTGCGGCGTCGAGGGCCCCTCCGACGACCCGGAGGTGCGCGCGCTGCGGGCCCGGCAGGTGCGCAACCTGGTGACGACGCTGCTCGTGTCGACCGGGGTGCCGATGCTCACCGCCGGTGACGAGCTGGGCCGCACCCAACTCGGCAACAACAACGCCTACTGCCAGGACAACGAGATCTCCTGGATCGACTGGGACGCCGTCGACGAAGACCTCTTCGCCTTCGTGGCCCGGCTCGTGCGGCTGCGGCGGTCGGCGCCGGTGCTGCGCCAGGAGGCGTTCTTCGAGGGACACGAGATCGCCGGCTCCGGCGGCACCCGCGACCTCGCCTGGTTCGCCCCCGACGGTGGCCAGCTGACCACCGCCGACTGGTTCGACACCGGGCTGCAGACGCTGGGCATGTACCTCGACGGCCGCGGCATCCGGCACCGCGACGAGCACGGCCACCCCGTGGTCGACGACTGCTACCTGGTCCAGCTGCACGCGGGGCCAGAGCCGGTCACGGTGCAGCTGCCCGGGCCCCCGTGGGCCGACGGCTACGAGCTCGTCGTCTCCACCGAGTACCCGACCGGCGCGCCGCCGCGGATCACCGTGCTCGCGCCAGGGCCGGTCGACCTCCCCGGCCGCACCGTCTGGGTGCTGCGGGTGGTCCGGAGGCCCTAGCGGGCCGGGTAGGCCGCGACCAGGACGGTGAGTTCCCGGCCGTCGACCAGGACCTGCTCCGTCGGCAGCTGTGACTCGGCCGGGAGTCGGGCCCGATCGACGGCGAGGACGACGCGGTAGGCGTTGTAGTCGTCGGTGCAGCCGTCCCCCGGCACGTGGCGGCCCTCGGTGATCTCCACGGTGGCGCCCTCGAGATCGAAGTCGGCGGGCCAGCCGGGGCAAGCGCCGGACTGGCCGGACGAGTAGACGACCAGCACCTGATGCTCGAAGTCGACGTCGCCGAGGTCGCCGTACCGGCCGACGTCCCGCGGCTCCCCATCGCGCTCCGCCAGGCCGGTGGGGACCGCGTCCCCCCACGCTGCGCGGGCGGTGGCCTCGTCGTAGGCGACCTCGACGACGGCGAAGTAGGCGCCCATCGACTCGTCCGTCGACAGCGCGTCGCGCCAGCCCGCGGCCTTCGCGAGCACGACCGTCCCACCCGACGACCCGCCGTCCGTGCCGCAGCCGGCCAGCAGGACGACGAGGGCCGCAGCCACCCACTGAACGCCAGAGGCCCAGAACCTCGTGGATTCCGGGCCTCTGGCGTTCAGCGGGTGCTCAGTCCTGCGGCTGCTCGAAGGTGATGACGGTCCAGCCGAGGAGCAGGCGGTCGCCGTCGGAGAGCGGGTGGGCGACGCCGGGCTCGAGCTGGGTCCACTCGGTGGCCTCGGGGCCGGCGACGTGGGTGCCGTTGAGCGACCCCAGGTCGACCAGCGAGACCTCGCGGCCCGACCGCTGCAGGGCGGCGTGCGCCGAGGACAGCACGTTCTGGGTGTCGGCTATCGGCACCGCACGCGCCCCACCACTGGTGACCATCTCGTGGTTGTCGGGCCGGCGGCCGAGGACGAGGTCCTCGTCGACGGTGACGACCATCCCGTCGTCGAAGCGGAGGATCGGCGCCGCCGTCTGCTCGGGCCGCCAGAAGGCGGTCTGCTCACCCGACGCCGGCTCGGCGGGCTCCGCCTGCGGACGGGCGACGGACGCACCCGAACCGAAGCCCGCGTCGGACCCGGAGGTGAACGAGGCCGGGGCGGCGGTGGCCGGCGGGGCCGCGGCCACGGGGGCCGGTGCAGCGACCGACAGCAGCGCGCCGGAGCCCGGAACCGTGCCCTCGACGAGGTCGTACGCGACGCCCGGGGGCATCTGCGGCGCGGCCTGGCCGGGGCCCACGTAGACGGTCTGCCCCAGGGGGAAGCCCGAGGCGAGGGTGCCGCCGTCGACGGAGGACCCGGAGAGCGGGACGCCGTCGACCGCGGGCTGGCCCTTGCCGGCCCACACCGCGACCCCGGTACCGGAGTCGTCGGCGATCACCAGGGCGAACGACGCGCCCCCGTGGCCGAGCGATCCCACCTGGCCGGCGACGGCCGCGAGCACGCGGTCGGCCCCGGGGCCCGAGACGCCGAGGCAGGCGTGGAGGGCGGCGACGAGGGCCGGCGAGCCGGGCGCGTCGACCCACAGCAGACCACCGCCGCGGCGCGCGACGACAGAGTCTCCGGGGAGGACTTCACAGCGGTCGGGCATGGCCTACAGCCTAGTGATCTGCGGGCGTTCCGCGCGGTCCCCCGACGTCGCCACGCCGGGCCACGACCAGGTCACACGGGGTCGCTGAGGCCGGCGTGACGGACGAGTCACGTGCGGTGACCTCATGCGCTGGTCACCACACCGAGCTCGGCCGGATCGGCCAGGTGCGCCGAGTGCGGGAGCACGCGCACGGTGTAGCCGAACGCGCCGGTCCGCTCGAGCGGGACGGTGGCGGTGAACCAGTGCCGGGAGCCGTCGGTCTGCTCGTGCTTCATCGGCACCGTGGTGACGTCGTGCAGCCCGTCGGCGTCGTCGACGCGGCCGTAGGCGGCCTGCACCTCGACCTCCTCCGGTGCGAGACCGGGCAGCTCCACCTCGGCACGCAGGTCGAGCGTCGACCCGATCTGCGGGGTGTCGCTGCCACCGGTGGCCTCGACGTGCGCCACCCGGACGTCGTGCCAGTGCGAGAGCACGTGGGTCCGCCACGCCGCCTCGCCACGGGCCGGCGAGTAGCCGTCGGCGGCCATCGAGCGCGCCGAGCCGGCCGCCGGCACGTAGAGCGCCCGCGTGTAGTCGCGCACCATCCGCGTGGCCAGCACCTTCGGGCCGGTCTCGCGCAGCGTGTGCCGCACCATCTCCACCCAGCGCCCGGGGACGCCGTTGCGGTCGCGCTCGTAGAAGCGCGGCAGCACCTGGTTGCTGAGCAGGTCGTAGATGGCGCGGGCCTCGACCTCGTCGCGGCGGTCGTGGTCGGTGACGCCGTCGGCCGTCGGGATGGCCCAGCCGTTCTGGCCGTCGAACCACTCGTCCCACCAGCCGTCACGGATGGAGAGGTTCAGCCCCCCGTTGAGCGCGGCCTTCATGCCCGAGGTGCCACACGCCTCCAGCGGCCGCAGCGGGTTGTTCAGCCAGACGTCGCAGCCCCAGTAGAGGTAGCGGGCCATGCCGATGTCGTAACCGGGGAGGAACGCGATCCGGTGGCGGATCTCGGGGTCGTCGGCGAAGGCCACCATCTGCTGGATGAGCTTCTTGCCGCCGTCGTCGGCCGGGTGGCTCTTGCCGGCGATGACGAGCTGGATCGGCCGCTCGGGGTCGAGCAGCAGCGCCTTGAGGCGGTCCGGGTCGCGCAGCATCAGCGTCAGCCGCTTGTAGGACGGCACGCGGCGGGCGAACCCGATGGTGAGGACGTCGGGGTCGAACGCCGTCTCGGTCCAGCCGACCTCGGCCTCGGTGGCGCCCCGGCTGAGCGCGGTGTCGCGGATGCGCCGGCGCACCTCCTCGACCAGGCGGGTGCGCAGGGTCCGGCGGATGCTCCACAGATCGGACGCGGGGATCTTGTCCACGCCGTCGAAGTGCTCGACGTCCTCGCCGTCGTACCGGTCGCCCTGACTGGAGCTCTGGGTGCCCATCTCGACCAGCTCGCGGGCGGTCCACGTCGGGGCGTGCACGCCGTTGGTGATCGAGCCGATCGGCACGTCGCTCTCGTCGAAGCCGGGCCACAGGTCGCTGAACATGCCGCGGCTGACGTGCCCGTGCAGCTGGCTCACACCGTTGGCGCGCTGGCCCAGCCGCAGGCCCATGTGCGCCATGTTGAACTTGGTCGGGTCCTCCTCGGCGCCGAGCACGAGCAGGTCGTGCAGGGGCACGCCGAAGCCGGCGAAGTAGCGCTCGATGAGCGCCTTCGGGAAGCGGTCGATGCCCGCGGGCACCGGCGTGTGTGTGGTGAACACCGTGCCGGCACGGACGGCCTGCAGCGCCTCGGCGAAGGACAGCCCGTGGGCCTCGGTGAGCTCGCGGATGCGCTCCACGCCCTGGAAGCCGGCGTGGCCCTCGTTGGCGTGGAAGACCTCCGGCGCGGGGGTGGCGGTGCGCCCGCAGTAGGCCCGCAGGGCCCGGACGCCGCCGATGCCGAGCAGCATCTCCTGGCGCAGCCGGTGGTCCTCGTCGCCGCCGTAGAGCCGGTCGGTGACGACCCGCTCGGACGGCGCGTTCTCCTCGATGTCGCTGTCGAGCAGCAGCAGGGAGACCCGACCGACCTGGGCCCGCCACACGTGGGCGTGCAGCGTGCGGCCCTCGGGCAGCGGGACGGCGATGACCACCGCGGAGCCGTCGGGCTGGCGCAGCAGCTTCAGCGGCAGGCCGTGCGGGTCCATCGAGGGGTAGTGCTCGAGCTGCCAGCCGTCGGCCGACAGGCCCTGCGTGAAGTAGCCGGCCCGGTAGAGCAGCCCGACGCCGATCAGCGGCAGCCCGAGGTCCGAGGCGGCCTTGAGGTGGTCGCCGGCGAGGATGCCCAGGCCGCCGGAGTACTGCGGCAGCACCTCGGTGATCCCGAACTCGGCCGAGAAGTACGCGATGCTCGCCGGCGCCTCCGCGCCCAGCGACTGGTACCAGCGCGGCGTGCTGAGGTATTCCTCCAGGTCGTCGACGGCGTCCTGGAGGCGCCGCACGAACTTGCGGTCCTTGGCCAGGGCCGCCAGCCGCTCGGCCGAGACCTCACCCAGGACCTTGACCGGGTCGCCGCCGCAGCGCTGCCACAGGTCGGGGTCCAGGGTCTCGAAGAGGTCCCGGGTCTCGGCATGCCACGACCAGCGGAGGTTCATGACGAGCTGGGACAGGGGGGCGAGGGGCTCGGGGAGTGCCGCGCGAACGGTGAACCGGCGAAGTGCTTGCACCCGGACGAGAGTAACGATCTGGCAAACCCCCGCCAGGCGAGCGCCTCACTTCTCCCATCGGCCCCAAGGAGTGAGACGGACGGGGCAGGACGGGAGCCGAGGTGCCCGTGGGGCAGGACCTCGATAGCGTGATCGGGATGACTGGCCGCGCTGACCTCCGTCTCGGCATCACCGATGTCGCCCCCGTCGTGTCCTGCGGGTCGTTCTCGGCCCGTGCGGTGGTGGGCGAGCACGTGCCGATCACCGCCACCGTCTTCCGCGAGGGGCACGACGCGGTCGCCGCCAACGTTGTCTGGAGCCCGCCCACGGAGGCCGGCTCGGCCCCAGCGCGCACCGGCCCCGACGGCAGCCCAGGACCGCTGAACCGCATGGCGAAGCTGCCCCCGGAGCCCGACCGCTGGCTGGCCACGGTCGTGCCCGACCGCGAGGGCCGCTGGACGTTCCGCGTCGAGGCGTGGAGCGACCCGCTGGCCACCTGGCACCACGCCGTCGAGGTCAAGGTCGCCGCCGGCCAGGGGCCCGAGGACCTCGCCAACGACCTCGAGGAGGGCGCGCGCCTGCTCGACCGGGTCGCGGGCGAGGCCGATCCGGAGCACAAGGACGCCGTCCTCGCCGCCGCGGCAGCGCTCCGGGACACCTCGCTGGAACTGACCGCCCGCATCGCCCCCGCCTTCGCGGCGTCGCTGCAGGAGTACCTGCACGAGCACCCCGTGCGCGAACTGGTCACCCGCACGCCCGAGTACGAGGTCTGGGTCGACCGTCCCCGCGCCCTCTACGGCTCCTGGTACGAGTTCTTCCCGCGGTCGGAGGGCCCCGTCGTCGGCGGCATCGCGACCCACGGCACGTTCGCCCAGGCCGCCGAGCGGCTGCCGGCGATCGCCGACATGGCCTTCGACGTCGTCTACCTGCCGCCGATCCACCCGATCGGCAAGGTCAACCGCAAGGGGCCGAACAACACCCTGACGCCCGGCCCGGACGACGTCGGCTCGCCGTGGGCGATCGGCAGTGACGAGGGCGGGCACGACGCCGTCCACCCGCAGCTCGGCACGATGGAGGACTTCCGGGCCTTCGTCGCGCGCACCCGCGAGCTGGGCATGGAGGTGGCGCTGGACTTCGCGCTGCAGGCCGCGCCGGACCACCCGTGGGTGGCCAGCCATCCCGAGTGGTTCACCACCAAGCCCGACGGCACCATCGCCTACGCGGAGAACCCGCCGAAGAAGTACCAGGACATCTACCCGATCAACTTCGACAACGACCCCGAGGGCATCTACGCCGAGTGCCTCCGGGTGATCCGGGTCTGGATCGACGCCGGGGTGAAGATCTTCCGCGTCGACAACCCGCACACCAAGCCGCTGAACTTCTGGCACTGGCTGATCTGGGAGGTCAAGAAGACCGACCCCGACGTGCTGTTCCTCGCCGAGGCGTTCACGCGGCCGGCGATGATGCACCAGCTGGCCCGCATCGGGTACACGCAGTCCTACACGTACTTCACCTGGCGGACCGAGCGCGGCGAGCTCGAGGACTACGGCCGCGAGCTGGCCACCAACTGCCACTACATGCGGCCGAACTTCTTCGTGAACACCCCCGACATCCTCCACGAGTCGCTGCAGTTCGGCGGCCCGCCGATGTTCAAGATCCGCGCGGTGCTGGCCTCGATGATGAGCCCGACCTGGGGGGTCTACTCGGGGTTCGAGCTGTTCGAGCACGTCGCCGTCCGGCCGGGCAGCGAGGAGTACCTCGACAGCGAGAAGTACCAGCTGCGGCCGCGCGACTGGGCCGCCGCCGAGGCGTCGGGCCGCAGCCTCGCGCACTACCTGCGCCGGCTCAACGAGATCCGGCGGGCGCACCCCGCCCTGCAGCAGCTGCGCACGCTGCACTTCCACTCCGTCGACAACCCGAACCTGATCTGCTTCTCCAAGACCGACCCGGGGTCGCAGGACGCGGTGGTCGTCGTCGTCAACCTCTCCAGCCACAACACCCAGATCGGGACGACGGCGTTGGACATGCCGGCGCTCGGGCTCGACTGGCACGAGCGGTTCGCGGTCAGCGACGAGATCGGCGGTGGCCATTACGACTGGGGCCAGTTCAACTACCTCGAGCTCGACCCGTACCGGGAGCCCGCGCACGTGTTCTCGGTGAGCCTGCCCCGGCCGGTGCGCTTCCCGCCGCCGGTCTCCTGATCTCCTGCCCGCCCACCACACCCTCGAGGGCTGTCTGCACCGATGACCGTTCCCGTCCCCGACCAGCCCGCCCACCGCTCCGCGCTGCCCCCGCCGGGCACCGATCCGGAGTGGTACAAGCGCGCCGTCTTCTACGAGGTGCTCGTCCGCGGCTTCGCCGACAGCAACGCCGACGGCATCGGCGACCTGCGCGGCATGATCGACAAGCTCGACTACCTGCAGTGGCTCGGCGTCGACTGCCTCTGGCTGCCGCCGTTCTTCGCCTCCCCGCTGCGCGACGGCGGCTACGACGTCAGCGACTACACGGCAGTGCTGCCCGAGTTCGGCGACATCGAGGACTTCCACGAGTTCCTCGACGCGGCTCACTCGCGGGGCATGCGCGTGATCATCGACTTCGTCATGAACCACACCTCCGACCAGCACCCGTGGTTCCAGGCCAGTCGCAGTGATCCCGACGGCGAGTACGGCGACTTCTACGTCTGGGCCGACGACGACAGCGGCTACGCCGACGCGCGGATCATCTTCGTCGACACCGAGAGCTCGAACTGGACGTTCGACCCGGTGCGCAAGCAGTACTTCTGGCACCGCTTCTTCTCCCACCAGCCGGACCTCAACTTCGAGAACCCGAAGGTGCAGGAGGCCATCATCGATGCCCTGCGCTTCTGGCTGGACCTGGGCATCGACGGCTTCCGGCTCGACGCCGTCCCCTACCTCTTCGAGGAGGAGGGGACCAACTGCGAGAACCTCCCGAAGACCCACGAGTTCCTCAAGCACGTGCGCAAGGTGGTCGACGCCGACTACCCCGACACGGTGCTCCTCTGCGAGGCCAACCAGTGGCCGGCCGACGTCGTCGAGTACTTCGGTGAGAACGGCGACGAGTGCCAGATGGCCTTCCACTTCCCCGTGATGCCGCGCCTGTTCATGGCCGTGCGGCGGGAGCAGCGGTTCCCGATCTCGGAGATCATGGCCCAGACGCCGGAGATCCCCGACAACTGCCAGTGGGGCGTCTTCCTCCGCAACCACGACGAGCTGACCCTCGAGATGGTCACCGACGAGGAGCGCGACTACATGTGGGGGGAGTACGCGAAGGACCCCCGCATGAAGGCCAACATCGGCATCCGCCGGCGGCTGGCCCCGCTGCTGGACAACGACACCAACACCCTGGAGCTGTTCAACGCGCTGCTGCTCTCGCTGCCCGGCTCGCCGGTCCTCTACTACGGCGACGAGATCGGCATGGGCGACAACATCTGGCTCGGTGACCGCGACGGCGTCCGCACGCCGATGCAGTGGACCCCGGACCGCAACGGCGGGTTCTCCACCGCCGACCCGCAGCGGATGTACCTCCCGCTGAACCAGGACCCGGTCTACGGCTACCAGGTGACCAACGTCGAGTCCCAGCTGCGCAACACCAACTCGATGCTGCAGTGGATCCGCCGCATGATCCAGGTGCGCAACCAGCACCCGACCTTCGGCCTGGGCTCCTACGCCGAGGTGGGTTCCCGCAACCCGACGGTGCTGTCCTTCGTCCGGGAGTTCGGCGACGACGTCGTCCTGTGCGTCAACAACCTGTCCCGCTTCCCGCAGCCGGTGGAGCTGGACCTGCGCCAGTACGAGGGCTACACCCCGGTCGAGCTGACCGGGCGGGTGGAGTTCCCCCAGATCGGCGTCTTGCCCTACATGCTCACCCTCGCCGGGCACGGCTTCTACTGGTTCGAGCTGGCCAAGCCCAGCGAGGCGCCGGCCGACCACGAGGACTGGGAGGCCGCGACCTCCAGCGCCGTGGCCGACTCGCTGCTCGCGGCCGGGGTGGTCACCGCGACGGAGGAGATCCCGGGCGACAGCGACACCCGCGGGGAGGAGGACCGATGAGCACGCTCGGCGAGCTGTTCCGCGACTGGATGCCGCATCAGCGCTGGTTCGGCAGCAAGGGCCGGGAGTGGGCCGCCGTGACGGAGGACGGCTTCCTCCTCGACCGCGGCAACCCCGTGCTCTCCGTGCACCGGGTGCGCGTGGAGTACACCGACGGCGGCCGCGAGACCTACCTCGTCCCGCTGTCCTGGCGCGACCACCCGGCCGAGGAGCTCACCTCGGCGTTCGTCGGGGCCGTGCCCAACGACGGCCGGGAGACCTACGCCTACGACGCCATGCGCGACCGCGAGTCCACCGCGCCCTGGCTGATCCACCTGGTCAACGCCTCGACGATCGGTCCGATGCACTTCCACCCGGCCGGCGTCGCCTACATCCCCGAGGGGCTGCCCGGCGACATCGTCTCCGGGGAGCAGAGCAACACCTCGCTCATCTACGGCAACGAGGCGATCCTGAAGCTCTTCCGGCGGCTCGAGCCGGGGCTCAACCCCGACGTCGAGGTGCACGCCGCACTGCGGCGCACCGCGAACGAGCACATCGCGCCGCTGCTGGGGCACATCGAGATCGACGACCCCGCCGACCCGGACGCGCCGCCGGCCACGGTGGCGATGCTCCAGACGTTCGTGCCCAACGCCAGTGACGGGTGGCGACTGGCCACGGCCAGCGTGCGCGACCTCTACGCCGAGGGCGACCTGCACGCCGACGAGGTGGGCGGTGACTTCGCCGCCGACAGCGAGCGGCTGGGCGCGGCCACCGCCTCGGTGCACGCCGACATGGCGAAGGTCCTGCCGACCGAACCGGCCGACGCCGGCTGGTACGCGACCGTCGCGGGTCAGATGAACGAGCGGCTGGACGCCGCGATCGAGATCGTGCCCCAGCTGGCCGAGCACGCCGAGGGCATCCGCGCGCTCTACGCCTCGGTGGCGGCGAGCACCGAACCCGTCGTCCGCCAGCGCGTGCACGGCGACCTCCACCTGGGTCAGGTGCTGCGGACGGCGACCGGCTGGATCGTGCTGGACTTCGAGGGTGAGCCCGCCCGCCCGCTGGCGGCCCGACGCGAGCTGGACAGCCCGTTGCGCGACGTCGCCGGGATGCTCCGCAGCTTCGACTACGCGGCCCGCCACATGCTCGTCGAGCAGCCCGAGGACGCGCAGCGGGCCTACCGGGCCCAGGAGTGGGCCGAGCGGAACCGCGACGCGTTCTGCACCGGCTACTCCACCGCCAGCGGGCTCGACCCGTGTGGCGGATCACCACTCCTTCGGGCGTTCGAGGCGGACAAAGCGGTTTACGAGTGCGTCTACGAGGCACGGAACCGTCCGCACTGGCTGATGATCCCGCTCACCTCCCTGTCCCGGCTGACCGGTCGCGATTGACGCGCCGCCACCCGACCGACCCGGTATCCGAGCAGGCACACGAGCACGCAGAGGACGGCGAGACGATGACCCCCGACGACAAGGAAGACCTGCAGCGAGCCGTGGAGCAGAAGGTCGAGGCGGCCGCCGCAGCGGCCGGCACCGAGCCGGTGGTCAACGCCGAGCCTCCCGCCAAGCGCACGCGCAAGGCAGCGGCCAAGAAGGCGCCGGCGGCGAAGAAGGCCGCCACCAAGGCCCCGGCGGCGAAGGCACCGGCCAAGCGGACACCCGCGAAGAAGGCCACACCCCAGCCCACGGCCACGCCCGAGCCCACGGTCACTCCCCAGCCCGTCGTCGCCCCCGCGCCGATCGCCGAACCCGGCGACGGCACCGGCGCACCCGTGAACGCCCCGTCCGGGCACTCGGCACCGTCGGAGACCGTCCGAGAGGCCAGCGGGGACGAGCTGCGCGCCGTCGTCGAGGGCTGGTCGCACGACCCGCACGCGGTCCTGGGCACCCACCGCACGGGCGAGGGCTGGGTCGTGCGCACGCTGCGGCCCGACGCCGTGAGCGTCGCCGTCGTCGACCAGGACGGCTCCCGGTACGAGGCGCGCCAGCTGCACGGCGGGGGCATCTACGAGGCGCACCTCCCCCAGCAGCCGGGTGACTACCGGATCGACGTCACCTACGGCGACGGCCAGGGCGGCACGACCAGCCACACCGTCGACGACCCCTACCGCTGGATGCCGACGCTCGGCGAGCTCGACCAGCACCTGATCGGCGAGGGCCGGCACGAGCGGCTGTGGGATGTGCTCGGCTCGCACGTCCGCCGGTACGACACCTCCCGCGGCACGGTAGAGGGCGTCTCGTTCGCGGTGTGGGCGCCGAATGCCCAGGGCGTGAAGGTCACCGGCGACTTCGACTACTGGGAGGCGCGCGCCTACCCGATGCGGTCCCTCGGGTCCTCGGGGGTGTGGGAGATCTTCATCCCCGGCGTCCAGGTCGGCAGCCGGTACCGCTACCACGTCCTCGGCCGCGACGGCTCGTGGCGGGAGAAGTCCGACCCGCTCGCGTTCGCGACCGAGGTGCCGCCGCTCAACGCCTCGGTGGTGACCGAGTCGGTGTACGAGTGGGCCGACGACGCCTGGCTGGCCGAGCGGGCCGAGGCCGGCTGGCACGAGCGGCCCATGAGCATCTACGAGGTGCACGCCGGCTCGTGGCGGCAGGGGCTGTCCTACCGCGAGATGGCCGACGAGCTCATCGACTACGTGGTGGCCGCCGGCTTCACCCACATCGAGTTCATGCCGCTGGCCGAGCACCCCTTCGGGGGATCGTGGGGATACCAGGTCACCTCCTACTACGCGCCGACGTCCCGCTTCGGCACGCCCGACGACCTGCGCTACCTCATCGACCGCGCCCACCAGGCCGGCATCGGCGTCATCGTCGACTGGGTGCCCGCCCACTTCCCCAAGGACGAGTGGGCGCTCGCCCGCTTCGACGGCACCCCGCTGTACGAGCACGCCGACCCGCGGCGCGGCGAGCAGCTGGACTGGGGCACGTACGTCTTCGACTTCGGCCGCTCCGAGGTGCGCAACTTCCTCGTGGCCAACGCCCTGTACTGGTGCAAGGAGTTCCACGTCGACGGGATCCGCGTCGACGCCGTGGCCTCGATGCTCTACCTGGACTACTCCCGTGACGAATGGGAGCCCAACATCCACGGCGGGCGGGAGAACCTGGAGGCGGTCGCCTTCCTGCAGGAGATGAACGCCACAGTGTACCGCGAGGTCCCCGGCGTGGTCACCATCGCCGAGGAGTCGACGGCCTGGCCGGGCGTCACCCGGCAGACGCACCTGGGCGGCCTGGGCTTCGGCTTCAAGTGGAACATGGGCTGGATGCACGACTCGCTGGGCTACATGCAGCGGGCGCCGGTCCACCGCAGCTACCACCACGGTCAGCTGACGTTCTCGATGATGTACGCCTACTCCGAGAACTACGTGCTGCCGATCAGCCACGACGAGGTCGTCTACGGCAAGGGCTCGCTGCTGCGGAAGATGCCGGGTGACCGGTGGCAACAGCTGGCCAACCTGCGGGCCTACCTGGCCTACATGTGGGCCCACCCCGGCAAGCAGCTGCTGTTCATGGGCGCGGAGTTCGGGCAGGACGCCGAGTGGGCCGAGAGCCGGTCGCTGGACTGGTGGCACCTCGAGGACCCGGCGCACCGCGGGATCCTGCAGCTGGTCACCGACCTCAACAACCGCTACCGGGAGCTCGACGCGCTCTGGTCGCTCGACGTGGACCCGGCCGGTTTCCAGTGGATCGACGCCAACGACGCCTCGGGCAACGTGCTGTCCTTCCTCCGGTACGGCAAGGCCGCCGGAGAGGGCATCGTGGGCTCGGCACTGGCCTGCGTCGTCAACTTCTCCGGCACCCCGCACCACGAGTACCGGATCGGCCTGCCCCGCGCAGGGCACTGGCGCGAGGTCCTCAACACCGACTTCGAGGGCTACGGCGGCTCCGGTGTGGGCAACCTCGGCGGGGTCGAGGCGGTGGAGGAGCCGTGGCACGGGCAGCCGTACTCGGCGACCGTGGCCGCCCCACCGCTCGGCACCGTCTGGTTCCTGCACGAGGGCTGACGGAAGGCCCGCGAGGGGCACGATCGGGCGGCACGGCGCGGCGGATCCTCCCGGAACTGGTTCGGACCAGGCATTCTGTCCCGGCTCCTGATCGTGCCGGTTCGTCCGGCCTTCCCGCAGACAAGGTGACGAGCCCCCATGAGGCAGGTCCTGCGCCGCACGCTGCCCACGCTCGCCGTGGGCATGCTGCTCGCCGGTTGTTCCACCACGGTCGTCGGCACGGCATCGCCCGGCCCGGGCGAGCCGGTCGACGTCTCCGCTGAAGAGTTCCCCATCACGGGGGTCAGCGACAGCGAGATCGACCAGTTCGCCCGCAACGCCCTCGCCGACCTCGACACGTTCTGGACACAGGCGTACCCCGACTTCTTCGGCGAGGAGTACCAGCCACTCCAGGGCGGCTACTTTTCCGTCGACTCGAACAACATCGATTCCTCGGCCTACCCGCAGACGGGCATCGGCTGCGCGGGCGACCCGATCCCGCCGGACGCCGTCGCCGGCAACGCCTTCTTCTACGGCGGGTGCGACCTGATCGCCTACGACCGGGCGCTGATCGAGGAGCTCTCGACCGACTACGGCCGCTTCCTCGGCCCGGTCGTCATGGCGCACGAGATCGGCCACGCCATCCAGTTCCGCTTCGACGGGCTGGACGCCGCGCAGATCATCGTCGAGACGCAGGCCGACTGCCTCGCCGGCGCCTGGACGCGGTGGGTGGCCGACGGGAACGCCGAGCACGTGTCCATCCGCGTGCCGGAGCTCGACGACGTCATCCGCGGGTTCCTGCTGCTGCGCGACCCGGTCGGCAGCGACCCGAACGACGACTCGGCGCACGGCTCGTACTTCGACCGCGTCTCCGGCTTCTACGCCGGCTTCGACGGCGGCGTGGCCTCGTGCCGCGACAGCTTCGGCGACGACCGCCTGTTCACCGCGGAGTCCTTCGACCCCGAGGAGTACGACAACGAGGGCAACGCGCCCTACGCGGACATCGTCGACTGGATCACCCAGACGCTGCCGGCGTTCTACGACTCGTTCTTCCCGGCCGCCTTCGGCTCGGAGTTCCAGGCCCCGACGGTTCAGGCCTTCGACACGACCGCGCCGCAGTGCGGTGACATGGGCAACGAGGACCGCGACCTAGGTTACTGCCAGTCGGACTCGACGGTGTACTACGACGAGACCGAACTGGCCGAGCCGGCCTACGACATCGGCGACTTCGCCGTCGGGACGGCGATCTCGCTGCCCTACGCGCTCGCCGCCCGCGACCAGGCCGGGCTCTCGGACGACGACGGGGCCGCCACCCGGTCCGCCGTCTGCCTGAGCGGCTGGTACACGGCGCAGTGGTACAACGGCGCGTTCCAGGACACGCTCGAGGTGGTGCTGAGCCCCGGTGACGTCGACGAGGCCGTCATCTTCCTGCTCCAGTACGGCATCGACCCGAAGGTGTTCCCGAACGTCGACGCGTCGGGCTTCGAGCTGGTGGGTCAGTTCCGCAACGGGTTCCTGCAGGGCGGCAGCGCCTGCGACATCGGGGTCTGAACCGGGAGGGGGCCGCGGCGCGCGGCCCCCTCCCGATCAGTACAGCGCGGTGGCGAGCTTGCGCCGGGCGGCGCTGACACGCGGATCGGCGTCGCCGACGATCGAGAACAGCTCCACGAGGTGGGTGCGCGCCCGGTCGCGGTCCTCCCCCGCCGTGCGCTGGACGACGTCGAGCAGCCGGTCGAACGCCGCCTCGATGTTGCCGGTGCCGAGCAGGAAGTCGGCGGCCCGGGTCTGCGCCGCGACGTCGTCGGGCGCCACGTCGGCGGCGGCGAGCGCGTCGGGCCCCGCCTCCTCGGCCCGCCGGAAGAGCTGCACCTGCTTGAGCGCGAGCCCGGCCTCGGGGTGGTCGGGCTCGGCGTCGAGGATCGCCTGGTAGGCGGCCTCCGCGGCCGCCAGGTCGCCCCGCTCGAGCGCAGCCTCGGCCTCGTCCAGTCGCGGGTCCTCCGCCACGGCCGGCTCGTCGCCGGCCCCCGCGGGCACCGCGCCACCGGTCGTGGCGTTGACCAGCTCGGTGACGAACTGCCGCGCCTGCTCCTCCGGGATGGCGCCGGTGAACTCGGCCACGAGCTGGCCCTGCCAGACGGCCTTGACCGCCGGGATCCCCTGCACCCGCAGGCCCTGGGCCAGCGCCGGGTTGGCGTCGACGTCGACCTTGGCGAGCACCCACGAGCCGCCGCCCTCGGCGGCCAGCCGCTCCAGCACCGGTGAGAGCTGCTTGCACGGCCCGCACCACTCGGCCCACAGGTCGAGCACGACCGGCACCTGGAAGGACCGGTCGAGCACCTCAGCCTGGAACGTCGCCTCACTGACGTCGACGACCGCCGCTCCCGGCGCGCCCACCGGGGCAGAGGCGTCGGGCGGCGGGGCGGACTGGGCGCGCTGCGCGGCCTCGGACCGCGCCTTCACGGCGGCGAGGTCGACGGCGCCGGCCATGGCAGCGGCCATCTGGGCCTGCTGCGCCTGCGCCCGCGGATCGGGACGTGCGGGACGAGTGGGCTGCATGGGACCGATCATCCCACTTCGCTCATGAGCGCCCGTCCGTGAAGGCCACCACCTGCTGGAACGTCGGGCGGTTCTGCCAGTCGATGGCGCGCACGCCGACCACGCCGGCCGTCGTCGCCCGGATGTCGTCGATGTGCTTGTCGTAGGTCAGCTCCGACACCGACGCGACGCCCTGCTCGGCGAGCACCCGGTCGACGGCGGCCTGCAGGGACGTGCGCAGGTCGGCCTGGCAGGCCGCGAGGTCGCCGCCGCCGCAGTAGGCCTGCGACCAGGCGCCCGGGTCGGTGCCACGCACGCGGTCGAGGTCCTTGACCACGTAGCCGTACCAGGCGACGCCGTTCCACGCCGAACCCAGGCCCTGGCGCGGGTGGTCGTCGAGCCGCTGCGGGATCTCGGCGACCAGGTCTCCCAGCGTGCCGCGCAGCAGGTCCTGGGCGACGGGCTCCCACCACGCGTCGAACAGCGCGATGGCCGCCTGCTCCTCGTACGCGCCGTCCCGGTCCTGGTCGAGCCGGTGAGCGCCGCGGTCGGCCCAGCCGCGCAGCAGCGTGGTGGCCTCGGCGAGCGCGGGGTCGTCCCCGATCACCTCCAGCAGCGACGGCAGGGTGTAGAAGGCGCGCGAGTCGACGGTGGCGGCGTCCTGGACGGCGACCACGAGGTCCGTCGTCGTCACCCCGCCGCGGTCGGCGAGCACCGCGAGCCGGTCGGAGAGCGCCTCGCTGCGGTGCACCGGCCCGTAGCCCCACTGGTCGTCGGCGGCGCCGAACTCCGGGGCCTGCTTGTTGTTCCACGACACCAGGTAGCCCGAGGGCGGGTTGACCTGCTGCGGGTGGTCCTCGACCGCCAGCCAGCCCTGCCAGTCGTAGGCGGCGTCACCCCACCGCGGCAGGTGCGGGTCGACCCCGGCCGGGCGCAGCGGCAGGCGGCCCGAGGAGTAGTAGGCGATGTCGGTGTCGTCGACGTAGAACCAGTTGAACGTGTAGTCGATGGCGGCCGTGGCGTCGCGGAACCCGTCTGCGTCGCTGACGAAGTCCGGGTTGCCCAGGCGCTCGAAGCCGAGCGCGGAGTCGAGCTCCCGGCCGTAGGTGCTGCGCTGGGTGACGATCGCCACCGGCGCGCCGTCCACGGTGGTGCGCAGCTGGACGATGCCGTGTCCGGTGCGCAGCACCAGGAAGCTGTACTGCTGCGGGAGACCGGGCGTCGCGGCGGTCGGCGTCGCGAGTTCCTCGTGCACGTCGCGGTCCATGGGCACGCACTCGTCACCGACGAGGTAGCCCTCGGACTCGACGGTGGCCTCCCCGCCGCCGGGCTCGCAGAGCCGCTCCACGACGGTGTCGACCAGGTCGCTGCCGGCACTGGTCGCCGACCAGGCGTAGTCGACCCCGCGCCCGAGCTGGACGACGAGGCTGGTGCCGGCGAAGGAGACCCCGCGGGCCCGGATGCCCGGGGCGACGACGGCCTGCTCGGTGAGCAGCTGCGGCGCGAAGTAGCCGGTCTGCGGGCCGAACACCACCCGCGGGTGACCGTCCTCGGTGCGGTCGCCGGCCACCAGCGCCGCGTTGCTCATCATGTCGGGCACCGCACCGAGGTCGATGGGGCCGTACGGGCCGTCGACCACCATCGGCCGCTCACCGAGGCCCCCCTGCAACGCGGCGTCGGTCGGCGAGGGGATGCCCCCGGAGCCCGCGTCCGCGCCGGTCCCGGGTGCCGTCGGGCCGTCCAGGTCGGGCAGCGCGACGCCGGGCAGCGTGGGGTCGACCGGGCCGCCACCGTAGGGCGCCGGGGTGCTGGCAGTCGTCGGCGCCTGCGGGTCGTCGGCGAGCCGGAGGTCGTCGAAGACCCGCCGGGCCTCCTCCGGACCGAACTGGGCCTCGAGCTGCTGCAGCAGCCGGGCGTTCTCGAACTCGGCGCCGCCGCCCTTGCCGAAGATGCCGCCGACGAGCGAGGCGACGTAGACGACGTCGGCCCGGTCCCACGGCTCCGGGGCGCGGCCCAGCGCGGCGTACTCGACGGGGCAGTCGGGCCCGACGACGAGGCCGGGGCACATCTCCTCCTGCGCGGCGTTGATGCCGGCCAGGTAGGCGTCCAGCGCCGCGACCAGGCGCACGCCCTCCTCGCCGAACCGCTCGGCCGCCTGCTCGATCTGCGCCGCGGCCTCCTCCTCGGTGTAGTACGCCGCCCGCAGCTGCTCCTGGTCCATGGCCACGTTGGCCTCGGAGGGGCCGAGGAACTCCGCCGCCCGGGCCGCGCCGACGTGCCGGAGCAGGTCCATCAGGAACATGCGGTCCTTCGTGCCGGCGTAGCCCGAGCCGAACGCGGCGTCCTCGCGGGTGGCGCCCTCGATGTAGGGCACGCCGAAGTCGTCCCAGCGGATCGTCACGCCGTCCTTGGGCCGGTCGACGGTGACCGCGTCGGCGTCGCTCAGCGTCAGCGGCGCGTCCTTGTAGTAGCTGCTGAGGTCACCCTCGGTGAGCGCGCCGAGGTCGGCGTGGTTGAGGGCGTCGTACATCTCGAGCTGATCGTCGAAGTTCTCCGGGGGGCTCCCCGCCTGCGCGGCCGCGGCCTCGGCGACGTTGATCGAGCCCGACTGCCCCGGCGGCAGGATGTTGAGGACGCCGCCGTAGTCGCCGTACTCCCCCGCGCTCCCGTCAGGGCTGGCGCCCGCGGGCGCCGCCAGGCCGGCGATGACGACCGCGCTCGTGAGCAGGACAGGAACGGATCGGCGCACGACAGACCTCCACCGGAGCAGGGAGCTTTGTCGTGGGAACGACGAAGTTACTGACGAGTTACGTGCGCGGGGTCACACCGTCCGGACGTCCTCGTTCCGGGTCGTCAGAAGCGGGCGGGCTCGGTGTAGCTGCCCCACTCGGCGCGCAGCGCGTCGCAGATCTCGCCCAGCGTGGCCTCGGCCCGGACCGCGTCGAGCATCGCCGGGACCATGTTCTGCTCGGTGCGGCCGACCTCGACCATCCGTTGCACGGCAGCGCGGGCGGCCTCGTCGTCCCGGGCGTTCCGGCGCTCGGCGAGCTCCGCCTTCTGGTCGAGCTCGACCTGGTGGCTGACCCGGAGGATGTCGAGCTTGTCGTGGGCCTCGACCGAGCCGGTGAGGGTGTTGACCCCGACGACCTTCTTGTCGCCCTTCTCGAGCGCGCGCTGGTAGACGAATGCGGCCTCGGCGATCTCGCCGGTGAACCACCCGTCCTCGATACCGCGCAGGATGCCGCTGGTCATGCTCCCGTCGGTGCCCATGTCCTTGATGCGGGCGAAGATCTCCTCGGCCTGGCGCTCGATGTCGTCGGTGAGCGCCTCGACGTACCAGGAGCCGCCGAGCGGGTCGGCGACGTTGGCGACCCCGGTCTCCTCGGCGATGACCTGCTGGGTGCGCAGGGCGATCTGGGCGGCCTTGGCGCTGGGCAGCGCGAGCACCTCGTCGAGGGCGTTGGTGTGCAGGGACTGGGTGCCGCCGAGGATGGCCGCGAGGGCCTCGACCGCCGTCCGGACGATGTTGTTGTCCGGCTGCTGGGCGGTGAGGCTGACGCCCGCGGTCTGGGTGTGGAACCGCAACTGCTGGGCCTTCTCGGTCTGCGCGCCGTACACGTCGCGCAGCCAGCGGGCCCAGATCCGGCGGGCGGCCCGGAACTTGGCGATCTCCTCGAAGAAGTCCAGGTGGGAGTCGAAGAAGAACGACAGGCCGGGGGCGAACTGCTCGATGTCCAGGCCGCGGGAGAGCCCGAGCTCCACGTACGCGAACCCGTCGGCCAGGGTGAAGGCGAGCTCCTGCGCGGCCGTCGAGCCGGCCTCGCGGATGTGGTACCCGGAGACGCTGATCGGCTTGTACGCGGGGATGTGCTCGGCGCAGTACTCCATGAGGTCGCCGATCAGGCGCAGGTGCGGCTCGGGAGCGAACAGCCACTCCTTCTGCGCGATGTACTCCTTGAAGATGTCGGTCTGCAGGGTGCCGTTGAGCGTGCCGACGTCGACGCCCTGGCGCTCGGCGGCGACCAGGTACATGCAGAACACCGGGACGGCGGGGCCGCTGATCGTCATCGACGTCGTCGTGCCGCCCAGGTCGATGCCGTCGAAGAGCACGTCCATGTCGGCGGCGGAGTCGATCGCGACGCCGCAGTGGCCGACCTCGCCGAGGCTGCGTGGGTCGTCGGAGTCACGACCCATGAGGGTGGGCATGTCGAAGGCGACAGACAGGCCGCCACCACCCTCGGCGAGGATCATCTTGTAGCGCTCGTTGGTCTGCTGGGCGTTGCCGAAGCCGGCGAACTGCCGGATGGTCCACAGCCGGCCGCGGTAGCCGCTGGCGTGCAGGCCCCGGGTGAACGGGAACTCGCCCGGGTAGCCGATCCGCTCGAAGCCCTCGACCGCGTCCTCGTCGGCCGGGCCGTAGACGGGCTGGACCTCGACGCCCGAGAGCGTCGTGTAGTCGACGTCGCGCACCTTGCCGGCGGCCAGCGCCGCATCGAACCGCTGCTGCCACCGCTGCCGTGCGTCGTCACCCATGGCCAGATAGTAGGACGTCCAACTATCTGGCGTCGACCTCCACGCCGGCCACGTCCCCCGCGCCGAGCCGCACCCGCTTGAGGACGTCGAACAACTGGCCCCGCTCCGCCTCCGGCAGGTCACCCAGGCCGAAGTCGAGATCGGTCAGCGCCAGAGTCGCGGTCTCCACGACGGCGCGCCCGTCGGCGGTGATCGCGGCCAGGACGCCACGACCGTCGGCCGGATTCGGCCGGCGGGCGACGTAGCCGGCCGTGGCCAGCCGGTCGATCGCATTGGTGACGCTGGTCGGGTGGACCATCAGCCGGCTGCCGATCACCTTCAGCGGGAGCTCACCGGTGCGGCTGAACGTGAGCAGCACGAGCACCTCGTAGCGGGCGAACGTCAGCCCGAGCGGCTTGAGCACCTCGTCGAAGCGCGCCAGCAGGATCTGCTGGACCCGGAAGACCGAGGTCGCCGCGCGCATCGCCGAGGCGGGGCCGAAGCGCTGTTCCCAGGTCTCCGCGGCCCTCTCGATCGGGTCGAAGGGCAGCCCCAGCGGTCGCACCATGCGCGAAACGCTACCGGGACGCCCGACACCCGTTCGGCGGTGCGCCACCACCGAGATGCGCACGAGCGCGGTCATGGGTGCCCCAGAACCGCGCTCATGCGTATCGCGGCGCGCGCAGGGCCGCAGCGATGCGGGCGATCACGGCAACTGGGTGGCGGAGATCGGCCGCGGTCACGAAGATCACCGTCCAACCGGCCGCGGTCAGCCGGTTCAGCCGCCGACGGTCCTTCCCGACCTGCTGCACCTCGCCGTGCCAGACGCCGTCGTACTCGACCGCCACCTTCTGCTCGGGCCAGCCGAAATCGACCGCGGCGAGGAACTGTCGGCCGTCACGGACCTCGTACTGGGCGACCGGACGGGGCAGCGACGACCGGTGCAGCAGCAAACGCAGCCGGGTCTCCTGCGGCGACCCCGCCAGCCCGTCCGCACGCTCGACCGCCCGGCGGATCGAGCGGCAGTCCGGCCCGGTGATCGCCGCGGCCGCCGCGCGCAGCTGGTGGAGGGTGAGCAGGCGCGAGCGCAGGAACTGGTCGACAGCGACCACTGCCTCGTCGGGCGGCTGGATGCGGGCGAGGTCCAGCGCCGTCCGCAACGGAGAGGTGACCAGCACGCCGTTCCGCCGCACCACGTCCTCCTCCGGCAGGCGACGGCGGGTCACCTGGACGCCACGCACCGCCCCGGCTCGCCTGTCCGCGGCCAGCGTGCACTCGACCGCGTCGTCGGAACCGGCCAGGTCGACGCCCCACAGCACCGCGGCGCTCCGCCCACTGAGCACCGCACCCGGGAGCAGCAGTGCCCCCACGGCTCGCGCCCGCCGCAGGTGGGTGACCGGCAACGACGAGCAGGCGTACACGTCGGGGAACAGCCGCCGCCAGGCCGAACTGCGCAGCTGCGCCGGGGTGAGCCGGCCCAGCGCGACTTGCTGAGATCCACGGAAGACCTTGCCACGCAGCTGCGTCGGCCGGGTGGGAAGTCGAGTCACCCCGGCACTGTGCCGCCACCGGCCGGGGCGCGCGGGCGCTGTCCACAGGCTGCCGCGACCCGGCTTCAGCCCCGGATCGCGCCTCGATGCGCACCCCTGCGGTTCTGCGGCCTCCAGAACCGCAGGCTTGCGCATATCGGCGATCCCGCGGCCTGCTCAGCCCAGGGCCGGCTTGAGCGGCGGGGCCTCCCGGACGCCGAACACGTCGCGCAGCGCCACCCGCGCGGCGTTGTCGCCGCACTGGCCGTGCACCGCGGGCCCCGGCGGGGTCGCCGCCGAGGCGAGGTACACCCCGCGGGCCGGCGTCCGGTACGTGTTCCAGCGGGGCACCGGCCGCGCGAGCATCTGCCGGAAGGACGCCTCCCCGTTGGAGATGTCGCCGCCGACGTGGTTGGGGTTCCACTGCTCCATCTGCACGGCGTTCTTCGTCACCCGCTCGACGACGGTGTCGCGGAAGCCCGGCGCGAACCGCTCGACCTGGTTCTCGATCGCCTCGGTCATGTCGGCGTCGGAGCCGTGCGGGACGTGCACGTACGCCCAGAAGACGTGCCCGCCCTCGGGCGCCCGCGTGGGGTCGGCGACGGTCGGCTGGACGGCGAGGACGTAGGGCTTGTCGGTGAGCCGGCCCGCCGCCGGGGCGGCCTCCCCGGCGAGGGTCTCCTCGAGCGTGCCGGCCAGGTGGAGGGTGCCGGCGCGGCGGACGTCGGAGTTCGTCCAGGGCACCGGTTCGGAGAGCACCCAGTCGATCTTGAACACCCCGGGGCCGTGCTTGTAGCGCGCCACCCAGCGGCGGTAGCCCTCGTTGACCCGGTCGCCGGCCATCGCCACGAACGCGCGGGGCGTCGTGTCGAGCAGGACCGCCGGCACGCCGTCGAACTCCCGCAGGTCGGTCACCTCGTGGCCGGTGACCAGCTCGCCGCCCTGTTCCTCCAGCGCCCGCACCATCGCGTCGGCCAGCGCCTGCGAGCCGCCCTCCACCAGCGGCCAGCCCACGTGGTGGGCGAGCATGCCGAGGATCATCCCGAGGCCGGCCGTGAGCGGCCGGGACAGGTCGAGCATCCCGTGCGCGGCGGCACCGGCGAGCAGCGCCTGCCCCTCCTGGGTGTCGAAGTACCGGCGGGCCAGCCAGCGCACGTTCGGCAGCGCATTGAGCGCGAACTGGGTCACCTGGAGGACGCTCTTCGTCGGCGGCCGGCGCAACTGCGACGTGAGGAAGAAGTCGATGACGTCGTCCCCGTGCTCGACCAGCGGCTCGAACAACCGCCGGTAGGCGGCCGCGTCGGGGCCGAGGCCCGCGGCGGTCGCCTCCAGCGAGCGCTGGGAGACCGCCGCGCGGCCGCCGTCGAGCGGGTGGGCGTAGCAGATCTCGGGCTGCACGAGCCGCACGCCGCGGCTGGGCAGGTCGAACTCGCGGAAGAACGGCGCGGCCGCGGCCATCGGCTGCACGGTCGAGCAGACGTCGTGGCGGTAGCCGGGCCGGGTCAGCTCCTCGGTCCGCATGCCGCCGCCGGGCCGGTCCGCGCGCTCGACCACCTGGACCCGCAGCCCGGCGGCCGACAGCCGCAGGGCGGCCGCCAGCCCGTTCGGGCCCGATCCGACGACGACCGCGTCCGGCTTGCCGTTCAGTGCCACAGCCCGCTCACCCGCCCATCCTCGCCGCGCGGGGGCGCGCCTGCCCGTTCAGAGCTCGGCGAGCAGCTCGTCCGCCGCGCGATAGGGATCGGTGTCCCCCGCGACGACCTTCGCGGCGAGCGAGGCCAGGGCCGCCGAGCCGTGCACGTCGCCCATCCGCCCGCGCAGGCTGGCCACCGCGATCGCCTCGATCTCGCGCTCGGCCCGCTCGGCCCGCCGCCGGTGGCCCTCGCCCGAGGACTCCAGCCACTGCCGGTGCTCCTCGACCTTCTCCAGCACCGCCTCGATGCCGCTGTCGGTCTCCCGGGAGGCGACGGTCTTGCAGATCGGCGGCCGCCAGTGCCCGGCCTCGGAGTGCCGCCCCCCGAGGGACAGCATGTAGCGCAGGTCGCGCACGGTCTGGTCGGCGCCGTCGCGGTCGGCCTTGTTGACGACGAAGACGTCGGCGACCTCGAGGATCCCGGCCTTGGCCGCCTGGATGCCGTCGCCCATCCCGGGCGCGACGAGCACCAGCGTGGTGTCGGCCAGCGACGCGATCTCCAGCTCGGACTGACCGACGCCGACCGTCTCGATCAGCACCACGTCGCACCCGGCGGCGTCGAGCACCCGCAGCGCCTGCGGCGTGGCCCAGGCGAGCCCTCCGAGGTGCCCGCGGGAGGCCATCGAGCGGATGTAGACCCCGCTGTCACCGGCGTGGTCCTGCATGCGCACGCGGTCGCCGAGCAGCGCGCCCCCGGAGAACGGCGACGACGGGTCGACGGCGAGGACGCCGACCCGCTTGCCGGCCTGGCGCAGGGCCCGCACGATCGCCGTCGTCGTCGTCGACTTGCCGACGCCGGGCGACCCCGTCAGGCCCAGGACCTGGGCGTGACCGGTGTGCGGCGACAGCGCGGCCGCGACCTCGCGCAGCGCCGGGCTGGCATCCTCGACCAGCGAGATCAGCCGGGCGACCGACCGTGCGTCACCCTCGCGGGCGCGCTCGACCAGCGCGGGGACGTCGGCGGCGCGCCTGCCTCGGCGCCCGGTCGCAGGTGCGGTGGCCGTCTGGACCGCGGTGCCCTCGCTCAACGAGCGGGGACGTGCAGGACGAGCGCGTCGCCCTGACCGCCGCCACCGCACAGCGCGGCCGCACCGACGCCGCCACCACGGCGGCCCAGCTCGAGGGCCAGGTGCAGCACGATGCGCGCGCCGCTCATGCCGACCGGGTGGCCCAGCGCGATCGCACCGCCGTTGACGTTGACCTTCTCGGGGTCGATGTCGAGCTCGCGGGTGGAGACGATGCCGACGGCGGCGAAGGCCTCGTTGAGCTCGACGAGGTCGAGATCCTTCGGGTCGATGCCCTCGCGCTCGCACGCCTTCGCGATGGCCCGCGACGGCTGGCTCTGGAGCGAGGCGTCGGGCCCGGCGACGACGCCGTGCGCGCCGATCTCGGCGAGCGGGGTGAGCCCCAGCTCGGCGGCCTTCTCCGCGCTCATGACGACGACCGCGCAGGCGCCGTCGGAGATCTGCGACGCGGTACCGGCGGTGATGGTGCCGTCCTTCGCGAACGCCGGCTTGAGCTTCGACAGGCTCTCGGTCGTGGTGTCGGCGCGGATGCCCTCGTCCTCGCGGAACTCGATCGGCTCGCCCTTGCGCTGCGGGATCAGCACCGGGGTGATCTCGTCGTCGAACAGGCCGTTCTTCTGCGCGGCGGCCGCCTTCTGGTGCGAGCCGGCGGCGAAGGCGTCCTGCTCCTCGCGGGTCAGGTCGTAGCGGCTGTTGGCCTGCTCGGTGAGCGTGCCCATGGCGACCTGGTCGAAGGTGTCCGAGAGCCCGTCGTGGGCCATGGAGTCGATCAGCTTCGTGTCGCCGTACTTGGTGCCGGTGCGCGAGTTGGCGAGCAGGTGCGGGGCCTGGGTCATCGACTCCATGCCACCGGCGACGACGATCTCGAACTCGCCGGCGCGGATGAGCTGGTCGGCCAGCGCGATCGCGTCGATGCCCGACAGGCAGACCTTGTTCAGCGTGAACGAGGGGACCGACATCGGGATGCCGCCCGCGACCGCGGCCGGCCGGGCCGGGTTCTGCCCGGCGCCGGCCTGGATGACCTGGCCCATGATCACGTAGTCGACCTGGTCGCCGGAGATGCCGGCGCGCTCCAGCGCCGCCTTGATCGCGACGCCGCCGAGGTCGGCGGCCGAGAAGTCCTTCAGCGAACCGAGGAGCCGGCCCATCGGGGTGCGGGCGCCGCTGACGATGACCGAGCGGGACATGCTGCCTCCAGTGCCGGGCCGCCGCCGTTGGCGACCCCGTAGTCGGGCCGGACCGGGAACCGGCTGGTGCGGGCACACGATCTCGGATAGGTCCTTGCGGGAAGGATAGGACGGCGGTACCCCGCCCGGCACCGGGGAGACGTGGTCCTGATCACGCGGGCCGATCACCCGCGCGCGGTCCGGCGTGCCGCCGACCGGCTGGAGCGGCAGGATGCGGCCGTGACCGAGAACGCCAGCACCGGCCTCCCCGCGGACCTGTTCACCACGATCGACCACGTGGGCATCGCCGTCCCCGACCTCGACGAGGCGATCGCCTTCTACGCCCAGGCCTTCGGCGTGCAGTCGGTGCACGAGGAGACCAACGAGGAACAGGGCGTCCGCGAGGCGATGCTCGCCGTCGGCGACGGCGAGACGCGCATCCAGCTGCTCGCGCCGCTCACGCCGGAGTCGACCATCGCCAAGTTCATCGGCCGCTCCGGGCCGGGCCTCCAGCAGCTCGCATTCCGGGTAGCCGACGTCGAAGCGGTCAGCGCCACGCTCCGCGAGCGCGGGCTGCGCCTGCTCTACGACACCCCCAAGCGGGGCACGGCCGACAGCCGGGTCAACTTCGTGCACCCGAAGGACGCCGGCGGCGTGCTGGTCGAGCTGGTCCAGCCCGCGGCGACCGCGCACTGAGTCCCGGACTCGCGGTACCTGTTACCCACGGGTAACATCCGCGCCGATTGCACCGCCCTCCGAGCCGACGAAGACCCGGGAGTACGCGTGAACGAGATCAGGGACGCCATCCTCGCCGACCAGCTCGATGCCGTCGGCGGACTGGACGTGCCGGAGTCCTACCAGGCCGTCCTCGTGCGCAAGGACGAGCAGGACATGTTCGAGGGCCTGCCCACCAAGGAGAAGGACCCGCGCAAGTCGCTGCACGTCGAGGACGTCGCCACCCCCGAGCTGGGCCCGGGTGAGGCGATCGTGGCTGTGATGGCGTCGTCGGTGAACTACAACACCGTCTGGACGTCGATCTTCGAGCCCGTCTCGACCTTCGGGTTCCTGGAGCGCTACGGGCGCCTGTCGGAGCTCACCAAGCGGCACGACCTGCCCTACCACGTGGTCGGCTCCGACCTCGCCGGCGTCGTCCTGCGGGTGGGCCCGGGCGTGAACAAGTGGAAGCCCGGCGACGAGGTCGTCGCGCACTGCCTGTCGGTCGAGCTCGAGGACCCGGCCGGCCACGACGACACGATGATGGACCCCCAGCAGCGCATCTGGGGCTTCGAGACGAACTTCGGCGGCCTGGCCGAGCTCGCCCTGGTGAAGAGCAACCAGCTCATGCCCAAGCCGGGCCACCTCACCTGGGAGGAGGCGGCGGCCCCCGGGCTGGTCAACTCCACCGCCTACCGGCAGCTGGTCAGCCACAACGGCGCCAACATGAAGCAGGGCGACGTCGTCCTGATCTGGGGCGCCTCGGGCGGCCTGGGCTCCTACGCGACCCAGATGGCGCTGAACGGCGGCGCCATCCCGGTCTGCATGGTGAGCAGCCCGGAGAAGGCCGAGATCGTCCGCTCGATGGGCGCCGACCTGGTCATCGACCGCTCCGCCGAGGGCTACCAGTTCTGGAAGGACGAGAACACCCAGGACCCCAAGGAGTGGCAGCGCCTGGGCAAGAAGATCCGCGAGCTCACCGGCGGCGACGACGTCGACATCGTCTTCGAGCACCCCGGGCGGGAGACCTTCGGCGCCAGCGTCTACGTCGCCAAGAAGGGCGGCACGATCGTCACCTGTGCCTCGACCAGCGGCTACATGCACCAGTACGACAACCGCTACCTCTGGATGAACCTCAAGCGGATCATCGGCAGCCACTTCGCCAACTACAAGGAGGCGTGGGAGGCCAACCGGCTGATCGACAAGGGCCTGATCCACCCGACGCTGTCGAAGGTCTACTCGATGGCCGACGTCGGGCAGGCCGCCTACGACGTCCACCACAACGCGCACCAGGGCAAGGTCGGCGTGCTCACCCTGGCCCCCGAGGAGGGCCTCGGCGTCCGCGACCAGGCCAAGCGCGAGAAGCACCTCGACGCGATCAACCGATTCCGCGGCCACTGAGAACCGGCCACCCCGACTCCCCCGGCGGGCCTTGCCCCGCGCACCGGCCGCCGGGGGATACTCGGGGAGCCGGGGGCTGCCCGGTGCGTGGCGGACGGGACGGCCGGGACGACTGTGACGGGTTGCCCGCCGACACGCGGACGAGCGATTTCCCTTCTGCGAGGATGAGCGCATGACCGACCCCCGCCACGATCCGCTCTCGATGCACGAGGCTCAGCACTCGTTCGACGTGGTCCTACGGGGGTACGACCGCAGTCAGGTCGCGGACACGATCGAACGGCTCGAGGCCGACTTCCGCATCGCCCTCGCCGACCGCGACGCGGCCGCCGCCCGCTCGGCGGAGATGGCCAGCCAGCTCTCGGCGATGCACGGCGAGATCGAGTCGCTGCGGCGGAAGGCGGCCAGCGCGGCCCAGCCCACCTTCGAGAACATCAGCGAGCGCATCCAGCACATGCTGCAGCTGGCCGAGGAAGAGGCGGCGGAGATCCGCCGCGCCGCCGAGGCCGACGCGATGGCGGTGCGCGAGCAGACCGCGGCCGAGGAGCGCGCGCTGCTCGAGCGGCACGCCGCCGGCCAGGCCGAGGTGGAGCGGATGCTCGCCGAGGCGCGGCAGAACGCCGAGCAGATCGCCCAGAAGGCGCAGATCCGGGCCGACGAGCTCGTGGCCAAGGCGCAGGAGCGGGTTGCCCGCCTCGACGCGGAGTCGCAGGCCCGCCGCGCCAAGGTCGAGGAGGACTTCGACATCGCCCAGCGCGCTCGCCGCGCCGAGGCCGCCCGGGTCGAGGAGGAGCGCGAGCGCGTCTCCACGCAGGCCGCCCGGCAGCGCATCGCCGCGGCCGAGCAGCACGCCGCACAGCTCGTCGCCGAGGCCGAGGCGAAGGCGGAGGCGATCCGCGACGTGCGCGACGAGCTCACCAGCCGCCTGCAGCAGGTGCGCCAGCTCCTCACCGGGCTGCCCGACCTCAGCGACCGGCCGCAGGCGCCGGCCGAGCCGAAGAGCACTCCTGCCCCGGCTGCACCCGCTGCCCCGGCGGCCCAGCAGGCCCAGCAGGCCCCCGCCAGCGCGCCGGCGACCACGGTGCAGCCGGCCGTCCAGCCCGCCGAGCAGGCCGCGCCGGCCCCCGCCGCGGAGACCCCGGCCCGCCGGCCGTCCCCGACCCCGCACGCGCCGGCCACGCGCCAGCTGCCCATGCCCCCTCGGCCGGGCACGACGGGCTCGACGGCCACCGGCGCCTCCCCCGCCCCGGTCGGCGGTCCGTCCACCCAGGCGATCGACCAGCCGTCGAGCCAGGGACGGCACTGAACCCAGCGCGACGACGAGGACCCCGGGCAGCCCTGCTGCTCGGGGTCCTCGTCGTCGCGCTGCTCGCCGGCACCGGATGGCCCGCGAGCGCCGCGGAGCCGGCCCGGCTCCGGATCGCGCACCTCTCCCCTGACTCCCCCGCCGTCGACGTAGCCGTGACCCCGGTGCCTCCCGGCGGCGGCCCGATCACCGACCCCGGCCCCGACATGACCTCGGGGTCGGCCTACGGCGACGTCGGCGAGTACACCTCGCTGGCGCCCGGCAGCTATGCGGTCAGTGTGCGGCCCGCCGATAGCCCGCCGGACACCCCGCCGGCGCTGTCGGTACGGGTCGACCTGGCCGCCGGCTCGGCGCACACGGTGGGGCTGACCGGGCTCTTCTCCGACCTGGCGCTGACGGTGCTGACCGACGACCTCTCCGTCCCGCCGCCGGGGACGGCGCGGGTCCGGGTGATCGCGGCCGCCGCGGGCATCGAACCGCTCAGCGTCGTCCTGCCCGACGGCACGACGCCGGCCGAGGGCCTGCGCTTCCCCGAGGCAGGTCGCTACATCGCCGTCCCTGCCGGGCCGGCCACGCTCGCCGGGACGGCGGGCGACGTGTCGGTCGATCTCCCGGCCGGCTCCGTGGTCACCCTGGTCGTCCTCGACGGGCCCGGCGGCGTGCCGCAGGTGCGGGCGGTCGTGGACGCGACCGGCGCGGCCGCGATCCCCTCCGGCGGCGTCGACGCGGGCGGCGGGCCCGTCCCGGTTCCCGCTCCGGCCGTGCTGGCCGTCGTCGCCGTCGCCGGGCTCCTGGCCCTCGGCCGGGTCCGGGCGCTCGGTGCCCTCCCGGCTGTCGTGGCCCTGGCGGTCGCACTCGTGCCCGTCCTCCCCGCGCCGACGCCCGCAGCGCGCCCGGTGACCCTGGCCGCGGCGGCCGCCCCCGAGCCGCTGGCTCCGGACCTGCCCGCCCCGGTGCGGCTCCTCGTCCCCGCGGCCGGGGTCGACGCAGCGCTCGGCCCCGTGGGCATCGACGCGACGGGGGGCCTGGCGGCCCCCCGCGATCCGGCCCGCGCGGGGTGGTTCGCCGGTGGGCCGACCCCGGGCGGGAACGGCCCGGCCGTCGTCGCGGGGCACGTCGACTGGGCCGGCGCGCCGGCGGTGTTCTCCCGCCTGGGCACCCTGCTCCCCGGCGACGGGATCGCCGTCGAGCGGGCCGACGGGTCGGTAGCCCGGTTCACCGTCACGCGCGTCGAGCGGGTCGCCAAGGACGCGTTCCCGACCGCCGCCGTCTACGGGCCCACACCGGGCCCCGAGCTGCGGCTGGTCACCTGCGGCGGCGAGTTCGACCGCGCGGCCGGGAGCTACCTCGACAACGTCGTCGTCTTCGCGACGGCGGTCTGAGCGCTACTTACGGCGGTCGCGCGCCTGCCAGCAGGCCGTGTGCCAGTGCCGGCGCTGGTCAGCGGCCGACGCGGTGTCCCACGGCTCGAGGTCGGAGTCCCGGGCGTACGCGGGCCAGGTCACCAGGTGCGGCGTCGCCGGCCGGATCTCCTGGTCGCAGCCCGGGCACCGGTAGGGCTTCGACGTCGCCGAACCGGTGAGAGCACGGACCACCCAGTCGCCGTCTGCGGCCTCCTCGACCCGCTCGGGCCGGGGTGCGGCCGGTCGGGCTGCGGGGCGGGGGCGGCGCCGGGGCACTCAGCGGCTGGCGTAGTCGCGGAATCCGCGGCCGGTCTTGCGGCCCAGGTAGCCGGCGGTGACCAGGTGCTCGAGCAGTGGCGCGGGGGCGAACCCGGGCTCCCGGAACTCGATGTAGAGCTCCCGCTCGATCGCCAGCGACACGTCCAGACCCACGACGTCGAGGAGCTCGAAGGGCCCCATCGGGTAGCCGCAGCCGACCTTCATGGCGGCGTCGATGTCGTCGGCGGTGGCGTAGTGCGCCTCCAGCATCTTCACCGCGTCGTTGAGGTACGGGAACAACAGCGCGTTGACGATGAACCCGGCGCGGTCGGTGCAGCTCACCGGGTGCTTGCCGAGCGCGAGCGAGACCGCGTGCGCGGTGGCGGCCACGTCGGGCGCGGTGGAGATCGTGGAGACGACCTCCACCAGCTTCATCACCTGGGCCGGGTTGAAGAAGTGCATCCCCACCACGTCGGCGGGGCGGCCGCTGGCCTTGGCGCACTCGATCACCGGCAGGCTCGACGTCGTGGTGGCGAGCACGGCACCGGGCTTGGCGAGCTCGCCGAGGTTGGCGAACAGCGCCTCCTTGACCGGCAGCGACTCGACGACGGCCTCGACGATGAGGTCACGGTCGGCGAGCTCGTCCAGCGACGTCGTGCCGCTGACGCGCGCGAGCACCTCGTCGCGGGCGAACTCCTCGAGCCGGCCGCGCTGCACCTGCTTCTCCAGCGACTTGGCCAGCGCCTTCTGCACCGCTTCGACCTTCTCCGGCGCGCGGGCGACGAAGCGGACGTCGTAGCCGCCCTTGGCGAAGACCTCGATGATCCCGGTCGCCATCGTGCCGGAGCCGACGACGCCCACGGTCGACACCGCGCGGGCCCCCGCGGTGGCCCCCTCGGCCGACGGCGTCGCGGCGTCGGGCACCACCTGGGCCGAGTCGCGCTCGGCGTAGGTGTAGAAGCCCCGGCCCGACTTCCGGCCCAGCAGCCCCGCGGTCATCATCTGCTTGATGATCGGGCTCGGTGCGTGCAGCCGGTTGCGCGACTGCTTGTACATCGTGTCGAGGATCTCGTAGGCGGTGTCGATGCCGATGAGGTCCATCAGCGCCAGCGGGCCCATGGGCAGGCCGCAGCCCAGCCGCATCGCGGCGTCGATGTCCTCGCGCGAGGCGTAGCGGTTCTCGAACATCGAGACGGCGTGGTTGAGGTAGCCGAACAGCAGCGCGTTGGCGATGAAGCCCGCGCGGTCGCCGATGGTGACGTCGACCTTGCCCAGCCGCTCGGCGAGCGCCTCGACGTCGGCGACGACCTCCGGCTCCGTGACGACGGTCTGCACGACCTCGACCAGCTTCATGACCGGTGCGGGGTTGAAGAAGTGCATCCCGATCACCTTGCTCGGCCGGCCGGTGACGACCGACAGCTCGGTCACCGACAGGCTCGACGTGTTCGTCGCGAGGATGGTGTCCGGGGGGCAGATCTTGTCCAGCGCCGCGAAGATCTCGGCCTTCAGCTCCATCCGCTCCGGGATGGCCTCGATGACCAGCTCGGCCGAGGCGAGGTCCTCCAGCGAGGTGCTGAAGCGGATCCGCTCGAAGATCTCGTCCCGCTCGGCGGCCTCGAGCTTGCCGCGGCTCACGGCCCGGTCGGTCGAGTGCTCGAGGTGGCCGCGACCGCGGGCCAGCGCCTCGTCGTTCACCTCGACGGCGGTCACCCGCAGGCCCGCCCGGGCGAGCACCTCGGTGATGCCGGCACCCATGGTGCCCAGCCCCACGACGCCGACCTCGTTCAGTTCCCTGGCCACGCTGCCATCTCCTCACGACGGTGATCGCGGGGAAGTCTCTCACCGTGCGCGGCGCGGCGCTCGGGAGGGGCTACCCGCCGGTAACCCGCCGCGCCCTCGGCGACCGCCGTCCGCCTGCGTCGCCTCCATCGGCCGCACATGCTCCTTGCCCGATCCGGACACGCCGGGCGGGTACTCCCGGTACCGCAACGACGCCGCGGACGGCACCGCCGGCGACCCCCGCGCCCTACCCTGACCCTCGTGGACGAGCGCCTTCGCCGGCCACGCCTCGTCGGCCGCACCTCCGAGCTCACCCTGCTGGGCGAGCGGCTGGCGACGGCCTCGGCCGGCCACGCCACGGCGGTGACCATCGGCGGGGACGCCGGTTGCGGCAGGACGCGGCTGCTGCACGAGTTCCTCGACCACCTGCCCCGGCCGGCGACGGCGCTGCTGGGCACCTGCTACGACGGCAGCGAGCCGCCGGTGCCCTTCGCCCCGCTGCGCGAGGCGTTCCGTGACCTCCCCGACGACGGGGCGGACGTGCTCGCCCCCACCGACCTGCTGCACCGCTCGCGGGCCGAGGTCTTCGACCGGCTGGTGACCCGGCTCGAGCGGCTCGGCCGGGTCGAGCCGGTGGTCCTCGCCGTCGAGGACGTGCACCTGGCCGACCGGTCCATGCTGGACCTGCTGGCCTTCCTCGTCTCGAACCTCCGGGCCACCCGCACCCTCCTGCTGATCACCTGGTGCAGCGAGAAGCTGCCGGGCACGGCCGACCTGCGGCCCTACGTGGCCGGGCTGACCGGGGACGCCGGCGTCACCCGGATCGACCTGGCCCCCCTGTGCCGGGACGATCTCGCCGTCCTGCTCGCCGACGCGGCCGGCGGGGCGATCGACGACGCACTGGAGACGGCGTGCTGGGAGCGGTCGGAGGGCAACCCCTGCTACGCGCTGGAGCTGCTCGCGGCGGCCCGGGCCGGCGACCGGGCCGACCCGCGCTGCCCGTTGCCCGACACCCTCGCCGACCTGATGCTGGCCCGGCTGGACACGCTGGGCTGCCGGGCGCGCCACGTGGTCCGCGTGGCCGCGGCCGCCGGACGGCGGGTGGACCACCGGCTGCTGGCCGCCGCCGCGGGTCTCCCGGCCGAGGCCCTGTTCGCGGCGCTGCACGAGGCCGTCGACGCGCAGGTGCTCGTCCCGAGCGGGAACGGCGAGGACTACCGGTTCCGGCACGCTCTCCTGCACGAGGCCGCGTACGCCCAACTGCTGCCCGGCGAGCGCCGGCACATCCTCGGCCGCTACGCCGAGGAGCTGTCCGGCCCCTCGCCGGCGCGGATCGGGGTGCCGAACGGCGTCCCCACCCCCCGGCTCCCCCGGCTCACCCCCCGCGAACTGCAGGTGCTCTCGCTGGTCGCCTCCGGCGACAGCAACCGCGACATCGCCCGGGAGCTGTTCATCAGCGAGAAGACGGCCAGCGTGCACGTCTCGAACATCCTGGCCAAGCTCGGCGCCCACAGCCGGACGGCGGCCGCCGCGACCGCGCACCGGCTCGGCGTCCTCCGCTGACTGCACCGACCTCCGCCGAACACACCCCTCGCCCCGATCTAAGGCTTTCTCCCGATGCCCCGGCCGACGGGTGCGGCCCAGGCTGGACGTTCGGTGACAACTCGAGCCCTGTGGGGGAACGAAGGGGACGGCGAGGCACATGACCGGTAGCGATGACATGCGGTCCGACGGCGCGGCAGGGATGGGCGGCGACGCCATGTCGGGGGCGGGCGGGGACGCCATGACCCCCGGCGCGCGCGACGCGATGGGGCAGGGATCGGGTGGCGGGCCCGGCGGCGACACCCCGCAGGGTTCGCCGGGGCGCCGCTGCGCCGCGATGGACGTCCACCACCGGCTCATGGCCGAGTCCGCGGAGTACCGCGAGGCCAGGGCGCAGATCGAGAACGCGACCCTGTCCTTCCTCGCCGCCGACGAGGCCGGTCGCTTCCCCGGGGTCGCCTACATCCCGGTGGTCGTCCACGTCGTCTACAACACCGATGCGCAGAACATCTCCGAGGCGCAGATCACCAGCCAGATCGACGTGCTGAACCGGGACTTCCGGGCCACCAACCCCGACGTGTCGATCGTGCCGCCGGCGTTCGCGCCGTTGATCGCCGACAGCCGGGTGGAGTTCTTCCTCGCCAGCACCGACCCCTCCGGCAATCCGACCAACGGGATCACCCGCACGAAGACGTCGGTCGCGTCGTTCGGCTCCGACGACAAGGTCAAGCGGGCATCGACCGGCGGTCACGACGCCTGGCCGGCCGACAAGTACCTCAACCTGTGGGTCTGCCAGCTCGGCGGCGGCCTGCTCGGGTACGCGCAGTTCCCGGGCGGCCCCGCGGTGACCGACGGCGTGGTGTGCACGCACAGCGGCTTCGGCACCGTGGGCACGGCGGCCGCGCCGTTCCACCTGGGCCGGACGGCGACGCACGAGGTCGGCCACTACCTCAACCTGTTCCACATCTGGGGCGACGACGGCAGCGGATGCGGCGGCACCGACGAGGTGGCCGACACGCCCAACCAGGGCGGCCCGAACACCGGCGTCCCGACGTTCCCGCACGTCTCATGCAGCAACGGGCCCAACGGCGACCTGTTCTACGACTACATGGACTACAGCGACGACGCCGTCCTGGTGATGTTCACCCGCGGCCAGGCGGCCCGCATGGAGGCGTGCCTGGACGGCGTGCGCCGCTCGCTGATCCAGAGCGCACCGGCGACCCGGCGGCGGCCGTCGGGTTCGGTGGTCGCCTGGGATGCCAACCGGCTCGACGCGTTCGTGCTGGGCACCGACCGGGCGCTGTACCACAAGTGGTGGAACGGCTCGGCCTGGGGACCGTCGGTCACCGGCTACGAGTACATGGGCGGGATCTGCCAGAGCCCGCCCGAGGTGGCCACCTGGGGCCCGAACCGGCTCGACGCGTTCGTCCTCGGCACCGACCGGGCGGTCTACCACAAGTGGTGGAACGGCTCGGCCTGGGGACCGTCGGTCACCGGCTACGAGTACATGGGCGGCGTCTGCATGAGCCAGCCCAAGGTGGCCACCTGGGGGCCCAACCGCCTGGACGTGTTCGTCCTGGGCACCAACCGCGCGATGTTCCACAAGTGGTGGAACGGCTCGGCGTGGGGTCCCTCGGTGACCGGCTGGGAGTCGCTGGGCGGTATCTGCCAGAGCCCGCCGACGGTCGTCTCGTGGGGCCCGAACCGGCTCGATGCGTTCGTGATCGGCACGAACGGCGCGCTGTTCCACAAGTGGTGGAACGGCTCGGCCTGGGGCCCGTCGGTCACCGGCTGGGAGTCGCTGGGCGGCGTCTGCAGCAGCCCGCCGACCGTCGTGGCGTGGGGCCCGAACCGGCTCGACGTCTTCGTGATCGGCACCGACTCGGCGCTGTACCACAAGTGGTGGAACGGGTCGTCCTGGGGACCGTCGGTCACCGGCTGGGAGTACATGGGCGGGGTCTGCACGAGCACCCCGGCCGCCGTCTCCTGGGGGCCCAACCGGCTCGACGTCTTCGTCACCGGCACCGACTCGGCGCTGTACCACAAGTGGTGGAACGGGTCGGCCTGGGGACCGTCGGTCACCGGCTACGAGGCGATGGGCGGACGGATCATCGGCGACCCGCGGGTGGTGGCGTGGGGCCCGAACCGGCTCGACGTCTTCGTCGCCGGCACCAACGGCGCCCTGTTCCACAAGTGGTGGAACGGGTCGGCCTGGGGTCCCTCGCTCACCGGGTACGAGTCGCTGGGCGGGGTCATCAGCTCCTTCCGGGAGGGAGACGGCACACCGGCCGCCATGCCACCGCTGCCGGTGCAGCAGGTCGGTGAGATGACGGTCTCGACGGCGAAGGTCTGACGAAGCCGGTGTCCGAAGCGACGGTGACCGGGCGCTGGATGCACTCGTTCGAGGAGGACCACGACGACGTGCTCGTCTACCGGCCCCCCGAGCACGACTTCCCGCGCGCCCGGGGTCGGGACGGGATCGAGTTCGGGCCCGACGGCACCTTCACCGAGTGGGCCATCGGCCGGGGCGACGCCCAGGAGGCGCGCCCCGGGCGGTGGCGCACCGCCGACACCGGCGGGGCGGTGGAGGTGTCCACCGAGCGCGGCGGCGAGCAGGTGCTGGAGATCCTGACGGCGACCCCGGACCGGCTCGAGGTACGTCGGAGGGCGGCGCCATGACGACCGACGCGGGACCCGGCGGAACCGGCACCGGCCGCCGGATCACGTTCGGCGACCAGGTGTTCGAGTGGGACGAGGCAACGGCTGCCCGGACCGGCCGGCCCGCGCTGGTGACCCAGGTCGGCCGGTCGTTCCAGCAGCAGCACCCGGAGGTCCCCGTGCTGCTGGACCACGGCCGGCACCTCGTCGTCGCGCTGCCGGATCCGGAACTGCCGCACATCGTGCTCCCGGAGGCGGCAGCGGAGGCCGGGACGACGCCGGCCGACGTGGACTGGCGGGTCGACCCCCTCCCGGCCGACGGCGCCGTCGTCGTCTCCCGGCCGACGACCGCGGCACGGGCGCTGGACCCGCTGACGTCGGAGCTGCTGGGGCTGCTGTCGCAGGACTCCTTCGTCGCGACCCTGACGTTCCTCAGCGGCCTGCCGACCCGGCACTCGCTGAGCGCCGGGTTCCGGCAGGCGGCCGACCACGTGTCCGCCGTCCTGGCCGACGGGGGGTTCGCGGTGAGCCGGCCGTCGATCACCGTCGGGTCGGGGTCGAGCAGCAACGTCGTCGCCGACCTGCCGGGCACGGGCGAGGGTGGCCGCGGCGTCGTGCTCATGACCGCGCACCTGGACTCGATCAACATCGCCGGTGGGCCGTCGGCGCCCGCGCCGGGCGCCGACGACAACGGCAGCGGCTCGGCCGGCGTGCTCGAGATGGCCCGGGTGCTCCGGGGCCGGCCGTGGCGGCACGACCTGCGGGTCATCCTCTTCGGCGGCGAGGAGCAGGGCCTGCACGGCAGCCGTCAGTACGTGGCCGCGCTGCCGGCGGTCGAGCGGGCGCGCATCCGGGCCGTCCTCAACCTCGACATGGTGGGGAGGCTCAACACCGCCGCGCCGACGGTGCTGCTCGAGGGGGCGCCGAGGTCGGCGGCGATGATCAACGACCTGGCGACGGCGGCGGCCACCGCGACGACCCTGGTCGTGGAGACCTCGCTGAACCCGTTCGCCAGCGACCACGTGCCGTTCCTGGACGCGGGGATCCCGGCGGTGCTCACCATCGAGGGCGCCGACAGCGCCAACCAGGACACCCACAGCGACCGCGACGTCCTCGCCACGGTCACCCCCGCGCTGGCGATGCAGATCCTGCGGATGAACGTCGCGGCGTTGGTCGGCTGGCTGGAACCGGGGGCGACCGTGCCGCGCCCGGCGGGATCGGTCGTGAGCTGGGGGCCGGGCCGGATCGACGTGTTCGGGGTCGGTTAGAACAGGCGGGCGCTCGGGTCGTCGGTGCCCTTGAGGACGGCGTAGTCGACGGTGACGCAGTCGATGCCGCGGTCCTGGGCGAGCACGCGCGCCTGGGGCTTGATCTCCTGCGCGGCGAACACGCCCTTGACCGGGGCCAGCAGCGGGTCGCGGTTGAGCAGCTCCAGGTAGCGGGTCAGCTGCTCGACGCCGTCGATCTCACCGCGCCGCTTGATCTCGACCGCGACGACGCCCCCCGAGGCGTCGCGGCAGAGCAGGTCGACCGGGCCGATCGCGGTCGGGTACTCCCGGCGCACCAGCGACCAGCCCGCCCCGAACGTCTCCACGTGCAGCGCCAGCAACCGCTGCAGCTCGGCCTCGACGCCGTCCTTCTGCAGGCCGGGGTCGACGCCGAGCTCGTGGGAGTGGTCGTGGTGGACGTCCTCGATGGTGATGATCAGCTGCTCGCCGGCCTTGTTCGTGACCGTCCACGTCCCCGAGCCGTCGGCGAGCTCGTCCTTGAGCGTGCAGGGCGGCGTCATCCAGTTCAGCGGCTTGTAGGCGCGGTCGTCGGCGTGGATGGACACCGAGCCGTCGGCCTTGACCAGCAGCAGGCGGGTCGCCATCGGCAGGTGGGCCGTGAGCCGGCCGATGTAATCGACGGAACAGCGGGCGATGACCAGGCGCACGGACGCCGACGGTACCGGGCGGGGGGAACCACCTCGGCGCCCCCGTCGTCCTGCTGGCATGTCGATCACCGGCGTGGCCCGGCTCGTCCTGGCCGTCGCGCTCCTCCTCGGGACGGCGGCCTGCGCCGAGCGGGCCGGATCCCCGCGGCCCCCGTCCCCGTCGTCCGCCGTGGCCCTCCCCGACGGCGGGGAGGGCACCCTCGTGCTGCTGGCGGAGCTCACCGGCGGCTTCGTCACCCCGGAGTCGACCCCGAGCCGGCTGCCGCTGGCCAGCGTCTACGCCGACGGGCGGGTGATCGTCGAGGGGCCGGTCGCGGCGATCTACCCCGCGTTCGCCTGGCCCAACGTGCAGGTCCTCGACATCGGCCCGGACGGCGTGCAGCGGCTCGCCGACCGAGCGCTCGCCGCCGGCGTCGCGGAGACCGACGACCTCGGCAGGCCACCGCTGGCCGACGCGTTCACCACCCGGTTCACCCTCGTCACGGCCGACGAGACGTACGTCCGCGAGGTCTACGGCCTCACCGAGACCCAGGGCATGCCCGACACCGGCCTCACCGACGAGCAGCTGACCGCCCGCGGCGACCTGAGCGGGCTGCTGGACGAGCTCACCGGCCTGGCCGTGTCGGAAGACGGTGCACCGGCCCCGGAGTCGTGGACACCGGCCGCCGTCGCCGCGGTCGTCCGCCCGTGGACCCCGTCGGAGGAGGACATCGCGCAGGGCCTCACGCCGGAGCCGCAGGAGTGGCCCGGCCCCGCACTGCCCGGCGAGCCCCTCGGTTCGTTCCCCGGCCTCACCTGCGTCACCGCCACCGGCGGAGAGGCCACTGCGGTGATCGGCGCGGCGCAGGACGCGAACGTGCTGACCCCGTGGCTGTCGACCGACGGCTCGCGCTGGTCCCTGGTCTTCCGCCCGGTGCTGCCGCACGAGACCGGCTGTGCCGACCTGGTCGACTGAACGTCGGACGGCCCGGTCCCCCTCGAGGGGACCGGGCCCTCGGGCCGGCTATGCCGTCGCGGGCTCCGGACGACGCAGGTCGGCGTCGACGCCACCGTGGTCGTCCACCCGGGCGAGCGGGTCGACGGTCGACGTCGACCGGTAGCGCTCGAGGTCGAGGATGCCCTCGCGCTTGGCGACGATCGTCGGCACCAGCGACTGGCCGGCCACGTTCACGGCGGTGCGGCCCATGTCGAGGATCGGGTCGATCGCCAGCAGCAGGCCGACGCCGGCCAGCGGGAGGCCGAGGGTCGACAGGGTGAGGGTCAGCATGACCACCGCGCCGGTGACGCCGGCGGTCGCGGCCGAGCCGACGACCGACACCAGCGCGATCAGCAGGTAGTCGGTGATCGACAGGTCCACCCCGAAGAACTGGGCGACGAAGATCGCGGCCAGCGCCGGGTAGATCGCGGCGCAGCCGTCCATCTTGGTCGTGGCCCCGAGCGGGACGGCGAACGAGGCGTAGGACCGCGGGACGCCGAGGTTCTGCTCGGTCACCCGCTCGGTCACCGGCAGCGTGCCGATCGACGAGCGGGATACGAAGGCCAGCTGGATGGCCGGCCAGGCACCGGCGAACCACCGCAGCGGCGAGAGGCCGTGCGCCCGCAGCAGCACCGGGTAGACGACGAACAGCACGAGGGCCAGGCCGGCGTAGACCGCGCCGGCGAAGACGCCGAGGGAACCGAGGGACTCCCAGCCGTAGCTGGCGACGGCGTTGCCGATGAGGCCCAGCGTGCCGATCGGGGCCAGCAGGATGACCCACCAGAGCACCTTCTGCACGATCGCCAGGGCCGCGCGGACGAACCCGAGGAACGGCTCGGCCGGCTCGCCGACCTTGAGGGCCGCGATCCCGACGGCCACCGCGATCACGATCAGCTGGAGGACGTTGAACGACAGCCCGCCCTCCGGCGAGGACTGCAGCCCGAAGACGTTCCCGGGCACCAGCCCGGTGAGGAAGTCCCACCAGCCGCCGGCCTTCTCGGGCGCGGCCGCGGACGCGGCGTCGACCGAGCTGGTGCGGCCGGGCTCGGTGAGCAGGCCCAGGCCGATCCCGATCGAGACGGCGATCAGCGCGGTGATCGCGAACCAGAGGAGGGTCTGGCCGGCCAGCCGCGCGGCGTTGGAGACCTGCTTGAGGTTGGCGATGCTGACGATCACCGCGGTGACGATCAGCGGCGGGACCAGCACCTTCAGCAGGGTGACGAACGTGGAGCCGATGGTGGCCAGGGTGCTGGTCAGCCAGTTGGGCGTGCCGTCGGCGACGGGGCCGAGGTCACGCGCGACCAGGCCGAGGGCGACGCCGAGGACGAGAGCGACGAGGACCTGCGCCGCGAACGGGACGCGACGGAGACGTGCGAGCACGAGAGGGGGCCTTTCGGAGTTCGGATCGGATGACGAGGAATGCCGGCGGGTCAACAGCCGGCGGTCGTCACCACTCCGAAGTCCAGGGCACGCCGACGCGTGAGCCCCCACAGGTTCTGCACGGCAGGGTCAAGGCGACGACGCCGCTCCGTCATCCCCGATGTGCGCAGGGTCACCCCGGGGCGGCAATTCCCGTCCCCCGCGTGGGCACGTCGCCGTGGTGTCGCGCGGATACGCATCGATGCGGTCATCGGGCCCGGATAACCGCGTTGATGCGTCTGAGCGTGCTGTACGCGGCCCGGCTAATCGGTCCAGACCGGCTTGCGCTTCTCCAGGAACGAGGCCATGCCCTCGCGCGCCCCGGGCAGCTGGCTGGCCGCGGCCATGACCTCGATGGCAGTCGTGTAGGCGTCCCGCTCGGGGCGGTCCAGCTGCGCGTACAAGGTCTGCTTGCCCCAGGCCTTGCTGGCCCGGGAGCCCCGGGTGGCCCGGCCCATGAGGTCGGCGACGGCATCGTCGAGCTCGGCGTCGGGCACCACCCGGTTGACCAGGCCCCAGTCCAGCGCCGTGGCCGCGTCGATGACGTCGCCGGTCAGCGCCAGCTCCATCGCCCGCTTGCGTCCCACGTTGCGGGCGATGGCGACCATCGGGGTGTGGCAGAACCAGCCACCCTTGCCGCCGGGGGCGGCGAAGCCGGCCGATTCGGCCGCGACGGCCAGGTCGCAGGACGCCACCAGCTGGCAGCCGGCGGCGGTCGCGAGGGCGTGCACGCGCGCGAGGACGACCTGCGGGACCTCCTGGATGGTCTGCATCAGCTCGGTGCAGAGCAGCAGGAGGCTGCGGACCTCGGGCAGCGAGGCGCCGGCGACGTCGGCGAAGTCGTGGCCCGCGCTGAACACCGGCCCGTCGCCGGCCAGCACGATCCCCGTCGCGTCGGTCTGCCCGGCCTCGCTGAACGCCGCCAGCAGCTGGGTCAGGTGCTCGCGGGACAGCGCGTTGCGTCGCTGCGCGCGGGCCATCGTGATGCGGATCGTGTCGCCGTCGCGCTCGACCTTGGGGGCACCGTCACCGTTCATGGGTCGACGCTAGCCGAGGCGCGGCGGGCAGGACATGATCCCGGGATGGAACCGGTGCGGATCGGCCTCGTCGGGTACGGCTTCGGCGGCCGGTGGTTCCACGCCCCGCTGCTGGGCGCGGCGCCGGAGTGCGACTTCCTCGGCGTCGTGACCTCCTCGCCCGACCGGCGCGACCTGGTGGGCCGCGAGCACCCCGACGTCGCGCTGTTCGGCTCGCTCGAGGAGCTCGCCGCGGCCGGGGCGGAGGCGGTCGCGATCTCGACCCCCGCGGCCACGCACAGCGAGCTCACCGACCGGGCGCTGGGTCTGGGGCTGGCCGTGGTGTGCGACAAGCCGTTCGCGCTCGACGCGGCCGCCGCCCGCGGCTCGGTGGAGCTCGCCGAGCGGCTCGGCCTGCCGCTGGCGCCGTACCAGAACCGGCGCTGGGACTCCGACTTCCTGACCGTGCGTGCACTGGTCGAGCGCGGCGCGCTGGGCACCGTGACCCGGTTCGAGTCGCGCTTCGAGCGGTTCGACCCCGAGCCCGGCCCGCCGGCCGCCGGAGGGGGCACGCTGCTCGACTTCGGGGCGCATCTGGTCGACCAGGCGCTCGTCCTGCTCGGCCCGGCCGAGTCGGTGTACGCCGAGCTGCGGATCCGCGACAGCGGCCTGGACGACGACGTGTTCGTGGCGCTGACCCATGCCTCCGGAGCCCGGTCCCACCTCTGGGGCAGCTGGAGCCAGGCCGCTCCGGGCTCGCGCTTCCGGGTGAGCGGGACGCAGGCCGCCTACGAGGTCGGCGGCCCCATGGACGGCCAGGAGCAGGCCCTGCTCGCCGGGCGTACCCCCGCGACCGAGGGCGAGGGCTGGGGCGCCGAGCCCCGCGAGCGCTGGGGGGCGCTCACCCGCGGGAGCGAGGGCGAGCCGGTGCCGACCGAGCGGGGCCGGTGGGACACCTTCTACCCGGCGTTCGCCCGCGCCGTCCGCGGCGCGGGCGCCGTCCCGGTGGACCCGCGCGACGCCGTCGCCACGGCGACCGTGCTCGACGCCGCCCGCCGCGGCGCGACGGACGGCGTCGTCGTCCAGCTCTGAGTCAGGCCGGCTCCGGCACCTTCTGGTCGAGGCCGTTGGCCTCGCGGATGACGTCGACGACGTGATCCATGATGTCGGTCAGGCCGAAGTCCTTCGGCGTGAAGACGCGGGCGACGCCCTGCTCGCGCAGCCGGCGCGCGTCGCTGTCGGGGATGATCCCGCCGACCACCACGGGGACGTCGTCCAGCCCGGCGTCCCGCAGGCCCTGCAGCACCGCGGGCACCACCTGCAGGTGCGAGCCGGAGAGGACCGACAGCCCGACGACGTGCACGTCCTCCTCGACCGCGGCCGAGACGATCTGGGCGGGCGTGAGCCGGATGCCCTGGTAGATCACCTCGAACCCGGCGTCGCGCGCGCGGACGGCGATCTGCTCGGCGCCGTTGGAGTGGCCGTCGAGGCCGGGCTTGCCGACCAGGAACCGCAGCCGGCCGCCGAGCTCCTCGCCGGTCTCCCGCACCCGCTCCCGGACGTCGGTCAGCGACGAGTCGGCCTCCCCGCCGCCACTGGCGGCAGCGACGCCGGTGGGCGCCCGGTACTCGCCGAAGACCTCGCGCAGCACCCCGGCCCACTCCCCCGTCGTGACGCCGGCGCGGGCGCAGTCGAGGGTCGCCTCCATGAGGTTCTCGTCGGTGCCGGCGGCCTCGCGCAGCCGCTGGAGGGCGCGCTCCACGGGCTCGGGGTCCCGCTCGGCCCGCCACTTCTTCACCGACTCGCAGGCGGCGGCCTCCACGGCCGGGTCGACGACCATGATCGCGGTGTCGAGGTCGGCGGTCAGCGGGTTGGGCTCGGTGCCCTCGAACTTGTTGACACCGACGACGACGTCCTCGCCGGTCTCCATCTTCCGGCGCCGCTCGGCCAGCGAGGCGACCAGCTGGCCCTTCATGTAGCCCGACTCGACGGCGGCCACGGCGCCGCCCATCTCCTGCACCCGGGCCATCTCCGCGCGGGCACCCTCGACCAGCTCGGCGACCTTCTTCTCGACCACGACGGAGCCGGTGAACAGGTCCTCGTACTCGAGCAGGTCGGTCTCGAAGGCCAGCACCTGCTGCAGGCGCAGCGACCACTGCTGGTCCCAGGGCCGCGGCAGACCGAGGGCCTCGTTCCAGGCCGGCAGCTGCACCGCCCGGGCCCGGGCGTCGCGGGAGAGCGTGACCGCGAGCATCTCCAGGACGATCCGCTGGACGTTGTTCTCCGGCTGCGCCTCGGTCAGCCCCAGCGAGTTGACCTGCACGCCGTAGCGGAACCGGCGGTGCTTGGGGTCCTCGACCCCGTAGCGCTCCTTCGTCAGCTCGTCCCAGAGCTGGGTGAAGGCGCGCATCTTGCACATCTCCTCGACGAAGCGGACGCCCGCGTTGACGAAGAAGGAGATGCGCGCGACGACCTCGCCGAACTTCTCCTGCGGCACCTGGCCCGAGTCGCGCACCGAGTCGAGCACGGCGATCGCGGTGGACAGCGCGTAGGCGATCTCCTGCTCCGGCGTCGCCCCGGCCTCCTGCAGGTGGTAGCTGCAGATGTTGGTCGGGTTCCACTTCGGCATGGCCGTGACGGTGTAGGCGACCATGTCGGTGATCAGCCGCATCGACGGAGCCGGCGGGAACACGTAGGTGCCCCGCGACAGGTACTCCTTGATGATGTCGTTCTGCGTCGTCCCCGCCAGCTTGCTGACGTCGTGCCCGTGCTCCTCCGCGACCGCCTGGTAGAGCGCGAGCAGCCACATGGCGGTGGCGTTGATCGTCATCGACGTGTTCATCTCGTCGAGCGGGATGCCGTCGAAGAGCGCCCGCATGTCACCGATGTGGGTGACCGGCACCCCGACCTTGCCGACCTCGCCGACGGCGAGCTCGTCGTCGGGGTCGTACCCGGTCTGCGTCGGGAGGTCAAAGGCGACCGAGAGGCCGGTCTGGCCCTTCTCCAGGTTGCGCCGGTACAGCTTGTTCGACTCGACCGGCGAGGAGTGGCCGGCATAGGTACGCATGACCCAGGGACGGTCGCGCTCCGACGGCTGCGAAGGGAACGGCATGCCCGCGGAGTCTAGGGCGGTTACCGGCCGGTAGCAGCCCGGGATCCGGGGCTCTCGCGGGGACCATGACCGATGGCACACTCGACCGTGTCGGGACGGAGGTGCGCCCATGCCGATCGGGGCGGGCAGCAGCCTGCACTACCTGGTGGGGCCGGCGATCGCGTTCGCCGTCCTGGGCCTGCTCGCGCTGTTCATGCGGTGGGCGTTCGGCACCGGATCGGCCCCGACGGCATCGCCGCCCGCCGACGACGGCCTGCTCACCCGGATCGCCACGCTCTCCCAGCGCGAGGCCGCGCTCGCCCTGCGGGCCGTGCTGTCCGACGCCGGGATCCGCTCGACGATCCGGTTCCCGGCTGCGCACCGCGCCGACGTGCTGGTCTTCCCGGAGGACGCCGAGCGCGCCCGCACGCTGGCGGCGTCGTTCGCGCCGCCGGAGTGACTCAGTCGCGCTCGATCCGCTTCACCTGGGCGCCGAGGCCGCGCAGCTGCTCGACGAAGTCGGGGTAGCCGCGGTCGACGTGGTGCACGTCCTGCACCTCGGTCACGCCGTCGGACACCAGGCCGGCCAGCACCAGGCCGGCCCCGGCCCGGATGTCGGTGGCGACGACCGGGGCGCTGGAGAACCGTTCCCGACCCCGGACGACGGCATGGTGGCCGTCGATGCGGACGTCGGCGCCGAGCCGCACCAGCTCGTTCACGAACATGAACCGGCCCTCGAACACGTTCTCGGTGATCAGCGCGGTGCCGGTCGACACGGCGGCCAGCGCGACGGCCATCGGCTGCAGGTCGGTCGGGAAGCCGGGGAACGGGAGCGTGACGACGTCGACGCAGCGCGGCCGCTCGTCCATCGAGACCCGGATGCCGTCGGGCAGCACCTCCACCTGCGCCCCGGCGTCGGTGAGCTTGTCCAGGGCGACGGTCAGGTGCGCGGCGACCGCCCGCTCGATGACCACGTCGCCGCGGGTCATGACCGCACCGATCGCCCACGTCCCGGCGACGATCCGGTCCGGGACAGTGGTGTAGTCGACCGGGGAGAGCGACTGCACGCCCTCGACGGTGAGGGTCGAGGTGCCGGCCCCGTCGATGCGGGCGCCCATGAGCGACAGCATCGAGCAGAGGTCGACGATCTCCGGCTCGCGGGCGGCGTTGTCGATGACCGTCGTGCCCTCGGCCAGGACCGCCGCCATGACCAGGTTCTCGGTGGCACCGACCGAGGGGAAGTCCAGCCAGATCGACGTGCCGGTCAGGCGGGGCGCCGTCGCGACGAGGAAGCCGTGCTCGCTGACGATCGTCGCCCCGAGCCGCTCCAGGCCCGAGATGTGCATGTCCAGGCCGCGGGAACCGATGGCGTCACCGCCCGGCAGCGCGACCCGCGCCGATCCGCAGCGGGCCACCAGCGGGCCCAGGACGCTGATCGAGGCGCGCATCCTGCGCACCAGGTCGTAGTCGGTTTCGGTCGACGGCGACTCCGGCACGTCGATGACGAGCCGGCCCCCTCCCCCGCCGTCGCCGGTGCGCTCGTAGGTGACCGCGCAGCCCAGCCGGCGCAGCACCTCGCTCATGATCGACACGTCGAGGATGTCGGGGACCTCGTCGATCGTCGACCGGCCGGGGGCGAGCAGCGCCGCGGCCATCAGCTTCAGCGCGCTGTTCTTGGCGCCCGTGACCCGGACGCGGCCGGTCAGCGCGGTGCCGCCGGTGACCTCGAAGCACTCCACCGGCTCACCCTACGAGTCGGCTCCCCCGCGCGATCGCTACTCCACGACTCGCAGGGTCGCCGGGATGTCCATGTGCCCCAGCCGGCGCACCGTGAGCAGCGGCGTCAGCGCGACCGCCCCGACGCCGACCGCGAGCGCCACGACGACCGTGCCGAGCGAGACGGTGGCCGGCATCCCGAACTCGGGGAGGGTCCGGTGCAGCTGCACCTCCACCGTGTACCGGGTGAGCAGGAAGCCCAGCACCACCCCGATGACGGTGCCCAGGAAGCCGATCACGGCGTTCTCCGTCATGCCCATGGCGACGACGACGCGGCGGGGCAGGCCGAAGGCGAACATCGTGGCGTGTTCCCGGGCCCGCTCGTCGGTGGCGATGCTGGTGGCGTTGAACGCGATCAGGAGCGCCAGCAGCAGGGTGATCGCCGCCGCGATGCCGAGGATGCCCGTGAACGCGTCCAGCGCGCCCCGGAAGCTGTCGGTGAGCGCGGTCGCCGCCTGCACCGAGGCGACGCCGGGCACGTCGAACAGCGCCCGGGTGAGCTCGTCGCGGCTCACGCCGTCGGCGGGGGTCGCCTCGACGCTGTTCACCAGCCCCGCCGCCCCGAAGGCGTCGGCCTGGGACCGGTCGAGGTAGCTCACCGCGCGGATCGGGCCGGGATGGGTGCCGGCGACGACGATCGGCGTGGTCACCTGCGTCGCGCCCTGAGCGGTGCGCTGCGGATGCTCGAGCATGATCCGGTCGCCGGGAGCGACGCCCAGGTCCCGCGCCGCGACCTCGCTGAGCACGATTCCGGTCGCCGTGTCCGCCGGCTCGCCCCCACTGATCGAGGGTTGCCAGAGGCCGCCGTCGATGTCCCGGACCGACAGGACCAGCGGCACCACCGCACCGTCGCTGCGCGCGGTGGCCTCCAGGACCAGCGTCGTCGCGGACTCGCCGACCTCGTCGGCGCCGGTGACCGCGGCCACCTGCGGTGACGCCTCCGGCAGGACGTCGGCGAACTGCACCGTCACCCGGTCGGGGGCCGACCGCGTCGTCTCCGCGTCGAAGTCGTCCAACGTGCTGGTGAACGAGTCGAGGATGCCGAAGACCGCCACGAGCGTGGCGATGGCCGCGCCGATGCCCAGCGCCGTGAGCGCCGTTCGCCGCGGGGTCCGGACGACGTTGCGCAGCGGCATCTGGTGGTACGAGCGCCCCGGCAGCGACACCCGCCGCAGCAACGGCGTCAGCCGCGAACCCTTGGCCGCGAGGTGTCCCACCCGGATGGCCTCCACCGGCTCCACGCGCACCGCCCGCCAGGTCGGCCAGGCGACCCCGAGCAGCGGCAGCACGAAGCCCAGCGCGGCCGCCTGGAGGTAGGTGTCGTACGGGAACGCCTGCACCCACACGGGCAGCGGGAGGAGCGTGCGGAACAGCCCGCCGAACAGCCGGCCGGTGATGACACCGACGCCGACCCCGAGCAGCACCCCGAGGACGGCGATCTGCACGCCCAGCGCCAGCGGACGCACGGCCATGCGCCACCGCGGCAGGCCCAGCGCCATGCCGATGCCGATCTCGCGCCGCTGCGCCTCGACCACGCGGGTGGTCAGGTTGAACGTCGCGAAGGCGGCCCCGGCCAGGAGCAGACCCGCGATGATCCGCCAGAACTGCTCGTCCCCCTCGATGTCCTCGTACAGGGTGCGGTAGACGATCTCGTCCGCCTTCACCACGGCCGTCCCGGCCAGCTCCTCGGCGGCGAGCTCCTCCTCCACCGCCGTCGCCGTGGCCCCGACGTCCGCGCCGGGTGCCAGGCGGAGCACGACCTCGTTGACCTGCCCCGGGGCGCCGGCGAGCTGCTGCGCGGTGGCCAGCGGAGCGAAGACGACGGCGAAGCCGGCCTCGGTCGTGAACGATCCCCCGCTCCCCCCGGCGATGGCGAAGTACTCGGGCACCTGACCGTGGCCGGAGTAGGACACGGTCCGGCCGCCGGCCACCTCCAGCGTCCCCGCGTCGGGGAGCTCGTAGTAGTCGGCGAAGGTCCGCTCGAGGACCACCGCCGGATCTCCCTGCGCGAAGCCCCGCCCGCTGCTCACGTGCAGCCGGTCGACCGTCGCGTCGACCGGCATCCCCACGATGCGCCCGGGGACCAGCACGTCGCGCCCGGGCACGGACACCAGCGTGGGCACCACCAGGCGCTCCTCGACGGCCTCGACCTGCCCGGCCTGCGGGATCCTGCCCAGGACGGCGGCGAGCGCACCGGCGTCGGCGGTGAGCCCCTCGCTGAGCGTGACCCGGACGTCGTGCATCAGCAGCAGCTCGAAGCTGCGGTCGTTGGACACCCGCCGCCAGTCCGAGGAGCCCAGCAGCGCCGCGTACGTGCCGGTGCCCAGGGCGAGGACGAGCGCGATCGCGGCGACCAGCACCCACCGCCCGCGCAGGTCGCGCAGCGTCCAGCGCAGCAGCAGACCGCGGATGGCCACGGTCGGCTACCAGTGCAGCTCGGAGACCGGTGCCCGCCCGCCGGCCGGCGGACCGTCCCCGACGATGTGGCCGCTGGAGAGCTCGATCACCCGGTCGGCGACGCGGGCGATCTCCCGGTTGTGCGTGACGACGAGCACGGTCATGCCGGCGGCGGCCTGCTGCTGCAGCAGCTCCAGGATCGCCACCCCGGTCCGGAAGTCCAGCTCGCCGGTCGGCTCGTCCGCGAGCAGCACCGGGTTGCCGGTGGCCAGCGCCCGCGCGATCGCCACCCGCTGCTGCTCGCCGCCGGAGAGCTGGTGCGCGAAGTGGTTCTCCCGGCCGGCTAGCCCCACCTGCGCCAGCGTCTCGGCGGCCACCTCGCGCGCGTCGGCCCGCCCGGCCACGTCCGCGCCGAACTGGACGTTCTCCAGGGCGGTGAGGCCGGGAAACAGGTTGAAGCTCTGGAAGATGAAGCTGACGGTGTGCCGCCGCAGCCGGGCCCGCCCGGTGCTGGAGGCGGCCGTGATGTCCTGGCCCGCCACCCGTACCCGACCCTCCGAGGCGACGTCCAGCGCGCCGATGAGGTTCAGCAGCGTGGTCTTGCCGCTTCCCGACGGGCCGAGGATCACCACGAAGGCGGCCTCGTCGACGTGCAGGTCGACCTGCTCGAGTGCGGTCACCGTCACGTCGCCGACCCGGTAGCGGCGGCTCACGCCGTCGAGGTCGATCCGCGTGCCCTGGGCCGAGCGGGACGCGTCCACCACCGGCTGTGCGCTCGACATGCGCCCACTCCACCGGACCCGGCCCGCAGGGCGAACGGGAGATCGTCACCGCCGGCCAGGGACCAACGAACCGCGTGCGACTCGTCCGCCTAGGCTCGGCGCATGGTCCGGCTCACCCGCATCTACACGAAGACCGGCGACGCCGGCCAGACGCACCTCGGCGACATGAGCCGGGTCGCGAAGACCGACCCGCGTCTGGTCGCCTACGCCGACGTGGACGAGTCCAACACGGTCCTCGGCGTCGCGGTGGCGCTCGGCGGTCTGCCCGACGACGTCGCGGACCTCGTCCGGAGCATCCAGAACGACCTGTTCGACGTCGGCGCCGACCTCTGCACGCCGATCACGCCCGACCCGGAGTTCCCGCCGCTGCGCATCACCCCGGCCTACACCGAGCGGCTGGAGGCGGCCTGCGACGCCCACAACGAGGCGCTGCCCAACCTGACCAGCTTCATCCTGCCCGGCGGCACGGCCGCGGCGGCTCTGCTGCACCAGGCGCGGGCCGTCGTCCGCCGGGCGGAGCGCAGCGTCTGGGCGCTGCTGACGGTCGATGTGGAGCGGACCAACCCCGAGACCGCCCGCTACCTCAACCGGCTCTCGGACCTGCTGTTCATCCTGGCCCGCGTGGCCAACCCCGGCGGCGACGTGCTGTGGCAGCCCGGTGGTGGGGAGAAGCCGGCCGGCTGAGCCGGCTCACCGCACCGGCGGGGCCGATTCCACCCAGGAGAGGAAGCCGGTCACGGTCGAGCGGTCCATCGCCAGTTCGCGCGGGCCCTCGCTGGTCGTGCACTCCAGGACCACCACGTCCGAGGGCAGGGCCAGGTCGTCGCGGCCCGGGGCCCGGCGGGACCCCACCACCAGCTCGGCGCGGCACAGCCGCTCCTGCGGACGGACCGACAGCGACAGGCCGCGGTACCAGAGCAGCACGTCGCCCCCGTACCAGGCGACGCCGACCGACCAGCGGGGCGAGCCCACCGGCCGCAGCCACATGGTGACCGCACCCAGGCCGGTGAGCAGGAACCGGCGGCGCAGCAGGAAGACCACCGCGACGAGCACCACGAGGGCGACCAGGACGACCAGCAGCAGCGTGGTCATGGCGCGGGGACCCGGGGGTTCGGCGGTCGGGAGGTCAGGCGCTCTCGCCGGCCGCCCGCAGCCGCGACTGGGCGCGGCGCGCCGCGGCGAGGGCCTCGGGGTCGTCCCCCTCGTCCTCGGCTCGGCGCAGCGCCTCGCGGGCGCGCTCGACGTCGATCTCGGTGGAGATCTCGGCGGTCTCGGCGAGGATCGAGACGCCGCCCTCGGTGACGGACAGGAAGCCGCCGTGGGCGGCCACGACCAGGTCGTCGCCCGACTCGGTGCGGATGGTCACCACGCCGCCCGGGGCCAGCTCGCCCAGCAGCGGTGCGTGCCCGGGCAGCACGCCCAGCTCACCCTCGGTCGTGCGGGCGATGACCATCGTCGCCTCGCCGGACCAGATCTTCCGCTCGACGGCCACCAGCTCGACCTGCAGGGTCGCCACGACACTCCTCGGGATCCACGGAACGGAACCCCCACTCTAGCGGCGTGTCGCAGGCGCCTCGCCGGGGGTGCGTGGAAGCCGGTGCGCGGAGGGGGTTAGGCGGCCCGGCGGTAGAGGAGGGTCCAGCGGCCGACCCGGACCCACGGACGGCGGACCGTCGAGGCCGGAGCCCACTCCTCGATGCAGAACCGGGGCACCTCCGCCGGCTCGAGCGGGGCGTAGGGCGGCCACGACCAGTCGGCTGTCCGGTCCCCGGTCCCATCGCCGGCGCAGGCGGGCTCGGCGCTGGTCGGTGTGGCGGCGGTCGGTTCCACGTCGTTCCTCGTCACGGCGCCCGACGGCTGGGCGCATCTCCTGGATGGTCGGCACCAGGAGCACCGACCCGCAGCACGATAGTCGCGAACCACCCGAACAGGTGACCCGCCCGTCCTCGTCCCGCACCGGACGGGTGAGAAAAGGCCGAACGGCCGGGCTCCCCCAGGGGAGTCCGGCCGTCCGGGCCGTGCTGGAAGACCTGCGATCAGGCCTTCTTGAGCTTGTCCGCGTTCTTCTCGAGGTCCTCGAGACCACCGCACATGAAGAACGCCTGCTCGGGAACGGCGTCATACTCGCCGTCGGTGATCGCCTTGAACGCCTGCAGGGTCTCGGCCAGCGGCACGAACGACCCCGGCTGACCGGTGAAGGCCTCGGCCACGAACATGTTCTGCGAGAGGAAGCGCTCGACGCGCCGGGCCCGCTGGACGGTGACCTTGTCCTCCTCACCGAGCTCGTCGATGCCGAGGATCGCGATGATGTCCTGCAGCTCCTGGTAGCGCTGCAGGACCCGCTTCACCGTCTGCGCGACGTCGTAGTGCTCGTTGCCGACGTACTGCGGGTCGAGGATCCGGCTGGTCGAGTCCAGCGGGTCCACGGCCGGGTAGATGCCCTTCTCCGAGATCGGCCGCGAGAGCACGGTCGTCGCGTCGAGGTGGGCGAAGGTGGTGTGCGGCGCCGGGTCGGTGATGTCGTCGGCGGGCACGTAGATCGCCTGCAGCGAGGTGATCGACCGGCCCCGCGTCGAGGTGATCCGCTCCTGCAGCTCGCCCATCTCGTCGGCCAGCGTGGGCTGGTAGCCCACGGCCGACGGCATGCGGCCGAGCAGGGTCGACACCTCGGACCCGGCCTGGGTGAACCGGAAGATGTTGTCGATGAAGAGCAGCACGTCCTGGTTCTGCTCGTCACGGAAGTACTCGGCCATGGTGAGCGCGGACAGCGCCACGCGGAGGCGGGTGCCCGGCGGCTCGTCCATCTGGCCGAACACCAGCGCGGTCGCCTCGATGACCCCGGACTCGGTCATCTCCGTGATGAGGTCGTTGCCCTCACGCGTGCGCTCGCCGACGCCGGCGAACACCGACACGCCACCGAACTCCTGGGCGACCCGGCGGATCATCTCCTGGATCAGGACGGTCTTGCCGACACCGGCACCGCCGAACAGGCCGATCTTCCCGCCGGCCACGTACGGCGTGAGCAGGTCGATGACCTTGATGCCGGTCTCGAGCATCTCGGTGCGGCCCTCGAGCTGGTCGAAGCGCGGCGCGTGCCGGTGGATCGTCCAGCGCTTCGCGTCGGCGCCGTAGCCGGGCTCGTCGAGGCATTCGCCGAGCGCGTTCCAGACGTGACCCTTGGTGACGTCGCCGACCGGCACGCTGATCGCGCTGCCGGTGTCGGTCACCTCCGCACCGCGGACGAGGCCGTCGGTGGGCGCCATGGAGATGGTGCGCACGACGTTCTCGCCCAGGTGCTGGGCGACCTCGAGGGTCAGGGTCTTGCTCAGGTCGGCCAGCTCGACGTCGACCTTCAAAGCGTTGAACAGGTCGGGCATCGCGTCGCGCGGGAACTCGACGTCCACGACCGGGCCGGTGACCCGCACGACGCGGCCGGCGGCCGTGGTCTGCGAGCTGGTCGGACGGTCCTCGGTGACGGTCATCTGTAGTGCTCTCCTGCCCTCGGGCTGTGTGCTCTGTGGGGTACGTCTCGCGCAGTCAGGTGGTGCATGTCGGGATCAGTCGCCGGCACCGGCGGAGACCAGCGCGTCGGCGCCGCCGACGATCTCGCTGATCTCCTGGGTGATCTCGGCCTGGCGGGCCTGGTTGGCCTGCCGCGACAGGTTCTTCGCCAGCTCCTCGGCGTTGTCTGAGGCCGACTTCATCGCGCGCCGCCGCGACGCCGACTCCGAGGCCGCGGCCTCGAGCATCGCCGCGTAGATCCGCGTGGTGATGTACTTCGGCAGCAGCGCGTCGAGCAGGCCCTCGGCCGACGGCTCGAACTCGTACGACGTCGGGACTCCGCTGTCGCCGGTCTGGCCGGACTCCCGGTCCTCGCGCTCGTAGTCGAACTCCTCGACCTCCTCGACCTCCAGCGGAGCCATCCGCTTGGCGACCGGGACCTGCGAGAGCAGCGACCGGAACTCGGTGTAGACGATATGCAGCTCGTCGACGCCGAGAATGCCATCGGCACCCGCGCCGCCGCCCTCGTCGTCGTCCTCACCGGCGGTGAAGGCGGCGATGAGCTCCTCCCCCACGCGCTGGGCGTCGGGGTAGGTCGGCTGCTCCGAGAACCCGGTGAAGGTGTCGACCATGTCGCGGTGCCGGAAGGAGTAGTAGGTCTCGCCCTTCCGGCCGACGACGTAGAGCAGCGGCTCCTTGCCCTCCTTGCGCAGCAGGGAGAGCAGCTCCTCGGTGCGCCGGAGCACGTTCACGTTGTACGAGCCGGCGAACCCGCGGTCGGACGTGATCACCAGGACGGCGGCCCGCTGCGGGTTCTGCCGCTCGGTGAGCAGCGGGTGGTCCAGCGACGCCGACGACGCCAGCGCCGACAGCACACGGGTGATCTCCCGGGCGTAGGGCTTGGACGCCTCCACCCGGGCCTGGGCCTTGACGATGCGAGCACCGGCGATCAGCTCCTGCGCCGAGAAGATCTTCTTCGTCGACTGCGTGGAACGGATGCGGCGCCGCAGCGCGCGGAGCGAGGCTGCCACGGGTCAGGCCTTCTTCTTGACCTGGACGCGCTCCTGCCCGCGCTCCGAGGCGTCCATGGCCTCGGCCTCGGGCTCGTGCAGCTGGAGCGACTCGCCCTCGTGGGTCGTGAACTGTCCATAGAAGTCCTCGACGGCCTTCTCCAGGCTCTGCACGGCGTCGTCGCCCAGGGCCTTGGAGGTGCGGATCTCGTCGTAGACGCCCTCGTGGTTGCGCGCGATGTGGTCGAGGAACTCGGCCTCGAAGCGCCGCACGTCCTGCACCGGCACCTTGTCGAGCTTGCCGGTCGTGCCCAGCCACAGGCTGACGACCTCGCGCTCGACCGGGAACGGCGAGTACTGCCCCTGCTTGAGCAGCTCGACGAGGCGCTGGCCGCGGTCGAGGGTCGCGCGGCTGGAGGCGTCCAGGTCCGACGAGAACGAGGCGAAGGCCTCGAGCTCGCGGTACTGGGCGAGGTCCAGGCGGAGACGGCCGGCGACCGACCGCATGGCCTTGATCTGCGCCGACCCACCGACGCGCGACACCGAGACGCCGACGTTGATGGCCGGGCGGACCCCGGAGTTGAACAGACCGGTCTCGAGGAAGATCTGGCCGTCGGTGATCGAGATGACGTTGGTCGGGATGTAGGCCGACACGTCGTTGCCCTTGGTCTCGATCAGCGGCAGGCCGGTCATCGAACCCGCGCCCAGGTCGTCGGAGAGCTTCGCGCAGCGCTCCAGGAGCCGGGAGTGGAGGTAGAAGACGTCGCCCGGGTAGGCCTCGCGGCCCGGCGGGCGGCGCAGCAGCAGCGAGACGGCGCGGTAGGCCTCGGCCTGCTTGGACAGGTCGTCGAAGACGATGAGGACGTGCTTGCCCTCGTACATCCAGTGCTGGCCGATGGCCGAGCCGGTGTAGGGGGCGATGTACTTGAAGCCGGCCGACTCCGACGCGGGGGCGGCGACGATGGTCGTGTACTCCATCGCGCCGGCCTCCTCGAGGGAGGCGCGGATGGCCGCGATCGTCGAGCCCTTCTGGCCGACGGCGACGTAGATGCAGCGCACCTGCTGCTTCGGGTCGCCGGTCGCCCAGGCTTCCTTCTGGTTGATGATCGTGTCGGTGACGATCGCCGTCTTGCCGGTCTGGCGGTCGCCGATGACCAGCTGGCGCTGGCCGCGGCCGATCGGCGTCATGGCGTCGATGGCCTTGATACCGGTCTGCAGCGGCTCCTTGACCGACTGCCGCTGGACGACGGTGGGCGCCTGCAGCTCCAGGGCGCGGCGACCGGTGGTCGTGATCTCGCCCTGGCCGTCGATCGGGTTGCCCAGCGGATCGACGACGCGGCCGAGGTAGCCGTCGCCGACCGGTACCGAGAGCACCTCGCCGGTGCGGCGGACCTGCTGGCCCTCCTCGATGCCCGAGAAGTCACCCAGGATGACGACACCGACCTCGCGCACGTCGAGGTTCAGGGCCAGGCCGCGGACGCCGCTCTCGAACTCGAGCAGCTCGTTGGTCATGACCGAGGGCAGGCCCTCGACCCGGGCGATGCCGTCACCGCACTCGGTGACCGTGCCGACCTCCTCGCGGGTGACGTCGGGGCTGTACTCGGTGACGTAGCTCTGGATGGCACTGCGGATCTCGTCCGCTGAGATCGTCAGCTCGGCCATGGGGTGTGTCCTCTTCCCTGCGGGGCTTGTGGGGTCTGGGGGCTCGGGCTGGTCAGCCGACGTGTCAGCCGACGAGACGTCGGCCGGCGGCTTCCAGCCGGTGGGCGATGCTGCCGTCGATGACCTCGTCGCCCACCTGGACGACCAGTCCACCGAGCACGCCCGGGTCGACGGTCACCTGCAGGCCGATGGTCCGGCCGTAGATCCGGCCGAGCACCTCGGTCAGCCGCTGTTCCTGCGCGGCGGTGAGGGGCACGGCGGTCGTGACACGCGCCACCGACTGACCGCGGCGGCGGCTGGCCACCTCGGACAGCCGCTCGATCGCGTTCTCGGCGTGGCCGGCGTGCGGGCCGGTCAGCACGTTGCGGACCAGCTGCGCGGTGACGGGACTGACCTTGCGGGACAGCAGGCTGTCCAGCAGGGCCGACTTCCCCTCGGCCGAGGCCGAACGGTCGCTGAGGATGCGGGCCAGCGCCCGGTCCCCGCCGACGATGCGGCCGAACCGGAAGAGCTCGTCCTCGACGCTCTCGAGCTCGCCACGGGCGTCCGCGGCGTCCAGCGCCGCCTCGATGCCCAGCGCCATGAACGCCTCGACGAGGTCCGGGGGCCTCGACCACCGCTGCCGCGTCACCGTCTCGACGAGGTCGAGCGCGGCCGGCGACAAGCGCGAGGCGAAGAGCCGGTTCGCCAGCCCGGCGCGCTCGTCGGGCTTCCCGGCCGGGTCCGACAGGGACCGGCGCAGCGAGATCTGCCCGTCGAGCAGCCGCGCGACGGCGAACAGCTCGTCGGCGACGGCGGCCAGCTCGTCGGGCGTGGTCGCCCGGGGCTGGCCCGTGAGCCGGTCCTTCGTCCGCTCGAGCAGGCCGGAGGGACCACGGGTGAGCTCGGCCAGGCGCTCGCGCACCCGGACCAGCGACTCCCGGCTGGATGCCTCCATCAGCGGCTGCTCCGCCCGTCGGGGCTGCCGGCAGCCATGCCGTCGAGCTGGGCGAGGAAGCGGTCGACGGTGCCGCTGCGCCGGGCGTCGTCGGCCAGGGACTCCCCGACCACGCGACCGGCGAGGTCGACGGCCAGCGTGCCGATCTGACCCCGCAGCTCGTTGACCACCTGCTGGCGCGCGGTGGTCAGCTGCTCCTCACCGCGCGCGACGATCCGAGCCGACTCCTCCTGGGCCTGGGTGCGCAGCTCCTCGAGGATCTGCTGCCCCTCGGCCCGGGCCTGGTCGCGGATCTGCGCCGCCTCGTTCCGTGCCTCGGCCAGCTGTGCCTTGTACTGCTCCAGCGCAGCCTTGGCCTCGGCCTGCATCGCCTCGGCCCGCTCGATGCCGCCCTCGATCGCTTGGCGGCGGGCCTGGAAGACCTGCTCGAAGCGCGGGGCGACGAACTTGAACATCACGAACAGGACGATCGCGAAGGCGATCAACCCGATGATGATCTCGCCCACGGGCGGAAGGAGCGGGTTAGCGCTCTCCGCAGCGAGAATGCTCATGCTCTCAGTGTCCCTGTCTGGAGTCGGTGACCGTACTCAGGAGGAGGTACGGGTCAGGTGCCGAAGACGAAGGGGACGACGAAGCCGATCAGGGCCAGCGCTTCGGAGAGCGCGAAGCCGAGGAACGCGTAGGTACGGGTGAGACCGGCGGACTCGGGCTGCCGGGCGGTGGCCTGGATGTAGGCCGCCCAGACGATGCCGACACCGATGCCGGGGCCGATCGCGGCGAGGCCGTAGCCGACCGAGCCGATGCTGCCGGTCAGTTCTGCCAGAACGTCCATTGCGGGGTGTTCCTCCTCTGTCGTCGCCCGGCGGGTGCCGGGCGGCTGGCGGGGTGGTGCGGGGTGGTGCAGTTCAGGGGGTGGTCGGCGTCAGTGCTCGGCCTCGATCGACCCGTTGAGGTAGGTCCCCATCAGGACGGTGAAGACGTAGGCCTGCAGGAAGATGACCAACAGTTCGAAGAAGGTCATGACGATGGCCATCAGCGCCGAGATGGGCCCGAAGACCATCGAGAAGTTGCCGACCTGGAACAGGTAGACCGCGCCCAGGGCGAACACGACCAGCAGCATGTGGCCGGCGAACATGTTCGCGAAGAGTCGGACGGCGAGGGTGAACGGCCGCACGACGAAGTTCTGCAGGATCTCGATCGGCGTCACCAGGATGTACATGGGCTTGGGGACGCCGGGCAGGAAGAGGATGTCCTTGAAGTACTTCCCGGCCCCCTGCTCGCGGATCCCGATGTAGATGTAGAGCACCCAGCAGATCGCGGCGAGGACCAGCGGGAACGCGAACTTCGACATCGGCGAGATCTGGGCGAACGGCACGATCGCCATCAGGTTGTTCGCGAGGATGAAGAAGAAGAGCGAGGCCAGGAAGGGCGCGAACGGCAACCCCCTGGGGCCGACGACGTCCCGCGCGATGCCGTCGCGGACCAGCGAGTAGCCCGATTCCCCGACGAACTGCAGCTTGCCGGGCACGATCTGCGGGTTGCGCACGGTGGCGATCAGGAAGGCGACCACCGCCAGGGTGGCCACCCAGAGGATCAGCGTGATCCGGGTGATCTCGAAGTCGATGCCGAGCAGAGAGAAGCTCGCGATCACCTCGGGGTAGAACTCGCCGAGACCGGGGGCCTGGAAGCCGTCGCCGGATCCATCGACAGCGAGCACGCTGCCGAGCCCGTGGGCGCTGGAGGTCACCGTTGTCCCTTCTGCGTCTGCCCTGCTCCCCGTGGCCGGCTCCGTCGTCCGCCCGGGGTCGTGCCTGTGGGCCGCCGACCCGGCACCGGGGCCGCGGCTCCGTACCGGGCGACCACCAGGTAGATGGCCACCCCCATGCCGAGGATGATGCCGACCGGGAAGAACACCCGCGTGTCCCACCACTGGTCGAGCAGCCATCCGGCCCCGCCCCACACGGCCATCCCGGAGATCAGGGTGCCGATGACCGCGTAACCGGTCTCGGCACCGCTGCCCTGCCGGGCCGGACGTGCGGGTCGAGGTCGAGCGTCCCCGCGAGCAGGGCTGTCCTCGGCCATCGGCCCGGACACTATCTCAGCCGCGCGGTCCGGGCTTTTCCGGGTCCGGACGAGCCGCCCCGACGTCGGCACGTGGAGGCGCCGGGGGCTGCACGTAGTAGAGCTGCCGGGTCCACACCCAACGCAGCTGGATGCCGCTCCAGAGCAGAGCCCCGCCGATCACCGCCCACGCCAGCGTCAGTCGGTCGAGCCAGCCCTCCTCGGGCAGCGCGTCCAGGATCGCGAACAGCACCAGCGCCTTGACGAAGAACGCGCCGAGGGCCGCCGGCAGCGTGAAGGCGTCGTTGATCCGGCCCGCCCAGGCCACGACCACACCCGAGACGACGAAGAACGCCGTCACCAGGGCGGCTCCCACCAGGACGCCCACCGCGTCCGACCAGCCACCGATCACGCCGGTCACGCCGGCTCCCACGCCCGCGGCCACGGCGGTGACGGCCGCCCCCACCCACAAGAACGAAAGATCCCAGCCGGGATCGGTCGAGTGGCTGCTCTGCGCGGTCATCGGACGGGCTCCTTGGCGCCAGGGGCGGGAGGCGACGGCACCTGGTCGCCGGCCCGACCCGGCTGGGGGACGGCGGAGTCCGACCGCACGGCCCGGGCTGTCGGATGGTCGGCCCGGCTCTTCTCGCGCTGCGCGACGAGTTCGGCGGCCCGGGCCTCGCGGGCGGCGCGACGGGCACGCGGGCCGAGGACGACGACGATCCCGACGACGAGCAGCACCGCGATGGCGACCAGGAGCTCCGCCGTCCCTCCGCTGATCGACAGCGCGACCGCGCCGAACGAGAGCAGCGCCGCCCAGAAGTACATGACCAGCACCGCCCGGCGGTGCGAGTGACCGATGGACAGCAGCCGGTGGTGCAGGTGCATCTTGTCCGGCGAGAACGGCGACTGGCCGCGCAGGCTGCGCCGGATCACCGCCATGACCAGGTCGACGAACGGGATGAACAGGATCGCGATCGGCACCAGGAGAGGCAGGGTGAGCGGCAGCAGGCTGGCCGCGGAGTCGAACGTCTGCGGGTCGACGCCTCCGGTCGCCGTGACCGCCGCCGCGGAGAGCATGAGCCCGACCAGCATCGACCCGGAGTCGCCCATGAAGATCCGCGCCGGGCTGAAGTTGTGCGGCAGGAAGCCCAGACAGGCACCGGCCAGCACCGCGGTGATCAGCGCGGGTGCGCTGGCGACCTGGTCGTAGCCGACCAGGCCGAGGTTGTAGCTGTAGGCGAAGAAGGCCAGCGCGGCGATCGCCGAGACGCCGGCAGCCAACCCGTCGAGCCCGTCGATGAAGTTCAGCGCGTTGACCGTCAGGACGGTCAGCAGGATCGTCATCGGGACCCCGAGCTGGGGGCCGAGGGAGATGGTCCCGATGTCGGCCACCGGCAGGAACAGGAAGGCCAACTGGACGCCGAGCAGCACCATGACGCCGGCGGCCGCGATCTGCCCGGTCAGCTTGGTCAGGGCATCGAGGCCCCACTTGTCGTCCAGGACGCCGAGCAGGCAGATCAGCCCGCCGGCGACCAGGACGGCGTAGGTCTGCGAGTCGTCGAACGTGCGCTGCAGGGCCGGCAGCCGGGAGGCCACCAGCACCGCCGCGGCGACGCCGAGGTACATGGCCACGCCGCCGCCCCGCGGGGTCGGGATCACGTGCACGTCCCGCTCCCGGGGCGCCGCCATCATCCGCAGCCTGGTGGCGACCATCCGCACCACCGGCGTGGTCAGGAAGGTGACCAGCGCGGCGGTGAGGAGGACGACGGCGTACTCGCGCACGGGGGCTCGGCGATCAGCCGGCGTGGTGCGGCTCGGGGTACGCGGGGTGCGCGCCGACCAGGTCGCGGACACCCGCGGCGACCTCCGCCGTCCGGCTGCCCGAGGAGTCGCGGATCGCGGTGCCGATCAGCGAGGCGATCTCCTTCATGTCCGACTCGGTCATGCCCTGGGTGGTGACGGCGGGGCTGCCGACCCGGATACCGGACGCGATGGACGCCGGCTGGGGGTCGAAGGGGATCGCGTTCTTGTTCAGCACGATGCCGGCGGCGTCGCAGCGGGCCTCGGCGACCGTGCCCGTGACGACCTCGCCGGTGTCGTCGCGGACCTCACGGAGGTCCAGCAGCGCGAGGTGGGTGTCGGTGCCCCCGGCCACCGGGCGCAGGCCCTCGGCGGCCAGGCCCTCGGTGAGCGCCTGGGCGTTGGTGATGACCTGGCGGGCGTAGGTCTGGTACTCCGGCTGCAGGCACTCCTTGAGGTTGACCGCCTTGGCCGCGACCGCGTGCATGAGCGGGCCGCCCTGCATCATCGGGAACGCCGCCTTGTCGATGGCCTTGGCGTGCTCCTCCTTGCAGACGATCGCGCCGCCGCGCGGGCCCCGCAGCACCTTGTGGGTGGTGAAGGTCACCACGTCGGCGTAGGGCACCGGGCTCGGGATCGCCTTGCCGGCCACCAGGCCGATGAAGTGCGCCGCGTCGACCATGAGGATCGCGCCGACCTCGTCGGCGATCTCCCGGAACGCCGCGAAGTCGATCAGCCGCGGGATGGCCGAGCCGCCGCAGACGATCAGCTTGGGCCGGTGCTGACGGGCGAGGTCGCGGACCTGGTCGTAGTCGATGTGCTCGGTCTTCTCGTCGACGCCGTACTGCACGGCGTCGAACCACTTGCCCGAGAAGGACACCTTCGTGCCATGGGTCAGGTGGCCGCCGTGCGGCAGCGCCATGCCCAGCAGCGTGTCGCCCGGCTTGAGGAAGGCGCCGTAGGCGGCCAGGTTCGCGCTGGCGCCCGAGTGCGGCTGGAGGTTGGCGTGGTCGGCGCCGAACAGCTCCTTGGCCCGCTCGATGCCGATCGACTCGGCGCGGTCGACGACCTCGCACCCGCCGTAGTACCGCCGGCCGGGATACCCCTCGGCGTACTTGTTCGACAGCGTGCTGCCCAGGGCGGCGAGCACGGCGGGGCTGGTGAAGTTCTCGCTGGCGATCAGCTGGAGGCCGCTGCGCAGCCGGGCCAGCTCGTCGAGGACGACGTCGGCGATGTCGGGATCGAAGGCGGCCAGGGCGTCGAAGTCCGGGCCCCAGTAGGGGGTGCTCATCTCAGGCGCACTCCTGATGAGTCGGTACGGGCGCCCGCAGGGCCCGGGCTCGGGCGACGCGGCGGTCACACCACGGTATCTCTATGACCCCGCGGTCCTCCGGACCACATCGCTTTTCCGGCCCCGTCTCGGGCACCGCCCTGAGCTTGCGAAGGGTGGGGAGGACGGGGTCCTTCGTCAGTCCGTGAGCTCCGGCACGACCTTCCTCAGCTCGTCGACGCCGATCGCTCCGACGCGGAGGACGCGGGGCGTAGGGGCGGTGCAGTCGACGATGGTGCTGGCCGCCGAGCCGTCGCGGGCGCCCCCGTCCAGGACGACCGCGGCATGGGCGCCGAGCTGCTCCATCGCCTGCTGGGCCGTGGTCGCGGCGGGGCGACCGGACCGGTTGGCGCTGGAGACCGCCAGCGGGCCGGTGCGTCGCAGCAGGTCGCGGGCGAGGTCGTCGTCGGGCAGCCGGACGGCGACGGTGCCCTCGGCGTCGCCGAGGTCCCAGGCCAGGGACGGCGCGTGCTCGAGGACGAGGGTCAGCCCACCCGGCCAGAACTCCTGGGCCAGCCGGTTGGCGACCGAGGGCAGGTTCACCACCAGCCCGGCCAGCGTCGACGCCTCCCCGATCAACACCGGCACCGGCATCGCGCGCCCCCGGTTCTTGGCCGCGAGCAGGCCGGTGACGGCCGCGGGGGTGAAGGCGTCGGCGGCCACCCCGTACACCGTGTCGGTGGGCAGCAGCACCAGCTCGCCGCGCCCGATCGCCGCCGCGGCGGCCTCCAGGCCTGCGGTGCGGGCGTCGGGGTCGGAGCAGTCGTAGAGGTCGGCCACGACAGAGAAGTCTCTAGGACGCCCGGCGGGCGGTGGTGAACCGGGGGCGGCCGGCGAGATCGCGGTGGTCGGCGACGTCGGTGAAGCCGCCGTGGGCGCGGACCAGCGCGGGCAGGGACTCGCCCTGCTGGTCGGCGTGCTCGATGCCGAGCCAGCCCCCGGGCACGAGCAGCCGGGCGGCGGTCACGAGCAGACCGCGCACGACGTCGAGGCCGTCCGGCCCGCCCCACAGCGCCAGCGGCGGGTCGTGGTCGGCGACCTCCTGCGGCACCCGGGCGTCGTCGGGCACGTACGGCGGATTGGAGACGACGACGTCGACGATGCCGTCGAGGTCGCGCAGCAGACCCGGGTCGGTCATGTCCCCGGAGACCACCTCGAGCGGGGTGTCCCCCGCCGCCGCGCGCAGCCCCGCGTTGTGCCGGGTCCACTCGATCGCGCCGGGGTCCCGCTCGACGGCGGTGACGCGCGCGCCCGGGTGCTCGTGCGCGATGGACAGGGCCAGCGCGCCGGAGCCGGCACCGAGGTCGACCACGACCGGGCCCTCCAGGCCCGACAGCCGCTCGAGGACCCACCCGGCGAGCAGCTCGGTCTCCGGCCGCGGCACGAACACGCCGGGGCCGACGGCCAGCTCGAGCTGGCGGAACGGCGCGCGGCCGGTGAGGTGCTGGAGCGGCACCCGGTCGGCGCGCTGGTCGACCAGGGCGGTGAAGCGGCGGGCGGCCCCGTCGTCGACGTCGTCGGCGGTGATCAGGCCGGCGCGCGAGAGGCCGAGGACGTGACCGAGCAGCAGTTCGGCGTCCACGCGGGGCGACTCGACGCCGGCGTCGGCGAGACGACGAGCGGCCTCGCCCAGCAGCGTCCGGACGTTCAGGAGCCGGCCGCCAGCAGCTCGGCGGTGTGCGCCGCGCTGAGCGCGTCGATCACCGCGTCGAGGTCGCCGTCGACGACCTGGTCGAGGTTGTAGGCCTTGTAGCCGACCCGGTGGTCGGAGATCCGGTTCTCCGGGAAGTTGTAGGTGCGCACCCGCTCGCTGCGGTCGACCGTGCGCACCTGACTGCGCCGCTGGTCGCTCGCGGTCGCCGCGGCCTCCTCGCGGGCGGCGGCCAGCAGCCGCGACCGCAGCACCCGCAGGGCGGACTCACGGTTCTGCAGCTGGCTCTTCTCGTTCTGCGAGCTGACCACGATGCCGGAGGGCAGGTGGGTGATGCGGACGGCGGAGTCGGTGGTGTTCACGCTCTGCCCGCCCGGGCCCGAGGACCGGAAGACGTCGATGCGCAGGTCGTTCGGGTCGACCGTGACGTCGACCTCCTCGGCCTCGGGCAGTACCAGCACACCGGCCGCCGAGGTGTGGATCCGCCCCTGGCTCTCGGTGGCCGGCACCCGCTGCACGCGGTGCACGCCGCCCTCGAACTTCAGCCGGGACCAGATGCCCTCGTCCGTGCGCGACTTGATCGCCACGGCGACGTCCTTGTACCCGCCGAGCTCGGCGTCCACGGCGTCGAGCACCTCGGTGGACCACCCACGACGTTCGGCGTACCGCAGGTACATGCGCAGGAGGTCGCCGGCGAACAGCGCGGACTCCGCGCCGCCCTCCCCCGCCTTGATCTCGAGGATGACGTCCTTGTCGTCGTCGGGGTCCTTGGGCAGCAGCTGCTCGCGCAGGCGATCGGTCAGCTCCTCGATGCGCCGCTCGAGGGCGGTCGCCTCGGCGCCGAAGGAGGCGTCCTCCTCGGCCAGCTCCCGGGCGGCGGCGAGGTTCCCGCGCGCCTCGTCGAGGGCCCGGGCGGTCTCGACCAGCGGGGCGAGCTGCGCGTACCGGCGGCCGAGCCGCCGCGCGCGCGACTGGTCGGCGTGCACGGCCGGGTCGGCCAGCTCCTGCTCGAGCGAGGCGTGCTCGGCGAGCAGGCCGGACAGCCGGTCGGGGCTGCTCATCGGAGGACACCTCTCACGGATGCGGGCGGACATGCGAACGGCGCCCGCCCCACCGCGAGGTGGGAGCGGGCGCCGTCGGCCGTGCTACTTGTCGGCTGCGGTACCGGCGGTCCGCTTGCCGAACCGCTTCTCGAAGCGGGCGACGCGGCCACCGGTGTCCAGGATCTTCTGCTTGCCCGTGTAGAAGGGGTGGCAGGCCGAGCAGACCTCGACGGTCAGCTGACCGGTCGTGGACGTGCTGCGGGTGGTGAAGGTGTTGCCGCAGCCACAGGTCACGGTGGTGACGTTGTAGGCCGGGTGGATGTCGGGCTTCATATCGCCTCTTCTGCGGAAGTCTCTGTGGTTCACGTCGTCGAACGCCGGCGGCCGGCCGATGATTCCGGCCGCACAGCGGGGCTCGGTCGACCAGTCTCCCAGACGGGGAGACCGGCCGACTCCACCGGGTTCCTACTCCTGGCCGGGGCCCAGAGTCGTCTTCTGGATCTGCATCAGGAACTCGATGTTGTTGCGAGTCTTCTTCAGCTTGTCCAGCAGCAGCTCGAGGGCCTGCTGCGGCTCGAGGGCCGCCAGCACCCGGCGGAGCTTGATCACGATGGCCAGCTCGTCGGGCGACATGAGGATCTCCTCCTTGCGCGTGCCCGACGCGTTGACGTCGACCGCCGGGAAGACCCGCTTGTCCGCCAGCCGGCGGTCCAGCTTGATCTCGGCGTTACCGGTGCCCTTGAACTCCTCGAAGATGACCGTGTCCATCGTGGAGCCGGTCTCGACCAGCGCCGAGGCGATGATCGTCAGCGAGCCGCCGTTCTCGATGTTGCGGGCCGCGCCGAGGAAGCGCTTGGGCGGGTAGAGCGCCGTGGAGTCGACACCACCGGAGAGGATGCGCCCGCTGGCGGGGGCCGCCAGGTTGTAGGCACGGCCCAGCCGGGTGATCGAGTCCAGCAGGACGACGACGTCGTGGCCCATCTCGACCAGGCGCTTGGCCCGCTCGATCGACAGCTCCGCGACCGTGGTGTGGTCCGACGGCGGCCGGTCGAAGGTGGAGGCGATGACCTCGCCCTTCACCGAGCGCTGCATGTCGGTGACCTCTTCGGGCCGCTCGTCGACGAGCACGACCATCAGGTGGCACTCGGGGTTGTTCGTCGTGATCGCGTTCGCGATCGACTGCAGCACCATCGTCTTGCCGGCCTTCGGCGGGCTGACGATCAGGGCGCGCTGCCCCTTGCCGATCGGCATGACCAGGTCCATGACACGGGTGGTCAGCAGGTGCGGCTCGGTCTCCAGCCGCAGCCGCTCCTGCGGGTAGAGCGGGGTCAGCTTGGTGAAGTCGGGCCGGTGCTTGGCCTGCTCGGGGTCGAGCCCGTTGACCGTGTCCAGCCGGACCAGCGCGTTGTACTTGTCCTTGCGCTCGCCCTCGCGGGGCTGGCGGACGGCGCCGGTGATGGCGTCACCGCGGCGCAGGCCGTAGCGGCGCACCTGCGACAGCGACACGTAGACGTCGTTCGGCCCGGTGAGGTAGCCCGACGTGCGGACGAACGCGTAGTTCTCGAGCACGTCGAGGATGCCGGCGACGGGCAGCAGGACGTCGTCCTCGCTGACGGTCGGCTCGCCCTGGTCGAAGCGCTCGCGGCCACCGCCGGCGTTGCCGCCACGACGGTTGCGGTCGCGGTAGCGCCGCCCCCGACGGCCGCGGCCGCCCTCGAAGTCGTCGTCGTCCTCGTCGTTGGGGTTCGGGCCCCGGCCACCGCCGTCAGCCCGGTTGTCGTTGCGGCCACCGCCGTCGCGGTTGCTGCCGCCACGCTCGGTGCGGTCCGGACCGCGGTTGCCGCCGTCGGCCCGGTTGTCGCTGCGGCCGCCGCCGTCGCGGCCGCTGCCGCCGTCGCGGTTGCCGGCACCGTCACGGTTGCTGCCGCCACGGTTGTCGTCGCGGTCGCCACGGTTGCGGCCGCCGCGGTCGCGGTTGCGCTGCCCCCGGTCGCCGTCGGTGCGCTGGTCACCGTCGGTGCGCTGGTCGTCCTCGGCGGGAGCGGAGGTCTCGGCGGGAGCCGAGGTCGAGATCTCGGGGCGGGTCTCGGTCGAGGCACCCGTCGAGGGGGTCTCGGCGTCGACGACCGGGGCGCCGGCCGGACGGCTCGCGCCACGGCGGGTGCGGACCGGACGGCCCTCGGTGACGACCGGGGCCTCGGTGACGACGGGGGGCCCGGTGACGGCGGAGGGCTCGGTGACGGCGGAGCCCCCGACAGGGCCCTCGACCGCACCGTTCAGCGGCCCGCTGTTGGCGCCGCCGGTGATCGGCGCCTCGAGGGGCGCCGCGGTCGCGGGGGCAGCGCTCTCGGCGCCGCCCACCTGGCGCGCGGAGATGGCGGCGACGAGGTCGCCCTTGCGCATCCGGCCGGTGCCGGAGATGCCCAGTTCGGCCGCGAGACGCTGCAGCTCGGGCAGCAGCATCCCGGACAGGCCGTTGCCGCGGCGGCGGGGGCTGCCCGTCGTCCCAGAAGCGGCAGGCGCCTCGGTCGAACCGGCGGCATCCTGCGCGCCGGTCGCGACGAGGTCGGTGGTTTCGCTCACGTACAGGTCCTTCCCTGCTGTGACCTGCGCGTTCCAGCGCAGGGGGTCCCCGGTCCCTGTCGGTCCGGCCGGGGGCGGGAACGCACAAGGATCAGGTGGAAAAGATGCGAGGCGGATCAGCGGCGAAGAGAGATCGTCTGCTTCGGCCCCGCGCGAGGCTCGCCCTCGTGGGCGGCTACGCCGTGAGCCTAGACGCAGCTCACGGACTGGACAACACCGGTTGGTACCGGTGTGTTCCTCGTTACGAAGACGATACCTGAACCGTCCCGTGCAGCACTCGCGCCCCGGAGGAATCGACCTCCAGCGGCAGCACCGACCACCCCTCCGGGGTGAGCTCGCTCACCGCCGCGGCGTCGTCGGATCGGGTCGCGAGCACCAGCAGGCTCGGCCCCGCGCCGGACACGACGGCCGCGAACCCGGCGTCGCGCAGCCGGTCCATCAGCGCGAGGGACGCCGGCATGGCCGACGCGCGCTGCCGCTGGTGCAGCCGGTCGTCGGTGGCCTCGAGGAGCATCCGCGGCTCGGTGGTGAGCGCGTGCACGAGCAGGCCGGTGCGGGCGGCGTTGTGCGCGGCGTCGGCGTGCGGCACGACGTCGGGCAGGAGTCCGCGGGCGACGTGGGTCGCGAGGGTGGCCTCGGGCACCAGGACCACGGGCCGGACGTCGGGGTCGACCTCGAGCCGGACGGCCCGCGCGCCGGTCGCCTCCGTCCACGACAGGGTGGCGCCGCCGAGCAGGCAGGCGGCGACGTTGTCGGGGTGGCCCTCGAGCTCGCTGGCCAGCCGGAGCACGGCGGCGTCGTCGCGGATCTCGACGTCGGGACACAGGGCCCACGCCCCGACGACTCCGGCGACGACGGCCGCGGCCGAGCTGCCCATCCCCCGCCCCTGCGGGATCCCGTTCTCCGTCACCAGCCGCAGCCCGGGCGGCGTCCAGCCGAGTTCGGCGCACGCCGCCCGGAAGGCCCGCACGACCAGGTGCGATTCGTCGGTGGGCAGCTCGCCGGCGCCCACCCCGGAGACCTCGACCTCGAGCCCCGCGGGCAGGACGGAGAAGTCCAGGACGTCGTACCGGCCCAGCGCGAGGCCCGCGCAGTCGAACGCGGGGCCGAGGTTGGCGCTGGTCGCCGGGACCCGCACGCGCACGGCGGAGGTCATAGACCGAGCTGGGCCGCCGCGGCGGCGGCGTCCACGGGGATCGTCGTCGGCGCGGGCGCGCCGGAGATCGCCCACTCCGGGTCCTTGAGCCCGTTGCCGGTGACCGTGCAGACCACCCGCTGGCCCGGCTCGAGCTCCCCGGCGGCGGCCACCTGCAGCAGACCCGCGACCGAGGCCGCCGACGCCGGCTCGACGAACACGGCCTCGCTGCGGGCCAGCAGCCGGTAGGCGGCGAGGATCGCGCGGTCGGTCACGGCGTCGATGCGGCCGCCGGACTCGTCGCGGGCGGCCAGGGCCTTGGTCCACGACGCCGGGTTGCCGATCCGGATCGCCGTGGCGATCGTGCTCGGGTTCTCCACGACCTTGCCGGTGACGATCGGCGCGGCGCCGGCGGCCTGGAAGCCCCACATGCGCGGGGTACGGGAGGCGGTCCCGTCGGCGGCGTACTCGCGGTAGCCCTGCCAGTAGGCGGTGATGTTGCCGGCGTTGCCGACCGGCAGGCAGTGGATGTCGGGGGCGTCACCGAGGACGTCGACGATCTCGAACGACGCGGTCTTCTGCCCCTCGATGCGGAACTGGTTGACGCTGTTGACCAGGCTCACCGGGTAGTCGATGGCGAGCTTGCTGGCCAGGGCGAGGCAGTCGTCGAAGTTGCCCTGCACCTGCAGCAGCTTGGCGCCGTGCACCAGGGCCTGGGCCATCTTGCCGGTGGCGATCTTGCCCTGGGGGACGAGGACGGCGCAGACCAGACCGGCGCGGGCGGCGTAGGCCGCAGCGCTCGCGCTGGTGTTCCCGGTCGAGGCGCAGATGACCGCGCGGGCGCCCTCCTCGACGGCCTTGGTGATGGCCATCGTCATGCCGCGGTCCTTGAACGACCCGGTCGGGTTGGCACCCTCGACCTTGAGGTAGACCTCGCAGCCGGTGCGCCGCGACAGCTCCGGCGCCGGCAGCAGCGGCGTCGCGCCCTCCTGCAGCGTCACCACCGGCGTGCTGTCGCTGACCGGCAGCCGGGAGCGGTAGGCCTCGATCAGTCCGGGCCACCCCGGCGACACGGCGTACCGGACGGTCATGAGAGCCCCTCGACGCGCAGCACGCTGGTGACCTCGCGGACGGCGGACATCTCCCGGAGCGCGGCCACGGTGGCCGACAGCGCCGCGTCGGGCGCGCTGTGCGTGACGATCACCAGCGTCGCGGCGTCGCCGTGGCCGTTCTGCCGCACCGTGGAGATGCTCACGTCGTGGTGGGCGAACTCCTGGGCCACGGCGGCCAGGACGCCCGGTTTGTCCGCGACGTCGAGGCTGACGTGGTACTGCGTGGGCGTCTCGGCCATGGGGCGGATCGGCAGGTCGGCGTAACCGCTCGGCCCCTGGCCCGCGGCCCCGACCAGGCGGTTGCGGGCGACGGCGACCAGGTCGCCGAGCACCGCGCTGGCGGTCGGCTCACCCCCGGCACCCTGGCCGTAGAACATCAGCTCGCCGGCGGCCTCGGCCTCGACGAACACGGCGTTGAACGCCCCGCCGACCGCCGCCAGCGGGTGCGAGGTGGGGATCATGGCGGGGTGCACGCGCACGGCGACCGAGTCCCCCTCCTCGTCGCTGACGCGCTCGCAGATGGCCAGGAGCTTGACCGTGCAGCCGATCTCGGCGGCCCGGGCGACGTCGGTGGCGGTCACGGCCGAGATGCCTTCGCGGTACACGTCGGCGGCGGTGACCGGGGTGTGGAAGGCCAGCGAGGCGAGGATCGCCGCCTTCGCCGCGGCGTCGAACCCGTCGACGTCGGCCGTCGGGTCTGCCTCGGCGTAGCCGAGGTCGGTCGCCTCGGCCAGCGCCTCGCCGAAGCCGGCGCCGGTCTCGACCATGCGGGAGAGGATGTAGTTGGTCGTCCCGTTGACGATGCCGACGACGCGGCGGATCTGGTCACCGGCCAGCGACTCGCGCAGCGGGCGCAGCAGCGGGATGGCGCCGGCGACCGCGGCCTCGTAGTACAGGTCCACGCCGGCCTTCGCGGCCGCGGCGTGCAGCGCGACGCCGTCCTCGGCCAGCAGCGCCTTGTTGGCGCTGACCACCGACTTGCCCGACTCGATCGCGGCCATGAGCAGGGTGCGGGCCGGCTCGATCCCGCCGATGACCTCGACCACCAGGTCGACGTCGTCGCGCCGGACGAGGGCCTCGGCGTCGGTCGTGAGCAGCGCGGCGGGGACGCCGGGGTGATGGTCGGGACGGCGGACCGCGATGCCGGCCACCTCGATGCGCCGCCCGACGCGGGCGGCGAGGTCGTCGGACTGCTCCTCGAGCAGCCGCAGCACGGCGCTGCCCACCGTGCCGCAGCCGAGCAGCGCCACCTTCAGAGGCTTCACGAACGGACTCCCACGGGGTGCTCGGGGGCGGGTTGCGACGGCGCCGGGGAGGGTGCCGGCCGCTCGGCGAGGACGGCGTCGAGGGCGAACACGTCGGACAGTGTCTGACGGCGGACGATCTCGGTGGCCGCGCCGTCACGGACGGCGACCACCGGCGGCTTGAGCAGGTAGTTGTAGTTGCTCGCCATCGACCAGCAGTAGGCGCCGGTCGCGGCCACCGCGAGCAGGTCACCGGGGACGACGTCGGCGGGCAGCCACAGGTCGCGGACCAGGATGTCGCCGCTCTCGCAGTGCTTGCCGACGACGCGGCACAGCGCGGGCGGGGCATCGGAGGCCCGGTTGGCCAGCACGCACGTGTAGGACGCGTCGTAGAGGGCGGTGCGGATGTTGTCGCTCATCCCGCCGTCGACCGACACGTAGTTGCGCACCAGCGGCGTGCCCGGCGCCCCGCTGGCGCCCAGGCGCACCGGCTTGATCGTGCCGATCTCGTAGAGGGTCACCGTGCCCGGGCCGGCGATGGCCCGGCCGGGCTCGATCGCGAGACGGGGCACGGGAAGGTCGAGCTCGCGGCACTCCGCGGCCACCACCGCACGCAGCCGCGTGGCGATGTCGGCGGGGCTGACCGGGTCGTCCTCCGACAGGTAGGCGATGCCGAAGCCGCCGCCCAGGTTGAGCTCGGCGAGGACGTGCCCCGTGGCCTGGCGCAGCTGGCCCATCAGGCCGACCACCCGGTGCGCGGCCGCCTCGAAGCCCGCGGTGTCGAAGATCTGCGAGCCGATGTGGCTGTGCAGCCCGGTCAGCTCGAGGTTCGGCTCGCGGATGACCCGGACCGCGGCGGTCAGCGCGTCACCGGTGGCCAGGGAGAAGCCGAACTTCTGGTCCTCGTGCGCGGTCGCGATGAACTCGTGGGTGTGTGCCTCGATCCCGACCGTGGCGCGGATCAGCACCGGGACCGGCGCGCCGCCGGCCTCCACCCGCGCCGCCGCCATGGGCACCAGCCGGTCGATCTCGTCGAAGGAGTCGACGACGACGTGGCCGATCCCGGCGTCGACGGCGAGCTGCAGCTCGACCAGCGACTTGTTGTTGCCGTGCAGCGCGATCCGCTCGGCCGGGAAGCCCGCGGCCAGCGCCAGGGAGAGCTCGTTGCCGCTGCAGGCGTCGAGGTGCAGGCCGTCGTCGGCGATCCACCGGGCGACCTGCCCGCACAGGAACGCCTTCGAGGCGTAGTGCACGTCGGCGTCCTCGAAGGCGGTCGCGAAGTCGGCGGCCCGGCCGCGGAAGTCGGTCTCGTCCAGGACGAACAGCGGGGTGCCGTGCTCGCGGGCCAGCTCGGTCACGGGCCGCCCGCCCAGGTGCAGCTCGCCGTCGATGCGCTGCGCCGATCGCGGCCAGACGTGCGGGTCGAGCGCGCCCAGGTCGGCCGGCGGGGCGCCGGCGGCCGTCGGCTGGGCGATGTTCCCGTGCAGGGGACCCGCGGGGTGCGCTCTCACATCCGCTCCGGGGCGTGCACGCCGAGCACGTCGAGACCGTTGCGCAGCACGGTCGCGGTCGCCGCGCACAGCCACAGCCGCGCGGTGGTCAGCGGGGTCGCCTCCTCGTCGCCGCGCGGGAGCACCCGGCACGAGTCGTAGAAACGGTGGTACGTGCCGGCCAGTTCCTCCAGGTACCGGGCCACCCGGTGCGGGGCACGCAGCTCCGCCGCCGCGGTGAGAACCCGCGGGAACTCGCCGATCGCGCGCAGCAGGTCGCTCTCCCGTTCGTGGCCGAGCAGGGCGGTGTCGACGTCGGCCGCCTCGCCCAGGCCGAGCCCCAGATCCGCCGCGTTGCGCAGCACGGAGGAGATGCGGGCATGGGCGTACTGGACGTAGAAGACCGGGTTGTCGTTGCTCTTCCGGCTCCACAGGTCCAGGTCGAGATCGATCTGCTGGTCGATCGACGCCCGCGCCAGGGCGTAGCGGGCGGCGTCGGCACCGATCGCCTCGACGAGGTCGACCAGGTTCACCACCGTGCCGGCCCGCTTGCTCATCCGCACCGGCTCACCGTTGCGCACGAGGTTGACCAGCTGGCCGATCAGGATCTCCAGGTGGGTGTCCGGATCGTGGCCCATGGCGGCGACCAGCGCCTTGTAGCGACCGACGTAGCCGGTGTGGTCGGCGCCGAGCATGATCACGACCTTGTCGAAGCCACGCTCACGCTTGTCGAGGTAGTAGGCACAGTCGGCGGCGAAGTAGGTGACCTCGCCGTCGCTCTTCACCAGGACCCGGTCCTTGTCGTCACCGAAGTCGGTGGTGCGGAGCCACACCGCGCCGTCGGACTCGTAGACGTGACCCTCTTCCCGGAGACGAGCGATCGCCTTCTCCAGGGCACCGGACTCGTGCAGGGTGCGCTCACTGAAGTAGACGTCGAAGACCACGCCGAACTCGGCCAGCGAGCTGCGGATCTCGTTCCACATCAGCTCGACGCCGCGCGTGCGGAAAACCCGCTCCTGCTCCTCGTCGTCCCGCTCGAGCAGGCCGGGCTGCGCCGCGAGCACCTGGGCGGCGATGTCGTTGATGTACGTGCCGGCGTAGCCGTCCTCGGGGACCGGGTCGCCCTTCGCCGCGGCCTGCAGGCTGCGGGCGAACCGGTCGATCTGCGCCCCGGCGTCGTTGAAGTAGTACTCGCGCGTCACGGAGGCGCCGCTGGCCTCGAGCAGCCGGCCCAGGGCGTCGCCGACGGCGGCCCAGCGGGTGCCGCCGATGTGCACCGGCCCCGTGGGGTTGGCCGAGACGAACTCCAGGTTGAGCTTCTGTCCCGCCAGCGCGTCGGTCCGGCCGTACGCCGGACCGTCGGTCACCGCGTTCACGGCGATCAGCCCGAGCGCGCCCTGGGCGAGGGTGATGTTGAGGAAGCCCGGGCCGGCGACGTCGACCCGGTCGATGCCGGCGTGGGCGCGCAGCTGCGCGGCGAGCAACTCGGCCACCTCGCGCGGCGGCCGGCCGGCCGGCTTGGCCAGCCGGAGCGCCACGTTGGTGGCGTAGTCGCCGTGCTCGGGGTTCTTCGGCCGCTCCACGACGACCTCGGCCGGGACGTCGACGGGCAGCTCGCCTCGCTCCACGACCGCCGCGACGGCGGTGCGAACGACGTCCTGCAGCTGCTCCGGTGTCACCGCACGAGCGTACTGATCGCCCACGCCGCGCCCGGCGGGGCCGCCCGACCGCCCGGGCACGCTCAGCTTCCCGACCTAGACTCGCGCCCGGCACGGGTCGGATAGGTGCTCCGCAGGGACACGGCCCCGCAGCCAGAACAGCATCGTGAACCAGCATCGAGGAGAGGCCTTGGCCAAGGACCGCACGCCCGCACGTCCCGGCGCGACCGGGAATCGCGCGAAGGGCGGACGCACCCGTCCGGTGGCCAACGTGGTCGCCCCGCAGCGGCCGTGGGGCCTGATCGCGGGGGCGCTCGTCGTCGTCCTGTTCGCCGCGGCCGTCATCACCTACGCCGTCGTCAAGGTCAACGAGGCCAACGCCAACAAGGTCGAGTCGCCCGACGACATCTCCGGCCTGCAGGCCTACGAGTACGCCGCGGGCCAGGAGCACGTCACCACGCCCGTCGAGTACACCGAGTCCCCGCCGGTCGGCGGGGCGCACGACGCCTTCTGGGCCGACTGCACCGGCACCGTCTACGACGTCGACATCCGGCACGAGAACGCGGTGCACAGCCTCGAGCACGGCGCGGTCTGGGTCACCTACGACCCCGACGCGCTCTCCGACGGCGATGTGGAGAAGCTCGCCGACCTCGTCGACGGCGTCTCCGGGCGGATGCTGTCCCCCTACGCGGGGCTCGACTCCCCCATCAGCGTCCAGTCCTGGAACCACCAGCTGAAGGTCGACAGCGCCGACGACGAGCGCCTCGCGCAGTTCGCCGACCTGATGACCCGCAACTCCGACTTCCACCCCGAGGTCGGTGCCAGCTGCGAGAACCCCGACTTCCTCGCCTCCCCCATCCTCGCCGGCGAGGACAGCGCGCCGGTCGGTCAGAGCGACATGCCGACGACGACGACGCCCGGCGCGACGGAGACCACGGAGCCGTGACCGAGGCGCCCGCCACCCCGGTCCCGCCGGCCCGTCCGGGCGGGCTGCGCACCGCGCTGCTGGCGGTGATCGGGCTCGGACTGCTCCTGCTCGGCGGCGGCCTCGCCGTCGCCCTCGGGATCGGGCAGGACGGCGGGCCGGCGACCCCCACCGCGGACTCCGTCGACGCCGGCTTCTCGCGGGACATGGCGATCCACCACCTCCAGGGCGTGGAGATGGCCAACCTCGCCCTGGAGCGCAGCGAGGACGCGGAGGTCCGCCAGCTGGCGTTCGACATCTCCTCGACGCAGACCAACCAGACCGGGCGGATGCAGGGCTGGTTGTCGTTGTGGGGCGTCCCGCCCACCGGTGGCGAGCGGATGGCGTGGATGGCCGACGGGCACGGCTCGATGGTCATGGACGGCCTGATGCCGGGCATGGCCACCGAGGACGAGCTCACCGACCTGCGCGGCCTGTCCGGCGCGGAGTTCGACGTGCAGTTCCTGCGGCTCATGATCCGCCACCACCAGGGCGGGCTCGAGATGGCCCAGTACGCGGACGAGCACGCCGCGCTGGCGGCGGTCCGGCGGCTTGCCCGCACCATCGCCGAGACGCAGACGGCGGAGACCGGCACGATGACCGACATGCTCGCCGCACGCGGCGGCACCCCGCTCCCCGCCCCCTGACAGCCGCCGTGGGGAGGGTGATCACGGGCTGATAGCGTGGCTGTCGCACGACCGGGATGGCCCCCGTAGCTCAGGGGATAGAGCACTGCCCTCCGGAGGCAGGGGCGCAGGTTCGAATCCTGCCGGGGGCACCCACTTCTTCCCGTTCCGCCTGGGCGTGGACCGGCGTAGCGTCCAGGCCACTGTGCACTGGATCACGGTCGAGGTCTTCGACGGCGCCGTCGCCGCCGTCCTGTGGGCCGACGCCTGGCGGGACCGGCTCGTCGAGGCGGCGGTCACCGGTGGTGCGCGCTTCTGGGACGACCACGAGCACCGCTGGGGCGTCGTCCTCGAGTTCACCTTCGACGACGAGCAGGCCCGCGACGCCTTCCGTGACTGCCCGCTGCTGCGCGCGGCGCTCGACGGCGCGCCGGACCGCGTGCTGGTCTACCCGCACCGCGGCGGCGGCGACGGCATCCGCCAGCCCCGGCGACCGCGGCCGATGCTGCGCAGCGGCGGAGCGGAGCTGCCGGTGCCCGATCCCGACGCCGAGCGGGTGCTCCCCTGCACCGCTCAGCTGGTCAGGAACCCGCCCTCGACGGGCAGCGTCGTCCCGGTCACGTAACCGCCGGCGTCGCTGACCAGGAAGATGAGCGCGGCGGCGAGCTCCTCGGGGTGGCCGGCACGGCCCATCAGCACCCGGGGCATCTGCGAGTCCAGGTAGCCGGGCTGGTAGCTGTCGGTCATCTCCGACTCGAAGAACCCGGGCGCCAGGGCGTTCACGCGGATCCCCCGGCGACCGGTCCACTGCTGCGCCAGATCACGGGTCAGGCCGATCAGCCCGGCCTTGCTGGCCGCGTACGCCGCCTGCGGCAGCCCGGCCGTCGTCAGGCCCAGGATGCTCGAGATGTTCACGATCGAGCTGCCGGGCTGCATGACCCGCCCGCAGGCCTGCGCCATCCAGTAGCAGCCGTTGAGGTTCACGTCGATGACCTGCCGGAACTGCTCCGGGGTCTCCCGGGTCGCCGGGTAGGCGGTGCCGACGCCGGCGTTGTTCACGAGGACGTCGGCCTTGCCGAACTCGGCCATCGCGGCATCGACCAAGGCCTGGCAGTCCTCGGGGCGGGAGACGTCGGTGGGCACCGCGATCGCGCGCCGGCCGGTCGCCTCCACCGCCTTCTGCGTGACGACCAGTCGCTCGGCCCGCCGGGCCCCGAGGACGACGTCCGCACCGGCCTCGGCGAGGGTCCGGGCGAACACCGCGCCGAGCCCCGAGGACGCCCCGGTCACGATGGCGACCTTCCCGTCGAGGCGGAACATGTCGAGGATCGTCCGGTCGCTCATCGCCGCAACGTAACGCGGGAGCTCAGCGCTCGCTGACGCGCCCCTCGGACACCTCGAGGTGCCGGTTGGTCGCGACGGCCTCGAGCATCCGGCGGTCGTGGGTGACCAGCAGAAGCGTGCCCGAGTAGGCGGCCAGTGCGTCCTCCAGCTGCTCGATGGCCGGGAGGTCGAGGTGGTTGGTCGGCTCGTCGAGGACGAGCACGTTGATGCCGCGGGCCTGCAGGAGTGCCAGGGCGGCGCGGGTCCGCTCCCCCGGTGAGAGGGTCGCCGCCGGCCGGAGCACGTGGTCGGCGGTCAGCCCGAACTTGGCCAGCAGGGTGCGCACCTCGGCCGTCGGCCACTCCGGCACCTCCGTCGAGAACGCGTCGAGCAGCTGCTCCTCGCCCAGGAACCGGCCGCGGGCCTGGTCGATCTCCCCGATGCGCACCGAGGGTCCGAGCGACGCCGACCCCTCGGTCAGCTCGGCCCGGCCCAGCAGGGCGGCGAGCAACGTGGACTTGCCGGACCCGTTGGCACCGGTGATGGCGACCCGGTCACCCCAGTCGACCTGGAGGTCGACCGGGCCCAGCCGGAAGGACCCCCGCTCGACGACGGCGCCGCGCAGCGTGGCCACCACGGCGCCGGCGCGGGGGGCCGAGGCGATCTCCATCCGCAGCTCCCACTCCTTGCGCGGCTCCTCGACCACCTCCATGCGCTCGATCAGTCGCTCGGTCTGCTTGGCCTTCGCCGCCTGCTTCTCCGCCGACGCCCGGTTGTGCGCCTTGATGTGCTTGTCGGGGTCCTTGGACTTCTTGACCGCGTCGCGGACGCCCTTCGCCATCCAGTTGCGCTGCATCCGCGCCCGCGCCTCGAGGCCCGACTTCGTGTCGGCGTACTCCTCGTACTCCTCGCGCGCGTGGCGGCGGGCCACCTCGCGCTCGACCAGGTACGCCTCGTACCCGCCGTCGTGCACCCGGACCAGCTGCTGGGCGAGGTCGAGCTCGACGACGCGGGTGACGGTGCGCGCGAGGAACTCCCGGTCGTGGCTGACGACGACGATGCCCGCCCGCGCGCCCGCGACGAACCGCTCCAGCTGGTCGAGCCCGGCGAGATCGAGGTCGTTGGTGGGCTCGTCGAGGAGCAGCACGTCGTAGCGGGAGAGCAGCAGCGAGGCGAGGCCCACGCGGGCGGCCTGCCCGCCGGAGAGCCCGGTCGTGAGCGCGTCCAGGTGCACGCCCGGCGCCACCTCGGACACCACCTCGGCCGCCCGCTCCTCCAGGTCGGCCCCGCCGAGCGCCAGCCAGCGCTCGAGGGCGTCGCCGTACGCGTCGTCGGCCCCGGGCCGGCCATCGGCGAGCTCCTCCGTGGCCCGGTCGAGCGCCGCCTGGGCATCCGCGACCCCGGTCCGCCGTGCCAGGGCCGACAGGACCGTCTCCCCGGCCCGGCGCTCGTGCTCCTGCGGCAGGTAGCCGAGGGTGGCCGACGGCGGGCTGACCGCGATGGTCCCCTCCTCGGCGGGGACCTCACCGGCCAGCGTGCGCAGCAGCGTGGACTTCCCGGCGCCGTTCACCCCGACCAGCCCGACGACGTCACCGGGGGCGACGACGAGGTCGAGGCCGGAGAACAGGACGCGGGCGCCGTGGCCGGCAGCGAGCCCGCGGGCGACGAGGGTGGCACTCACCCGGAGAGGATCCCAAGCCCCGTCCAGCGGGTTTCGCCTGGTGGGTCAGTGCTCGTCGTCCGGCCGCTGCTCGTCGGGCTGCCCGAGGACGTCGTCGGCCATCTCGTCGAGCCAGCCCTCGATGGCCGAGTCGTCGGTGGGACGGCGCTGGACCAGCCACGGCTGCAGGTGGTCGTAGCCGCGCACCGAGACCCGGCGCAGCGGCCGCACGCGGTAGGCCGGGAGCCCGCGCAGGAACTGGGCGAGCTCGCGGTCGACGAGCACCGTGCCCGGCCGCGCGATCGAGGTGAGCCGGCTGGCCAGGTTGACCACCGGCGAGTAGACGTCGCCGAGCCGCGTCAGCACCGGCCCGTAGGCGGCGCCGACCCGCAGCGGCGGGCGGTCCTCGGCGTCCCAGACGGCGGGCATCTCCAGGCCGATCTCCACGGCGGCGACCGCGGTCCCGGCCGTGAAGAGGACACCGTCGCCGACGGTCTTGACCACCCGGCCCGAGTGCCGCGCGATCACCTCGGCCGCGGTGCTCTCGAAGTCCTCCACCATCGCGCCGAGCTCGCGGCCGCCCATCCCGCGGCTGCGCGAGGTGTACCCGACCAGGTCGGCGAAGCCGACGGCGAGTTCCCGGCGGTCACCGGGGGCGCTCGCCGCGGCGAGCAGCCGGTCGGCGTTGGCCGCCAGGTGCCGCCGCCAGACGTAGTCCTGCACCTTCCGCAGCTGCGGCAGCAGTGCCTTCGCCGCGTCGATCGCCGCGTCGACCGTCGCCTCGGGGGTCGCCTCGTCACCGGCCGCCCGGATCAGTGCGTCGGCGAGCATGTCGGTCTGCCAGTCGGCCAGGCGGGACAGCGATTGCCCCATCGCCCGGGCGATCGACGCTTCGGTGTCGGGCCCGACGAAGCCCGAGTCGATCATCGCCGAGAGCACCTCGAGGGCGGCGACGTCGGCGTCGGTGAACGCCGGGTCGTCGTCGGGCACGTCGGGGAAGCCCAGCGCCCGCCACAACCGCTGCGTCCGCTCCGGGGGCATCCCGGCCATCTCGGCGATCTGCAGGCGCGTGTACCGGCGCGGACCGTCGAGCAGCAGGCGCTCGAGCGCCTCGCGGGCGGCGGGGCCCAGGACGTCGTCCCCGGGTTCGTTCACGGGGTTCGCCGGCGCCTCAGCCCGTGGTGTGCACGACGAGGACGTCGCACGTCGAGCGGCGGGTCGCGTCGGCCGGCACCGAGCCGAGGAGCCGGCCCTTGATCCCGGCCAGCCCGCGGTTTCCGACGACCAGCAGATCGGCGTTCTCGCGGCGGACGACGTCCAGCAGCGTCTCCACCGGCGAGCCCTGCACGGCGAGGGTCTTCACGTCCTTGGCCCCGGCCTTGCTCGCCCGCTCGTGCGCGGTGCGGACCGTGTCCTCCGCCGGGTGCGAGCCGACGACCTGGTACGCGTCGTCGCGGAGGGCGTCCTGGGCCTGCGCCATCTCCCGGTCGTCTGCCTCGGCGGGCAGGTACGCACAGGCGATGACCAGCGTGGCTCCGCAGGCGCCGGCCAGCGCGCCCGCGCGGGCGACGGCCCGCAGGGACGACTCCGACCCGTCCGTGCCGACCACGACCGTCCGATAGGCGTTCTCGCTCACGGCCCGGACTCTATGTGACCGTGTGTCAACGGTCACCCCGAGATGATCAGCGCCGCGGCCCGGCGGCCCCGCGACGCAGCGCCCGTGCGCTTGGATGGACGCGTCCCGCCTCCGAGGTCAGGAGTTCGCCATTCGCACCGGCAGCACCGCGGCGGTCGAACCCGTCCGGGTCGACGTCAGCGGCCTCACCAAGTCCTTCGGCCAGGTGCACGCGGTCACGGACCTGAGCTTCAGCGTGGAGCCGGGTTCGGTCACCGGGTTCCTCGGCCCCAACGGCGCCGGGAAGACGACCACGCTGCGCGCGCTCCTCGGGCTCATCCACCCCGACGCGGGGACGGCGAGCTTCAACGGCGCCCCCTACCGGGCGCTGCCCGCCCCGATCCGCACCGTCGGCGCCGTCCTCGAGACCGCCTTCCACCCCGCGCGCTCCGGCCGCAACCACCTCCGCGTCTACTGCCGGGCGGCCGGTCTGCCGCTCGCGCGGGCCGACGAGGTGCTCGTCCAGGTCGGGCTCGGCGAGGCCGGCCGGCGTCGCGCGGGTGGCTACTCCCTCGGCATGCGGCAGCGACTCGCCCTGGCGACGGCGCTGCTCGGCGACCCCTCGGTGCTCGTCCTCGACGAACCGGCCAACGGCCTGGACCCCGAGGGCATCCAGTGGCTGCGTGGCTTCATCCGTCACCTGGCCCACGACGAGGGCCGCACCGTGCTGGTCTCCAGCCACCTGCTGTCCGAGGTCGAGCAGACCGTCGACCGCGTCGTCATCGTCGGCGCCGGGCGGCTGGTCCGCGAGGGCACCATGGCCGAGCTGCGCTCGGGGGCCGACGGCGCCGGCACGGTGCTGGTCCGCAGCCCCGAGGCGGCGCGACTGGCCGCCGCGCTGCGCGAGGACGGCACGCAGATCCGCAGCGAGGACGGCGACGCCCTCACGGTGACCGGCCGGACGCCGGCCGAGGTCGGCAGCCGGGCCTTCGCCGCCGGGATCGAGCTGCACGAGCTGCGTGCGGAGTCCAGCGATCTCGAGGAGATCTACTTCAAGCTCACCGCCGGGCAGGAGCAGTTCGCCGCTCCGTCGCCCGGCTCCCCCACCCAGGAGACCGCCCGATGATCCGCCTCGTGCGCGCCGAGTGGACCAAGCTGTTCACCACCCGCGTCTGGATCGCCATGCTGCTCGGCGCCTGCGCGATGGTGGGCGGCTTCGCGGCCCTCCTGACCGGGTTCGCCGGCAACCCGGAGAGCGGGATCCCCGCCGTGGGCACCCCGCTGTTCGAGCAGCTGGCCCTCGCTCAGTCGACCAACGCGACCGTGCTGACGCTGATCCTCGGCGTCATCGGGATGACGCAGGAGTACCGGCACCGGACGGCGACCCCGACGTTCCTCACCGCGCCCCGGCGCGGTCACGTCGTCGTCGCCAAGGTCATCGCCTACGCGCTGGCCGCGGTGCCCTTCGCGGTCGTCGTCGTGGCGGTCAACCTGCTGGTCGTGACGGTGTACGCCGGAGCCCGTGGCGCGGCGCCCGAGCTCAACGGCGACAACCTCGAGGTGATGCTGACCTCCGGTCTCTCGCTGGCCATCTACGCGATCATCGGCGTCGGCATCGGCGCGCTGCTGCGCAACCAGGTCGGCGCCATCGTGGGAGCCCTGGTGTACCTGTTCGTCATCGAGCAGGTCATCCGCTCGATCCCGGCGACCTCCGGGGCCTACAAGTGGATGCCCGGTGGTGGCCTGGAGGCGATGACCGCGACCTTCCAGGGGCCGGAGCTGCTGGGTGCCTGGCAAGGGGGCCTGCTGCTCCTCGGTTACGGTCTGGTCGCCGCGGTGCTGGGCACGTTCCTGGCTGTGCGCCGCGACATCGTCTGACGAAGGACCCCGTCCTCCCCACCCCTCGCGCGCTCGGGGAGGTGCCTGGACGGGGCCGCGCCAAAGACACGGGAGGTTGGCGTGACCACTCGCATGACCGTCCAACGCCTGGGCAGGCTGATCGCCGACGGTGACGTCGAGGCCGTCCGCACCGCCGTCGAGGCGACACCGGCACTGCTGAGCCGCACCGTCGAGCGGGGCGGCCAGGGCGGCTGGACACCGCTGCACATCGCCGTCGACGAGCATCAGGCCGACATCGTCCGGGTGCTCGTCGATGCAGGGGCCGACGTCGGCGCGCGCACCGAGCACGGCCGCACGCCGCTGCACGTCGCGCTCCGGTTCGCCCCCGAGCTGGTGCCGCTGATGCTGGAGCTCGGTGCGGGGATCGACGCGCCGAGCGCCGCCTACCTCGACGACGTCGACCGGCTGACCAGCCAGCTCGACGACGGCACGGGCCCCGACGACCGCGTCTCCGGTGCCGACCTGCTGTCCTGGGCTGCGTTCGGGGGCGCCACGTCGACGGCCAAGCTCCTGCTGGAGCGGGGCGCCGACGTCGACGGCGGCGCCCTGCACGCCGCGGCGAGGAGCGGCCACCTGGACGTGGTCCGGATGCTCCTCGAGGCCGGCGCCGACGTCGACCGCCGCGACCCCGAGACCGGACGCGCGCCGCTGCACGCCGCCGTGGCGGCCGGTCCGGGGGGCGACGCGCCGGAGATCGTGTCGGTGCTGCTAGGCGCCGGCGCCGACATCAACGCCACCACGAACGACGGGGCCAGCGCCCTCGACATCAGCCGGGTCGCCGCCGCCCGCCACCGGAGCGGCGACGCCGGTCAGGCGACGGGCAACGACGCGCTGGCCGACCTGCTCGTCGCCCACGGCGCGACGGACTGACGGGCGTAGACTCGACACCCGGTCCAGCCATGCCCAGCAGACGTACCGCCGAACACCCCTGTTGCTGAGCAGACACAGCCCATAGACGAAGAAGGCACTCCACCCCGTGTCAAGCGTGAGCTCCTCCCGGTCGTCCGCCACGAACTCCTCCGCCGTGGCGGGATTCGGCACCAACGAGTGGCTGGTCGAGGAGATGTACCAGCAGTACCTCTCCGATCCCGACAGCCTCGACCAGGCCTGGCACGAGTTCTTCGCCGACTACCGGCCCGGCAGCCCCGTGGGAGCGGCCGACCGCGGCTCCGCGGCGCAGGGTGCCGAGGACAGGGTCGCCGAGGGCAACGGCAGCGCGCCGGCGCAGGCCCAGCCCTCGCCGAAGGCGGCGGCTACCGCGCCGAAGACCGAGCCCGCTCCGAAGACCGAGCCCGCTCCGAAGGCCGAGCCCGCTGCCAAGCCGGCCGAGAAGCCGGCCGCGAAGACCGCGACCCCGGTCGCCGCCGGCAAGCAGAGCCCCCTGCGCGGCGCGGCCGCCAGCGTCGTCAAGAACATGAACGTCTCGCTGACGGTGCCGACGGCGACGAGCGTGCGCGCGGTCCCGGCCAAGTTGCTGGCCGACAACCGCATCGTCATCAACAACCACCTGGCCCGTTCGCGCGGCGGGAAGGTCTCGTTCACCCACCTGATCGGCTACGCGCTGGTCCGGGCGCTGGACTCCTTCCCGAACATGAACAGTGCCTACGCCGAGGTCGACGGCAAGCCGGTGCTGGTCCAGCCCGAGCACGTCAACTTCGGCCTGGCCATCGACCTGCCCAAGTCCGACGGCTCGCGCTCGCTGGTCGTCGCCTCGATCAAGGGCGCCGAGGCGATGGACTTCGCCAAGTTCTGGGCGGCCTACGAGGACATCATCCGGCGCGCCCGCCAGGGCAAGCTCACCCTCGAGGACTTCTCGGGCACCACGATCAGCCTGACCAACCCCGGCACGATCGGCACCAACCACTCGGTGCCGCGGCTGACCGCCGGGCAGGGCGCGATCATCGGCGTCGGCGCGATGGAGTACCCGGCCGAGTTCCAGGGGATGAACCCCGACTCGCTGACCGAGATGGCCGTCTCGAAGATCATCACGCTGACCTCGACCTACGACCACCGGATCATCCAGGGTGCCGAGTCGGGTGACTTCCTGCGCCGCCTGCACGGCCTCCTGCTGGGCGAGGACGGCTTCTACGACGAGGTCTTCCACTCGCTGCGCATCCCGTACGAGCCGGTCCGCTGGATGCCCGACGTCCGGATCAGCCACGAGGGGCAGATCGACAAGGAAGCCCGGGTCATCGAGGTCATCGAGGCCTACCGGCGCAACGGCCACCTCATGGCCGACACCGACCCGCTCGAGTTCAAGGTCCGCACCCACCCCGACCTCGACATCCTCCAGCACGGGCTGACCCTCTGGGACCTCGACCGCAGGTTCCCCGTCGGCGGCTTCGCCGGCGAGCGGCTGATGGCCCTGCGCGACATCCTCGGCGTGCTGCGCAACTCCTATTGCCGCACCGTCGGCGTGGAGTACATGCACATCACCGATCCCGAGGAGCGCGAGTGGCTCCAGCAGCGGATCGAGGTCAAGCACGAGCAGCCCGACCGCGAGAAGCAGAAGCACGTCCTGGGCCGGCTCAACGCCGCCGAGGCCTTCGAGACGTTCCTGCAGACCAAGTACGTCGGCCAGAAGCGATTCAGCCTCGAGGGCGGCGAGTCGGTCATCCCGATCCTCGACGAGGTGCTGATCGCCGGCACCGACCACGGCCTCGACGAGGTCGCGATCGGCATGGCGCACCGCGGCCGGCTCAACGTGCTGGCCAACGTGCTGGGCAAGAGCTACCAGAAGATCTTCGGCGAGTTCGAGGGCAACATCGACCCGGGCACGGTCCAGGGCTCCGGTGACGTCAAGTACCACCTCGGGGCCACCGGCACGTTCCGCAACCCCTTCCTCGACGACGCCGAGATCGCCGTCTCGCTGACCGCCAACCCGAGCCACCTCGAGACGGTCAACCCGGTGCTCGAGGGCATCGTGCGCGCCAAGCAGGACATGATCGACAAGGGCGAGGAAGGCTTCACCGTGCTGCCGGTCCTGCTGCACGGCGACTCGGCCTTCGCCGGCCAGGGCGTCGTCGCCGAGACCCTCAACCTGTCGCAGCTGCGCGGGTACCGCACCGGCGGCACGGTGCACGTGGTCATCAACAACCAGGTCGGGTTCACCACCAGCCCGACGGCGGCCCGGTCGAGCCTCTACTCCACCGACGTCGCCCGCATGGTCAACGCGCCGATCTTCCACGTGAACGGCGACGACCCCGAGGCGTGCGTCCGGGTGGCACGGCTGGCCGTGGAGTACCGGCAGGCGTTCCGGAAGGACGTCGTCGTCGACCTGGTCTGCTACCGCCGTCGGGGGCACAACGAGGGCGACGACCCCTCGATGACGCAGCCGCTGATGTACGACATCATCGACCGCAAGCGCTCGGTCCGGAAGCTCTACACCGAGGCGCTGGTGGGGCGCGGCGACATCACGCTCGCCGAGGCCGAAGAAGCCCTGAAGGACTACCGCGGGCAACTGGAGCGGGCCTTCGCCGAGACCCACGACGCGCAGGACTCCTCCAAGCCCGAGCCGGTCATGGACCCTCGGACCCCGCAGGAGTCCGAGGTGCAGACGGCGATCACGCCGGAGATCCTCAAGGCCATCGGCGACGCTCACGTGAGCCTGCCGCAGGACTTCACCCCGCACCCGAAGCTCAAGCGCATGCTCGAGCGGCGCGCGGCGATGGCCAGCGAGGGCGGCATCGACTGGGCCATGGGCGAGCTGCTGGCCTTCGGGTCGCTGCTCATGGACGGCGTCCCCGTGCGCCTGGCCGGCCAGGACTCCCGCCGCGGCACCTTCGTGCAGCGCCACTCGGTGCTCATCGACCGGGAGACCGGCGCGGAGTACACCCCGCTGTCGCACCTCACCGAGGAGCAGGCGAAGTTCTTCGTCTACGACTCGCTGCTCTCGGAGTACGCGGCGGTCGGGTTCGAGTACGGCTACTCGCTGGCCAACCCGAAGGCGCTGGTGCTCTGGGAGGCGCAGTTCGGCGACTTCGTCGACGGCGCCCAGATGGTCATCGACGAGTTCATCAGCTCGGGCGAGGCCAAGTGGGGGCAGCGCTCCGGCGTCGTCCTGCTCCTGCCGCACGGCCTCGAGGGTCAGGGCCCGGATCACTCCAGCGGCCGGCCGGAGCGGTTCCTGCAGCTGTGCGCCGAGAACAACATGGTCGTCGCCAACTGCACGACCCCGGCCAACTACTTCCACCTGCTGCGCCGCCAGGCGCTCTCCGACATGCACCGGCCGCTGGTCGTCTTCACCCCGAAGTCGCTGCTGCGGGCCAAGGCGGCGGTCAGCGCCGTCGAGGACTTCACCGACCAGACGTTCCGCGCGGTGCTGCCCGACCCGGGCGTGGGCGGCGAGCCGCTCGACGACGGCGCGGTGCGCAAGGTGCTGCTCTGCAGCGGCAAGGTCGCCTACGACCTGATGGCTCAGCGGGAGTCCGACGGCACCGCCGACGTCGCGGTCGTCCGCGTCGAGCAGCTGTACCCGCTGCCGGCCGAGCAGATCCGCGCCGAGCTCGAGCGCTACCCGAACGCGAACGACGTGGTGTGGGTGCAGGAGGAGCCGATGAACATGGGCGCCTGGCAGTTCATGGCCGTCAACCTCCCCGAGCAGCTGCCGGAGGGCCGGACCCTGCGCCGGGTCAGCCGGAAGGCGTCGGCCAGCCCGGCGGTCGGCTCGGCCAAGGTGCACGAGGTCGAGCAGCGCCAGCTGGTCGCCGAGGCCCTCGCGGACTAGTCGCGCGATGTACTTCACCGATCGAGGGCTCGAGGAGCTGGCCGAGCGGCGGGGCGAGGAGCAGGTGTCCCTCGCCTGGCTGGCCGACGAGATGCGGGCGTTCGTCGACCAGTTCCCCGACTTCGAGGTGCCGGTCGAGCGGCTGGCCACCTGGCTGGCCCGCGGCGGTAGCGGCGACGACGAGGATGAGTGAGCGGCCCGGCCGCTGAGCTGTGCCTGGCCCGCGTCGGCGTCCGAGCCGACCTCCGCGAGCCCGACGCCTGGTACTGGCAGCTGCCCGCCGTGGCGCAGCTGCGCGACCAGGGCATGGCGCTGGCGCCGGTCACGGTGCTCGTCGGCGAGAACGGCAGCGGGAAGTCGACGCTCGTCGAGGCCGTCGCGCACGCCTGGCGTGAGTCGCTGACCGCCCAGGTCAAGCACTGGGGCCCGAGGCCCTCGGCCGAAGATGCAGACCTCTGGCGGGACCTCGCGCTCACCGGCCTGCGCCCTCGGCCACAGGGCGGCGTGTGGCTGCGCGGCGAGGCGATGCACGGCGTCTTCGCCGGCATCGACAGCGCGGCCTCCGAGCTGCGGGCGTTCGACGGCGTTCCGCTGAACGCCCGCTCGCACGGGGAAGGCTTCCTCGCCCTGCTCGAGTCGCGGACGTTGGAGCGGGGGCTGTGGATCCTCGACGAGCCGGAATCCGCGTTGTCCTTCCGCTCCTCGCTGCGACTGATGGCCCTCCTGCACGGGATGTGCACTTCCGGCTCGCAGGTTCTGCTGGCCACCCACTCCCCCGTCCTCGCGGCGCTGCCCGGTGCGCGGATCTACGAGCTGGGCGACGACGGCTTCACCGAGCAGCAGTGGGCCGACCTCGACCTCGTGCGGGACTGGCAGGCATTCTTCGACGCCCCGGAGCGGCTGCTGCACCACCTGCTGGACGGCTGACGCCGCGCGCCTCCCCCGGTGACACGCCGCGCGGCGGGACCCTCTGCCCGTGCTCGGTCACTCCCACGCCCTCTCGGGCCTCGCCGTCGGTGCCGCGACGCTGCCCTGGGCACCCGTGGACGGCACCGTCAGCCAGATCGCGTGGATCGCCGCGGTCGGGGGCTTCGCCATGCTCCCGGACCTCGATCAGCACTGCTCGACGGTCTCGGACATGTGGGGCCCGGCGACCGACGTCCCGTCCGGCGTCCTCGGCAAGATCGCCGGCGGCCACCGCTGGGGCACGCACGACGCCGTCCTGGCCCCGCTCGCGTTCGGGGGCCTGGCCATGCTCGCCGCCGACGCGTTCTGGTCCAGCCTGCTGCTGCTGGCCCTGGCCATCGGGCTCGCGCTGCGGGCCCTGCACTTCGTGATCCCCGGCCGCGCCGAGACCACCGTCCTCGGCAACCTGATCCTGTCGTGGGGCGGCGCTTGGTACCTGCTCGATCACATGGTGAACCCGGCCTGGTTGCCGTGGGCCGTGGTCGCGGGCGTGCTGACGCACATCGTCGGCGACGGGATCACCACGGCCGGGGTGCCGATGCCGCTGCTCTGGATCCTGAACCGGGGCCGACTCATCTTCTTCCCGATGCGCACGGGCGCGACCCTCGAGAAGGCCGTGCTCGTGCCGTTGTTCATCGCCGCCACCGTCGGGTTCATCTACGTCAACACCGAGGTGCACGAGGCCGTCGACCCGTTCGTCGACAGGCTGTTGCTCAGCTTCGGCTAGATACTCGCGGGATGCAGCGACTCTCCGACAAGCTGCTCAGCTGGGCCAGCATCTTCGACGACGAGACCCGGCGGCAGGCCGAGCTCACCGCGACCCTGCCGATCGTGCACCCGCACGTGGCGCTGATGCCCGACGCCCACCTCGGCAGGGGAACGACAGGTGGAACGTCCCGTCAACTGCGGGACGTCGCGTTCGGATGCTGAGAGCCGGCCGAGCCTCGTAGACGGAACCGTCGGATGCTGATCGACCTCTCACTACGACCCAGCCTGCTGGCCGCTTCTCGAACGGACCCGTTGAAGACGTCCGCGTCTTCTTCCGCCGTCCACCTCCGTGCACCCGCGTGAGGCCGCGCCCGCATCCCGGTCGGCCTCGTCCAACGGGCAACGCGCGTCGCCGCCTCGCGCTTGCGTTCGAGCGCCAGACCAACATCGCCGTAGAGCCAACCAGCAAGTACCGCTGCCGGCTCGCCGCTCACCATGGGGTTGTACATGCCATCGCGCGCATTCGCGTTCACCGATCGGTACGCGCCGGCGACGCTCAGCGCCTGGGCGCAGAAGTAGTCGGCGAGGGCTCGACTGGCGGTGGTGAACGCGAGGAATGGCCGCCCGGTACCGGTGAATCCGACACTCCCGTCACCGTCGACCAGACCCCGGAGGTAATCCCGGGTGCTGAAGGCGCTCAGCGGTGGTGCAACCGTCTCTGACTTTCGTCCGGCCGGCAGACCGAGTTCCGCGAGCTCGCGACGGAACCCGAGGTTGCACACGGTCCACGTGGCGGATCGATGGACGCCGAAGTTGGTCGTGCGCTCGCGGTACGACACCCGCGAGTGGACGTCGAAGAGGGAGCAGAACGAGTGCAGGACGGCGTCGTCCCGGTCGGAGAGTTCGATCGAGAGCCGCCCTTTCTGGCCTCGGCCCGCGTAGTGGTTTCCGTCGGTCTGGGCGAACCCGAAGAAATAGGCGTGATCGGGGCGCAGGAGGTCGATGTGGCGCACCCGAACGACATACGCCTCGCGTCTGACATTCGGTTCTTCGACTCCTCTCACCCCCACGCCCAGGTGTCCACGAAGCTACGGTTCGCCCCGTGGTCACCGTCTCGCCTGGCCCGCGGCTCACGCGGGGCGTCCACCTCGGCTACGCGCTGGGCTCCATCGGGACGGCGGCGTTCGGCACCGTGCCCGGGCTGCTGCTGCTCTACTACCTGACCGACGAGCTCGGGGTGGCCGCCGGGATCGCCGGACTCGTGGTCTTCGCGCCCAAGGCCTGGGACGTGCTGCTCAACCCGTGGATCGGCAGCCGGTCGGACCGCACCGAGAGCCGCTGGGGTCCGCGCCGCCCGTGGATGCTGGCCGGCGGGCTGGCCCTCCCGCCGCTGTTCGTGCTCGTCTTCGCCGGGCCCGGCGCCTCGCCCGGGGTCGCCGCCGCCTGGGTGGCGGTCGCCTTCCTGCTCGCGGCGACCGCGTACGGCTGCTTCCAGGTGCCCTACATCGCCCAGCCCGCCGAGATCACCGACGACCCGGACGAGCGGGCGACGCTGATGTCCTGGCGGGTCGCGGCGCTGGCCATCGGCATCCTCCTCGCCGGCGCCGGGGCGCCGGCCGTCGTCGACGCCTTCGGTGGCGGGCGTGGCGGCTACCTGGCCATGGCGGTGTTCGTCGCGCTGCTGCTCGCCGTCGGGATGCTCGGCGCGGTCGCCGGCACCCGCAACGCACCGACGCTGACCCGCGTGCACAGCGAGGGCCGGCTCGGCCGCACCCTCCGGCTCGCCTGGGGGTCGCGGCCGTTCCGGCTGCTGCTCACCGTCTTCGTCGTCCAGGCGCTGGGCATCGGCGTGATGCTCGCCGGGGTGCCGTACTACTCGCGGGAGGTCCTGGGCGATCCCGCGGCGGGATCCCTGCTGTTCGCCGCCCTGGTCGCCCCCGCCGTCCTCGTCATGCCCGTGTGGCTGCGCGTCAGCCGGCGCCGCGGCAAGCGGGCCGGCCTGCTGGTGTCCTCGCTGCTGTTCGCCGTCGGCGCGGCGACGCTGCTCGCCGGGGACGCCGGCGGCACGGCCTCGGTGGTGGCCCGCGTCGTCCTCGTCGGCATCGGCTACGCCGGGATGCAGATGTTCCCGCTGGCCCTGCTCCCCGACGTCATCGCCGCCGACGAGGCGGCCTCCGGGGAGCGCCGGGCCGGCGTGTTCACCGGCGTCTGGACGGCGGCGGAGACCCTCGGTCTCGCCGTCGGCCCTGGCCTGCTCGGCGGCCTGCTGGCGCTGGCCGGATACGCGTCCTCGACCGGGGACGAGGTCGTCGCGCAGCCGGCGTCGGCGGTCACCGCCGTCCTCGTCGGCTTCAGCCTCGTCCCGGCGCTGCTCGTGCTGGTGACGCTCCCCCTGGTCCTGCGCCTGCCCCCCGACCGACGGATCCCCGAGAGGACCGCATGAGCCCCGACGAGGTACTGGCCGAACTCACCGCGCTGCAGGCCGGCGATCTGCCCACGCACGGCGGTGCCACCATGGCCTACGTCTACGACTCCGGCCTCTCCGGTCTCGAGGAGCTCGCGGCGGCCGCCCAGGCGGCGTTCCAGTGGACCAATGCCCTCGACCCCACGGCGTTCCCCAGCGTGGCCCGGCTGGAGAACGACCTGGTCGGCGCCGCGGCCCGGCTGCTCGGCGGTGGACCCGGGACGGTGGGCACCCTCACCAGCGGCGGGACCGAGAGCTGCCTGCTCGCCGTGCTGTCGGCGCGGGAGACCTGGCGCGCGCGGGGCCGCGCCGGGCGACCGCGGCTCCTGCTCCCGGTCACCGCGCACGCCGCCTTCCGCAAGGCCGCGCACCTGTTCGACCTCGACGTCGTCGACGTCCCCGTCGACCCGACGAGCTGCCGCGCCGTCCCGGCCGCCGTCGCCGGGGCGCTGGACGAGCAGGCTGCGCTCGTGGTGGTCAGCGCGCCGTCCTACCCGCACGGCGTGCTCGATCCCGTGGGCGAGATCGCGGCGATGGCCGCCTCGGCCGGCGTGCCGTGCCACGTCGACGCGTGCATCGGCGGCTGGATCCTGCCGTTCCTCGACGACGTGCCCGAGCCCTTCGACCTCTCCGTCGACGGCGTCACGTCGCTGTCGGTCGACCTGCACAAGTACGGCTACGCCCCGAAGGGCGTGTCGGTGCTGCTGACGGCGACGCCCGAGCTGCGGCACGCGCACTGGTTCACGACTGCCGGCTGGCCCGGCTACCCGGTGGTCAACCCGACCCTGGCCGGCACCCGCCCGGCCGGCCCGATGGCCGCCGCGTGGGCGGTGCACCGCTGGCTGGGCGACGACGGCTACCGGGAGCTGGCCCGCCGGACCCGTGCGGCGACCGTCGCGCTCACCGCGGGCGCGAGCGCCATCGAGGGGCTGCGGGTGGTGGGGACCCCGGTGGCCACCCTCGTCGCGCTGGCCCAGGAGGGCCCCCGACGGGGTCGACGTGCTGAATCTCGCCGACGAGATGACCGCGCGCGGCTGGATGCTGCAGCCCCAGCCGTCGTTCGCGCAGGACGGCGGCGACCTCCCGGCCACGCTGCACCTGACCGTGACCGGCGCGACCGCGGGGCGAGTGGAGGCGTTGCTCGCCGACCTCACCGAGGCCGCATGCGCGGCGGCGGCGCTCCCCCGGCCGGTCGCCGACCCGGACCTCGTCGCGGCCGCCGCGACGATCGACCCCACCACCCTCACCGTCGCCGAGGTGGACGCGCTGCTCGAGGTGGCCGGCGTCGGGAACGGCCGGCTGCCCGAGCGCATGGCGCCGGTGCACGCCCTGGTCTCGGCTCTCCCCCGACCGGTGGCCGAGCGGCTGCTGGCCGGCGTGCTGGCCCAGGTCTACCGGCCTACCCGGTGACGCCCTGCTCCCGGGCGCAGGCGGCGACCGCCGCCGCGACCGCCTCCGCCACGCGCCGGTCCAGCGGGCTCGGCACGATGTAGTCCGGTCGCACGTCGTCGCCGACGACGTCGGCGATCGCGGTCGCTGCGGCGAGCTTCATCTCCTCGGTGATGCTGTGCGCGCCGGCGTCGATGGCGCCCCGGAAGATGCCGGGGAAGGCGAGCACGTTGTTGATCTGGTTGGGCAGGTCACTGCGCCCGGTGGCGACGACGGCCGCGTACCTGGCGGCCATGTCGGGGTCGACCTCGGGGATCGGGTTGGCCAGGGAGAACACGATGCACCCCGGTGCCATCGACGCGATCGCGGCCTCGGGCACGGTGCCCCCGGACAGGCCCAGGTAGACGTCGGCACCGGCCAGCGCGTCGATCATCGTGCCCGCGAAGCCGGACCTGTTCGTGGAGTCGACCAGCCACTGCTTGATCGGCGTGAGGTCCTCGCGGCCGGCGTGCAGGATGCCCTTCGAGTCGGCGACGGCGATGTCGCCGATCCCGGCCTCGAGCAGGATCTTCGTGCAGGCGACGCCCGCGGCGCCGGCACCTGCGACGACGACGCGCAGGCTGCCGATCTCGCGTCCGACGACCTTGGCGGCGTTCCGGAGCGCGGCCAGCACGACGATCGCCGTCCCGTGCTGGTCGTCGTGCATCACCGGGATGTCGAGCCGCTCGCGCAGCCGGGACTCGATCTCGAAGCAGCGCGGGGCGCTGATGTCCTCGAGGTTGATGCCGCCGAACGACGGCGCGATCGCGGCCACCGCCTCGACGATCTCGTCGACGTCCTTGGTGGCCAGCACGATCGGGACGGCGGACAGCCCGGCGAACTCGCTGAACAGGCAGGCCTTGCCCTCCATCACCGGGAGGGACGCGGCCGGTCCGATGTCGCCGAGACCCAGCACCGCCGAGCCGTCGGAGACGACGGCGACGACGCGTGGAGCCCAGGTGAACCGGCGGGCCAGAGCCGGCTCCGCGGCGATCGCGCTGGAGACGCGGGCGACGCCGGGGGTGTAGGTGAGGGCGAGGTCGGCGATGGAGTCGATCGAGCGCGTCGGGGTGACCCGGAGCTTGCCGCCGTCGTGTACCGCGAACGCGGGGTCGTCGGCGAAGCGGTCGGTGCTGTGTCCGGGTTCCTCGGTGCCGCCCATGGGCACCGAGCGTAATGGGGTGGCGGGGTGCGGTCGCCTCGGTGCATCGCGAGACGGAGACGGCCCGCGACGACGTGACCGGCGGACAGCTGTCCGTCGCCGGGCGGCGGCGGATTGCGGTCAGTTCGCGAGTGACACTTGACACATGGCAAGGATCGGAGAACGGTCTGGGCAATCGCCGATCCGTCGCCATGCGGACGGTCGTCCGCGTTCGAAAGGGTGCTCCGTGACCGATCTCGACGTCCCCGTTCTCGTGGTCGGAGGCAGCCTCGTCGGGCTGTCCACCTCCGTGCTGCTCGCCTCCGCCGGGGTGCCCCATCTCCTGGTCGAGCGGCACCGCGGCACCGCGGTGCACCCGCGCGCCGCGTCCTTCCACCAGCGCACGATGGAGATCTTCCGGAGCGCCGGTCTCCAGTCGTCCGTGGAGGCCGCGGCGGAGAAGGAGTTCGAGCAGAACGGCGCGATCGTGTCGGTCGAGAGTCTCGCCGCTGCGGAGACGAAGTACTTCTTCCGGAACTTCAACGAGGGCGTCGAACAGCTCAGCCCGACCGCTCGCTTGTTCATCACGCAGATCGGCCTCGAGCCGCTGCTCCGTTCAGCCGCCGAGGAGCGGGGCGCCGAGCACCGGTACGCCACCGAACTGGTGAGCGTCGAGCAGGACGACGACGGCGTCACGTCGGTGATCCGCGGGCGGGACGGTGGGAGCGAGGAGACGGTGCGCTCGCAGTACCTGGTCGCCGCCGACGGCGCGCACAGCCACGTGCGGCAGCTGTCCGGGATCGAGATGACCGGCCGCGGCGCGTTCGCCGACTGCGTCACCATCTACTTCCGGGCGGACATGCGTGAGCTGATCGGCGATCGCAACCTCAGCGTCGTCTACATCAACCACCCCGAGCTCCTCGGCTTCTTCCGGTTCTCCATCACCGGCGACTCCGGCTTCCTCGCGGTCTTCTCGACCACCGAACCCGACGGCACCCGCGACACCCACGTGGCCGCGGACATGGACCCCGCGCGGTGCGAGGACCTCGTGCGCAAGGCCCTCGGCCGCGCCGACATCCCGGTCCAGATCGAGACCGTGCAGCGGTGGAGCGCGGCCGCCGCATGGGCCTCCCGCTTCCAGGACCGCAGGGTGTTCCTGGCCGGCGACGCCGCGCACGTCATGCCCCCGACGGGCGGGTTCGGCGGCAACACGGGTGTCGCCGACGCGCACAACCTCGCCTGGAAGCTCGCCCTGGTGCTCCAGGGCACGGCCGCTCCCCGGTTGCTCGACACCTACGACGCCGAGCGGCGGCCCGTGAGCAGCATGACCGTCGAGCAGGCATACACGAGGTACGTCCTCCGCGTCGACCCCTCGCTGCCGAAGGACGACATGGCGCCGCCGATGGACGACGCCTCGATCGAGCTCGGCGCGGTCCTCCGGTCGGCCGCCGTGCTGGGCGACGAGGACGACGACGGAGCGCCCGTGGCGGATCCCCGCGCCCCCGGCGGGCGGCCCGGCACCCGCGCACCGCACCTGGTGGTCGACGCCGACGGGACGCCCGCGTCGGTGCTCGACGTGTTCGGCTCCGGCTTCGTGCTGCTCGCCGGGCCGGGCGGCCAGGCGTGGTGTGATGCCGCCGCACAGGTGAGCACCGACCTCGAGGCGCCGCTCGTCGCGCACCGGGTGGCACCCGACGGGTCGCTCGTCGACCGTGAGAAGGCGTTCCCCGCCCTGTACGGCACCGGTGAGGTGGGCGCCGTCGTCGTCCGGCCCGACGGCGTCGTGGCCTGGCGGGCGACGGCCGCACTGCCGGATCCGCGCGCGCAGCTGGACCGCGTTCTCCGGAGGCTGCTGTTCCGCTAGACCTCCGGTCCACCGGTCGGTGGCTGCGGCCCGAGTGCCCCCGGCCGGGGCCACAGACGTCCCACGACGCGCCCGACGACGACGGCGACGCCGAAGGCCCGGCTGTCGTCGGTGACGAGTGGGTTGTCCCCCTCCACCCAGTGCCCGCCGTCGACGGCGTTCCGCACGCGTTTGACCACGAGCAGGTCGGGGCGGGCGGGGAACCGGGCGAGGACGACGTCGCCGGGCTCGACCTCGTCCCCGGGGGCGAGCCGCCGGACGAGCAGCCGGTCGCCCGACCGGACGGTCGGGACCATCGACGGGCCGGTCACCCGGGCCATCGCCCACGCCGTCGCCAGCGGCGGGACGGCGCCGGGGTCCGGTCCGCTCGATCTGTCGCTGTCGATCACCGCGAGTAGGGTCGCAGACGACCCAATCCCACGACATCCGGAGGCACATCCATGCGTCTCACCCGCATGTTCTCCACAGTCGAGGCCACCGCGCACTGCGACCTCCCCTGCGGTGTGTACGACCCGGCGCAGGCCCGCATCGAGGCCGAATCGGTCAAGGCCATCCAGGAGAAGTACCAGGGCAACGAGGACCCGGTGTTCCGTCAGCGCGCCGTGCTGATCAAGGAGCAGCGCGCCGAGCTGGTCAAGCACCACCTGTGGGTGCTGTGGACCGACTACTTCAAGCCCCCGCACTTCGAGAAGTACCCCCAGCTGCACGAGCTGTTCAACAAGGCCACCAAGCAGGCCGGCGCGTCCGGCGGCAAGGGCAGCATGGATCCGGCCGACGGGCAGAAGCTGCTCGACCTGATCGCGGAGATCGACACGATCTTCTGGGAGACCAAGAACGCGGCCTGAGGAAGGTCCTCCCTGCGCCCCACCGCTCGCACGCTCGCGGCCGGCCCCCGCAGGGATGCCGCGCCATCGCGTGACTGCGACGGCCGGCGAGCACCTGCTCGCCGCCCGTCGTCGCGTCGGGGAGCAAGCCGGGACGGCTTTGCCTCGCGCCTAGGGTCTGCCCCATGGGCGCTTCGGAGGACTTCATGATCGACGTCGACGCGCTGCTCCGGACGGTCGAGAACGCCGCTCCCATCGACGCGGTGGAAGCGGTGTCGGCCTCGCTCGGAGAGATGATCTCGGCCAGCTCGGTCACGATGCTCATCGCCGACTTCAGCGGACGGGCCGTCGTCCGGCTGACCTCCACGGACCGCGTCGCCGGAGCGCGGGGGCACGGCGACGAGCAGGCCGAGACGCTGCCACTGGCCGGCACTCCCTACGAGAACGTCCTGCGGACCCAGCAGCCGTTCCTCGAGAGGGTCGGTACCGGCGCGCGGACGATCGTCCCCGTCACCGACCGGGGGGACGCGATCGGCCTCCTGGAACTCGAGCTGCCCCGGTACCCCACACCGGAAGAAATCGCCGACATCAGCAGCGCGGCGCATGCGCTCGCCTACGTGGTCATCGCCGCGCGCAGGCACACCGACGTGTTCGAGTGGGGCCAGCGCTCCACGCCGTTCGCCCTGGCCGCCGAGATCCAGCGCCGCCTTCTCCCGGCGTCCTACACCTGCGAGGCGGGGCAGTTCACGCTCGCCGGCTGGTTGGAGCCCGCCAGCTCCGTGGGCGGTGACACGTTCGACTACACGCTCGACCGCCACAGCCTCCAGGTGTCGATCACCGACGCCGTCGGCCATCAAGTGGCCGCGGCTCTACTGGCGACCCTGCTGGTCGGCGGCCTCCGCAACGGGCGTCGCAGGGGCCTCGACCTCGCCGACCAGGCGGCCTACGCCAACGACTGCCTGAGCGAGAACGCCGGTGCCGGCCAGTTCGTGACCGGCCAGCTGATGCGGCTGGACCTGCGCACCGGGACCGCCGAGGTCGTCAACGCCGGGCACGTGCTGCCGCTGCGGCTGCGCGCCGGGCAGGTGACGGAGATCCCCCTCGCCGTCGACGCCCCGTTCGGCGTCCTGCCCGGAAAGCGGTTCCGCGTCCAGCCACTCCCCCTCGAACCCGGCGATCGGGTCGTGTTCCTGACCGACGGGATGCAGGAGCGCAACGCCGCCACCCTCGACGTCGCCGCGGCGCTGGCCGCCAGCACTGACCTGCACCCACGGGAGTTGGTCCACGAACTGGGGGCCGCCGTGCTGCACGCCACCGGGGGCGACCTCCGCGACGACGCCACGATGGTCTGCCTCGACTGGTACGGCGGGCCGCCCCGCGGGCGGGTCACCGAGCAGGGGGCCGACGTCAGCCGCGCATCCGCCGCGCTCCCGACCGGCGGCTGACGGCGGCGGCAGCGCGTCCGGCCCGGATGCCTCGGCCGGCCCGGCGGCGCCCCGGTACGGTTTGACCACGATGCGCATCGACCCGGCCGGGTGGCCGTTCATCACCGTGCCCCTCGCTCCGGCGGCGCTGCTGGCTGCCGCCGGCGGCCGGAGGGCGCGCTGGCTGGCGCTCCCGTTCGCGGGCCTCTCGGTCTACATGGCGCTGTTCTTCCGCGACCCCGACCGGCGGTGCGACTCCGAGACGCCCGACCCGGACGAGGTCCTCTCCCCCGCCGACGGCCTGGTCATGGTGGCCGGGGAGCCGCAGGAGGGGGTTGCCCCCGACGGCGACTGGCAGCAGGTCAGCGTCTTCCTGTCCGTCGTCGACGTGCACGTCAACCGCTCGCCGTACTCCGGCGAGGTCGTCGAGAGCTCCTACCGCAAGGGCAGCTTCCTGGCCGCCTACCGCAAGGAGTCCGCGCACAAGAACGAGCGGAGCGAGTTGTGGCTGCGCAGCGGGGAAGGCGACGGAGCACGGACCGTGGTGTTCCGGCAGATCGTGGGGGTGCTGGCCCGTCGGATCGTCACGCGGACCGGGGTGGGTCAGCGACTGGCCACCGGCGAGCGGATGGGCCTGATGAAGTTCGGCTCGCGGATGGACGTCTTCCTTCCGCCGGAGTGCACGATCACGGTGCGCAAGGGTCAGCGGGTGCGGGGCGGCGAGACCGTCATCGCCCGGTTCCCCGCGGCCGGCTGAGGAGGTCCTCGCCGATGCCGAACCGGCGCATGCCCACCCGGGAGTTCGTCCGCCACCGCGTCCGCGGCAGCCGCCGACGCGCGCTCGCCACGCTGCCGAGCCTGTTCACCCTCGCCAACATGATGTGCGGTTTCGGGGCGATCCTGGTCTCGATCCGCGGGGAGTACCCCCTCGCCGCCGTCCTCGTGGGCCTGTCGATCATCTTCGACATCACCGACGGCGCCGTCGCCCGGCTCGTCGGCGCGGTGACCCCGTTCGGTCTGCAGTTCGACTCCCTGGCCGACCTGGTGTCCTTCGGCCTGGCACCGGCCCTGCTCGCGTTCACGATCTTCTCCGAGGGCCGCGACGAGTGGGATCCGCTCGGCTGGATCGTCTGCTTCCTGTGGGTGGCGTGCGCGGCGATCCGGCTGGCCCGGTTCAACACGACCATCGACCCCACGGCCGACAAGCGGTACTTCACCGGCATGCCCAGTCCCGGGGCGGCCGGCGTCGTGCTGGCCTCGGTGTTCGCCTTCGGCGACCAGATGCAGGGCCGCGACCGGCTGTGGGTGCTGCTGATCGTCGCCGTCCCCGCGATCCTGATGGTCACGAACATCCGGTTCCGCTCGTTCCGGTCACTGGTCAGCCCGAAGAGCGGCAAGCCGTACGGCCTGATCGGCATGGCGATCGCGCTCGTCGTCGGGTTCGCGCTGTGGCCGGTCGTCACGGGCATCCTGTTGGCCTACGGATACCTCCTGGCGCCGCTGCTCCTCCCCGTCGTCTCGCCGCTGGCGCGGCTCGTCCCCGACCGGCTGAAGGAGGCCCTCTCGTGACCGTCCGCCCGATCCGCCCGGACGACGTCCCCGCGGTCGTCGGGCTCGTCCGCGAGCTCGCCGAGTACGAGCGGGCCCTGGACGAGGTGCGGCTGACCGAGCAGCAGCTGTCCGAGTGCCTGTTCGGCACCGCCCCCGCGCTGTTCGGCCACGTCGCGCTCCACGGGGACGACGTCGTCGGCGTCGCGCTGTGGTTCCTCAACTTCTCCACCTGGCGCGGTACGCACGGCATCTACCTCGAGGACCTCTACGTCCAGCCCGCCCACCGCGGCAGCGGGCTGGGCAAGGAGCTGCTCCGGACGTTGGCCGAGGTGTGCGTGCAGCGCGGCTACTCGCGGCTGGAGTGGTCGGTGCTCGACTGGAACACCCCGTCGATCGACTTCTACAAGGCCGCGGGAGCGGTTCCGATGGACGAGTGGACGGTGTTCCGCCTCACCGACGACGCGCTGAGCAGCTTCGCGGCGGGGGCCCGACCCGGTTCCTGACGGGCGCGCTGCTTGTCAGGATGCCGGCATGGAGTCGAAGCCGTTCGCCGTGAATCTCTCCGACGCCCCGGCCTACTGGTCCCTGGGTGAGCTGCTGACGCTGGTTGCCACCGCCGAGCAGACCGGCGGCGCGTTCAGCCTCATGCACGAGCGGCTGCCGCGCGGGGCCGAGCCGCCGCCGCACGTCCACCGGCGGGAGGACGAGGCCTTCTTCTTGCTCGACGGCGAGCTCACCGTGCGGGTCGGCGACCAGGCGTTCACCGCGTCCTCTGGTTCCTTCGTGTTCTGTCCCCGCGACGTCCCGCACCTGCTGACCGTCGAGTCCGACGAGGTCCGCATGCTGACCCTCTGCACGCCCGGCGGCGTCGAGAAGCTGTTCGTCGAACTGGGCGAGCCCGCCCCGTCGCGCACGCTGCCCCCGGACGACGGCGCCGAGCCCGACGTCGAACGGATCGTCACGCTCGCCGCGCACTACGGTGCCGAGGTGCTGGAGGACTGGCCCTGACAGACTCCTCGACATGACGACCGAGCGTGTCGCCCCCGAATGCTGGCTCACCGACATGGACGGCGTCCTCGTCCACGAGGAGAAGGCGCTGCCCGGCGCCGCCGAGTTCCTCGAGCGGCTGGTGGAGAAGCAGCGCCGGTTCCTGGTGCTGACCAACAACTCGATCTTCACGCCGCGCGACCTCGCGGCCCGGCTGGGCCGCACCGGGCTGAACGTGCCCGAGGAGTCGATCTGGACCTCGGCCCTGGCGACGGCGGACTTCCTGGCCACCCAGCTCCCCGGCGGCTCGGCCTACGTCATCGGTGAGGCGGGCCTGACGACGGCGCTCTACGAGGTGGGCTACACGCTCACCGACACCGACCCGGACTACGTCGTCCTCGGTGAGACCCGCACGTACTCGTTCGAGGCCATCACGCGGGCCATCCGGCTGATCGGCCGGGGCGCGCGGTTCATCGCCACCAACCCCGACGTGACCGGCCCCTCGCCGGAGGGCCCGCTGCCGGCCACCGGGTCGGTCGCGGCGATGATCACCCGCGCCACGGGGGCCGAGCCCTACTTCGTGGGCAAGCCCAACCCGATGATGTTCCGCAGCGCCATGAACCGGATCGAGGCGCACTCGGAGTCGACGATGATGGTCGGCGACCGCATGGACACCGACGTCGTGGCCGGCATCGAGGCGGGGCTGGAGACCGTGCTGGTGCTCTCGGGCTCCACCGCGGCCGGCGACGTCCGGCGCTTCCCGTTCCGGCCCAGCCGGATCTGCGACTCGATCGCCGACGTGATCGACCTGATCTAGCGCTCGGTGTCCTGCTCGACGTAGGCCAGCCGCGACTCGGGCGTGGCCAGCAGGTAGAGCACGGCGGCCACCAGGCCCAGCACGGGCAGGCCGATCAGCGGACGCTCGGCGTCGAACGCCGTCGTGTAGCCGAGTGCGGCGAGGATCAGCTGGAGGACGATCACCGGCCCCCGCGCCCACGAGGCCACCCGCGACAACCCCCGGGCGGCCAGTCCCAGCACCGCCGCGCCCGCGCCGATGGCGACGACCTCGGCGATCGCCCGCGGCAGGCTGTCGGGAGTGCTCGTCACGGTCAGCCAGAGCAGCGCCAGCGCACCGACGGCGATCAGCGCCGCCTCCAGGGCCACGACGAGCGCGGCCAGCCGCAGCGTGCGCGGTGCATCGACCGCCGCGCGCTCCGGCTTGGGCGCGCCGGGCTCGGCGGCCTCGCCGAACAGCCGGGCGGCCCGACGGCGCGGCTCCTGCGGCCCGGTGTCCTCGTGCGTCACGGGCGCGAGATTACGCGGCGCCCCGCTGGTCCCGGCCGTTCCATGCGGCTCCGTGATCCCACGTTCCGGCGTCGTCCCTGGTTAGCCTGGCGGTATGCGTGCGCTCGTGGTGGTGAACCCGGCGGCGACCACCACCACCGCCAAGATGCGGGACGTCATCGTGGGCGCGCTCGGCAGCCAGCTCAAGCTCGACGTCGTCGAGACCGCCTTCCGCGGGCACGCCCGGGAGCTGGCCGCCGAGGCGGCCGCCGCCGACCTCGACGTCGTCGTGTCCGTCGGTGGCGACGGCACGGTCAACGAGGTGGCCAACGGCCTGCTGGCGAACGGGCCGCGCCCCGGGCTGCCGACCCTCGCGGTCGTCCCCGGCGGCTCCACGAACGTCTTCGCGCGCGCCCTCGGGCGCTCGCGCGACCCGGTGGAGGCGACGGCGGAGATCCTCGCCTCGCTGCGCGCCGGTCGCACCCGGCTGGTCTCCCTCGGCAGCGCCCAGGCCACCGGCACGAGCACCGCACCGCTGGTCGAACCCGATCCTGCGCTCGCGGCCGCGGAGGCGTCGGCGGACGCCGCGGCGCACGAGCCGGAGTGGACCCCGGAGCGCTGGTTCGTCTTCGCCGCCGGCCTGGGCTTCGACGCCGAGGTCATCGCGCGCGTCGAGGGCCGGCGGGCGCAGGGTGTCCGCTCGACGGGCGGGCTGTACGTGAAGGAGGCGACGGCGGCCTTCCTGCTCGGCCGGGAGCGCCGCCGCCCGGCCCTGACCCTGGAGATCCCCGGCGAGGACCCGCTGCCGGGGCTGTTCCTCTGCCTCATCTCGAACGTCGCCCCGTGGACCTACTTGGGCGACCGAGCGGTCAACCCCAGCCCCGAGGCCTCGTTCGACACCGGCCTCGACGTGTTCGCGATGGGCCGCATGGGTCCGGTCCGGATGCTGACCACGCTGCGGCAGACCTTCGCCCGGCACCCCCGGTTCCGGGGGCGGGGCGTGTACCGCCGGCACGACCTCTCCAGCCTGACGCTGACCGCCTCCCGACCCCAGGGCTGGCAGGTCGACGGCGACCACCTCGGCACCGCCACCGGGCTGCGCGTGCGGCACGTGCCGGCCGCCCTGCGCGTCGTCGCCTGAACCGCCCCTCACGCACGGCCGGAGGCGCTTGTCAACGGCCTGACCCGGCGTGTGGTTCCGTCGAGTGGCGGGCCTAGCACGAGCGTGGTGAGCTTGCTCACGGGGGGTCGAACGACGACCTCGATCTGCTTGACAGGCGTCCTGCACGTGAAAACATCGCTGCAGTACGCAACTTGCAGGTAACAAAGCAAGCAGTCGCTGAGTCATGGCGCTGGGCAACCGGTGTCGGCCCTGAACCGCGGTCCGAGGTCAGCGACTGAGCACCAACCGTAGACGACACCGAGGAGTACGAAGCCATGGACTGGCGCCACCGCGCGCTCTGCCGGGACGAGGACCCCGAGCTGTTCTTCCCCATCGGGACGACCGGCCCGGCAATCGTTCAGATCGAGCAGGCGAAGGCCGTGTGCCAGCGCTGCCCCGTCGTCGAGTCGTGTCTGGACTGGGCTCTCCGCTCGGGCCAGGACTCCGGCGTCTGGGGTGGGCTCTCCGAGGACGAGCGGCGCGCGCTGAAGCGGCGCCAGGCTCGCACCCGGGTGCGCACCGCCTGACACGGTTACGACCGCGCGCGCACCGCAGCGAACGCATCGACCGCCGAGAGGCCGGTCCGGGACTCCCCGGACCGGCCTCTCTGTCTGTAACACGGTCGTCCTCCGGACGACACCGCGGCCAGGTGCCGTCCCCCAGCCGCGTGGAGCTGCTGCGTCGCGCCTGCGCGGACCCCTCCGGGCCCACTCGGCACGACAGTCCTCCCGCTACCGACGTGGCCTGCCCGCGCCCGGGAGGGTGAGCACCGCCTCGGTGCCGGCCCCGTCTGCGGCGGGGCCCATCGTCAAACCGCCACCCAGCTCGCTCACCACGAGCGTGCGCACGATCTGCAGGCCCAGCCCGTCGCTGCCGGCCAGGTCGAAACCCTCCGGGAGCCCCTGGCCGTTGTCGCGCACCCGCACCACGAGATCGTTCCCGTCGCGCTCGGCCACCAGCTCGATGCTCCCGGTCTCGCCCTCCGGGAAGGCGTGCTCGGCCGCGTTGTGCAGCAACTCCGTCACCGCCAGGACCAGCGGGGTCGCGGCGGCGGCGGGCAGCTCCCCGAACGACCCCGTCCGCCGGGTCAGGGCGGCCGGCCCGATCGAGGTGAGGTCGCCCAGCATCGGCAGCACCTGGTCGAGCACGTCGTCGACGTCGACGACGTCCTCCCGGCTGCCGGCGAGGGTCTCGTGCACCACCGCGATCGACGCCACCCGGCGCACCGACTCCTCCAGCGCCGCGCGCGCCGCCGGCTCGGTCATCCGCCGCGCCTGCAGTCGCAGCAGCGCCGCCACGGTCTGCAGGTTGTTCTTCACGCGGTGGTGGATCTCGCGGATCGTCGCGTCCTTGGTCAGCAGCGCCCGGTCGCGCTGCCGGACGTCGGTGACGTCGCGCACCAGCACCAGCGCGCCGGCCTCCCCGCCGGGCGCGTGCAGCGGCAGCGCCCGCACGAACATCGTGGCGCTGCGCCCCTCGACGTCCATCGGGTCGGGGAACCGCCCGGCCAGCGCGGCGACGATGCCGGCCGCCACGGCCTCCCCCGCCACCCGGTCGGCGGACGCCGACCGGGTCACCTCGGCGAGGTCGACGCCCACCAGGTCACCGACCACGCCGATCCGGCGGTATGCCGACAGGGCGTTCGGGCTGGCGTAGACCACGCGACCGGAACCGTCGAGCCGCACCAGCCCGTCACCGACCCGCGGGCTCATCTCGGCGTCCTGCACCTTCTCCGGCGGGAAGGTGCCGGCCGACACCATCAGGCAGAGGTCGGCGGCGATGTCGAGGTAGGTCAGCTCCAGCGTCGACGGGGACCGGGTCACCGCGAGGTTGGTGTCCTTGGCCAGGACGGCGACGACGACGCCGTCGTGCCGCACCGGGATCACCTCGCGACGCCGCGGAGCCGCACCCGACCAGTCCGGCTCGCCCTCCGTCACCGGGCGACCCTCCCGGTGGGCGACGACGAACGGCTCGGCCTCGGCCCCCTCGACCTCGGCGCCCACCAGGTCCTCGGGGCGGCTCGTCGGCGCGGTCAGCGGCCGCACCTGCGCCACGCACCACCAGGCGCCGGTCTTCAGCGGCACCCACAGCGTGAGGTCGGCGAAGGCGAGATCGGCCAGCAGCTGCCAGTCGGCGACCAGGCGGCGCGAGTGGTCGACCTGGTCGGGCCGCAGCGCCGGGCCACGGGTCAGGCGCTCGGAGAGGCTGCTCATGGTCCTCCGAGCGTAGGGCGGCCGCGCTGGGTCGGTCCTCGTAGGGTCGGACCGTGCTTCCTCCCGTCGTCGACCTGTCGTGGTGGCGGGCCCACCGCGGGTCCGTCGTCCTCGCCGACGTCCGCTGGTACCTCGACGGCCGCTCGGGGCGCGCGGCCTACGACGCCGGGCACCTGCCCGGCGCGGTCTTCGTCGACCTCGACCGCTGGCTGGCCGGCTCCGCCGGCCCCGGACAGGGGCGCCACCCGCTGCCGGACCCTGCGGTGTTCGCCGAGGGCATGGCTGGGTTGGGCATCGGCGACGAGGACACCGTGCTCGCCTACGACGACGCCGGCGGGGTGATCGCGGCGCGGCTGGTCTGGCTGCTGCGGGTCACCGGGCACGACGCCGCCTTGCTGGACGGCGGGCTGCGCGCCTACGACGGTCCGCTGGAGGTCAGGGCGCCGGCGCGACCGCGGGCCCGGTTCACCCCCAGGCCCTGGCCCGCCGAGCGCCTGGCCGACGTCGACGACGCGCTCGCCCCCGCCCACGTCGTCCTCGACGCCGACCGCTTCCGTGGCGACCACGAGCCGGTCGACCCCCGGGCGGGACACATCCCGGGCGCCCGCAACCTCCCGTGCCGCACGAACGTGGACGCCGACGGCCGCTTCCTGCCGGCCGAGGAGCTGCGTCGCAGGTTCGCCGCCGTCGGAGTCGGCGACGGCAGCGACGTGATCTCGTACTGCGGCTCCGGCGTGACGGCCTGCCACAACCTGCTGGCCCTCGAGGTGGCGGGCTTCGCCCCCGGCCGGCTCTACCCCGGCTCGTGGTCGCAGTACAGCGCCGACCCGGAGCGGCCGGTGGCGACGGGCGACTGATCGCTACGGTTCCGACGTGCTCGAACGCCCCGCGACAGCCGGCCTGACCGTCCGGGCAGCAGCAGCTGCCGACTTCCCGCACATCTCCGAGCTGACGGTGCGCACCTATCTCGGCGGCGGGCTCGCCTCGGCGGACTACGCCAGGACGCTGGCCGACGTCGAGGGCCGGGCGGCCCTGGCCGAGCTGCTGGTGGCCGAGGACGAGGCCGGCCGGATCGTCGGCAGCGTCGCGCTGGTGCTGGCCGGCGAGTTCGGCGAGGTCACCGTCTCCGACGAGGAGGCAGCGTTCCGCATGCTCGTCGTGGACGCGGTCGCTCGGGGTCGCGGCATCGGCGAGCTGCTCGTGCGCACCTGCCTGGACCGGGCCCGGGCCGCCGGCAAGCGCCGCATGGTGCTGTCGACCGATCCGCGGATGCACGCCGCGCACCGGCTCTACGAGCGGCTCGGCTTCACCCGGCTGCCCGAGCGCGACTGGACGCCGGTGCCCGGCGTGGACCTCCTGGTCTACGCACGGGAACTCTGACCCGGCCGCGTGCCGAACGGTGTGCGCTGACCGGCAGGTCCTGGCTGGAAAACTGCTGACTGTCGCACACCCTTCGTGCGGTCAGCCCGCCGCGACGGTCGCGATGAGGTCGCCCTCCTGGAGCACCTCGCCCTCGACGACGTGCATCTCCTCGACGGTGCCGGCGTGCTCGGTGAGCACCGGGATCTCCATCTTCATCGACTCGAGGATCACCAGCGTGTCACCGGCGGAGACCTGAGCGCCGGGCTCGACGAGGACCTTCCAGACACTGGAGACCATCTCCGCGTGGATCTCCTCGACCGCCACCTGGCCTCCTCGGATGCTGCGCCGTGACTGAGCGAGTTCATCCAAGCACGATGATCACGAGCCGGGAACGGCCGTTCCCGACGCCAGCCGGCCGAGGACCGCGCACACCTCGTCGCCGTCGTGCGGGACGCCGGCGTCCGAGAGCCCGGTGAGGGTGTCCGCCACCGCACGGGCCGCCGTCGCACTGTCGCGGGCGCCGGCGCTGACCGTCGCCAGGAGCGCGTCGTACCAGGGGTCGAGGCGGTCGCCGGGTTCGTAGCCGCTGACGGCCACCACGTCGGGGGCCCCCGCGGGCAGCTGCTCCACGCCGGGCAGACGCCCCGTGACGCGGCCCGCCTCCCCCGGAGGCAGCGTCGAGCGCAGCTGGGCGGCCACGGCGGCCCGCGGGAAGCCCGCGACCGGCTCCGGGCTGCCCGCCGTCGCGCTGACGCTGCGCAGCGCCAGCTCCACCGCGTCGACGCCATGGGCACGCTCCAGGACGGCGATGTCGAGCGAGAATCCCGCCGCGATCTCGGCCAGCTCGCCCTCAGGGTCCACGCCGACGGTCACCAGGCCACGCCAGCCGATGTCGGCCAGCCGCCGGGCGCGCGCGGGCAGCTCCGACGCGCCGTCAGGGGTCCAGGACACCCGCGCGATGCCGGCCGCGCGGTCCCGCTGCACCGGCGTCGTGAACCGGAGCCCGTCGGCCGTCACCCAGGCCAGGAAGCCGCGCTCGCTGGCCGGCTCCACGCCGTCGCCGCCGAGTCGCTCCAGCACGTCGGCGTCCGGCCCCACCCAGGTCAGCCCGGCCGCGACCACGGCCGCGGCCAGGCGCGCGTTCCCGGCCAGGGCCGGAGGCACCGGGAGGACGGCGGCGACCCCGCTGCGCGCGGCCGCCTCGACGATGCGGTCGACGGCCAGGTAGGACTCCGCGGCCGGCGCGGGGCCGAGCAGCACGGCGTCGTCGGCCAGGCGCACGTGACGGGCCGACCGCTCGGCGTCGGAGTGCACCGCGACGCTCTTCACCCCCAGGCGCGCGCAGGCCGACACGACCGCGCACGCCGCCGGCCCCCGGCCGGCCACGAGCACGCTCTCGATCCCCAGCTGTGGCACGGGTGTCCCTTCTGCGATCCCCCGTCCGGCAACGACGCCGGACCGCCCCGTGAGAGGCTGTAGCTGTCAGCTTGGCTGGTCCGGTCCCGTCGCGCACCATCGTGCGCCGGATCTCCGGGCCCGCATCGACCACGGGGCACTCCCGCCCCACCGGCAGCGTGAGAGGAGGGCAGCGATGTCCAAGCGTGGACGCAAGCGTCGCTCCCGCAAGGGGAGCAAGGCCAACCACGGCAAGCGCCCCAACGCCTGAGGCGTGAACGGCAGAGCGCCCTGTCCCGCGATCGCGGGGCAGGGCGCTCTGTCGTTGCGGGTCAGGACGGGTTCGGGCCGTCGGTCCAGGACTCGGCGGACACGCGCTCCACGCTGATCTGGGTGCCGTCCTCCTCGAAGGAGACGGTGGTCAGCTGGATCTTGATGCGCTCGCGAAGGCCGGCCGGCGTCGGGTCTCCCCCGCAGCGACGCCGGACCAGCGCCTTGAACTCCTGCTCGATGCCGAACTCGCGCAGGCAGGAGGAGCAGTCCTCCAGGTGCTCGGCGATGACGGCGCGTCGGGCGTCGTCGGTCTCGTGGTCGAGGAACTCGAAGACGTGCGTCAGGACGTCGTCGCAGGAGTTGATCTCGATCGGCTTGCCGGCGCCGTGAGCATCGTCGCTCATGACTGGCTCGCCTCCTCACCGGATCCGGCGCGGACGAAGCCGCGCTCGCGGGCGTAGTCGGCCAGCAGGTTCTGCAGACCCCGCCGACCCCGGTGCAGCCGCGACATCACGGTGCCGATCGGAGTGCCCATGATCTCGGCGATCTCCTTGTAGGCGAACCCCTCGACGTCGGCCAGGTACACCGCGAGCCGGAAATCCTCGGGCAGCTGCTGCAGGGCCTCCTTGATGTCGGAGTCCGGCAGGTGGTCCAGCGCCTCGATCTCGGCCGACCGCAGGCCGGTGGAGCTGTGCTCCTCGGCGGCGTACAGCTGCCAGTCCTGCACCTGGTCGGTCGGGTACTGCTGCGGCTGGCGCTGCTTCTTGCGGTAGCTGTTGATGTAGGTGTTGGTCAGGATCCGGTACAGCCACGCCTTGAGGTTGGTGCCCTCGGCGAACTGGTGGAAGGCCGAGTAGGCCTTGACGAAGGTCTCCTGGACGAGGTCCTCGGCGTCGGCCGGGTTGCGGGTCATGCGCAGGGCGGCCGGGTAGAGCTGGTCGAGGAACGGCAGGGCGTCGCGCTCGAACCGGGCGTCGCGTTCGGCACGGGTCTCGGCGACCTCGGTGCGGCTGCCACCTTCGCGCGCCTCCGGCACCTCTACGGGGGCGCCGACGGGCGTGTTCTCGGGGGTCTGGTCCGCGGACTCTTCAGGCACCGACCGTCCTCTCTGGGGCCCCCGGACGCGGGGTGCCGCATCGGTCGATGGTAGCCGCGCGGCATCGGGGCGGCCCGGGGGCCGCCGGTGCGCGACCCTCGGGCGGGCGCTGGAGACGGTGCTGCTCACGCCGGGTCCAACCGAGCCCCCGTGACGAGGATTCCCGGCCACCGGAGATCGTGGTGCGCCTCGCTAGGCTGCGGCGCCGTGGCGGCGACTCCTGCGGTGCGGGCTCTGGAGAAGGCGAAGGTGGCGCACACCCTGCACCCCTACGACCCCGAGCACCCCTCCGACCAGGGCTACGGGGAGGCCGCCGTGGCCGCCCTGGGCTCCGACCCGCGGCAGGTGTTCAAGACGCTGGTCACCCGCGTCGACGGCGTCCTGACCGTCGCGGTGGTGCCCGTCGCCGGCACCCTCGACCTCAAGGCGCTGGCCACGGCGGCCGGGGGCCGCAAGGCCGTCATGGCCGACCCCGCCGACGCCGAGCGGACGACGGGCTACGTGCGCGGCGGCATCAGCCCGCTCGGCCAGCGCAAGCAGTTGCCGACCGTCGTCGACGACTCCGCGCTGGAGTTCGCGACCGTCCTGGTCAGCGCCGGGAGGCGCGGGCTCCAGGTGGAGCTCGCGCCGGCCGACCTGGTCCGGCTCACCCGCGCCCGGACGGCGCCCATCGGCCGCTGACGGTCGCCCCCCGGAGCCCGGCGAGCTGGAGGACGGCGAAGCCGGCGACCACGACGGCCTGGAGCACCAGCCAGACGGCGCCGATCGTCGTGGGTGTGCCGAGATCGGCGACGACGACGGCGACGCTCCCGGCGGTCCACAGCAGGTTGCCGGTGATCACGGTGCGGACGGCGGGCGCGACCGGGCGGTCGCCGACGAGCCAGACGGAGGCCCCGAAGACGAGCAGGAAGACGCCGATTCCGCGGAGGATCCCGGTGGACAGGCCGAGGAGGTCGGACAGCGGACCGGCGAGCAGCAGGTACGCCGCGCCGTTGAGCCCGGAGACGACGGCGTCGACGCGCAGCGCCAGGCGGAGGAGGGACGGGGCGGCGGTGGTGGTCGTTGTCATGCCGCCACGGTCGGTCCTCGGCGGGAGCCGGTCGATTACCTCGCAGGTAAGCGCCCCGGTCCGCTCGCGCCGCTAGCGTTCGCCGTCAGTGTCAGGGTGCTGGCGCCGCGATCCGTTGCGGTGGTTGGGATCCTGGCCAGTGGTGATCTGGCTCGTAGCGTTCCTGCCGCTCTGTGAAGGGCTGGCATGCATGGGTTGTGCCGATCACTGCT
>NZ_BAAAVV010000008.1:0-145316 GCF_039534705.1 Blastococcus jejuensis
ACACCACGATGGAGGCCTTGCGCGCCCTCAAACGACGCCTCGCCCGCATCGTCTTCAACCTCCTCCGACCCACCGACCAGACCGCCGCGGCCTCCCTGCCGCAGGCGGCTTGACATAGGAGCAACCCGTGGAGCGCTGGGACGTCGTCGTGGTCGGGGGCGGGCCCGCCGGGGCGGCCTGCGCGGCGGCCGCCCGGCAGGCCGACCCGGCCGCCCGGGTGCTGGTGCTCGACCGGGCCCACTTCCCGCGCGACAAGGTCTGCGGCGACGGCATCGCACCCGAGGCCTTCGACGTCCTCGAGGGGCTCGGCATCGACCGCGCCGTCCTCACCGCGGGATACCCGGCGGTCGAGCGGCTGCGGCTGCGCGGTCCCGGCGGGGCGTCGGTGGAGCGGGCGATGCACCGGCCCGCGCACGTCGTGCCGCGGGTGGTCCTCGACGAGCGGCTGCTCACCGCGGCGCTCACCTCGGGGGCGGAGTTCCGCCGGCACACCGTGCGCCGTCTCGACGTCCACCCGACGCACGTCGACGTCGACGGCGTGCTGGAGGCCACGGTCGTGGTCGGTGCCGACGGTGCGGAGTCCGTCGTCCGCCGGATGGCGGGCATCCCGCGGAACCGCCCGACGCGCACGGCGATCGCGATCCGGGGGTATGCACCGGAGCCGGCCCAGGGCACCGGCGTCCAGCTGATCACGACCACCGCGCAGCGCTGGCCCGCCTACGCCTGGTCCTTCCCCCTCGGCGACGGCACGGCCAACGTCGGCTACGGCGAGCTGGTCTCGTCGGGGATCACCCGCGGCGGCCTGCTCGCCGGCCTCGAACGGCTGCTGCCCGGCGTCGCGCCCGTCGGGGTGAAGGGGCACCGGCTACCGCTGTCGAACGGCCGACCGCGGCAGCCCGACGGCCGGCTGCTCCTGGCCGGCGACGCCGCCTCGCTGATCAACCCGCTGACCGGGGAGGGCATCTTCTACGCGGTGCTCTCCGGGATGCTCGCCGGGCGCGCGGCGGTGCGGGGCGCGACCGCGGGGGCGGCCTACCGGCGCGCGCTGCGAGCGCGGCTGGGCCGGCACCTGGCGCACTCGTCGCTCGCCGCCGGGCTCAGCCGCTGGCCGCGGCTGATGGACGCCGCTTTCCGCGCCGCCGGGCAGGACCAGCGGATCTTCGACGACGTCGTCCACCTCGGGCTGGCCGACGGGCGGCTGACCGCCCGAACCCTCGCCGCCGCCGTCCGCGCCCTCCGCTGAGCTTTCGGTACAGAAAGCTGGACGGGGAACCTCAGCTTTCGGTACAGAAAGCTGGTTCAGGGGCGGAAGGCGCCGGTCCGGGCGGTGCCGTCGTACCCGCCGGGCGGCGCCCCGAGCCCGAACAGCGCGCCCACGGTCGGGGCGACGTCGACGGTCCGGGCCGGGGCGCTCAGCACCACGCCCCGGCGCACCGCTGGGTGCCCACCGGCCACCAGGAACGGGATCGGCTCGGTGACCGGGTGGCCGTGGTTGCCGGGGATCGGGTTGGACACCGGCGTCGGGTCGGTGAACCGCCACCCGGCCCGGCAGTAGGCCACCAGGTCCCCGGCCTCCGGACCCAGCCGCAGGTCGGCCGGGACCTGCACCGACAGCACGCCCGGGTGGGCCGCGACCAGCCGGCGCACCTCGGCCAGCCCGGCGGAGCGCGCTCCGGACGGACCGGTCCAGTACAGGAGGTCCGCGCCACCGTTCTGGGCGATCTGGATCGAGGAGCGCAGGTCCGGGCGAGCCCGCAGGATCGCGTCGACCGAGATGAAGCGGTCGGGCAACGACCAGTCCATCGAGTGGTCGGCCAGCACCAGCAGCACGCTGCTCGACCACCGCCCGGTCTGCTGCAGGTGGGTGACGAAGCGCCCGATCTGCAGGTCGGTGTTCGCCAGCGCGGCCCGCCGGGCCGCGCGCAGCGTCGTCCCGGTCAGGTCGCTGTGCCCGACCCGGTCGGTGTCGCCGAAGTTGACGAACACGAGGTCCGGGTCGAACGAGTCGACCATCGCCACCAGCGCGTCCCCGGTGAACACGTCGGGTGCGTGCCCGGAGCCGGGGACCACCGGGAACGGCTCCCAGCGGTGGGTGGCGCGTTCGCCGAAGATGCCGAACAGGTACTCCTTGGACAGCACCGTGCCCGTCGTCCGGCCGGTCGCGTTCAGCCATTCCAGCAGGGTCGGGAAGCGCAGGTCGGAGGGCCGGTCGAGGTCGCGCACGACGCCCTCGGCCCGGTCGTACACCGCGTTCGCCGGCACCCCGGACCGGTCCGGCCGCACCCCGGTCATCATCATCACGTGGTTGGGGATGGTCTCCATCACCGGCAGCGACCGGGCCGACGGGAACCACGCCCCCCGGGCCCGCAGGCCCGCCAGGTTCGGCATCAGCGCCGGCACGACCTCGTCCGGCCGCGTGCCGTCGACGACCACCACGTACACCCGCAGCCGGTCGGCCGCCCGCGCCGTGGGCGCCCCCAGCGCCGAGGACAGGACGACGGTCAGCCCGCCGGCCGCCGTCGCCTTCAGGAACGTGCGCCGGTCGAGCGCGCTCCCGCTCACGCCAGCCGCCGCGGCGCCGGCTCGACGCGACCCGAGCCGGCCGGCACGCGGAACGACGTCGACCAGACCGCCCCCGAATCCGGGTGCGTGCGGTCGACCAGCACGAACCAGTCCATCTGCACGCCGGCCGGGGTCACCTCCAGCACCGAGAAGCCGTGTGAGTCGAGGTCCACGTACTTGATGTGCGGGTTGTTCGCCCTGATCCCCGTCTCCGCCGCCAGGGACGTCGTCCGCGGCGGGGTGCCCAGGATGTCGTCGAGGTTGTCGCTGGTCACCGAGCTGCAGACCAGCTCGACGCCCACGCTGTCGCCGGTGGCCGGGTACGTCGACGCGTCCGCGGGCAGCTCGGCGGCCCACCCGGAGTGGATGTCGCCGGTCAGGAAGACCGCGTCGGTGATCCCGCGGTCGCGCAGGTGGCCCAGCACCCGCGCGCGCTCGGCGGGGTAGCCGTCCCACTGGTCCACGTTGTACGGCACGCCCGAGGGGGAGACGGGTGCGTCCAGCAGCGTCGCGATCCCGCGCAGCGCGTCGCCGTCCAGGGTGCTCGGGAACCGGACCGGCGCGATCATCACCGGGTTGCCGACGAGCTTCCACTGCACCGCGGGGTCGGCGAGCCCGTCGAGCAGGAACTCCAGCTGCTCGGGGCCCGCGAGGGTGCGGTCGGGGTCGTCGAGCGCCGGGTCGACCATCGACGACGCCTGCCGGTCGCGGTAGGTGCGCAGGTCGAGCATCGAGAGGCTGGCCAGCCGGCCGAACCGCAGCCGACGGTAGAGCCGGCCGCCGGCGGTGTAGCGCACCGGCATCCACTCGGCGTAGGCCTGCTGGGACGCCGCCCTGCGCGCCGCCCACGTGCCCTCGGCGCCCTCGGTGTGGTTCTCCGCCCCGCCCGACCACGCGTCGTTGGCCGACTCGTGGTCGTCCCACGTGATCACCCACGGGGCCAGCGCGTGCAGTGCCTGCAGGTCGGGGTCGGTCTTGTACTGGGCGTGCCGGCGCCGGTAGTCGGCGAGGGTCACCATCTCGTGCGCCGGGTCGTGCGGCCGGACGACGACGTCGCGCGCCTGGTACTCCCCCGGCGCGTACTCGTACAGGTAGTCGCCGAGGTGGACGACGACGTCGAGGTCCTGCCGCGCGGCCAGGTGCCGGTAGGCGGTGAACCAGCCCGCCTGCAGGTTCGCGCAGGACACCACCGCCATCCGCAGCCGCGCCGGCCGGGCCGACGGCGCCGGCGCGGTGCGGGTCCGGCCGACCGGCGACGTCGTCCCCCCGGCGGTGAACCGGTACCAGTACGTCGTCGCCGGCGACAGGCCGCCCGCGTCGACCTTGACGGTGTGGTCGCGGGCCGGGCCGGTCCGGGCCGACCCACGGCGCACGATCCGGCGGAACCGGGGGTCGGTCGCCACCTCCCAGCCGACGGTCACGGCCGGCCCGACCCCCGAGCCCGGCGTCGACGCCGCGGTGGGCGTCACCCGGGTCCAGAGGACGACGGCGGTCGGCAGCGGGTCGCCGGAGGCGACGCCATGCCCGAACATCCGGCGGGACGACGACGGCGCCGCGGCGGCGGGCCCGGCGACGGAGGCCGCCGCCAGTCCGGTGCCGGTGACGGCGGCCAGCTGGAGGGCGGTGCGGCGGGACAGCGGATTCACGGGCTGCTCATTGACCGAGGTCGGCTCCGGTTACGCGCCCGGGCGGAACGTTCACCTGCCGTTCCGCTTCCCGACGCCGTTCCCTGGCGGGCTTCGGCCGGTCGTCATCGGACGTAACGCCGCGGTCCACCTCCCCGTCACGCGCGGCCGGGAGCCTCGTCGCGTGACGTCTTCCCCGCCCGTCCCCACCGTCGATGCCGCCACCCAGCAGCGCCGCCGCCTCGCGCTGGCCGCGACGCTGGCCGGCCTGCACGTGCGCACCGCGCTCGTGCCGCCGCACGCCACCCGCCGCCGGCAGCGCCTCCAGGTGTGCGGCGCGGCCCGGGTGCTCACCGCGCTCGGCGTGCGGGTCCGGGTGGTGCCGCCGGCGATCCCCTGGCCCCGCACCGGCGGCCGCCTGCTGCTCGACCGGCAGACCCCCGGCTGGCTCGGGGACCTGGCGCTGGTCACCGCCGTGCCCCGGACGACGGTGGGCTGGGCCGCCGTGTGCCGCCGGGTCCTGCCGGGCGTGGCCGCCGAGCCCACGGGCGGGCACCCCGACTCGGCGATCTGCCCGGTGTCCCTCACCTACCGGACCGACGCCGGCCCGCTGGGCCGGGCGCCGCGCGACGTGCAGGAGATCGTGGCGCTGCGCGGTCTGGTCGTCGAGGTGCACCTGCTGCAGGCGGTCGACGCCTCACCGGTGATGGCCGCCTGAGTTCCGCACCGTTCACCGAGGGTCCCCACGGCGCCGTCCGCGCTGGCATCCTGTCCGCCGACCCCGACCCGAACGGCACTGGAGGCAATCGAATGGCGGACGCGAGCTGGCTGCCCGATCCGAGCGGCGTGCACGAGCTGCGCTACTGGAACGGGACGTCGTGGACCGAGCACGTCTCGGACCAGGGGGCGACGGGTCAGGACCCGCTGACGACCGACTTCCCCCCGCCCGTCGCCGTCCCCCCGCCGCCGCCCGCCCCGCCGACGGCGGGCTACGAGCCCCCGCCGGCCGCGGGCTACCAGCCCCCCGCTGCCGGCTACGAGCAGCCCGCGGCCGCCGGTGCCGGCCCCGCCGGGGGCAAGCTGAGCTGGAAGGACCGGCTCAAGCAGGTCGCCGACCAGGGCAAGGCCATCGCCGACCAGGGCAAGCAGAAGCTGGCCGAGCAGAACGCGAAGCGCACCGAGCAGTGGGCCAACGACCCGAACACGCTGTGGTTCGGCGAGAGCAAGAACGCCGCCACCAGCGCGGCCGGTGTCTCCAAGGCGCGCTACCGGATCACCAAGGACCGCGTCTGGATCGAGAGCGGGCTGCTCGGCACCCGCACCGAGAGCGTGCCGCTCTGGGCGATCAAGGACATGGACGTGCGGCAGGCGGTGTGGCAGCGCGGCAAGGACATCGGCGACGTCGTCCTCAACCTCGAGGACCCCTCCCTCGGCGCCAACCAGGACATGTTCAACATGACCGGCACCATCGAGGGCACGACCAGCGGTCAGACGGTGCTCGACAACATCGAGAACCCCTACCAGGTGCTCGACATCCTCGCGCCGCTGATCAGCGAGGCGCGCACCAAGAAGACCATCGAGCGGCAGTCGCAGTACCTGCACGTGCAGAACCCCGCGGCGGGCATGGCGTTCGGCGCTCCGCCGCCCGCACCGGCGGCCCCGCCCGCACCGGCCGCGCCGCCGGTGGACATGGTCGAGCAGCTGCGCAAGCTCGGTGAGCTGCGCGACGCCGGGATCCTCACCGAGGAGGAGTTCGCCGCGCAGAAGGCGAAGATCCTGGGCGGATGACCGTCGTCGTCACCGGCGCGACCGGGGGGATCGGCTCGGCGATGGTGCGGCGGTTCGCCGACCGGGGGGACGACGTGGTGGCCGTCGCCCGGCCGACGGAGGCGCTGGACGCGCTGTGCGCCGACGTCCCCTCGGCCGTCCCGGCGCCGCTGGACCTGGAGCGACCGGGCGGGCTGCCGGCCGCCCTTTGCGACCTCCGCGAGGTGGAGGTGCTCGTCCACGCGGCCGGGATCGCCGACGTCGCGTCGGTGACCGACACCCCGCACGACCTGTGGCAGCGGACGATGGCGATCAACGTGACCGGTCCGGCCGAGCTGACGCGGGCGCTGCTGCCCGCCCTGCGCGCCGCCCGCGGCCGGGTGGTGTTCATCAACGCCGTGGCGGGGCTCCACGGTGTCGCCCGGTGGTCGGCGTACGCGGCCAGCAAGGCGGCGCTGACGGAGCTGGCCGACTCGCTGCGGCTGGAGGAGGCGGCGCACGGAGTGCGCGTGACCAGCGTCTATCCCGGCGGCATCGCCACCGAACTGCTGCGGACGGTGCGCGGAGCGTTCGGCCGGCCCTACGACCCGGCCGCCCTCGTCTCGCCCGAGAGCCTGGCAGAGACGGTCTGCGCCATCGTGGACGCCCCGCTGGACATCGACGTCACCGACATCTCGGTCCAGCCGCCGCCCCGCTGATCAGGACGGCGGCGCGACGCTCGGTGCGGCCGTGGGAGTGGCCGGCGCCGGCGTGACCGTCGGCGTCGGCGCGGGGGCGGTGAGGAGGATCTCGTAGTCGGTGGCCGTCAGCGGGGCCGACGTCAGCTGCCCGTCCGGGAGCGGGGCGTCCACGCGCTCGCCCTGGCGGGTCAGCAGGACCGCCCGCACGCCCGGCACGCTGGTCGCGGTCAGCACGATCTGGCCGACGGCCCGGCGGCCTTCCGTGCCCGACGGGGCGCCGACCGGGCCGGCGATGTCGATGGTGACCGTGCCGCCGGACACGTCGACCGCGTCGAGCTCGACCTCCGGTGGCAGCGCGGTCGACAGCTCGCGCGCCCGCTCCTTCGCGTCCGGCCCGGCCGCGAGCTCGCCCAGCAGGGCGTCGAGCTGGTCCTCGGTCGAGCCGGTCGACGTCTCGCGACCGCTGGCGACCAGCACGTCCTCGGGGGTGAGCAGGTAGATGGCGGTGGCGACCATCATCGTCTCGGTCGGCCCGCTGCCCGGGTCGCTCGGCGTCGGGGAGGCGAGCCCGTAGGGCACCTCGGCGGCGGGAATGGTCTCCGGCTCCCCGGTGGTGGGCACACCGCACCCGGCGAGCAGCACGACGGTGAGGCCGGCGATCAGGCGGCGGGCGCTCATCGGGGCAGCCCCGGCAGGGAGAGGCTGAAGCGCGCGCCGCCGCCGGGCGCGTCGGAGCACCAGGCGGCGCCGCCGTGCCGGGCGGCGGTCTCGGCCACGATCGCCAGGCCGAGCCCCGCCCCGGGCAGCGACCGGCGGGCGGCACGCGGGCCCCGGGCGAAGCGTTCGAAGATCCGTTCCCGGTCCTCGGTCGACACGCCCGGCCCCTCGTCGTCGACGGTCACGACGACGGCGTCGTCCCGACGCTCCACGTGCACGGCCCGGGAGCCGCCGGCGTGCCGGTCGGCGTTGTCGAGCAGGTTGCGGACGGCGCGCTCCAGGCTGGTCTTGTCACCGCGGACGGTGGTGTCGGCATCGGGGGCGGCGTCGAAGCGCACGTCCGGGCGGCTCGTGTGCGCGAGCACCTCCCGGACCAGCTCGGACATCGACACCGGCGCCGCGTGGTCCAGCGCGCCGTCGCCGTCGATCCGGGCCAGCTGCAGCAGGTCGTCCAGCGTGCGGCGGAAGCGGCCGAGCTCGCCCTCGACCATTGTCAGCGCCTGCTGCCCGCGCGGGGACAGCTCGTCGCGCCGGGCGGCGAGCACCTCGACGCTCGTGACCAGGGTGGTGAGCGGGCTGCGCAGCTCGTGGCTGACGTCGCCGACGAAGCGGGCGTCGCGGTCGATCCGGGCGGCCAGGGCGTCGACCATGCTGTTGAAGCCGGCCACGATCGCCACCAGGTCGGGATCGTCGGTGGCCGGGAGCCGGGTGGTCAGCTCGCCACCGGCGATGCGGGTGGCCGCGCCGGCGACCTGTTCCAGCGGCTGGATCGTCCGGCGGCTGGCCCACACGCCGAAGGCGGCACCGGCCGCGGTGGCCGCCACCGCCCCGGCCGCGAGCACCGCGGCCAGCGTCCGCAGCACCTGGCGCAGCTCGGCCAGCGGTGCGGCCTCGTAGAACTCCACGCCGGCCGCCCGCAGCGGCACACCGATCATGAGCGCCGGGCCCTCTGCCGTCTCGATGGGCACGGTGGCGGCCTCCCCGCCCGCGACGATGCCGCGCAGCGCGATCGGCACGTCCCGCGCGCCGACGTCCAGGCTGGAGGAATACCAGGACCCCTGCGCGTGCACGACGACGTCGGCGCCGCCCGAGGGCACCAGCTCCCCCAGCACGTCGCCCACCTCGGTGCCGGCGGTGGCCAGCCGGCTGTTGAGCACGTTGGCGTCGGCGAACGCCTGGCGGGTCAGGGACGCCTCGCGCTGGTCGAGCAGGTAGTTGCGGGCGAGGAAGAACGTCGTCGCGACGAGGACGACGGACACCAGCAGGGTGACCCCGGCGAAGCCGAGCACGATCCGCGCCCGCAGGCCCCGCGCCCGGAGCCGGCCAGGCCCGAGCGCGCCCCTCACTGCGGATCCAGCCGATACCCCAGCCCGCGCACGGTGACCACGAGCCGCGGTGCGCTCGGATCGCGCTCGACCTTCGTCCGCAGCCGGCGCACGTGGACGTCGACGATCCGCTCGTCGCCGAAGAACCCGTGCTCCCACACCCGCTCGAGCAGGGCCTGGCGGCTGAACACCCGGCCCGGTGACGCGGCGAGCTCGCACAGCAGGCGGAACTCCGTCAGCGTCAGCGGCACCTGCTCGTCGCCGCGGTGCACGGTGCCCCGCTCCTCGCGCAGCACCAGCGGGGCGCCCGGATCGCGGTCGAGGACGACCTCCGGCGGCGCGGCCGCCCCGGTCGCCGTCCCGTTGGACCCGGCGCGGCGGCGCAGCGCCCGCAGCCGGGCGGTGATCTCCTTGACCTCGAACGGCTTGGTCACGTAGTCGTCGGCGCCGGCCTCGAGCGCGGCCACGATGTCGTGGGTGTCGGCCCGCGCGCTGACCACGATGATCGGCAGGTCGTGCTCGCGGCGGACCTCGCGGATGACGGCGAACCCGTCGGTGGGGCCCAGCATCAGGTCGACGACCATCAGGTCCGGCGCGGCGACCGCGACCGCGGCGATGGCCTCCTCACCGGAGACCGCCTCGGCCACGTCGTAGCCCTCGTCCTCCAGCGCCCAGCGCAGTGCCGTGCGGATGTGGTCGTCGTCCTCGACGACGAGCAGTCGCAGCGTCACGGCCGCCATGCTGCCATCGCGCCCGGACCGGTCCCGCGGCCGTGGTCGGGCCGTCACGAGATCTCAATGCTGCTCCCCGGGTGATCGCAACCTTCGCAGACCAAGGTCATCGGCGACGAACACCTGACGACCGACGGAAGGAGGACGGCGATGACCCGGGCAAGCACCCGCGCGACGACCACCCGCACGACGACGCGCACCGCCGGGCTCGAGACCGACGGCGACGAGGTGACCATCCTGCTCAGCGACGCGCTGCTGGCCGAGGGGCTGGCCGATGTCCGCTGGCTGCTGCACGATGCGCTGCTGGCCGGCGCGCGCCGGTTGATCGTGGATCTCTCCCGCGTGCAGGTGCTCTCCAGCACGGCGGTGGCCAGCTTCCTGTGGGCGCACCGCACCTGCCGGGCCCGGGGCGGCGCCGTCGTCCTCCGCGGCCCGAACAAGCGGACGGAGGACCTGCTGCTGCGCACCGGACTCTGGCGCGTCATGCAGATGGAGACCCCGCCCCGCCGGACAGCGGCCTGACATCCCTGCGGGACCACCGTGTCCCGCCTTCCCCCGGAGGTGCCCGTGCTCGGTCTGATACTCCTGCTGCTCGTCGTCTGGGTCGTCGTGTCCGTGCTGGGGGCGGTGATCGAGGGCCTGTTCTGGCTGACCGTGGTCGGGGTGGTGCTGTTCCTCGCCACCGCCGCCTGGGGGTGGACGAAGCGGAGGATCTCGTGACGTCTCTCCCCGTCCGGCCCCAGCACGCGGGGCACGCGCCCTCGCACGGGTCCCTGAGCGAGATGGTCGACGGCGACCGCGGGCGGATCCGGGCCATCGGACACCTGACCTCGCAGGGTGCGGATCTGATCAGCGGCACCGCCGACTCGCTGCGCGGCAACGGCCACACCCGCGTCGTCCTCGATCTGCAGGGAGTCCGGTCCGCCGACGGCGCCGGACTGGACATCCTGCTCGACCTGCGGACCCGGTTCGCCGCCAGCGGCGGGGAACTGCTCATCGAGCACCTGCCGCAGGCCGGCTGACCGCGCGCGGGAGGCCCCTTCCGCGCGGGGGGAAGGGGACTCCCGCGCGCCGTCAGCGAGCGGAGGGCGTGGGATTCGAACCCACGATGGGTGTTACCCCATAGCGGTTTTCAAGACCGCCGCCATCGGCCACTAGGCGAGCCCTCCTGGCGCCGTCGAGGCTAGTGCCCGGTGCCGCCTCGCCCGTCACTGACCGTCCGGGGGTACCCCTGCCGATGCTTGTGCTCTGCCCACCAGGGTGGGCAGAGCACAAGCATCGGCAGAAGAAGGTTCCGCGGCGGCCGACCGGGCCGGCCGGCGGGGTTCAGGAGGCGCCGGCCGGCGCGGCCGCGCCCTCCTTCGGGCGGTGGATCTGGGAGTAGACCTGCGCGCGCAGCTCGGCGAACCGGGCGGAGGACCGGGTGCTGAGCTGGTCGCGCTCGTCGGGCAGGTCGATCGCCAGGTCCTGACGGACGACCGTCGGCGACGAGGACAGGATGAGCACCCGCTGGCCGAGGTAGACGGCCTCGTCGATGTCGTGGGTGACGAACAGGGTCGTGACCTGGAACTTGTGCCAGATGTCGCGGATGAGGTCCTCGAGGTCGGCGCGGGTCTGGGCGTCGACCGCGGCGAACGGCTCGTCCATGAGCAGCACCTTGGGCTCGTAGGCGACGGCGCGGGCGATCGCGACGCGCTGCTGCATGCCGCCGGACAGCTGCCAGGGCATCGCGGCGTGCGCCTCGGCGAGGCCGACGGCGGCCAGCGACTCGTCGACCAGCTGCTTGCGCCGGTCGGTCGACAGCTTCTTGTGCTTCAGCGGCAGCTCGACGTTCTCGGCGACCGTCATCCACGGGAAGAGGCTGCGGCCGTACTCCTGGAAGACCACGGCCATGCCCGGGGGCGGTCCGTCGACCTTCTTGCCCTCGATGAGCACCTCGCCGGCGGTCGGCTCGAGCAGCCCCGACATGATCTTGAGCAGCGTGGTCTTGCCCGACCCCGACGGGCCGACGATGCAGACCAGCTCGCCCGCGTCGAGGGTGAAGGTCAGGTCGCGCACCGCCTCGACGGTGCGGGCCTTGCCCTCGTAGGTCTTCTTGATGCCGCGGACGTCCAGCATGGGGCCGTCGGTCATGGTGGGTGGGGCCTTCCGGTCGGGGACGGTCACGAGGATCGCTGGGCCTGGCGCAGGCCGTGGTACCAGGCCAGCTGCCGGTTCTCGACGAGGCGGAACAGCAGGGCCAGCAGGAAACCGAGCAGGCCGAGCATGAGCATCCCGGCCCACGTCTCGGCGATGGCGAAGCTGCGCTGCGCCTGGACGACGGCGAAGCCCAGCCCGTTGGTCGCGGCGAACAGCTCGCTGATCACCATGAGGATGATCGCGACCGAGAGCCCCTGCCGGAGGCCGGCGAAGATCTGCGGGCTGGCGCTGGGCAGCACCAGGTAGCGCAGCCGCGCCGAACCGGTGATGCCGTACACCCGGCCGGTGTCGCTGAGCACCTCGTCGACGGCGCGCACGCCCTCGACGGTGTTGAGCAGGATCGGCCACATGCAGCCGAACGCGATGACGACGATCTTCATCGTGTCGTCGATGCCGAAGAACAGGATGAAGATCGGCACCAGCACCGGCGGCGGGATCGCGCGGAAGAACTCCAGCACCGGCTCCAGCAGGCCGCGGACGGTCCGGTTCAGGCCGATCAGCACGCCGAGGGCGACCGAGACGATCACCGCCAGGAGGTAGCCGAGCGCGAGCCGGTAGAGGCTGGGGACGACGTCGTCGAGCAGCCGGGGCCCGAACCACTCCTCGACCAGGCTCTCCAGGATCTTCGACAGCGGCGGGAAGAAGAAGTCGGTGCTCCCGGCGCTGACGAACCACCAGGTGACGAGCAGGACGACCGGCAGCCCGATCGTCATCGCGACGCGACGCAGCACGGTCATGCCGGGACCTCCGCCCGCTGGGAGGGGTGCCACGACAGGGCACGGCGCTCGACGGCGCGGAAGATGACGTTCACGAGCACCCCGAGGATCCCGGTGACGACGACGATCGCGTACGTGCTGGTCACCGCGCCGCTGCTCTGCGCGTTGGCGAGCAGCTTGCCCAGCCCCGGGTTGCCGATGACCAGCTCGGAGGTCACCGCGAGGATCAGCGCGACGGCGGCCGCCAGGCGCAGGCCGGTCATCACGTAGGGCAGCGCCGTCGGCCAGGTGACGTGGCGGACCCGCGCCCAGGGGCCCAGCCCGTAGGCGCGGGCGGTGTCCTGGGCGACCGGGTCGACGTCCTGCACGCCGTAGAGCACCTGGATGAGGATCTGCCAGAACGACGCGTAGATGACCAGCATCAGCTTGCTCTCGATGTCGGAGCCGAAGAGCAGCACCGCGATCGGGATCAGCGCCACCGACGGGATCGGCCGCAGGAACTCGATCGTCGAGGCCGTCAGCTCGCGGGTGAACCGGGACATCCCGATCAGGATGCCGATGACGACCCCGGCGACGGCCGAGATCCCCAGGCCCAGCGCCCAGCCCTGCAGGGTGTCGCCGACGGCGACCCAGAACGACGACTCGCCGACCAGCCGCCCGAGCGCCGCCCCGATCTCCGAGGACGTCGGGAAGTAGCGCCGCGGCAGGATGCCCACGCGGGGCAGGATCTCCACGAGCAGGACCAGGGCCACCAGGCCGATCAGCCCGAGGACGGCGGGCGGCGTCCGGCGCCGGCGGGGGCGCGGCGCGCTCGCCGGACCGGCGTCCGGGGCTCCGGCCGGCACCGTCACGGCCGGTGAGCTCACGGGAGGTCCACCCGCTCGGCGGGGGCCGCGGCGGCGCCGGCAGAGGCGCGCGAGGGCGAGGGGAAGGGGGGCACGAGGTCAGCATCCTCCTGGGCGCGTGCGGGAGCAGGGGCGCGCAGGGGAGGTGTGCGTCGCTGTCGCGGCGTCGTCCCCGTGCACCCAAACTCCTTCAACACGCAACTAGTCCTTGTGCAATACCGTTCGCTTTGCGAACGTGTGTTTGCGATGTGAACGCTTGCAGGTGAGGGGCTCTCGCGTCAACCGTTCGACACCGTCGACCGGTGCCGAGCCCGCTCGCACTCGCTCGCGTCCAGGGACGGCACCCCGCCGCCCCGACCCGGAAGAGGAGCATATGGACCTGGCAGCCGCCGACGACTCGGCCGACTCCCCCGTCCGCAACAGCAACTTCGTGCAGTCCCTCGACCGCGGTCTGGCCGTCATCCGGGCCTTCGACGCGCAGCACCCGCGCCTGCAGCTCAGCGAGGTCGCCCGGAGCACCGGCCTGACCCGGGCCGCGGCCCGTCGGTTCCTGCTCACGCTGGTCGAGCTCGGCTACGTCCGGGTCGAGGGCCGCGAGTTCTCCCTGCGCCCGCGGGTGCTGGAGCTCGGCTACTCCTACCTGTCGGGCATCACGCTGCCCGAGGTCGCCCAGCCGCACCTCGAGGCGCTGGTCGCCAAGGTCGACGAGTCCTCGTCGGTCGCGGTCCTCGACGGCGACGACGTCGTCTACGTGGCCCGCGTGCACACCAAGCGGATCATGACGGTGATGATCACGGTCGGGACCCGCTTCCCGGCCTACGCCACCTCGCTCGGCCAGGTGCTGCTGGCGTTCCTCCCGAAGCACGAGCTCGACGCCTACCTGGCGCGCGCGGACCTCCGGCCGCTGACCTCCCGGACGATCACCGACCGCGCCCGGCTCGCCGCCCGCCTCGAGCGCGTGCGCGCCCAGGGCTACGCCATGGCCGACCAGGAGCTGGAGGAGGGGCTGCGCTCGGCGAGCGCCCCGATCCGCAACCGCGACGGTGTGGTCACCGCCGCGGTGAACCTCTCGGTGAGCGCCAGCCGGACGACGCTGCGCCAGCTCGAGGACGACTTCGTGCCGCACCTGCTCGCCGCCGTCGCCCAGATCGAGCGCGACCTGGGCCGCGCCCCCGCCCGGTGACGACGGAGTCCGACCGGCGGGCCGGAGTCGTCGCGCTCCTGCCGGCCGCCGTGCTGGTGCTCGCCGCGCTGTGCCTGCGCGGGCCGTTCGCCGCCGTCGGGCCGGTGCTCGACGACCTCGGCGACGAGCTGTCCCTGCCGACCGCGGCGCTGGCGGTCGTCACCTCGCTCCCGCTCATCTGCTTCGGCCTGGTCTCCCCGTTCGCCCCGACCCTCGCCGGCCGCCTCGGCCTGCACCGGGCGGTCCTCGCCGCCGTCGCGGTGATCCTGGCCGGCATCGCGCTGCGGCTCGCGGGCGTGGTGGGACTGTTCGCGGGCACCGTCGTCCTCACCGGCGGCATCGCCGTGGTCAACGTCCTGCTGCCCGCCGTCGCTCGCGCCGAGTACGGCCGCCGCAGCGCGGCCGTCGTCGGCGCCACCACCGGCTCCATGGCGCTGTCGGCCAGCCTCGGGGCCGGCCTGGCCCAGCCGCTCGCCGACGCGACCGGCAGCGCCCTCGCCGGGCTGGCCCTGTGGGCGCTGCCGGTGCTGGCCGCGCTGATCGCGGTCGCCCTGCTCGTGCGCCGGCGTCCCGACCGCGCGACCCCACCCCCTGCACCGGGGCGCCGCACCGCGATCCTCCGGGACCGCGTCGCGCTGTCGGTCATGGCCTTCTTCGGGCTCCAGTCGCTGTCGTTCTACGCGATGCTGACCTGGCTGCCCGGCGTGCTGGAGAGCGACGCCGGGGTCTCGCCCGTGCGCGCGGGTGTGCTGCTGGCCGTCGGTGCGGTGATCGGCGCCCCGCTCTCGCTGGTGGTGCCCCCGCTGGCCGCCCGCAGCCGAGGCCAGGGCGGGTGGGTGCTCGTGTCCTGCGCGCCGACCGCCGCCGCGCTCGTCGGGCTCCTGGTCGCGCCGGCCGCGGCGCCGACGCTGTGGGCGGTCCTCTACGGCCTGGGCACCGGGTCGGCGTTCCCGCTGGCGATGACGCTGGTGCTGCTGCGCAGCCGCGACGTCGCGCAGACCGGCCGGCTGTCGGCGGCCGCGCAGAGCGTGGGGTACCTGGTGGCCGCCACCGGGCCCTTCGCCGTCGGCCTGCTGCACGACGTCACCGACGGGTGGACGGCAGGCCTGGTGCTGCTGCTGGTGGTGCTGGCCGCCCAGCTGGCGGCCGGCCTGGCCGCCGGGCGCCCGCGCCTGGTCCGCGCCGACGCCTGACTCCCCTCCCCCGCTTTCTGTACCGGAAGCTGCGGGGGGCCGCTCAGCTTTCGGTACCGAAAGCGGGGATCGGGGTGCCGATGACGCCGTGCAGGTGGCAGGCCGCCAGCTGACCGGGCGCACCGACCTCCTGCAGCGCCGGGTCGACCTCGGGACAAGGCTCGAAGGCGTGCGGGCAGCGGGTGCGGAACCGGCACCCCGAGGGGACGGCCGACGGCGAGGGGACGTCGCCGCGCAGCACGATCCGCTGCCGCGTGCGCTCCAGCTCGGGATGGGGCACCGGGACGGCGGACAGCAGCGCCTGCGTGTAGGGCATCTGCGGGTCGGCGCCCACGGCGGTCGCCGGCCCGATCTCGACGATCCGCCCCAGGTACATGACCGCGATGCGGTCGGAGATGTGCCGGATGGCCGACAGGTCGTGCGAGATGAACAGCAGCGTGAGACCAAGCTGCCGCTGCAGCCGGCGGAGCAGGTTCAGCACCTGGGCCTGCACGCTCACGTCCAGGGAGGCGATCGCCTCGTCGCACACCAGGAAGTCCGGCTCCCCGGCCAGGGCCCGGGCGATGCCGACCCGCTGGCGCTGGCCACCGGAGAACTCGTGCGGGTACCGGCCGGCCACGGCCGGGTCGAGGCCGACCAGCTCCAGCAGCTCGCCGACGCGGGCGGCGATCTCCCGCCGCCCCGAGCGCAGGCGGTGCACCTCCAGCGGCTCGGCGACCGTCTGGGCCACCGTGCGGCGCGGATCCAGCGAGGCGAACGGGTCCTGGAAGACCATGCCCGCCCGCCGGCGCAGCGAGCGCAGCGACCGGCGGTCCAGCGCCGTCATGTCGGCGCCGTCGAAGGTGACCGTGCCCGCGGTCGGCTCCACCAGCCGCAGCAGGGCATTGCCCAGCGTCGACTTGCCGCAGCCGGACTCCCCGACCAGGCCGAGGGTCTCCCCGCGGTGGATGTCGAGGTCGACGCCGTCGACGGCGCGGACCGCGCCCTTGCCCTGCAGCGGGAAGTGCACCTCGAGCCCGCGGGCGGAGATCAGGACGTCGCTCACGACAGGCCCTCCGCACACCACGTCGCCGCCCGGTGCGGCAACCGCCCCGCGCCAACTTGGCCATCTCGGCCCTCGGCGGGCGGGGAATCCGGGCCGAGGCGGCCATTCCGAAGCGGGGCGACGGGCACCAGGGGCGGCTGCTCGGTCTCGCACCGCGGGTCGGCGCGCACCGGACAGCGCGGCCAGAACACGCACCCCGCCGGCAGGTCGGTCGGCGCCGGGGGAAGGCCGGTCACGGTCACCAGATCGGGGATCTCGCCGTCGGGACCGATGGCCGTCAGGTCGGGCAGCGCGCCCAGCAGCCCCTTCGTGTAGGGATGGGCGGGGTGCTCCAGCACGTCGTCGACCGTGCCGTCCTCCACGCATCGGCCGCCGTACATGACCAGCACGCGGTCGGCGATCCCGGCGACGACGCCCAGGTCGTGCGTGATCCAGATGACGCCGGTGCCGTGGTCGGCCTGCAGCTTCTCCACCAGGTCGATGATCTGCGCCTGCACGGTCACGTCGAGCGCCGTGGTGGCCTCGTCGGCGATCAGCAGCGCCGGTGAGTTCGACAGTGCGATCGCGATGACCACCCGCTGCCGCATGCCACCGGAGAGCTCGTGCGGGTACCGGTCGACCGCGCGCACCGGGTCGGGCAGCCCCACCTCGGCAAGCAGTTCCACCGCCCGCGCCCGCGCCTGCGCCTTCGGGACGTCGCCGTGCGCGCGGATGCCCTCGACGATCTGGCGCCCGACGGTGAGCACCGGGTTCAACGAGGTCATCGGGTCCTGGAAGACCATGCCGACGCCGGGCCCGCGGACCTGCCGGAGCCGCTCGGGGGACATGCGGAGGAGGTCCTCGCCCTGCAGGAGGGCCTGCCCGGTCACCGTCGCCGTCCGGGCCGGCAGCAGACCCAGCAGGGCGAGCACCGACACGCTCTTGCCGCTGCCGGACTCCCCGACGACGGCGACCGTCTCCCCCGGGCCCACGCTGTACGACAGCCCGTTGACCACGTGTGCCGGCCCGCGCGGAGTGCGCAGCCGCACCCGCAGGTCGGTGACGTCCAGCAACGGCTGCGGGGCGGGCTGCCCGCGGCCGCCCCTCACCGCCCGCTCCCGGCCATGAGCGTGCGCTGGCGCGGGTCGAGGACATCGCGCAGCCCGTCGCCCAGCAGGTTGAAGCACAGCACGGTCACGAAGATCGCCATGCCCGGGAAGAACGCGATCCACCAGGCCAGGTCGATGTAGCCGCGCCCCTCGGCCAGCATCAGCCCCCACGAAGGGTTGGGCCGCTGCGTGCCCAGGCCGAGGAAGGACAGCGCCGCCTCGGCGAGCACGGCGAAGGCGAGGCTGATCGAGGTCTGCACGATGATCGGCGGCGCCGCGTTCGGCAGGATGTGCCGCGTCAGGATCCGCCAGTCGGAGGCCCCCACGGATCGGGACGCCCGCACGTACACCTCCTCCCGAACGCCGAGCACGCTGGCGCGGGTCACGCGCGCGAAGATCGGCACGTAGACGATGCCGATCCCCAGCGCGGAGTTGACCGCGCCCGGCCCGCGGACGGCGAGGATCGCGATGGCGAGCAGCACGGCGGGGAACGCGAAGAGCATGTCCATCACCCGCATGAGCACGTCGCCGATCCACCGGCTGTAGTACCCGGCCAGCAGGCCGACCGTGGTGCCGACCACCATCGCGAAGCCGACCGCCAGGAAGCCGACCTTCAGCGACACCGACGCGCCCAGGATGATGCGGGAGAGGATGTCGCGGCCCAGGTCGTCGGTGCCGAACGGGTGACTCCAGCTGGGGGCGGCCAGCCGGTTCGGGATGTCCTGCTCGTTGGGCCCCTGCGGCGCGAACGTCTCGTCGAAGAGCGCCACGACGACGATCAGGATCAGCACGACCGTGGCGAACGCCGCCGTGGGGTTGCGGGCCAACAGGCCCAGCGTCTCCCGCCAGCGCGGCCGGGCCGGCTGCAGGGACGCCGCCGGAGCCCCCGTGCCGGTCATCGCCGGATCCTCGGGTCGATGCGGCTGTACAGCAGGTCCACGAGCAGGTTGATCACGAGGAACACGATCGCGAACAGGAGAACGGCGCCCTGCAGGACCGGGTAGTCACGGTCCTGGACCGACTGGAGCGCCAGCTGCCCGAGGCCGGGCCAGGAGAACACGATCTCCACGACGACCACCCCCGAGAGGAGGTAGGCCAGTTGCACGCCGGTGACGGTGACCAGCGGCAGCAGCGCGTTGCGCAGGACGTGCCAGGTGAACACCTGGCGCGCGGGCAGCCCCTTGGCCTGCGCCGTCCGCACGTGGTCGGCGCCCAGGGCCTCGAGCACGCTGGACCGGACGAAGCGGGTGATGACCGAGCCGGAGACCACGCCGGTGGTGATCGCGGGGAGCACCAGCCGCCGGAACCACTCCCCCGGGTCCTCGGTGAGCGGCACGTACCCGCCCGAGGGCAGCCAGCCCAGCGTGCCGGCGAAGACCAGGATGAGCACGATCGCCATCCAGAAGTCGGGCACCGAGATGCCGAACTGGCTGATGACGGTGGCCAGGCGGTCGATGACCGATCGCGGCCGGAGCGCAGAGATCGTGCCGAGCGGCACGGCGATGAGCAGCGCGACCAGGATGGCCGCGAAGGCGAGGGTGAGCGTCGCCGGCAACCGCTCGCCCACCAGCGCCGTGACCGGCTCCCCGCTGCGGAAGCTCACCCCCAGGTCGCCGGTCAGGGCATGCCCTGCCCAGGAGAAGAACTGCTGGACCAGCGGCAGGTCCAGCCCCGACCGCTCGCGCAGGGCGTCGTAGGTCTCCTGCGAGAACCGGGTGCCGAGCGCCAGCCGGATCGGGTCGCCGTCGACCAGGTGGATCAGCGAGAAGACCAGCACGCTCACACCGGCCAGCACCACGAGGGACTGGCCGGTGCGGCGGAGCAGGTACCCGGTCAGGGCAGTTCGACGTTCTCGAAGTTGATGGCCTTGTCGGCGCGGATCTGGTAGCCGGACAGGCCCGGCGCCCAGGCCTGCACGACGTCGGGGTTGTAGAGGTAGAGGTAGGACACGTCGTCGACGATCTGCTCGGCGGCCTGGTCGTAGAGCTCCTTGCGCGCGTCCTCGTCGACCTCGGTGGCCGCCTCGGTGAGCAGCGAGTCGACGTCGGGGTTGCTGTAGCCCTGGTAGTTGCTGACGCCGTCGGTGATGTGCTGCGCCTCGTAGAAGTCCGCGGGGTCGATGTTGCCGAGCCAGCCGAGCAGGAACGCGTCGAAGTCGCCCTGCGCCTGCCTGTCCAGCCAGGTGGCGAAGTCCAGGGTCTCGATGTCGACCTCGACGCCGATCTCCCCGAGCTGGCTGGCGATGACCTGCGCCGCGGTGACCGTCTCGGGGAACTCGTCGGTGACCATCAGGCCCATCGTGAGCGGCGTCTGCACCCCGGCGTCGGCCAGCAGCTGCTCGGCCTGCGCGACGTCCCGCTCGAACGGCGCGTAGTCGTTGTAGAAGAAGCTGTCCTCGGGGATCGCGGTCTGGTTGGGCCGGGCCGCGTCGAACCGGGCCGCCTCGGTGACCTCCGCGCGGTCCACGGCGAAGGCGATCGCGCGCCGCACCTCGACCTGGTCGAAGGGCGGGCGGTCGAAGTTCATGGACATGTACCAGTAGTCCACGCTCGGCGTGCTCTCCAGCTCCACCGCGTCGTCGTCGGCCAGCGCAGCCACCTGCTGCGGTGGCACGTTGTCGGTCCAGTGCACCTCGCCGTTGCGCAGCGCCGTCAGGGCCGCGGCCGGCTCGGTGATGTAGCGGAACTCCACCCCGCTGACGCTCGGCGCGCCGTCCCAGTAGTCCTCGTAGGCGGTGAGCACCGTGCTGCTCGCGTCGGAGCTCTCGAGCTGGAAAGGTCCGGTGCCGTTGGCCTCGCGGGTCAGGTCGAGGTCCTCGGCGGCGTTCTCCGGCAGGATCGCCATGCCCTTGAACGCGCCGATCAGCGCGAGCAGGTTCGGGGTCGGCTGGCTGACGGTGATGACGACGGTCTGCGCGCCGTCAGCCTCGACCGACTCGACGTTGGCGAAGCGGTAGGAGTTGTTGAGCTCCTCGTCGATGATCCGGTTGTAGGAATAGACGACGTCGGCGGAGTCGAACTCGCTGCCGTCGTGGAAGGTCACGCCCTCGCGGAGGGTGAACGTCCAGGTGAGCTGGTCGTCGCTGACCTCCCACTCGGTGGCGAGGCTCGGCTCCATCGTGAGGTCCTCGGCGTTGGGGACGACGAGGGTGTCGTAGACGTTCTCCAGCACCTGGAAGCTGGGGTAGGCGCTGGTGACGTGCGGGTCCAGCTGGTCGGGCTGCGCGCTGACCGCCGCCACCAGGACGTCGTCGCCACCTCCCCCGCCGCCGCCGGTGTCGACGCTCTCCCCGCCGGAGCAGGCGCCGAGAACGAGGGTTCCGGCGGCCAGGACGGCCAGGGATCGGGTGACTCGCACGGCGTGCCTCCGGTTGCTCGGGTGCAGGTGGTCCGTCCTCGACCCTCACCCGACGCCCCGTGACCGGCCACCCGAAACCGGTCCTGTCCAGGATCGTTGCTCGTTCGCAACCTTCTCGCAAAGAACGGTTCGGGCCGGAAGCCGGGAGGAATGTCGCCGGGGCGCGGCGGCAAAGGGCCCGCGGCCGGTGCGCCGCTAGTAGCTTCCGGCCGTGCCCGAGCTGGGACCCCTTCCCCCACCGGCTGGGCCGCCTCCGGAGCCGAACCGCCCCGTCCCCGCAGGCTCTGGCCTCCCGCCGTTGCCCCCTCGCGCGCGGCTGCCGCTCCCGGGCCGGTCGGCACGCCTGCCGGGCAGCCGGGACCGCTACCTCGACGCCGCCGTCGACCGCGTGCTCGTCGCCGCCATCGACATCGCCGACGCCTGCCCCGACGGCCCGACCGTGCCCCCGGCCCTCGTCCCGGGCCGCGCCGCCGGCCCGACCGAGCTCGACGTGGCCGCGGTCCGCACGGTCCTCGACGCGATCCTGATGCGAGGCTGGGGGCCGCCCCTGCCGTGGCACGGCCGGATGGACGTCGAGCAGCTGGCGCTCGCCCGGGTGGCGCGCTGGCGGGACACCGCGCAGCTGCTGGTCGCCGCGACGCGTCCCGGCCGCAGCGGCGCCCTCGACGACGAGGTGTGGACGACGGCCCGGCTGGTCGCCGGCATCGCGGCCGAGGCGCGGGAGGAACGGGTCGACGAGCGGAGCGGGCTGGCCGGCGTCCTGGACCGGGTGCGCCGCGGCCTCGAGGAGCCCGACGCGGCATGGGACGACTCGCTCATGACCGTCGTCGTCGTCCGCCCGCCGCGGTTCCGGCTCCGGACCGGCTTCGACGGGCGCCCCGGGCACCTGCTGTGGGCCGCGAACCCGGCGACGGCGGCCCGCTGGGGCCGCCCCGTCGACCACTTCGACCTGCCGGTGCCGCTGCCCCTGGCCAGGCACGTGCAGGACCTCGTCGCGCGGTACGCCGGCGATCCGAGCGACCCGGGCGCGCCGCGCTTCGCGCCCGACGGGTTCGCCGCCTTCCGCGAGGACTACCTGATGACCGTCGACGAGCTGCGCCGGGTGCTCGGACCCGCCTACGTGGTCGAGGAGCGTGCCGGGCTGGGCGCGATCGTCTGATCGTGAGGGACGGACCTACAGCGGGCGGATCGTGCCGAGCACGTGCTCGGTGTCGCTCGTGGCGTTGCGGACGGCGAAGTCCCACCCGCCGCCGGCCTGGCCCGTCGACAGCGTGACCGTCGAGGGCAGGAAGAGCGGCTTGCGGAAGCTGACGTCGACGGCCATCGCGTCGGGCAGCCGCCCCGCGAGCGCCCCCAGCACCCGGGCCTTCACCCACATGCCGTGCGCGATCGCCCGCTTGAACCCGAACAGCTTCGCGGTCAGCCCGGAGAGGTGGATCGGGTTCACGTCGCCGGAGACCTTGGCGTAGCGCCGTCCGGCGTCGTCGGGGATCCGCCAGGTCGCGGCCACCCGCTCGAGCTCGCCGACGGCCACCTCGATGTCGGCCTCGGGCGCGCCCTCGGGGGCCTTCGCCCCGCGGGCCAGGTACGTCGAGCGCGACCGCCAGACCTCCTGCCCCCCGGCGGAGACCGTCGCGCACAGGTCGACGGCGGCACCGCTGCGGTGCTGGGCGTAGTGCTCCGCCCACACCTCGAGGTCGAGCAGCGCGTCGGCGCCGATCAGGCGCAGCATCTCGATCCGGTTGCGCACGTGCACCAGGCCCGGCAGGGCGAGCGGAAAGGAGCGGTCGCTCATCAGCGCCATCTGCAGCGGGAAGGTGAGCATGTGCGGGTAGGTCGCGGGCAGGACGCCGGACAGCGGCAGCCGGCAGACCTGCGTGTACGCGGCCAGGTGGGCCGGGTCGACGCTGACGCCGTGACGCGCGAGGTGCTCGTCGGGCAGGTCGCCGCCCCGGCCGCGCGCCGTGAGAGCGGCCTTGGCGTAGAGGGCACCCAGGTTGGGCGCCGCGTCGAGAACTCTGGTGTCGAACTGCGGGACCGCCATCAGGCCCCCAGCATCGACTGGCCGCACACCCGCACGGTCTGGCCGTTGACCCCGGCGCTGCCCGGCTGCGCGAGCCAGGCGATCGTCTCGGCGACGTCGACCGGCAGCCCGCCCTGCTGCAGCGAGTTGATCCGGGAGCCGACCTCGCGGGTGCCGAACGGCATCTTCGCCGTCATCTCGGTGACGATGAAGCCCGGCGCGACGGCGTTGATCGTGGCGCCGCGCTCGGCGAACTGCGGCGCCCAGGCGCGCACCATCCCGATCACGCCGGCCTTGCTCGCGGCGTAGTTGGTCTGCCCCCGGTTGCCGGCGATGCCCGACTGCGAGGAGACGCAGACGATCCGCGCGTCCGGCTTCAGCACCCCGTCGGCGTCCAGCAGCGCCTGCGTGATGTCCAGCTGGGCCTGCAGGTTCACGGCCATGACCGAGTTCCAGCGGGCGGCGTCCATGTTGACCAGCAGCTTGTCGCGGGTGATGCCGGCGTTGTGGACGACGACGTCGACCCCGCCGTGCCGCTCCCGCAGGTGCTCGATCAGCCGCTGCGGCGCGTCGTCCGCGGTGATGTCGAGCTGCAGCGCCGTCCCGCCGATCTCGTTGGCGACCTCGGCCAGCTTGTCGCCGGCCGCGGGGATGTCGACGGCGACGACGTGGGCGCCGTCGCGGGCCATGACCTTCGCGATGGCCGCGCCGATCCCCCGCGCGGCCCCGGTGACGACGGCGACCTTGCCGGCCAGCGGCGTCTCGTCGTCCTCGCCCTCGGGCACGCCGGCCGCCGTCACGGTGACCACCTGGCCGTCGACGTAGGCCGACCGGCCGGAGAGGAAGAACCGCACCGGGCTGGCCAGCGCGCCCTCGGCACCGGGGGCGACGTAGAGCAGGTTCGCCGTCGACCCGTTGAGCAGCTCCTTGCCGATGGACCGGACCAGTCCGTCCAGCGCCTGCCGGGCGGCGGCCTGCGCCGGGGAGTCGGCGTCGGCCGGCGGATCGGCGAGCAGCAGCACGCGGCCCGACGGGCGCAGCCGCTTGATCGCCGGGGCGAGGAAGTCGTGCGCGCTGGACAGGTCGCCGGGGGTGCGCAGGCCGGTCGCGTCGAGGATCACCGCGGCGGGCTTCTCGCCGTCCGTGGCGCCGTCGGCGGTCACCGGCGACTGCACGTGGATGCCCGCGGCGTGCAGGAGCTGGGTCAGCGGCTCGCGCAGCCGCCCCTCGCCCGCCGAGCCGATGACCACCGGGCCGGGGAGCAGCGGCTCGCCCGGCTCGTAGCGGCGGAGCACGGCGGGGCGGGGCAGGCCGAGCTGCTTGGTGATGGTGGTGCCGAAGCCGGAGTTCGCGAAGTCGCGGTACCAGTCACTCACGGGACTGTCCTTTCGGGATTTCACGCTTTCGGTACCGAAAGCGACCCGCTGAGCGGGAGCTTTCGGTACCGAAAACGGGGAGGGGGTCAGGACTCGAGGATGGCGACGACGCCCTGGCCGCCGGCGGCGCAGATCGAGATGAGACCGCGCTTGCCCGGGCCCGCCTCGTGCAGCGTCTTGGCGAGCTGGGCGACGATCCGGCCGCCGGTCGCGGCGAACGGGTGCCCCGCGGCCAGCGACGAGCCGTTGACGTTGAGCTTCGAGCGGTCGATCGAGCCCAGCGGCGCGTCGAGACCGAGCTTGCCCTTGCAGAACGCCGGGTCCTCCCAGGCCTTCATGGTCGAGAGCACCGTGGAGGCGAAGGCCTCGTGGATCTCGTAGAAGTCGAAGTCCTGCAGCGACAGGCCGTTGCGCGCCAGCATCACCGGCATCGCGTAGACCGGCGCCATGAGCAGGCCCTCGCCGCCGTGCACGTAGTCGACGGCGGCGGTCTGCGCGTCGACCAGGTGGGCGAGCACCGGCAGGCCCTTCGCCTGCGCCCACTCGTCGGAGGCCAGCAGCACCGCCGAGGCGCCGTCGGTGAGCGGCGTCGAGTTGCCCGCCGTCATCGTGGCGCCCTCACCCTTGCCGAAGACCGGCTTGAGCTTGGCGAGCTTCTCCAGCGACGAGTCCGGCCGCAGGTTGTTGTCCCGGGCAAGGCCCAGGAACGGGGTGACCAGGTCGTCGAAGAAGCCGCGGTCGTAGGCGGCGGCCATGGTGTGGTGCGAGCGGACGGCGAGCTCGTCCTGCTCCTCGCGGCCGATCTCCCACTCCTTCGCGGTGATCGCCGCGTGGTCGCCCATCGCCAGGCCGGTGCGCGGCTCGGCGTTGCGCGGGATCTCCGGCGCGAGGTGCCCCGGCCGGATCTTGGCCAGCACCTTGAGCCGGTCCTGGAGCGTCTTGGCGTTGTTCAGCGAGATGAGGATCCGGCGCAGGTCGTCGCCGACCGCCAACGGCGCGTCCGACGTGGTGTCGACACCCCCGGCGATGCCGGACTCGATCTGCCCCAGGGCGATCTTGTTGGCGACCAGGATCGCGGCCTCGAGGCCGGTGCCGCACGCCTGCTGGACGTCGTAGGCCGGCGTCGTGGCCGACAGCTTCGAGCCGAGGACGCTCTCGCGGGTCAGGTTGAAGTCGCGCGCGTGCTTGAGGACGGCGCCGGCGACGACCTCGCCCACCTGCTGGCCCTGCAGGCCGAAGCGGGCGACGAGCCCGTCGAGCGTCGCGGTCAGCATGTCCTGGTTGGACGCCTGGGCGTAGGCGGAGTTGGAGCGCGCGAACGGGATGCGGTTCCCGCCGACGATCGCCGCCTGACGAGTCGCGGGCTTCGAGCGCGTCGCGGGCTTCGAGGTGTCAGCCACTGGGACCTCCGAGGTCGGGTGGATTGGCCGGTACTCAGAGTACGCGGTACCGTTCGTAACATGAAAGCCGAAGCGGTGAGACGCTCGTCGCAGGGCGAACCTGCGACGGATCTGTCGCACAAGATCGCTGAAACACGCGATCGCCGCGACTCGAGATGGGACGAGCACCGGCGCGAGCGCCGCGAACAACTCGTCCAGGCGACCCTGGCCGCCGTCGGCAAGCACGGCGCCGGCGTCGGCATGGAGGAGATCGCGGCGGAGGCGGGCACCAGCAAGACCGTCGTCTACCGGCACTTCGCCGACCGCGCCGAGCTCTACGTGGCGGTCTGCAACCGGGTGGCGTCGCAGCTGCTGCCCAAGCTCCGCACGGCGATCGAGAGCAGCAGCCGGCCGCGGGAGATGGTGGCCGCGGCCATCGACACCTACCTCGCGTTCATCGAGGCCGACCCCGAGCTGTACCGGTTCGTGGTCCACCCCCAGGGCCAGAACGGCCAGTTCGGCCCGGACAAGGGCGATCCCATGCAGAACCTGTCCGACCTCGTCGGCGAGCAGGCCGCGGCCGCGATCAGCGTCGCGCTGCACCAGGCCGGGGGCGATCCGGCGGCCGCCGCCCCCTGGGGGCACGGCGTCGTCGGCCTGGTCCGCTCGGCCGCCGACTGGTGGCTGCGCGCCGATCGCCCCATGCTGCGCACCGAACTCGCCGCACACCTGACCGATCTCGCCTGGGCAGGCCTGTCCGGCGTCGTGACATCCGCACCTCCCCGCAGCCCCGCAACCAGCAAGGAGAAGGACCTGTGACCAGCACCGTGCCGAGCTCCGTCGACCCGAAGGCCCTGCAGTCCGTCCTCGACGGGCGCTGGGCGCACGTGCGCCGCGACGCCCGCGAGAACCTCGACGACCCCGATTTCCTCCCGGTCTACGGCGAGACCATGCAGGAGGCCCGCGAGCGGGTGACCCGCGCGGCGAGGAAGCTCGCCGAGAGCGGCCGCGTCGGGCTCGGCTTCCCGAAGGCCTACGGCGGTCAGGACGACGCCGGCGGCTCCACCACCTCCATCGAGATGCTGGCCTTCGGCGACCTGTCGCTGATGGTCAAGGCCGGCGTCCAGTGGGGCCTGTTCGGCGGGGCCCTGCAGCTGCTGGGCACCAAGCGGCAGCACGACAAGTACCTGCGCGACGTCATGAGCTTCGACCTGCCCGGCTGCTTCGCCATGACCGAGACCGGGCACGGCTCCGACGTCCAGCAGCTGCGCACCACCTGTACCTACGACCCGGCCACCGAGACGTTCGACCTGCACACCCCGCACCAGGCCGCGCGCAAGGACTACATCGGCAACGCGGCCAAGGACGGGCGCATGGCGGTGGTCTTCGCCCAGCTGATCACCCAGGGCAAGAACCACGGCGTGCACGCCTGGCTGGTGCCGATCCGCGACGAGCAGGGCAACGCGATGCCCGGCGTCACCATCGGCGACGACGGCCCCAAGGCGGGCCTCCCCGGCGTCGACAACGGCCGGCTGACCTTCGACCACGTGAGCGTCCCGCGCGACATGCTGCTCGACCGGTACGGCCAGGTCGCCGCCGACGGCACCTACACGTCCAGCATCGAGAACGAGACCCGGCGCTTCTTCACCATGCTGGGCACGCTGGTGCGCGGCCGGGTCAGCGTCGGCGGGTCGGCGTCGTCGGCCACCAAGCTCGCGCTCGACATCGCCACCCGCTACGGCGACGCCCGCCGGCAGTTCGCCGCCCCGGGCGAGGAGCGCGAGATCGTGATCAACGACTACCTCGTGCACCAGCGCAAGCTGCTGCCGGCCCTGGCCACCACCTACGCGCTGCACTTCGCGCAGGACGAGCTGGTCGCCACGATGCACGACGTCCAGACCGCCGCCCACGTCGACGGCAAGGTCCTCGACGAGGACGCCCAGCGCGAGCTGGAGTCGCGGGCCGCCGGGCTCAAGGTCGCCCAGACCGCGCACGCGACCAGGACGATCCAGATGTGCCGCGAGGCGTGCGGCGGCGCCGGCTACCTGCAGGAGAACCGGCTGCCCCACCTCAAGGCCGACACCGACGTGTTCACCACGTTCGAGGGCGACAACACCGTCCTGCTGCAGCTGGTGGCCAAGGGCCTGCTCACCGGCTACCGCGACACGTTCGGCTCGCTCGAGGGCTGGGGCAAGGTCGGCTTCATCGCCGACATGGTCCGCGAGACCGTGCTCGAGCGGACGGCGGCACGCGCGCTGATCGCCCGGCTGATCGACGCCGTCCCCGGCCGGGACGACGAGGTGCCGATGCTCGACCGCGGCTGGCAGCTCAAGATGTTCGAGTTCCGCGAGAAGCACGCGCTCGAGGGCGCGATCCGGCGGCTGCGCAAGAACTCGACCACCGAGGGCATGGCGCCCTTCGACATGTTCAACGACGTGCAGGACCACGTGCTGAAGACGGCGCAGACGCACATCGACCGCGTCGTCCTCGAGGCGTTCGTGGCCGGCGTCGACCGCACCGAGGACGCCGGCGCCCAGGCGCTGATGGACAAGGTGTGCGACCTCTACGCGCTGTCGACGATCGAGGCCGACAAGGCGTGGTTCCTGGAGCACGGGCAGCTCACGCCGTCGCGTGCCAAGACGCTGACCAGCACGGTCAACCAGCTGCTCCGGGAGCTGCGGCCGCACATCATCACGCTGGTCGACGCCTTCGCGATCCCGGCCGAGTGGAAGGCGGCGAAGATCCTCGAGGAGGAGCCCGGCCGCCAGGAGGCGATGGCCGCCCGCGACGCCGAGGTCCGCGCCGAGGCCGAGGGCAGCCAGGCCTCCGGGGAGAGCGCCACCGACCTGGAGGTCGCCCCGGCCCAGTGATCGGCCGGGGGGAGTTGATCATCGGCTGCGTGCACGAGACACGGTCGGGCGCGCCGTCCCGCCGGGCACGCAGCCGATGATCAACTGCGGGGACAGCGGCCGTCACGCAGGCGGCGTCGGGAAGCCCCCGACCAGCTGCTCGAACGCGTGCGCCACCCGCAGGCACGTCGCGTCGGCGAATCGCTTGCCGACCAGCATCATGCCCACCGGCAGCCCGTCGGAGAGACCGGCCGGCACGCTGGTGGCCGGGTGTCCGCTGACGTCGAACGGCGCGCAGTTGACGATCATCTCCAGCGAACGGGCGATCCGGACCTCCAGCGGGTCGTCGGGGGCAGGGATCGGCGGGGCGACCATGGGCACCGTCGGAAGCACGAGCAGGTCGACGTCCTCCAGCGCCCGGTCGTACTGACGCCGCACCTCGAAGGCGAGGTCGCGGGCCATCGCGTAGTGCCGCGACTGCTCCTGCTCGATCGACCACCGGCCGGCCAGCGCCACCAGGGTGACCGTCGGCGACCACCGGTCGGCGGTCTGCCGCCGCTGCCGGCCGTAGTAGGCGATCAACTCGGGGTCGTAGAGACCGGCCCAGTTGTGGCCGTAGCCGTTGCCGTCGACCATCTGCACGGTGGCGCCGTCGGTGGCGATGACGTTCCAGACGTGCATCGCGTGCCGGTGCCAGGGCAGGTCGACGTCGACCACCTCGATCCCCAGCTCGGTCAGCCGCCCGGCGGCCGAGCGGACGGTGTCGTCGACGCCCGGTTCGGAGAGCTCCTCCCACCCGAAGCCCTGTCCGAGGACGCCGACGCGCAGCCCCGACACGTTCCCGTCGAGCGCCGCCGCGTACTGCTCGGGCGCCAGGCCCGCGGGTTGGCGGGGATCGAGGCCGTCCCGCCCGGCGATCGCGTCGAGCATGGCCGCCGCGTCGGCCACGGTCCGCGTCATCGGCCCGAGGTGGTCGAGGGTGAGCTCGATCGGGAACGCCCCGGTGTAGGGCACCAGCCCGTGGGTGGGCTTGTGCCCCACGATCCCGCAGAACGCCGACGGCATGCGGATGGAGCCACCCTGGTCGCCGCCCAGCGCGAGGTCGACCTGCCCCGACGCGACCAGCGCCGCGCTGCCGCTCGAGCTGCCCCCGGTGGTCCGGGTCGGGTCCCACGGGTTGCGCACCGGCCCGGTGACCGAGGTGTGGCTGCCGCCGGAGAAGCAGAGGTCCTCGCAGACGGCCTTGCCCGCGACCGACGCCCCCGCCTCGAGCAACCGGCTGACCACCGTGGCGTCCCGGCTCGGCACGAACCCCTCGAGCGTGTGCGAGCCGTTCATCATCGGCACGCCGGCGACCTCGATGTTGTCCTTGACGGCCAGCGTCCGCCCGGCCAGCGGGCCGTGGTCGGCACCCTGGATGTCCGTCCGCACGTACCAGGCGCCCAGGGGGTTGTCGGCGTCCTCGGGTCGGGTCGCCTCGCGTGCCGCAGAGGTCTTCGGGGCCAGCTCGGCGTACAGCTCCTCGACGGCGTCGTAGGAACTGAAGCTGCCGCCGACCAGCAGCGTGTAGGTCTCCAGGTCCGCGTCGCTGAGCGCCATCCCGTAGCCGCGCGCGAGGGCGCCGAGCTCGTCCTTGTCCGGGGGGCGTACGGCCATGGGGATCTCCAGGGATGAGACGACGGGGTCCCTGAAAGCTAGCGACGTCCGGCTCGCCCCGCAGCCGTCGTCGAGCGGGACCAGGAAGATGCTCCCGTGGAGGTCTCCCCCGTCGACGTCATGGCCGCAGCGGAGGCGCTGCGGATCCCGGCCGCGGTCGACCTCGCCGCCATCGTCGTCGGCGCCCTGACCGGCGGGCTGCTGGCCGCCCGCGAGGGGTTCGCCGTGTCCGGCGTCCTGCTGCTCGCCGTCAGCGGCGGGCTGGGCGGCGGGCTGATCCGCGACGTCCTGCTCGGCGACCTGCCACCCGTGGCGCTGACCAACCGGGCCTACCTGCCGACCGTCGCGATCACCGCCGCGGTCACGTTCTTCTTCTCGGGCTGGCTGTCGCGGCTCACCGGGCTGCTCGTCGTCCTCGACGCGATCACGCTCGGGTTCTTCACGGTCATCGGCGCGCAGAAGGCGCAGATCCTGGGGATGTCGACCCCGGCGGTGGTGTTCATCGGGACGCTGACGGCGGTCGGCGGCGCGGTCATCCGCGACGTGCTGCTCGCCCAGCGCGCCGACATCATCCAGCCGGGCCCTTACAACGCCGTCGCCGCGCTGATCGGCGCCACCGTGCTCGCCGTGCTGGCCGGGCCGGTCGGCCTCGACCCGCTGCCCGTCGCGGCCGCGGTCATCGTGCTGGTGGCGGCCCTGCGGGTGCTGTCGGTCTGGCGGGGGTGGGAGGCGCCGGTCGCCGTCGACCTGCCGCAGCGCACGCGCAGCCGGTTGACGCACCGGCGACGCCGTCGGCGCTAGGAGCTGCCGGCCTCCGGGCGGACGGCGGGGGTCGGCTCGATGTTCTCGGGCACTCGCTGCGGCCCCGCCTCCGGCGGGCGGGGCTCGTCCTGGGGGTGCAGGCGGACGGCGAGGATGGCGACGTCGTCCTCGGCGTCGGGCAGGAACAGGCGCTCGAGCACCTGGTCGCACAACTCGTCCAGCGGCAGCCCGGCACATTCCTCGAGCACCTTGCACAGCTCGGCGGTGCCCTCGTCGAGGTCCCGGTCGCGCCGCTCGACCAGCCCGTCGGTGTACAGCAGCACGGTCGCCCCCCGCTCGATGACGGCCACGTGCTCGGTGCGCGCGCTCTGCGGCGCCACGCCCAGCAGCAGGTCCGAGGGGTCCTCGGCCAGCATCGACGCCGTCCCCCCGGCGGTCAGCATCGCCGGGGAGGGATGCCCGGCGCTGGACCAGCGCAACCGGGTGATGCCCGTCCGGAGGTCCTCGCCGTCCTGCTCGAGCCGGGCGACCAGCGCCGTGGCCATCGTGTCCAGGGCCAGGCCCTGCATGGCGCGGTCGAGCCCGGACAGGATCTCCGCGGGGGAGCCGCCGCTGGAGAAGCCGATGCCGCGCAGCAGCCCCCGGACCTGACCCATCGCCGCGGCGGCCCGGGTGTCGTGGCCGACGACGTCGCCGATGGCCAGCACGGTGGCGCCGTCGGCCTGCAGGAACGCGTCGTACCAGTCGCCGCCGATCTCGGCCCCGGCCGCGGCGGGCACGTAGCGCACCACGATCTCGGAGTGGTCGGGCTCGGGCGGGTCGGTGAGCATGCTGCGCTGCAACGCGACGGCGAGGTCGCGCTGCTGACCGAACAGGCGCGCGTGGTGCAGGGCCAGGCCGGCCCGGCGGCCGATCTCGATCGCGGTTTCCACCTGGTCGCTGTTCAGCGCCCCGCGTTCCTCGCGGTTGAACAACCCCAGAGCGCCGAGCGTGTGCCCGCGGGCGGTCAGCGGGACCACCGTGGCCGATCCCGCGCCGAGCCGGGCGAGGGCCTCGCGGACTGCGGAGTCGGGGATCGCGCGCTCCACGGACTCCCACGGGACAGTGTCCATGACCAGGGGCTCCCCGGTCCGGGTGACCACCCGGGCGCCGGCCGAGTCGGTCATCACCGACACCATCGACCGGACGTAGGCCTCGACCTCCTCCCGGCGGGCGGGGTCGCGGTGCGCCGAACCCAGCTCGTAGAGCCGGCCCTGCTCGTCGGTGACCACGAGCCAGCACCAGTCGCCGAGCTCGGGGACGACGAGCTCGGCCAGCTGCTCGATCTGCTCCTCGATCTCCAGCGTGCCCGACAGCACCCGACCGGTCTCGGCGAGCAGCTGCAGCCGCTGGTTCGCCTCGGCCATCGCCGCGACCGCCGCGGAACGCTCCACGTCGGCCTGCAGGCGCGAGACGCTCAGGGCGATCTGCGCGGCGAGGGCCTCGAGCACCTCGACGTCGTCGGACGCGAAGGGGTGGGCGTCCTTCCACAGCGCGACGAACGAGCCGAGGATCCGCCCCTCGACGCGCAGCGGCAGGGCCGCCGCCGCGCTGAGGTTGAGCACGTCCAGGCCCTCGCGGGAGGCGGGGAAGCGGGCGAGGAACTCCTCGCGGTTGCTCAGCAGCACCCGGCGGCCGTGCATGGCCGCGTACTGCGTGGGCTGGCCGTCGTCGAGGTCGATCTCGACGCCCGCCACCGGGTAGTCGACGTGTTCCTGCACCTCGTCGGCCAGGCGGCGGGTCATGTGCAGCCGGAGCGGGCCACCGCCGGGGTCGAAGATGGCCAGCGCGCTGGACTGGGCGCCCAGGACCCGCGCGCCGCGCAGGACGATCTCGGCGAGGTCCTCGATGCGCGCCGCGTTGGCCAGCTCCGCGGCGACCTCCGCGATCGCCGTCGCCCGGTGGAACGCCGCCAGCCGCTGCTCGGCCTGCCGGCGGGCGTCGGTGACGTCGAGGATCGTGCCGAGGACCCGGACCGGCTCGCCGCGGGGGTCGGTGACGACGCGCCCCTGGGTGACCACCCACCGGACCGACCCGTCGGGCCGCAGCGCCCGGGCCTCGGCGGTGAACTGCCCGCGGGTCTCGATGGCCTCGGCCATGGTGTCGCGGATGCCGGCGTGGTCGTCGGGATGCATGTGCTGGGTCAGCACGTCCTCGAGCGAGCGGTGCTCGGTGGCGCCCTCCAGGCCGAACAGCGCCGCGCACCGCTGGTCCCAGTACATGACGCCGGAGTGCAGGTCGCTCTCCCAGATGCCGATGGAGCTCGCCTCGAGGGCGACGTCGAGACGGGCGGTCGAGGTGCCGACGGCCGACCGCGCGGCGGAGAGCTCCAGCTCCGCGACGACGGACGCGGCGAGCTGCACGAGCAGTTCGGTCTCGTCGTCGGACCAGGCGCGCGGCTCCGGGTCGTAGACCGCGAGCGCGCCGACCGCGTGACCGGAGGCCGCGATCAGCGGCACGCCGAGGTAGGCGCGCACCTGACCCGAGGTGACGGCCGGCAGCGCGGCCACCCGCGCGTCGGCGGAGGCCTCGGGCAGGCTCAGCGGCGCGACCTCGCGGACGACGATCGCCGACAGCGCCCCGGTGAGCAGGGCCGGCCCGCCGATCACGCCGGGCGGCAGGCCGTAGCCGCCGACGACGATGTCCTGGTCGGTGAACAGGGTGACCTTGGCGTGGCCGGCGCCCACCAGCCGCGCGGCCAGGCCGGAGAGCCGGTCGAACGCCGCCGCGCCACCCACCTCGACCAGGAGCCGCCGCGCGGCGGCGATCCGGTGGGCGTCGCGCAGCGGGTCCTCGGCGCCGGCGTCCGCCGGGGACGGCACGGCATCGGGCACGGACACCCGACCTCCTCCCCCGCGGCGGCTGCGCGCACCGGACGGGCGCGCAGTCGCCCATCCTGTCACGCCGGGATCCGCCCGGCGGGTCCCGCGGGTCGGCCTCACCCCTCCCTCGACCGGGTGAGCCAGGTCACCCCTGGTCAAGCGCGGGGCCCCCGGAACCGATGACCAGTGCATGCTCGGGACGCACACGGCAGCGCTGCCGGACTGCCGCCCGCTGCTCGCCGACCCCGACGACCTCACGCTCGCGTTCCAGCCGATCGTCGACCTCGCCGCCGCGACGGTGGCCGGCTACGAGGCGCTCGCCCGCTTCCCCGGGACGAGCGGCCCCGACGTCTGGTTCGCCGCCGCCGCGGAGGCCGGCGTCGCCGCGGAGCTCGAGGCGCTCGCGATCCACACGGCGCTGGCCGCCGTGCCCTCGCTCCCGGACAACACGTTCCTGACCGTCAACGTCAGCCCGCACCTGCTCGGCACCGCCCCCGTGCAGGACGCCCTGGCCACCCGCCCCGACCTGCGGCGCGTCGTCGTCGAGCTCACCGAGCACACCCCCGTCGACGACCTCGACGCACTGCGCCGCCAGACGCTCGACCTGCGCGAGCGCGGCGCCCTGATCGCGCTGGACGACGCCGGGTCCGGCTACTCCGGTCTGCAGCAGCTGGCCGTGCTGCGCCCCCAGGTGGTCAAGCTCGACCGCGCCCTGGTCAGCGACGCCGACACCGACCCCGTGCGCATGGCGCTGGCCGAGATGGTCGGCGAGTTCGCCGGCCGGATCGATGCCTGGCTGCTCGCCGAGGGCATGGAGACGGCGGCCGAGCTGGCCGCGTTCATGCGGCTGGGCGTGCCCCTGGGCCAGGGCTGGGTGCTCGGCCGGCCGTCGGCCGGCTTCGCGCCGCTGGCCCCCGAGGTGGTCCGCCTCGTCACCGCGCAGGCGGCCCGCGTGCGGCTCACCGAGAGCGTCGCCAGCCTGCTCCGCCCGGTCCGCCAGTACGAGGACGACGACGACGCGACCGTGCCGCCGCCCGCCGTCGTGGTCGGGCCCCTCGGCGAGCCGCTGGCCATGCTGCTGCGCGACGCCCGCACCGGGGAGGTCTACCGGGCGCCGGTGTCGCTGCGGGTGCACCCCTCGGCCGGGGTCGACGAGACCCTCCGGCGGGCGCTGACCCGCCCGCCCGCGCAGCGCTTCGACCCCGTGCTGTGCACCGACCCGACCGGCGCCGTCCTGGGGCTGCTGCGGATCGAGGACCTCACCACGGCCCGCCGTCCGACGTGACGGCCCCGAGCTCCGACCGCCCACCCGGGCGGCTCGGCCGCACCACCCCCGACCGCACCACCACCGACCGCACCACCACCGACCGCACCACCACCGACAAGGAGTCCCCATGAAGACCTTCGCCTGCGGCGACGTCATCCCCGGGTGCAGCGCCCGCTTCTCGGCGGCCGACGAGGGCGGCATCTTCGCCCAGGTCGCCGGTCACGCGGCGGCCGACCACGGCGTCACCGACATCACCCCCGAGCTGGTGCAGGCGGTCCGCGACCGCATCGTCAGCATCTGAGCCATGCCGGCGGCGGTCAGCCCGGCTGACCGCCGCTGGCGACGTCGAGGAGCTGCCGCTCGGCGTCGGTGAGCACCAGATCGAGCATCGGCAGCAGCTCGGCCAGCTGCTCCACCGACCGCGCGCTGGCGATCGGCGCCACGACCGTGGGCCGGTCGGCCAGCCAGCGCAGCGCGACCGCCGGCACCGGCACCCCGTGCGCCGCCGCGACCTCGCCCAGCGCGTCGAGCACCCGATCGCCCCTCTCCCCCGCGTACGCCGCGGCCTTCTCCGCGCGGGGTGACTCGACCCGCTGCCCGGCCCGGTACTTGCCGGTGAGGAAGCCCTTGGCCAGGCCGTAGTAGGGCAGCACGCCGATCCCCCGCGCCTCCGCCGTCGCCAGCAGCTCGTCCTCGAAGACCGGCCGCTCCATCAGGTTGTAGTGGGTCTGCAGCGCGACGTACCCGGGCACGCCCAGCCGGTCGGCCGTCGCCAGCGCCTCGGTCAGCCGGGCGGCGGAGTAGTTCGACGCCGCCACGTGGCGGACCTTCCCGGCCCGCACCAGGTCGTCGAACGCGGTGAGGGTCTCCTCCAGCGGCGTCGTCTCGTCGTCGTAGTGCGCGTAGTAGAGGTCGATCCGGTCGGTCTGCAGGTTGCGCAGCGACCGCTCGGCCGCCGCGACGATCTCGCCCGCGGCCAGCGGGTGCTCCTTGGCGCCGCGGGAAGCCTTGGTGGCGACGACGACGCGGTCGCGCACCCCCCGCGCCGCCATCCAGTCGCCGAGGATCGCCTCCGAGGCGCCGTCGCGGTAGGACTCCGCGGTGTCGACGAACGCCGGCTGCGGGCCCGCCGCGTCGAGGAACCGGTCCAGGACGGCGACGGACGTCGGCGCGTCCGCCGTCCACCCGAAGACGTTGCCGCCCAGGCAGAGGTCGCTGACGTGCAGGTCGGTGCGGGGAAGCTGCGCCATGGCCCCACGCTAGGTCGCGGGTGGGACAGGTGTGGCTCGGGAGTCGTCACGGGCGCTCTCCGGCCCCCCGCCTGGCCAGACCCCGGCCCGGCATGGCACGGTGCCCGGGGTCCGGAAACCGCAGAATTCCGGATGCACCCGGGTCGGCGCCCTCCGCGCGGCGGCCCCGGGTGGCCCCCGCCGGCGACGCCGAGACCGGGGAGGGCCCGGCCCGCGCCGGGCCCGGACATCTGCCACCGCATACGAGAGGAACCCTGTGAACAAGAGCGAACTGGTCTCCGCCATCGCCAAGCGCGCCGACGTCCCGGCCTCGACCGTCGACTCGGTCCTCGCCGGCCTGCAGGACGAGCTCGTCGACGCCATCACCCGCGGCGAGAAGGTCGCCGTCTCGGGCCTGCTCACCGTCGAGCGCACCCAGCGCTCCGCGCGCACCGGCCGCAACCCGCAGACCGGGGAGTCGATCGACATCCCCGCGGCCAACACGGTCAAGGTGACCGCCGGGTCGAACCTGAAGAAGGCCGCCAGCAGCGTGCCGGTCTGATCGACCTCTTCGGCGAGATCGGCGGTCTCGCCCGCTTTCAGCGCCGAAAGCGGATGAGATCGCCGATCTCGCCGGCTCGACGCCCGGTGACGGAGGGGCCATGTCCGACCTGACGATCAGCACCGACCCGGCCGAGGTGGGCCTCGACGCGGCGCGGCTGCAGCGGCTCGACCGCCGGCTGGCCCGCTGGGTCGACGACGGGCAGCTGCCCGGGTTCCTGGTCACCGTCGCCCGCCACGGGCAGCTGGTGCACGTGGGCAGGCACGGGCTGCGGGACGTCGAGAACGGCCTGCCGGTCGAGGACGGCACCCGCTGGCGCATCTTCTCGATGACCAAGCCGGTCACCTCGGTCGCGGCGATGATGCTCTACGAGGAGGGCGCCTTCGAGCTCTCCGACCCGATCGCGAAGTGGCTGCCCGAGTTCGCCGAGACCCGCGTGTACGTCGCCGGGTCCGCCCTCAAGCCCGTGACGGCGCCGCTGATGGAGCCGGTCCGGGTGTGGCACCTGCTCAGCCACACGTCCGGGCTGACCTACGGCTTCCACCACGCCCACCCCGTCGACGCGATGTACCGGGCCGCCGGCCACGAGTGGGGCACGCCGCCGGGCGCCGACTCCGCCGAGGTCTGCCGCCAGTGGGCGTCGATGCCGCTGGTCTTCCAGCCGGGCAGCGAGTGGAACTACGGCGTCTCCACCGACGTCCTCGGCCGGCTCGTGGAGGTGCTCTCCGGGCAGCCGCTCGACGAGTTCTTCGCCGAGCGCATCTTCGCGCCGCTGGGCATGACCGACACGTCCTTCGGGCTCCGGGACGGCGACGACCCCGAATCCCTCGCCCGCCTGTACGGCGCCGTCCCCGGCCCGCCGGGCGGCCCGGCCACCGGGTACGCGCTGCTCGAGGCGTTCGGCGCCGCCGCGCACAGCAAGCCCGCGTTCCTCTCCGGCGGGGGCGGGCTGGTCTCGACGGCCGGTGACTACCTGCGCTTCGTGGAGCTGCTCCGCCGGGGCGGGTCCTACGACGGCGGGCGGCTGCTCGGCCCGCGGACGATCGCGCACATGGTCCGCAACCACCTGCCCGGGAACTCCGACCTGGAGACGTTCGGGCGCCCGCTGTTCGCCGAGACGCCGCTGCGCGGGGTGGGGTTCGGCCTGGGCTTCTCGATGGTGATCGATCCGGCGCGCTACGGCGTCGTCGCCAGCCTCGGCGACTACAGCTGGGGCGGGGCTGCGTCGACGGCGTTCTACGTGGACCCCGTCGAGGACACCACCGTCACCTTCTACACGCAGCTGCTGCCCTCCAGCACGCTGCCGATCCGCAACCACCTGCGCCAGCTGGTCAACCAGGCCCTCGTCGACTAACCGGACTTTCTGTACAGAAAGTCCGGGTCGGTTCAGACGTAGCGGCGGGAGACGCTGGTCGCGACCATCGCGGGCTTGCTGCCGCCCTCGACCTCCACGGTGACGGTGACCAGCATCTGGACGCCGCCCTCGATCGGGGTCACCGAGTCGCACACCGCCGAGGCGCGCACCCGGCTGCCCACCGGCACCGGCGCTGGGAAGCGCACCTTCTCCGTGCCGTAGTTGACGGTGAGCTTGAAGCCGGTGATCTCGACGATCTGCGGCAGCAGCATCGGCAGCAGGCTCAGCGTGAGGTAGCCGTGCGCGATGGGCCCGCCGAACGGGCTCTCCGTCGCCGCGCGCTCGGGGTCGACGTGGATCCACTGGTGGTCCCCGGTCGCCTCGGCGAACCGGTTCACCATCTCCTGGGTGATCTCCACCCAGTCGCTGGAACCGAGGTGCTGCCCGACCAGGCCCTGCACGCCCTCGACGCCGTCGACGGTGGTCTGCGCCATGGATGTCCCCTCCTGCTCGACTACGTTGGCTGACCTCACCACACGCGCGTCGGGACGGGGGAACGGGTTGCTGCGGCTGGGTGCCCTCGACGTGCCGGACGGCGCCTTCGTGGTGATGGCGATCGTCAACCGGACGCCGGATTCGTTCTACGACCGCGGCGCCACCTACGAGCTGGCCGCGGCGGTGGACCGGGTGGACCGGGTCGTGTCCGAGGGCGCGGACATGGTCGACGTCGGCGGCGTGAAGGCGGCGCCCGGCGACGAGGTGTCCCCCGCGGAGGAGGTGCGGCGGACCGTCGACCTGGTCGCCGCGATCCGCGCCGCGCACCCGACCCTGCCGATCTCGATCGACACCTGGCGGGCGTCGGTGGCGCGGGAGGCGCTGGCCGCGGGGGCCGACGTCATCAACGACGCGTGGGGCGGGGTGGATCCGGAACTCGCGGAGGTGGCGGCGGCCGCCGGCGCCGGCCTGGTGTGCACGCACGCGGGCGGGCTGCCGCCGCGGACCCGGCCGCACCGGGTGACCTACGACGACGTCGTCGCCGACATCGTCGCCAGGACGACGGCGTTGGCGTCGGCCGCCGTCGCCGCAGGCGTCGACCGGGAGCGCGTGCTGGTCGACCCCGGGCACGACTTCGGGAAGAACACCCGGCACTCCCTGGAGGCCACTCGGCGGCTCGACGAGCTGGTCGCGACCGGGTGGCCGGTGCTGGTGGCGCTGTCGAACAAGGACTTCGTGGGCGAGACGCTCGACGTCCCCCTGGAAGAGCGGCTCACCGGCACCCTCGCCGCGACGGCCGTGAGCGCCTGGCTGGGGGCACGGGTGTTCCGGGCGCACGACGTCGCCGCGACCCGGCAGACGCTGGACATGGTCGCGTCGATCCGCGGCGACCGTCCCCCGGTGCGCACCGTCCGCGGCCTGGCGTGATGGTGATCAGCCTCGCCCAGAGCCGAAGGCTCTGGTGAGCGCGGGAGGCCGGGTCTAGCGTGCGCCGCGTCGACATCCAGCCCCAGCCAGGAGGCGCCAGATGAGCGGACGGGTCGTGCACTTCGAGATCCCCGTGGACGACGGGGACCGCGCGCGCAGCTTCTACAAGGAAGCATTCGGCTGGCAGATCCAGCACATGCCGGAGATGGACTACACGCTGGTCACCACCGGCCCCGGTGGCGAGGAGGGGCCGAGCGAGACCGGCTTCATCAACGGCGGGCTGATGAGCCGCTCCGAGAGCCTGGCCGGGGCCACGGTCGTCGTCGTCGACGTCGAGGACATCGAGGCAGCGCTGGAGAAGATCGGGTCGCTGGGCGGCTCCACGGTGCAGGCCAAGCTGCCGGTCGGCGACATGGGCTTCTCGGCCTACGCCAAGGACTCCGAGGGCAACGTCATCGGCCTCTGGCAGACCGCGCGATGACATCGTCGACCTACCGGCCGACACCGCGGCCACGTGCCGTCCCCGACATCGGCTGAGCCCCACCGCCGACTCGTCGGGGACCCTGCGGGCCCCGCTCCTCGCGGCCAGCAGCGACGTTAGGTTTTCGGCATGGCCGCCACCGGGTTCCACACCGCCGACGAGCTCAACGCCCTGCTGCCCGGGACGCTGCCGGGCCTGCTCGGGCTCACCATCACCGCGCACGAGCCGGGCCGGCTCACCGCCGCCCTCGACATCCGGCCCGACCTGCTCGCGCCCAACGGCTACCTGCACGCGGCCACCGTGGTCGGGCTCGCCGACACCGCGTGCGGCCTGGCCACCCGGGCGCTGCTGCCGGAGGGGTCGAGCGGCTTCACCACCATCGAGCTGAAGTCCAACTTCCTCGGGACGGCGCGCGACGGCCGGATCGAGGTCGTGGCGACCAACGCCCACGCCGGGCGGACGACGCAGGTCTGGGACGCCGTCGTGACCGCACCCGGCACGGGCCGGACCATCGCGCTGTTCCGCTGCACCCAGTCGGTGCTCTGGCCCCGCTGAGGGGCGAGATCTGCACACTGGCCCACGTCAGGCGGCTGAACGGGGCGAGTGTGCAGATCTCGCCCAGAACAGAACTCGCGGGTAACCCCCTTGTGGCGGGCGCCACGGGCAGTGTGAGACTGGCGCCACACCAGCTCGTCGAGGAGGAGCCCCCGTGGTCCTGGCCAGCCCGTATCCCGATGTCGAGATCCCGGACGTCTCCGTGCCGGAGTTCGTCCTGGCCGCAGGGCGGGACCGTCCCGACGCGCCGGCGCTGATCGACGGCCTGAAGGGCGACACGATCACCCACGGCCAGCTGGCCGCCTACGTCGACCGGGTCGCCGCCGCGCTGCACGAGAAGGGGCTGCGCAAGGGCGACGTCGTCGCCGTCTTCTGCCCGAACACCCCCTGGTACCCCGTGGTGTTCCACGGCATCGCCGCCGCCGGCTGCGTGATGAGCCCGATCAACTCGCTCTACACGCCCGAGGAGATCGCGTTCCAGCTGCGCGACTCGGGCGCGAAGATGCTGATCACCATCTCGCTGTTCATGGACCGCGCCGGCGCGGCCGTGGAGAAGTCGCCGGTCGACGAGATCGTCGTCCTGGACGGCATGGAGGGGCACGCGAACCTGCTCGACCTGCTCGGCAGCCAGGCTCCCTCGCCGCAGGTCGACATCGACCCGGCGAACGACCTGGTCACGCTGCCGTACTCCAGCGGCACCACCGGCCTGCCCAAGGGCGTGATGCTGAGCCACCGCAACCTGGTGGCCAACGTCGCCCAGACCCGGCCGCTGATCGCGCTGCAGAGCGAGGAACGGATCATCGCCGTCCTGCCGTTCTTCCACATCTACGGCCTGACCGTGCTGATGAACCAGGGCCTGGCGTGGGGCGGCACCGTGGTGACCCTGCCCCGGTTCGACCTGGAGGACTTCCTCCGCACCATCCAGGACCACAAGATCACCCGGGCGTTCGTGGCCCCGCCGATCCTGGTGGCGCTGGCCAAGCACCCGCTGGTCGACCAGTACGACCTGTCGTCGCTGACCTCGATCCTGTCGGGCGCCGCCCCGCTCGACGAGTCGCTGGCCCTCGCCGTGGAGCAGCGGCTGCGCAAGGGCGCCGACACCGGCGTGACCGTGGCCCAGGGCTACGGGATGACCGAGCTGTCGCCGGTCTCCCACACCACCCCCGACGAGGGCCTCGAGCCGCCCGGCGTCACCGGCGAGGTGCCCAAGGGCTCGGTCGGCTACGCCATCCCGAACACCGAGTGCCGCCTGGTCGACCCGGCCACCGGGGAGGACGCCGCGGCGGGCGACCGGGGCGAGCTGTGGATCCGCGGCCCGCAGGTGATGAAGGGCTACCTCAACAACGCCGAGGCCACCGCGGCCACCATCGACCCCGAGGGCTGGCTGCACACCGGCGACGTCGCCGTCGTCGACGAGAACGGCTGCTACACCGTCGTCGACCGGGTCAAGGAACTGATCAAGTACAAGGGCTACCAGGTGGCTCCGGCCGAGCTCGAGGCCGTGCTGCTCAACCACCCGGAGATCGTCGACGCCGCCGTCATCGGCGTGCCCGAGAAGGAGACCGGCGAGGAGCTGCCCAAGGCCTACGTGGTGCGGGCGCCGGGCTCGGAGCTCTCCGAGGAGTCGGTCATGGACTTCATGGCCGGGCGGGTGGCCCCGCACAAGAAGATCCGGCTCGTCGAGTTCATCGACGCGGTGCCCAAGTCGGCGGCCGGCAAGATCCTGCGCAAGGACCTGAAGGCCCGCAACTAGACGCCGCGGACGGCGTCCCGCAGCGCCAGCCACCCGTCCTCGGCCAGCCGCAGGGCCAGGCGGACGCGGCGGGGCGCCGTGCGCACCAGCTCGACCCGCTCGCGGGGCGAGCACGCGTCGAGGAACCACGGGACGACGAACCCGGCGGTCCCCGCCGCGGCCCGGAACCGGCGCTCGCACTGCGCGAGGTCCTCGTGCTCGTGCGGCTCCCCCGCGGCGCCGGCGAGCAGGTCCGCGACCAGGGTCCAGGCGCCGGCCAGCCGCGGGGCGCCGGCGCTGATGTCCGAGGCGAACAGCGGGGTCGCGGCCTCGACGGCGTCGCACGCGGCCGGCAGGCCGGGGGCCTCGGCCAGCCCGCGCACCCCGCGCAGCACGCCCGCGGAGAACACCAGCAGCGCCCGCTGGCGCTCGGGGCGGCACGGCTCGTCGAACGCGACGCCGGTGAGCGCGGCGGCGAGGTCGTGGGCCGCCGACCGCAGGGCCCACCGCTCGACCGGGCAGACCGCCGGGGCCGCCGGGGGCACGGGCGGGAGCGCGGGGCGGGTCGGCGCGGGGGTGGAGAACCGGCCGGGCGCGGGCAACGTCGTCGTCATGACCGGAACGGTGCCGGTCGGTACTGGGAAGCCGCTTGCACGCGACTTGCGGTCCACCGGGACGCCGCTGGGGCGGCGTCCCAGCGGCCCCGTCAGCCGGCCGGTGGCCCCGGCGGTCCTGGCGGGACGGCGCGTTCGGCGCTCGGCTGCGCGTCCGCGGCGGTGGTCCGGTCGACCGGAGCGGGCGGCGTCCACGGCGCCTGCGGCGGGCCGGCGTAGACGGCGGGACGACGCCGGATCGCCAGCACCATCACGAGCACCCCGATCAGCAGGAAGAGCGCACCGACCCCGAGCAGGCCCCACGCCAGGCCGCCGAGTGCTGGGACGGTCGCCCCGATGCGCGCGTCGATCGAGACCCCCGCGGACGCGTCGGCGTTCATGACCACGAACAGCCAGTCGCCCTCCGCCGGCTCCCAGTCCAGCTGCTGCGTGCCCGACCCACTGGCCTGGGCGACCCAGAAGTCCTGGTCGGCGGGCGGTCCGGACGGCGGGCCCCCGGGCACCGACCGCTCGTCGACCGCCGTCGTACCGAGGTCGTCGATGACGCTGTGCTCGACGCCGTCGAGGTAGGCCGCCCCCTCGCGTACCGGGGCGATGCCGATGAAGACCTCGCCGCCGGCGTCACGCGAGGCGACCTCGGCGCGGGCGGTGCCCAGCGCGGCCGACAACGGCACCCAGTCGGCGCCGGCGGCCACGTCGATGCGCTCGCTGGCCAGGGCGTACCCGGACGTGGCGAAGTCGTCGGTGTCGGAGAAGACGAACCCGTCGGTGCGCTGGCTCCCGTCCGCCCACAGCAGGACACCACCGCCCAGCAGCAGGCCGAGCGCGGGCAGCAGGAGGAGGACGCCGATCACGAGGGCGACGATGCGGCCGGCACCCCACCGGGGGGCGGGGGTCCACGTGGGTTGTGGCGCGGCGGTCATGGGATACCTCCAGGCGACCACCGGGGCCGCGGGTGCCGCGACGCTGGTCGGCGGTCCCCTCGAGGGTGGCACCGGGCCGGTGACCCGTCGGTGCGGACGCCGTGCCGAGCGGGCGGCGCGCTCCCCCGACGGCGCGCCGCCGCGCTCCGTCAGCGATCCGCACAGGAACCCGCTCCCGGGAACAGCGCCACGGTGCCTAGGGTCGGGGCATGCGCGCGGTCACGGTGAGCGAGCCCGGCGGTCCCGAGGTGCTCGGCTGGGAGGAGGTGCCCGACCCGGTCTGCGGCCCGGGCGAGGTGATCGTCGACGTCGCGGCGACCGCGGTGAACCGCGCCGACCTGCTGCAGCGGCAGGGCTTCTACCCGCCGCCGCCGGGGGCCAGCGACATCCTCGGCCTGGAGTGCAGCGGGGTGATCAGCGAGGTCGGCGAGGGCGTCACCGGCTGGTCCGACGGCGACGAGGTCTGCGCGCTGCTGGCCGGCGGCGGCTACGCCGAGCGGGTCGCCGTCCCCGCGGGGCAGCTGCTGCCCCGCCCCGCCGGGGTCGAGCTGGCCACCGCCGCGGCCCTGCCCGAGGTGACCTGCACGGTCTGGTCGAACGTGTTCATGCTCGCCGGGCTGCGCCGCGGCGACCGGTTCCTCGTGCACGGCGGCTCCAGCGGCATCGGCACGATGGCCATCCAGCTGGCGGCACGCGCCGGCGCCCGCGTGTTCACGACCGCCGGCACCGCCGCCAAGCTCGCCGTCTGCCGGGAGCTGGGCGCCGACGTCACGATCAACTACCGCGACGAGGACTTCGTCGAACGGGTGAAGGAGGCCACCGACGGCGCCGGCGTCGACGTGATCCTCGACAACATGGGCGCCAAGTACCTGGCCCGCAACATCGACGCCCTGGCCGTCGGCGGGCGGCTGGTCAGCATCGGCATGCAGGGCGGCACCACGGCCGAGATCGACCTCGGCAAGCTGATGCGCAAGCGGGCGTCGGTGCACGCGACGACGCTGCGCTCCCGGCCGCCGACGGGGCACGGCGGCAAGGCCGAGATCGTCGCCGCGGTGCTGCACGACGTCTGGCCCGACGTGGAGCGCGGCGTCGTCCGGCCGATCGTCGACCGCCGGCTGCCGATGTCCCGCGCCGCCGAGGCGCACCGGGTCGTGGAGGCCAGCGAGCACATCGGCAAGGTCCTGCTGCTGCCCGAGGACTGAACGGCAGGGTCTAGAAGTCGAGGCGGACGAGTTCGCGGCCGCCGTCGCCGATCAGCACGACCTCCTGCAGGGCCCCCCGGTCGACCTCGGTCCAGCCGCGCCACTGCCCGTCCCCCTCGGCCGAGGCCGGCCACTCGCCCGCGGGGTGCCGGCCGCCGTCCTCGTCGACGGCGACGATGCGGCAGGTCTCGCCGGGCTGCAGGCCGGCCACCCGCACGTCGAGGGAGCTGCCGTCGGAGGCCTCGGCCGCGACGACGGTGGCCCGGACCGGGCCGGCCGTGGCGGTGACGGTCTCGCTGTCCGAACCGGTGGCCCACACGACGACGCCGGCCCCGGCGCCGAGCACGGCCAGCACCGCCGCGGCGACCAGCAGCCACCGCCGGGTGTGCGCGGGGCGCGGCCGGGCTGCCGCGGCGACGCGGTCGAACAGCTCGGGCGACGGCGTGACCGCGACCGGCTGCAGGTCCTCCGGACCCAGCATGTCCAGCAGCCCGGGCAGGGCCGCGAACTCGGCCAGCTCGGCCGCGCACAGCGGGCACCGGTCCAGGTGCTCCTCGAAGCGCCGCCGCTCCTGCGGGTCGAGCGCGCCGAGCACGTAGGCGCCCAGGCCGGGGGCCGCCTCGGGGCAGGTCACGTGGTCACCCCCCGCTCGGCCAGGGCCAGCTTCAGCGCCCGCAGCGCGTAGTAGCAGCGGGACTTCACGGTGCCCTCCGGCACGCCGAGCACGCGCGCCGCCTCCGCGACGCTGCGCCCCCGGTAGTAGGTCTCCACGATCACCGCGCGGTGCTCCCGGGACAGCGAGTCCAGGGCATCGGTGACGACGATGCGGTTCAGCGTCGGCTCGAGCTCGTCCAGCCCCGGCACCGAGGCCAGTGCGGCGTCGCCGACCTCGGTCGGCCGGGCCCGGCGGGCGCGGTGCGCGTCGATGGCCAGCCGCTGGGCCACGGTGAACAGCCACGGCCGGACGGGGCCGGTGTCCTGCGCCAGCCGGTCGAGGTTGCGCCAGGCCCGCAGGAGCGTCTCCTGGACGATGTCCTCGGCCCGGCCGCGGTCGCCGCCGGTGAGCCGCAGCGCGTAGGCCAGCAGGACCGGCGCGTGCCCGTCGTAGAGCGCGCGCAGGCTCGCCTCCCAGCCTGCGTCCCCGCGCGCGCTCATCGAGCCTCCTCGACTGCCCAGTATCGGTCCGGCACCCCCCACCACGGGGCCGGCCGGTGAACCGTTCAGCGGGGGCGGGCCAGGGCGGCGATCGCGTCGAGCAGCCGGTCGACCTCCTCGACGGTGTTGTAGTGCAGCAGGCCCAGCCGCACCGCCCCGCCGTCGTCGTTGACGCCGATCGCGTCGAACAGCTCCCGCGCGTAGTGGTCGCCGTCCCAGGCGCAGACGCCGTGGCGCGCCAGCTCCGCCGCCACCTGGCGGGGCCGCATCCGGGGCACCGTGAACGAGACCGTGGGGGTCGAGCGGATCGGCGAGCCGAGCACCTGCACGTGCGCCATCGAGTGCAGCCCCCCGGTGAGCTGGCCGAACAGCTCCCGCTCGTAGCGGGCCACCGCGTCCATCGACCGGTGCAACCGTGCGCGCCGGGTGCCCTCGTCGCCGCCGCAGAGCCCCGCCAGATGGTCGACGGCGGCGGGCACACCGGCCAGCAGCTCGACGGCGTGGGAGCCGGACTCGAAGCGGTCGGGCACCCGGTCGGGGGCGGGCACGAGCTTGTCCGGGGTGAGCTGGGCCAGCAGCTGGGGGTGCGCCGAGACCGCGCCCACGTGCGGCCCGCACCACTTGTAGGCCGAGACCGCCAGGAAGTCCGCGCCGAGCCGCGCCTGGTCGAGGAACAGGTGCGGGGCGGCCTGGACGGCGTCGACGTAGGTCAGCGCACCGGCGTCGTGGGCGCGGGCGCTGATCGCCGCGACGTCGGGGCACGTGCCGATGGCGTTGCTCGCCGCGGTCAGCGCCACCAGGCGGGTGCGGCGGGTCAGCAGCTCGTCGTACTGCCACGCGGGGAGCTCCCCGGTCTCGATGTCCACCTCGGCCCAGCGCACGAGCACCCCGTGCGCCTCGGCGAGCTGCGCCCAGGGGCGGATGTTGGCGTCGTGGTCGAGCCGGCTGAGCACGATGTCGTCGCCGGGGCGCCACGTGCGGGCGAGGGCGCGGGCGAACGTCCAGGTCAGGGAGGTCATGTTCGGCCCGAGGACGACGCCGGCCGGCACCCCGCCGACCAGGTCGGCGACCGCCGCCCGCGCTCCCGAGACCAGGGCCTCGCTGCGCCCCGAGGCGGGGAAGACGCCACCGCGCTCGGCGACCGGCATGCGCATCGCGGCCCCGACGGCGTGGGCGACCGACTCCGGCACGAGCGACCCGGCCGGCCCGTCGGCGTGCACGAATCCGTCGGCGAGGGCGGGGAACAGGCCGCGGACCCGAGCGACGTCGAGCCCCTCCCCCATGCCCGATCACCCTAGTTGTCCAGCGCCTTCCCCCGCCCTTCCTCCCTGGCGTCCACCCGTCACACCGACGGGGCAGGATGGGGGCATGACTGCACCCGGGAACGGCAGCGAGCGTCCACAGCAGGTCGTCGTCGTGGGGCCCGACGGCCGGCCGGTCGGAGCGATGCCGCTGCCGGCCCAGGACGACGACTCCGACGCCACCCTCGAGGTCAACGAGATGGTCGAGCAGCCCGCCAAGGTCATGCGGATCGGCACCATGATCAAGCAGCTCCTCGAGGAGGTGCGGGCCGCGCCCCTCGACGAGGCCAGCCGCAACCGGCTGCGCGACGTGCACGCCGCGTCCATCCGGGAGCTGGAGCAGGGCCTGGCCCCCGAGCTGCGCGAGGAGCTGGAGCGGATCACGCTGCCGTTCAACGAGGGCGAGACCCCGTCCGACGCCGAGCTCCGGATCGCCCAGGCCCAGCTGGTCGGCTGGCTGGAGGGCGTCTTCCACGGCATCCAGACCGCGCTGTTCGCCCAGCAGATGGCCGCGCGCGCCCAGCTCGAGGAGATGCGCCGCAAGGCCCTGCCCGGCGGGCACGCCCCCGCGCCCGGCGACCAGCGGCCCGGCGGGGGTCAGTACCTGTAGTCAGAGGCTCCGCAGGAAGTCGGCGACGCCGTCGTCGTCGTTGGTGCCGGTGACGTCGGTGGCCACGGCCAGCAGGTCGGGATGGGCGTGCGCCATCGCGACGGCGCGGCCGCCGCCGTCGCGCACCCACTCGAACGCGGCGATGTCGTTGGGCATGTCCCCGAAGACGACGACGTCCTCCGGCCCCACCCCGTGCCGGGCGGCGATCTTGGCCAGCCCGCTGGCCTTCGTGACCCCCGCGGCCGAGATCTCGGCGAGCGCGTCGGACGAGGAGTGGGTCACCGTCGCCCGGTCGCCGACGACCGCCCCGACGACGGCGACGAACTCGTCGCGGTCGAGCCGTTCGTGGCGGGCCAGCAGCTTGGCGACCGGCGCCTGCACCATCTCCTCGAGGGTCGCGACCTCGACACCGGGGGCGTCGACGTCCCAGCGCGGCCGGTAGACCGGCTCGTGGCGGAACTCCAGGCCGTACTCGACGGCGAACCACGTCTCGGGCTGCTGCGCGCGCAGCTCGGCGGTGACCCCGCGCAGGATCTCCGGGGAGAGCAGGTCCTCGTCGAGCACCTCGAAGCGCTCGAGGTCGAGCAGGACGGCGCCGTTGCAGCAGACCGCCGTGCCCCAGCCGAGCACCTCGCGGATGCCGCGCATCCAGCGCGGCGGGCGGCCGGTGGCCAGCACGAACGGGACGTCGGCGGCCCGCCAGCGCTCGAGCTCGGCCACGGTCGCCGCGCTGACCGTCTCGTCCCAGTGCAGCAGCGTGCCGTCCATGTCGCTCGCGATGAGCTTCGGTCGCCAGTCAGACACCGAGCACCCGCTCCAGGTACTGCGCGACGCCGTCGGCCTCGTGGCCGCTGGTCACCTCGGGCGTGGCCGCCCGCACCGACGGGTGCGCGTTGGCGACGGCGACGGCGCGGCCGCCCTCGGCGCGCACCCACTCGATCATCGGCAGGTCGTTGGGCATGTCGCCGAACACGAGCACCTCACCGGGGTGCACGTCGTGGTGCCGGAGGGCCACGGCCAGGCCGGTCGCCTTGGTGACCCCCGGCGGCAGGACCTCGATGAACCCCAGGCCGGCGTGGGTGAGCTCGGCCTCGGCCCGGTCGACGACGGTGCGCGCCAGGGCCAGCAGGTCGTCCTGCCCGATGTGCGAGGACCGCAGGAAGACCTTGAGCACCGCGCCCACGGGGAGCACCTCGTGGCGCGGCAGCAGGTGCGCGGGCTCGGGGTAGGGCCAGTCGAAGCCGTGCTGGACGCGCAGCGCGGTGAACGCCTCGGCCTGTTCGGCGGCGTCCTCGACGGCGACGATCAGGTCGCCGGCGACGGCCTCGATCCGCTCGATGACGGCCGAGGCGATGTCGCGGGGCAGCCCGACGGTGCGCAGCACCTCGTCGCGCTCCAGGTGGACGACGTAGCCGCCCTGCGCGAGGACGGCGATGCCGCGGCCGTCGAGCGCGTCGCGGACGCTGTCGAGCAGCCGCGGGCCACGCCCGGTGACGCCGACCACCGGGATGCCGGCGTCCCAGCAGGCCGTCAGCGCCTCGCGGGTGCGGGGGCTGACCTCGCCGGCCCCGTTGAGCAGGGTGCCGTCGAGGTCGGTGGCGACGAGCTTCGGCCGCCACGAGCCCGGGTCGCGGTCGCCGAGTTCGATCACACGGTCTGCATCGGGCAGGACGCCGTAGGCCTTGAGCGCCTTCGGCCGGCGAGCGGTCATGCGGTTGGCGGCGGGACGGGCGCGGCCAGCGTCATCCCGGGGGTGAGCACCTCGACGCCGCCGAGCCACGGCCGCAGGGCGACCGGGACGTGCACCGACCCGTCGGAACGCTGGTGCACCTCGAGCAGGCAGGCGATGGTGCGGGCGATGGCGCAGAGCGTGCCGTTCAGCGTGGCCGCGGTCTGCGGCTTTCCGTCGGCGTCGCGGTATCGGATGTTCAGGCGCCGGGCCTGGAAGGTGGTGCAGTCCGAGGTGCTGGTCAGCTCGCGGTAGGTGCCCTGGCTGGGGAACCAGGCCTCGATGTCGTACTTGCGGGTGGCGCTGGTGCCGAGGTCGCCGGCGGCGATGTCGACGACGCGGTAGGGCAGCTCGAGGGCCTGGAGGAACTCCTCCTCCCACTGCAGCAGGCGCAGGTGCTCGGCCTCGGTCTCCTCGGGGCGGCAGAAGCTGAACATCTCGACCTTGTCGAACCAGTGCACCCGGATGATGCCGCGGGTGTCCTTGCCGTAGGACCCGGCCTCGCGGCGGAAGCAGGACGACCAGCCCGCGTAGCGCCGCGGCCCGGCCGACAGGTCGAGCACCTCCCTGGCGTGCATGCCGGCCAGCGCCACTTCGGAGGTGCCGACGAGGTACAGGTCGTCGCGCTCGATGCGGTAGACCTCCTCGTCGTGCTCGCCGAGGAAGCCGGTGCCCTCCATCGCCTCGGGTTTGACCAGCGCGGGGGCGACGACGGGGGTGAACCCGGCGGCGACGGCCCGGCTGATCGCGAGCTGGGCGAGGGCGAACTCGAGCAGCGCGCCGGGGCCGGTGAGGAAGTAGAAGCGGGCGCCGGAGACCTTCGCGCCGCGCTCCATGTCAATGGCGCCGAGCGCCTCGCCGATCTCGATGTGGTCGCGGACGGCGAAGTCGTACGCCGGCACGGTGCCGACCGTGCGCAGCGTCACCGCGTCGTCCTCACCGCCGGGCGGGACCTCGGGGGCGACGACGTTGGGGATCTTCAGGTGCGCCGCGCGCAGCGCGGCATCGGCGGCCCGCTGCGCCTCCTCGGCGTCCTTGACCTCCGCGGACAGCGCCTTCGCCCGCTCCAGGACGGCGGGACGCTCCTCGGGGCCGGCCTTCTTGACCGACTGCGAGACGGTCTTCTGCTCGGCCCGCAGGTGGTCGGCTCGGGTGACGACCTCGCGGCGCTCCGCGTCGGCGGCCAGCAGCGCGTCGACCAGCGACTCGTCGTGCCCCCGCGCGCGCTGGCTGGCTCGGACGACGTCGGGGTGCTCGCGCACGAGTCGGAGGTCGATCACGTCCCGATCGTACGGAGGCACCCGGCGGCTCCGGGCGCGCCCGGCGAGCCGACCCTGCCACCTCGGAACCTAGTGCTCTGCCCACCCAGCGGGGCAGAGCACTAGCGTTGCATGCAAAGGTTTCTTTGCATGCTTGTGCTCTGCCCACCACGGAGGGCAGAGCACAAGCATCCGCAGGACAAGCCTGCGCGGCGGGATCCGGCGCGGGAAAGCCGGTGCGGCGGTCCGATCAGCCCCTGGGCGGCAGTTCCGCCGCCGCGAACATGTCGACGGCGCGGTCGACCAGGCGGCGCCAGCGGTCGCCACCGGGGTCGTTGCTCACCTGCTGTGCCGCCAGGCCACCGACCAGCGCCGTCCACAGGTCGACCTGCTCCGGTGCGCCCGCCCCCGCAGCAGCCAGGACGGGCACCATCCGGTCCAGCACCTCGCGGGCGAGGGCGTACGAGGGCTCCGACGGCTCGAACCCGGGGATCGTCCGCAGGAACAGCAACTCGTAGCGGGCCGGGTCCTCGACGCAGAAGTCCACGTACAGCCGGGCGGCGACCCGGAGGACCTCAGCGGCAGGCAGCTCCCGGGCCGCCACGTCGGCCTCCGCGGCCTCGACCCTGCGGAGCAGTTCGGCATTGCCGTCGGCGAACATCGCGTCGTAGAGATCGTTCTTGCCGGCGACGTAGACGTAGAGCGAGGGCGTGCGCATGCCCACGGCCTCGGCGACGTCGCGCAGCGCCCAGCCGCCCAGCCCGCGCTCGCGGGCCAGCCGCCAGGCGGCGGCGAGGATCTCGGCCCGGGTGGCGGCGTACCGGGCGGCGCGGCGATCGGTCACGCCCCGCATCCTAACGTCATTAGGAATACCTCTTGACGTTCGATCTGTCCCGGGAGCATTCTCCTAACGCCGTTAGGAAAGTCGACATCCGGGAGACGATGATGAGCACCCGCACCGCACCGGCCGGCGCGCAGGAGGATCGGTCGATGCGCCACCGCGACTGGATGGCCGCCGCCGAGGAGGAGTACCGCCGGCTCGGGGCGCTCCTGGCCGAGCTCGACGCCGCCGACTGGGCGCGGCCCACCGACTGCTCCGAGTGGGACGTCCGCGAGGTGGTGGCCCACCTCGTGGGTGCGGCGGAAAGCACCGCGAGCGTCCGCGAGCTCCGCCGCCAGCAGAAGCTCGGCCGCGCACTGCGCCCCGGCGAAGCGGACGTCGACGGGATGAACGCCGTCCAGGTGCGCGAGCGCGCCGACGCGACGCCCGAGCAGCTGCGCCTCGACCTGGTCGACGCCGGAACGCGCGGCGTGCGCGCCCGCCGCCGGCTCCCCGGCCTGCTGCGCGCCCTGCCGATCCCCTTCGGACCGCCCCTCGGCACGCGCCCGCTCGGCTACCTCACGGACCGGATCTACACCCGGGACGCCTGGATGCACCGGATCGACATCGCCCGCGCCACCGGGCGCGCACTCGCGCTGACCGCGGCGCACGACGGCCGGATCGTCGCCGACGTGGTCGGCGAGTGGGCGCGGGCGCACCGGCAGCCGCACCGCCTGACCCTCACCGGGCCGGCGGGCGGCACGTGGTCCGCCGGCGTCGGGGGCGAGGAAATGGCGCTCGACGCCGTCGAGTTCTGCCGGACCGTCTCGGGCCGCGCGCCGGGCGCCGGCCTGCTCGCGCACCCGGTGCCGTTCTGACGGCCTGCACCGTCGGTGCGGGACACTGGACCCATGCGCTTCCTCGGTGACGCACGCCCGGCCCACGACCTCACGTACTCCGACGTGTTCATGGTCCCCAACCGCTCGTCGGTGGGATCCCGGCTCGAGGTCGACCTGACCACGCCGGACGCCGTCGGCACGACCATTCCCATCGTCGTCGCGAACATGACGGCGATCTCCGGCCGGCGCATGGCCGAGACGGTGGCCCGCCGGGGCGGCCTCGCCGTCCTGCCGCAGGACATCCCGACCGACGTCGTCGGCGAGGTCGTCCGGTGGATCAAGGCGCGGCACCCCGTCTACGACACCCCGATCACGCTCCTGCCGACCTCGACCGTGGGCGAGGCGCTGGCCCTGCTGACCAAGCGGGCGCACGGGATCGTGATCGTGGTCGAGGACGGCGCACCGATCGGCGTCGTCACCGACGGCGCGTGCCAGGACGTCGACCGCTTCACCCAGCTGTCGCAGGTGATGGCCCCCGACCCGCTGACCGTCCCGGCCGGTACCGACCTGCCCAAGATCTTCGACGTCCTCACCGAGGCCCGCGTGAGCGCCGCGCCCGTCGTCGAGGGTGACCGGTTGGTTGGCGTCATCACGCGCAAGGGCGCGCTGCGCTCCGCGCTCTACCAGCCGGCCATGAACGCGCGGGGCGAGCTGCTCACGTCGGCCGCGGTCGGCATCAACGGCGACGTCGCGGGCAAGACCGCGGCCCTGCTCGAGCACGGCGTCGACGTGCTGGTCGTCGACACCGCACACGGGCACCAGGAGAAGGCGATCGAGGCGCTGCAGGCCGTCCGCTCGGTCGTCGGCTCGGGCCGGCACGAGATCCCGGTCGTCGCCGGCAACGTGGTCACCGCCGCGGGCACCCGCGAGCTGATCGAGGCCGGTGCCGACGTCGTCAAGGTCGGCGTCGGCCCGGGCGCCATGTGCACCACCCGCATGATGACCGGCGTCGGGCGCCCGCAGTTCTCCGCGGTCGAGGAGTGCGCGGACGAGGCCCGCGCCTTCGGCAAGCACGTGTGGGCCGACGGCGGGGTGCGCCACCCCCGCGACATCGCGCTGGCGCTGGCCGCGGGTGCGGCGAACGTGATGGTCGGCTCCTGGTTCGCGGGCACCTACGAGTCGGCGGGCGACATCCACGACGACGGCCAGGGCCGGCTCTACAAGGAGTCGTTCGGCATGGCCTCGGCGCGCGCGGTCAAGGCGCGGACGTCGACGCAGTCGAACTTCGAGCGGGCCCGCGCCGGGCTGTTCGAGGAGGGCATCTCCTCCTCGCGGATGTACCTGGACCCGGTCCGGCCGGGCGTGGAGGACCTGATCGACGGCATCGTCGCCGGCGTCCGCTCGGCGTGCACCTACGCCGGGGCGCGCACGGTCGACGAGCTGCACGACCGCGCGGTGCTGGGGGTGCAGAGCGCGGCGGGCTACGAGGAGGGCCGGCCGCAGCCGACCAGCTGGTGAAGGCCGGCCGGTGAAAGCGCTGCCGCCCGAGCGGTTCGAGGAGCTGGTCGCCGACGCCCTCGACGAGGTGCCGAGCGAGCTGATGGAGCTGCTCGACAACGTCGTCGTCCTGGTGGAGGACCGCAATCCCGAGGAGCCGGACCTGCTCGGGCTCTACGAGGGCTACGCCCTGACCGAGCGCGGCTGGCACTACGGCGGTGCGCTGCCGGACCGGATCATGATCTACCGCGAGGCGATCTGCGACATCTGCGAGACCGAGGAGGACGTGGTGGACGAGGTCACGATCACCGTCGTCCACGAGATCGCCCACCACTTCGGCATCGACGACGACCGCCTGCACGAGCTCGGCTGGGCCTAGGCCACGGGTAACTTGATCATCGTGCCGGAGAACATCGCCGCGGAGCCGTCCCGCACCAGCGGGCTACCCATCAAGATGCTGCACGACCGGATCCTGGTGGCGCTGCGCAAGGAGGACGGCGACCGCCGCTCGACCGGCGGCATCCTGATCCCCGCGACGGCGCAGGTCGCCAAGCGACTGGTGTGGGGCGAGGCCCGCGGGGTCGGGGCGAGCTGCCGGCAGGTGAAGGTCGGCGACCAGGTTCTCTTCTCCCCCGAGGACCAGCACGAGGTCGAGGTGCACGGCGAGGACCTGATCATCCTGCGCGAGCGCGACGTGCACGCCGTCGCCGCGGAGCGCATCGAGGAATCGACCGGCCTCTATCTCTGAGCAGCAGGCCCGCTGACCGGGGCCGCCGGGGTCAGGAGACGGGCGGCGGGCCCTGCCGGTACCGGTTCAGATCCGCGTAGCGGGACTCCGAGAACTCGGCGAGGGCGACGATGCTCGCGGGGATGGCCGCCATCGCCAGCAACCCCGCGCCGAAGTTGACGCCCGGGTCCTGCGCGAGGACGACGGCCAGCACGACGCCCAGCCACAGCACCCCCGCGATACCTGCCCAGATGCGCCCCGACCGGCGCTTGGCCAGCCGGCGCTGCTCCATCAGCCGTGGATCCATGCCGAGCAGCGTGGCACCCGGGGACGCCCCGCACCACGGTCCTCACCCGTCGGTGATCCGGGGCCGCGCGCTCCGCGTCGCCCGCCGCGCCCGGATCACGGGTCCGATCGGGCGTGCTGCACGATCACGGCGGTCATGTCCTCCAGGAACCGCCGGACGACGGCCAGCTCCTCGTCCGAGTAGGACGACATCGCGGCGGTGAGGTCGCGCTGCAGCCCGCCGAAGTGCTCCGCCCCGGCCGCCATCGCCGCATCCGACATCTCGAGCGAGACGCGCCGGCGGTCGTCGGGATCCGGGACCCGCCGCACGTGCCCGACCTTCTCGAGCCGGTCCACGAGCGCCGTCACCGAGGCCGAGCGCAGTTCCACGGCCTCGCCCAGCCGGCCGGCCGTCAGGGCCTCACCGCGCCGCGCGGCGTCCATGATCGCGACGAGCGCGCGGACGTCGGTCCGGTTGAGGCCGTGCTCGAGCGCGAATCGCTGCCCGACTGCATCCAATTCGACGGTCAGCCGGCGAAGGAGGAGAGCGAGCTCCTGACGCGCGACATCCCCGTCCACCGCCACCTCCGTCCGTGCGCCCAGGGCCCGCGCCCGCTATTCTCTCGACGATCGAGATTTTCGACCACCAAGGGAAATCATGCCTCGCCGCAGCATCGCCCGCTGGCTCGTCCCGGCCATCATCGCGCTGGCCTGGCTCGGCCTCGCCGGCCCCCTCGGGGCGCTCGGCGGCCAGCTGTCCACGGTGCAGGAGAACGACTCCGCCGCTTTCCTGCCCGACAGCGCCGAGTCCACCCGCGTCACCGAGCTACTGGAGGGCTTCCGCACCAGCCGGGCTCTCCCGGTCATCCTGCTCTGGGAGGGCTCCGGAGAAAGTGACGAGGGCACCCTCGACCCGCAGCAGCTCGCCGACATCGGCCAGCGGGTCGACGAGGCGGTCTCGGTCGTCGAGGACGCCGACGCCCTCGAGGGTCAGGCCTCCCCGCCGATCTCGAGCGAGGACGGCGTCGCGGCGCAGGCCTTCCTGCCGATCAACCCCGACCTCGGCGACCGGCTGCCGGACCTGATCGCCGAGCTGCGCGGGCTCGACGCCGTCGACGGGACGACGTTCCACGTCACCGGGCCCGGCGCCACGTTCTCCGACTTCGCCAGCGGCTTCTCCGGCATCGACGGCCTGCTGCTGCTCGCGGCCTTCGGGGTCGTGCTGCTGATCCTGCTGGTCGTCTACCGCAGCCCGTTGCTGCCGCTGCTGGTCATCGGCACCGCCGGCCTCGCCCTCTCCGCCTCCACCGCCGTCGCGTACCTGCTGGCCGAGCAGGGCGTGATCGCGGTCAACGGGCAGAGCCAGGGCATCGCCTCGATCCTCGTCGTCGGCGCGGCCACCGACTACGGGCTGCTGCTCGTCGCCCGCTACCGCGAGGAACTGCGCATCGAGCAGTCGAAGTACACGGCGATGCGTCGGGCACTCCGGCAGTCGTGGGAGCCGATCGTCGCCTCCGGGGCGACGGTGATCCTCGGCGTGCTCTGCCTGCTCTTCTCCGACCTCGGCTCCAACCGCGGCCTGGGCCCCATCTCCGCGGTGAGCATCGCCCTGGCCATGCTGGCGGCGCTCACCTTCCTCCCCGCAACGCTCGTCCTGCTCGGCCGGGCCGCCTTCTGGCCGTTCCGCCCGAAGTACGGCAGCGAGCACGCCACCGGCCGCGGCTGGGACCGAGTCGCCGCGACGGTGGGACGGCGGCCGGCGCGCGTGCTCGTCTGGAGCCTGGTCGGCCTGTTCGCGCTGGCGGCCTTCGCGCCCTCGTTCGACGCCGACGGCATCGCCCTGTCCGACGCGGTCCGGGGCGGCTCGCCGGCAGCCACCGGGCAGGAGGCGTTGGAGCGGCACTTCGACGCCGGCGAGGCGGCGCCCGCCTACGTCATCGTGCCCGAGGACGCCTGGCAGGACGTCGCCGAGGCGGCAGCCGGCGTCGACGGCGTCACCCAGGTGGTGCCGTTCAGCGGCGAGGCGGCCGGGCCACCCACCGGCGCACCCGCGGAGCCGGTCGTCGTCGACGGGCTGGTGCGCCTCGACGCAACCCTCTCCGACGCCCCCGACAGCGAGGCCGCGCAGGCGACCGTGGCCGAGCTGCGCACCGCGACGCGCGACGTCGACCCCGCCGCCCTCGTCGGCGGCTCGACGGCCAGCGACCTCGACACCCAGGAGACCTCCGGCCGCGACCTCCGGGTGATCGTGCCGCTCGTGCTGGCGGTCATCACCGCGGTGCTGGCCGTCCTGCTGCGGTCGTTGCTCGCCCCGGTGCTGCTGGTGGCCACCGTGGCACTGTCGACGGCGGCGACCGTCGGCGTGGCCGCGCTGGTCTTCGACGGGCTCTTCGACTTCCCGGGCAGCGACCCCGGCGTCCTGCTGATCGGGTTCGTGTTCCTCGTGGCGCTCGGGATCGACTACAACATCTTCCTGATGACCCGCGCGCGCGAGGAATCGATCGCGCACGGCGCCCGGGACGGCGTCATGCGCGCGCTGGCGGTGACCGGCGGCGTGATCACCAGCGCGGGCCTGGTGCTCGCGGCCACGTTCGGGGCGCTCACCGTGCTGCCGCTGGTGATCCTCACCCAGCTCGGGTTCCTGGTCGGGTTCGGCGTCCTCCTCGACACCTTCGTCGTCCGCACGCTCGTGGTGCCCGCCGCCGTGGCGCTGATCGGTGACCGGGTCTGGTGGCCGAGCACGCTGGCGCGCCGGACGGCACCCGAGCCGGAGCGGGAGCTGGAACCCGCCGCTGCGGGTTGATCATCGGCTCCGTGCACGCCCCTCCTGCGTGTCGCACCGTGTCGCGTGCCCGGCCCCGATGATCAACTCGGGGTCGTGCCCCGGATCGCGCCGAGCCACTGCGCCGCCTCGGCGAACGCCGGGTCGCCCGCGGTCGCCGGCACCGGCTTGTTCTCCCGGCCGTCGGCGCGCGGGTAGGAGCCGAGGAACCGGACGTCGTCGCAGACCCGGTGCAGCGCGGCCAGCGCCTCGCCCACGCGGGCGTCGGCGATGTGGCCCTCGCAGTCGAGGGAGAACGAGTAGACGCCCAGCCGCTCCCGGGTGGGCCGCGACTCGATCCGGGTCAGCGAGATGCCGCGGACGGCGAACTCGCCGAGCAGCTCCAGCAGGGCGCCGGTGCGGTCACCGACGACGGCGACCAGCGACGTCTTGTCGTTGCCGGTCGGCGGGGGCAGCTCGCCCGGCGGCGCCACCAGCACGAACCGGGTGACCGCGCCCGCGTGGTCGGCGATGTCGTCGACCAGCGTCGCCAGCCCGTACCGCTGCGCAGCGATCGGCGCGCAGACGGCGGCGTCGAACTCCCCCGCGGCGACGGCGGCCGCGGCGGCGGCCGTCGAGGTGGCGGGCAGGGGCGAGACGCCGGGCAGGTTCGCCGAGAGCCACCGCGCGGACTGCGCGAGGGCGTGCGGATGGCTGGCAAGCGAGCGGACGTCGGACAGCGCGACGCCGGGCCGCGACACCAGCGCCATCGTCACGGGGAGGAACACCTCGCGGCCGATGACCAGCAGTGCGCCGTCGGCCAGACCGTCCATCGTCGCGGGCACCGAACCCTCGACGGAGTTCTCCAGCGGGACCAGCGCGGCGTCGGCGTCGCCCGATCGGACGGCGGCCAGCGCGGCCGCGACACTCGGCTGGGGGTACCGGGCTCCCTCCGAGGGGGCAACGACGGTGCTGAGCGCCGCTTCGGCGAAGGTACCCTCGGGCCCGAGATAGGCGAACCGCGTCGGAGGCGAGCTGAGAGGCGTCCCGGGCATCCGACGAGGGTAGTGCGGGCGGGTGGGCGGAGACGCCGCACCCGGGGGAAGCTGCCTCGCTGTACCGGCAGATCCCGGGCCCGTGCGGGCCGCTCGACGGCGTGGATGGAGGGATGCGTGACCCCCCGCCCGGCTCGACGCGCGCCCGACACCACCACCGAGGAACTGCAGACCGTGCTGTGGCGCCTGCTCGCCGTCGCCCACCGCGACGACGCCGCCGCGCTGGCCGGCCTGCTCGACGAGGCGGGCGCCGCCTTCGCCGGGAGCGAGGGCATCGACCCGCACTGGGTCGTGTGGCGGCATGCCGTGGCCGCCCGGCGCGGCCTGTTCGACGAGGACCCGGACGCCGTCGTCGCCGAGGTCGCCGCCGCCCGCGAGGCGCTCGACAAGTGCCCGCCGTCGGCCGACACCGCGCTCGCGATGGCCTACCTCGCCCACGTCGAGGTCACCGCCGACCACGTCGACGGGGCGATGCTGCTCGCCGTCGACGCCAGCCTGCTCACCGACGCCCCCGCGGCCGGCGGCCCGTCCCGCGCGCTGCACGAGGCGCACCGCTGGCTGTCGATGACGCTCTCCACGCTGGACCTCGAGGAGCTGGCGATCGCCCACGCCACCCGCGGCCAGCACGTGGCCGCGGCTCTCCGCGAGCCCGAGCACCTCTGGCGGATGCGCCTGCTGTCGGCCCAGCAGCACGTCGAGCTCGCCCAGACCGTGCTCCGCCGGGGCGACGCCGTCCGCGCCAAGGAGCTGGCCGTGGAGAGCATCGCCTCGGCCACGGCCGCCCGCGACATCGACTGGGAGCCCGACCCGGCCGACGAGGACCTGCTCGACGTCGTCCAGGCGTGGGCGCTGGTCTGCTCGGGTGACCTCGACGACGCCCTCGGGCCGTTGCGCCGGGTCCGCCGCCACGTGCAGGGCACCGGCGGGGTGTGGCTGCGCGCCTACACCGACCTGGTGCTCGCCCGGTTGCTCGCCCGCATCGCCGAGCGCGACGGCGACCCGATCGCCGGCGAGGAGTCGATCGGCCTGCTGGTCGACGCCGCCGGGGCGTTCGTCGCGGCCGGCGACCGCCGCCGCTACCGCCAGTGCCTGCTGGAGCTGGGCCGCAACACCGCCGACCTCGGCCGCCCGGCCGAGGCGCTGCACTGGCTGGAGGCCTACCGGGCCGACGCCGGCCGCGCGCACGCCCGCAGCCGCGAGCTGTGGGCCGAGATGTTCGTCCGCCGCAGCCGGCTGCGCGAGGCCGAGCGGCAGGCGGCACTGCTGCGCCGGCACGCCCTCGAGGACCCGCTCACCGGGCTCGGCAACCGGCGCAGCGCCGAGCGCCGGCTCGGGGCGCTGCGGCTCGGCGAGGAGCCGGTGTCGCTGGCCGTCGTCGACGTCGACCGGTTCAAGTCGGTCAACGACGCCGCCTCGCACACCGAGGGCGACGCCGTCCTGCGGCGGGTCGCCGACCTGCTGCGCGAGCACAGCCGCACCGGGGACGAGGTCTACCGGTGGGCCGGTGACGAGTTCCTGGTGGTGCTGCCGACGGCGACCGAGGCGCAGGCCGTCGTCGTCATGGAGCGGCTCCGCTCGGCCGTCGCGGGGGCCGACTGGTCCGACCTGCCGCTCGACGAACCGGTCACGGTCAGCATCGGCGTGGCCACCGCACCCGCCGCCGGTGCGGAGGAACCCGCACCCGTCGGGTGGCGCGCGCTGTTCGACTCGGCCGATCTGAACCTGTTCTCCGCCAAGCGCGGCGGCCGCAACCGCGTGCGCGCGCCGGGGGGCGCCCAGCCCGCCGATACCGCAGATGACGGAACTGGCGGGGATACCGGGGTGGCGACGTGAGCCCGTCGTCCGCGTGGGGCACGTGGGACACGACGGACGGGGGACGGCGCGCCTCCGAACACATGCTCGACAGCAGCGGGGACGACGTGCACAGTGCGCTCGTGCCACCGGGAGCCCTGCACCACCGGGTGACCGCTGCCCTGGCGAACTGGCAGCTCGACGATGCCGAGGAACTGCTCGCCGGTGTCGAGCGGGACCCCTCGCCCTACGTCGCGGCCGTCACCGCCGACGACGCGGTCGAGGACGCCCCGGTCTCCCTCGGCCGCGCCTGGGCCGACACGCTGCGCGCCGAGCTGCTCGTCCGCCGGCTGCGCGTGGCCGGGTTCACCCTGGTCGGCGAGCCGGTCGCCTCCGACGACCCCGACCAGCCGGCCCTCGACCTGCACGCCGGCGTCGAGAAGCTGATCGACGGGGACGGCGAGGACGACGACGACCCGCGCGCCGAGTCCGCCTCGCACGCCGCCCTGGCGATCGCGCTGGTCCGTTCGGCGAAGGCCGCGTTCGACGCCGCCGACGACGACCTGCAGCGCGCCGCCGGCCTGGCCCGGCACGCCCGCATCGAGTTGCTCTCCCGGCGCATCGACGCCGCCATGGACGAGGCGGTCGAGGCGGCCAGCCTGCTCGACCCGGTGCTGCCGCCGTCGGCCCTGCTGGTCGACACCCTCGACACCCTCGCCGGCGTGCTCGCCGACCTCGAGCTGATGCCCCTGGCGCTGGACTACCAGCGCCGGGCCCACGAGGCCGCCACCGCCGCCGCGCAGGACCCCGCCACCCTGGGCCCCGAGGACGGCGACCCCGCCGTCCTGGTCGCCGCCAGCGCCACCCGCCTCGGCGAGCTGTGCGCCGAGCTCGGCGAGGGCCTTCTCGACGACGGCGTGCCCGAGTCGGCCGTCCCGCACTTCGCCGAGGCCCGCCGGCTGGCCGAGCAGGCGCTCGAGCTGCTGCCACCGGATGCTCCCGGCATCGTCGCGGCCCAGGTCGTGCACGGCTGGGGCCTGGTCGGTCTCGGCGAGCACGTGGCGGCGACCGGGCAGCTGCGTGCCGCCGTCCGCATCACCTCGGCCACCGCCGACCGGGCGCAGCTCGCCTCCGCCCAGCTGGCGCTGGGCCGGGCGCTGCGCCGGCAGGGCGACGTCCGCACCGCCGACGAGCACCTGGTCTCGGCGCTCACCCTGTCCACCGAGCACGGGCTGCCCCGGCTGCGCCGCGCGGCGCTGCGCGAGCTGTGCACGCTGCACGCCGAGCTCGACGACGCCGGCCGGGCGCTGCCCTACCTGCAGGCCTACCTGTCCGACGAGCTGGACCGGGTCGACGAGCGGCGCACCCGCTGGGTGGAGCTGTTCGGCCGCCGCAAGAGCCTGCTGGAGACCGAACGGGCCGCCGGGCAGCTGCGCCGGCAGGCCTATGAGGACCCGCTCACCCACCTGCCCAACCGGCGCTACGCCGAGGCCCGGCTCGACGGGCTGCTGTCGACCGGGGCCGCGCCCGCGCTGGCCGTCGTCGACGTGGACCGGTTCAAGTCGATCAACGACGCGATCGGGCACCCCGGCGGCGACGCCGTCCTCCGCGCGGTGGCCGACCTGCTCGTCGACGGCGTCCGCGACACCGACGAGGTGTGCCGCTGGGCCGGCGACGAGTTCGTGATCCTGCTGCCCGACACGACCGCCGAGCAGGCCGAGCGGGCGCTCGAGCGGACCCGCCGCAAGGTGGCCACCTACGCCTGGGACGCCCTGGGCCTCGACGTCCCGGTGACGATCTCCGTCGGCATCGCGTCGGCCGCCCGCGGCGACGACCGGCGCACCCTCTTCGCCGCCGCCGACGGTGTGCTCTACGACGCCAAGCGCAGCGGCCGCGACCGCGTCGTCCGCCTCTCCGGGGTGACCCAGCGGGCCGCCGGCAGCCCGCTGGACGCGCTGTTCGGCCCGCCCCCCGACACGGCCGACCCCGACTCCCCGGCCGACGCCGAGCCGGCGGCTACGGTCGTCGCCGTGCAGCCTTCCCCGCTGGACGACTCCCCCTCGCCCGACGAGGCCGGCGGGTTCGCTCCGCTCCTGCTCTCCCCCGACCCGCCGCTGGCGACCGGCGACGCCGACCCGCTCCTGGGCCCGCTGCCGTCCCAGTCGCCGTCGGCGGTGGCACCCGTCGTCGCGGCCGAGCCCGAGGTCATCTGGGCCACGGGTCGCAGCACCGAGCAGGTGCTGGCGCTGGTGCGCGAGGCCCGCCGCGAGCACCCCGACCGCCCCGCCCTCGTGCTGCGCGCGACCGCCGACACCCTCGTCGCGCTGGCCGCCGAGCACGACGCCTACACGACCATGGACGCCGCCGCCCTGGCCGCCGCCGTCGGCCCGGTTCCCGAGCCGGTCGGCCGGGTGCGGGTGCTGTGCGCCGGCGGCGCCGACGTCCCGGTCGCGGCCGAGGCCGCCTTCGTCGCCCGGGTGACGGGCACCGAGGTCGTGCGGGTCGAGGACGTCGCCGGCAGCCGGGTCCGGTCGCTGCTGGCCGACGGGTCGCTGTTCGACGGCGTCGACTGCCTGGTCGTGGTCGCGGGCCTGGACGCCTCGCTCGCCACGACGATCGGCGCGATGACCGACGTCCCCGTGGTCGCCGTCCCGACGTCGACCGGGCAGCCCGGAGCGTTCGGCGGCCTCGGCGCGCTGATGACGATGCTCAACGCGGCCGCACCGGGCGTCGTCGTGAGCAACATCGACAACGGCTACTCGGCCGGCGTGTTCGCCGCCCGCGTGGCCCGCCGCGCTCACCGCGCCTGACCAACCCCGGCGAGATCGGCGATCTCGCACGCTTTGGGGGGTCGAACCGCGCGAGATCGGCGATCTCGCCGGGAAGGCATGATCAACCCGTGATCGGGTGGTTGGACCTCTCCGCGGGCGCGTCCGGGGACATGCTGCTGGGTGCGCTCGTGGACGCCGGGGTGCCGCTCGACGTGCCCGCCGCCGCCGTGGCCGCCCTGCCGGTGGAGCAGGTCCGGCTGGTCACGGAGCAGACGTCCCGCCACGGGCTGGGCGCCATCCGCGTGCACGTGCACGCCCCCGAGTCGACGGAGCACCGCACCTGGGCCGACGTCCGCGGGCTGCTGCTCGACGCCGACCTGCCCACGCCCGTGCGCGAGGGCGCGCTGGCCGTGTTCGAGCGGCTCGCGGTCGCCGAGGGCCGGGTGCACCGGGTGGCGCCGGAGACCGTGCACTTCCACGAGGTGGGCGCCCTCGACGCGCTGGCCGACGTCGTCGGTGTCGTCGCCGCGTTCGAGCACCTCGGGCTGGAGCGGCTGCACGCCTCACCGGTGACCCTGGGCAGCGGCTCGGTCCGCGGCGCGCACGGCGTCGTCCCGATCCCCGGACCCGCCGTGCTGGAACTGCTGCAGGGGATCCCGGTCGTGGCCGGCCCGGTCGCGATGGAGATGTGCACGCCCACGGGGGCGGCGCTGCTCGCGGCCCGCGTCGACGAGTGGGGGGCGCTGCCGCCGATGCGGGTCGAGCGGGTGGGCACCGGCGCGGGCAGCCGCGATCCCGAGCAGCTCCCGAACCTGCTCCGCCTGGTGCTGGGCGAGCCATCCGACGCAGCCGGAGCCGTCGGCCCTGTCGTCATCGAGAGCAACATCGACGACCTGGACCCGCGGCTGTGGCCCGGCGTCCTCGACGCCCTGTTCGCCGCCGGGGCCTCGGACGCCTGGCTGACGCCGATCGTCATGAAGAAGGGCCGCCCGGCCCACACGCTGTCCGCGCTCTGCCGGCCCGAGGTGGTGGCGGCGGTGCAGGGCGCGGTCTTCGCGACGACGTCGACCATCGGCCTGCGGATCGTGCCCGTGGGCAAGGCGGCGCTGGAGCGGGCGTCGGCGTCGGTCGACGTGCTCGGCGGGCGGGTGGGCGTGAAGGTCGCCGTGCACGGCGGGCGGGTGGTCAACGTCAGCGTCGAGTACGAGGACGTCGCGGCGCTGGCCCGCGACCTGGACCTCCCGGTCAAGGAGGTGCTGCGGGCCGCCACCGCCGCGGCCGAGGAGGCCTACCCCGCCGGCTGATCAGACCACCGGGTCCGCGGGCGCAGGGGCACCGTCGGGCGGCGCGGCGCCGTGCTCGACGTCCGCGTCGGCGCGGGCGAGCAGGGAGACAGCCGCGCGCAGCAGCTCCGGCGGATGCGTGTAGGGCAGCCGCAGCCGGTCGTCGAGGGCGTGGCCGGTGCCGAACAGCGGCCCCGGCGCGAGCCGCAGGCCGTGCCCCTCGGCGGCGGCGACCAGCGCCCGCGACCGCGGCGACGGCAGCCCGCACCACAGCACGAGCCCGCCGGCCGGCTCCCGCACGCGCCACGCCGGCAGCCGTGACCGCAGCTCCCCGAGCAGCACCGCGCGTCGTTCGCGCAGCTGCTGCCGGAGCTCGCCGAGGGCCGCGTCGGCACCGTCGAGGAGTGCGCAGGCGGCGAGCTGCTCGACGACCGGGCCGGCCATCGTCGAGCGGACGGCGACCGCCGTCAGGTGGCGCACCGTCTCGGCCTCGGCGCGCACCCAGCCGATCCGCAGGCCGCCCCAGAACGTCTTGCTCAGGCTGCCGACGGAGACGTGCCCCTCCCCGAACGAGGCCAGCGGGGGCGGCGCGGGGGTGTCCAGCCACAGCTCGGCGAACGTCTCGTCGACGACGGCGACGGTGCCCGCGCGCCGCAGCGCCGCGGCGAGGCGTTCCCGGCCGGCGGCGTCGACCAGCCGGCCGGTCGGGTTGTGGAAGTCCGGCATCAGGTACGCCGCGGCCGGCCGGACCGTGCGCAGCGCCCGCTCGGCCGCGTCGAGCCACGCGTCCGGCTCGGCCGCGTCGAGCGCGGTGGGGAGGATGCGGACGCCCGACGCCCGGGCCGCGTCGAGCGCGTTCGGATAGGTCGGCTGCTCGGTCAGCAGCCGCTGACCACGGCGCACCAGGGTCTGGAACGCCGTCGCGACGCCGTGCAGCGCGCCCGCGGTCACGAGGATCTGCTCCGGCGTCGTCGGCAGCCCCCGCGCGGTGTACCGCTCGGCGATCCGGGCGCGCAGATCCGGGAGCCCGGCCGGGTGGTAGCCGTGCTGGGGCAGGTGGCGCGGCAGTTCGGCGAGGGCGGCGGCGAAGGCGGCCGGGACCGACGCGGGCGCCGACGGGGCGGCGTGCGCCATGTCGATCGACCCGTCGTCCACGGGGCCGGGCACCCAGGCGCCGCGGTGCGGACCGGCGGGCAGCGCCGCGAACGTGCCCGCGCCTTGGCGTGCCGTCGCCCAGCCGTCGTCCCGGAGGCGGGCGTAGGCGGCGGTGACCGTGGCCCGGCTGAGCGTCAGCGCCGCGGCGAGCTCGCGCTCCGCGGGCAGGCGGGTGCCGAGCGGCACCCGGCCGTCGGCGACGAGCATCCGCACCCGCTGGGCCAGCGCGGCGTACCGCGGCGGGCGCTCGCCGGCGAGGTCGCCGACCAGCTCCGCCAGCCGGCGGGCCGAGGTCGTCTCCACGCCACTACCTCCCGATTGGCCCGTGGTTGGCAGGCCAATCATGGGCCATGCTGGTCGCGTGCTCCAGTGCTCGCGGCCCTCGCTCCGTGGCCGCCGGCTGCCCCACCGGCTGATCCAGCTCTACGCCGGGCTGGTGCTCTACGGCGTCTCGATGGCGCTGATCATCCGCTCTGCGCTGGGCAACATGCCGTGGGACGTGCTGCACCAGGGGCTCGCCGGCCGGATGGGCTGGTCGATCGGCGCCGTGTCCATCCTGGTCGGCGCGCTGGTGCTGCTGTGCTGGATCCCGCTGCGCCAGCGACCGGGGCTCGGCACGGTGAGCAACGTCGTCGTGATCGGCCTCGCCGTCGACGCGACGCTGGCGCTGGTCCCCGCGCCGTCGCCCCTCCCCCTGCGGGTCGGTCTGCTGGTGGCCGGCGTGCTGCTCAACGCCGTGGCCACCGCGGCCTACATCGGGGTGCACCTCGGGCCCGGGCCGCGGGACGGGCTGATGACCGGCCTGGTCCGCCGCACCGGCCGCTCGGTACGACTGGTGCGCACCTCGATCGAGGTCGCCGTCGTCGCCACCGGCTGGCTGCTCGGTGGCACGCTCGGCGTGGGCACGGTCGTCTACGCGGTGGCCATCGGCCCGCTCGTGCAGGTGCTCCTGCCGCGGTTGTCGCTCAGCCCTGTGTCGACGCCCACTCGTCCAGTCGGCGCTGCGTCACTTCCGGACTGATCTCCTCGACCTTGGTCATGACCGCCCAGCGATGGCCGAACGGGTCGTAGACCGAGGCGAAGCGGTCGCCGGTGACGAAGGTGCTCGGCTTCTCGCGCACGGTCGCGCCGCGCTCCACCGCCCGGTCGAACACCGCGTCCACGTCGGCGACGTAGATGCACGTCGAGCCGCTCACGGCGTCGCCGTCCCTGCTCGGTGCCACCAGGCCGTACTCGGCGTTGGGGTCCGACAGCTGCAGCCGACCGAGCCCCAGGTCCAGCTCCGCGTGCAGCACGGTGCCGCCCGGGCCGTCCATCCGGCTCACGACCGTCGCCCCGAATACCGCCTCGTAGAAGGCGATCGCCTCGGTGGCCGGTGAGCAGACGAGGAACGGGGTCAGCGTGGTGTAGCCCTCGGGGCGTCCGTCGATGATCGTCATGTCACCGAGCCTGCCTAGGGTGGCCCGGTGGCGTCTTGGAAGAACGCGACGACCCTGAGAGCGACGGCCCCGAGAGCGACGACCCCGAGCGCGACGAGTCCGGCGACCGAGCGCGGCGTGCTGCGCCCGGCCGAGACCGCCGAGGCCGCCGCCCTGCGCCGCGACGCCGCCGTCGACCCGGCGCTCGCCCCGTTCGTCGAGCGCTACTGGTCGGTGCGCTGGGACCTCACCGGCCGCCCGCCGTTCCGCTCGGAGGTGCTCAGCCACCCGAGCGTGAACGTGTCGGTGGAGTCGGGCGACCGGCCGCGGTTCGGGTTCGCGCTGCCCGCCGTCCTCGTGCACGGGGTGGTCACCCGCCGGTTCACCGTCGACCTGGTCGGGCGCGGCCGGGTGACGGCGGTGAAGTTCCGCCCCGGCGGGTTCCGGGCCTTCACCGGCCGGCTGCCGTCCCGCAACGGGGTGGCGCCGCTGGGCTCCGACCTGGGGCTGGACCCCGCCGTCCTGCGCGACGCCGTCCTGGCCGAGGACGACGACGCCGCCCGCACCGCCGTGCTCGACCGCGCCCTCGCCCCGCTCGCGCCGACCGCGGAGCCGGCCTACCTCGACCTGCTGGCCCTGCTCGACGCGATGATCGAGGACCGCTCGCTGGTCCGGGTCGACCAGGTCGCCGCGCTCGGCGGGCTGAGCACGCGGTCGGTGCAGCGGTTGTTCGCCGCGTACGTCGGCGTCAGCCCGAAGAAGGTGCTCGCCCGGTACCGGCTGCAGGACGCCGCCGCCGCGATCGACGCCGGTGAGGTCGACGACCTCGCCGCCCTCGCCGCCGACCTCGGCTGGTTCGACCAGGCGCACTTCAGCCGCGACTTCCGCGCGGTGGTGGGCACGACGCCCTCAGCCTACCTGCAACGGGCGCGCGGGAGCTAGCTGCGACGCGGTCGGTCGCCCCCAGCTCTTGCGCCGTTTCCTCCACTCTCGCGCTGGTGCAACGGCGCAAAAGCAGGTGGAACAGCGCAAGAGTGCGCCTCGCGACGCAGGTCAGACCGGCGAGCGGGTCCGCAGCCCGGCACGGACCACCGGGACGACGGCGACCACGAGGACGGCGACCGCCAGCGGGCCACCCAGCGCCCAGGCGGCGAACACCAGCAGCGACGCCAGTTCGATCCCCAGGCCCGCCACCGACGTGATCGTCGCGCGGTGCGCGCCGGCGATCCGTGCCTGCAACCGGGCCTCGGCGACGACCAGCACGCCCAGGTACAGCGCGTAGAACAGGGCCACGGCGGCCAGCGCGGCCGGGCGGGCCCACAGAGCGGCGCCGGCCAGGAGCAGCCCCGCGACGGCGAGCACCGTCAGCAGGACGCCCGAGCGCAGCCGGTCGGCCCGGCCGCCCAGCGCCGCGCCGGCGGCCCCGGCCAGCGCGATCACCAGCACCGCGACCGGCACGGCCGTCGTCGGCACCCCCCACTCCCCGGCGAGGACGGGGAAGTACTCCTCGACCGCGTCCAGGCCGCCGATCAGCGCGACGGCCAGCACGCGCAGCCGCAGCCCGGGCCGGTGTACGGCCTCGGCGATCCCCTGCCGGAGCGTGCCGGCCAGGGAGTCACCGTCGCCCGGGGCCCGGCGCGGCGCCTCCGGGAACCGCAGCGCCAGCGCGGCGGCGGCCAGGCAGGTGCCGACGCTCGCCCACCCCACCGCGGCGTAGCCCCCGACGGCGAACAGGGCGCCGGCCGCCAGCGCCGTCGGGATCTGCACCAGCAGCTCGGCCGCGGTCATCGCGCCGTTGACCCGCACGTAGCCGGCCTCCGCGCCGACGGCGGCGAGCCCGTCGTAGACCAGCGCCTCCGACGCGCCGGAGACCATCGCCCCGGCCACGCCCCAGATCACGAAGCCGACGGCGAAGGCCCACAGCTCGGGTGCCGCCGTCCAGACGACGAACGCGACGGCCTGCAGGACCGACGCCAGGACGACGACGCCGCGCCGCGACCAGCGGTCGGCCAGCGCGCCGGAGGGCACCTCGGCGACGAACCCGGTGACCGACCAGATCGCGAACAGTGCCGAGATCTGCGCGCCGGACAGGCCGGTGTCGAGGAACAGCAGCGCGTAGAGCGGGTAGTAGGGCACCAGCTCGGACAGCGCGGCCCACCCCACCGCCAGGCGGGCGAGGGGACGGGCGTCGGGCGGCAGGGCACGTCAACGGAACGGCATGCCGCGGACGGTAGCGCCGCCGGGCCCCGCTGTCAGGTCAGTTCGACGACGGCTTCGATCGCCAGCCAGAGACCGAACAGGAAGAACAGCGTGGCGGCGCCGTAGGCGATCGCCCGCTCGGGCAGCCGCTTGCCCAGCGCCCGGCCCACGACGATGGCCAGGGCGTCCGCGGCGACCATGCCGAGGGTGGAGCCCAGCCAGGTGCCGAACCAGCCGTGGTCGGTGGCCAGCGTGATCGTGGCGAGCATCGTCTTGTCGCCGAGCTCGGCGAGGAAGAACGCGGTGCCGACGGCGATGATCGCCCGCTTGCCGACGCGGTTGACCTTCTCCTGCTCGTCCTCGGTGAGGGTGTCCCCGCGCAGCGTCCAGAACCCGAACGCCACGAAGGCCAGCGCCGCGGCCAGGTTGATCCACCCGGTGGGCAGCGCCTCCCCGAGACCGAAACCGATGGCCACCGACGCCAGGTGGACGATCGCCGTGGCGATCGTGATGCCGATCAGCACCGGCCAGACGCGGAAACGGGTGGCGAAGGTCAACGCCATCAGCTGGGACTTGTCGCCCAGTTCGGCGACGAAGATGACGCCGAAGGAGATGAGCGTGCTCGCGAGTACTGCGTCCACGGAACCGGTGGGCCTCTCTGGTCCGGCCGGGACGAAGTGCGAGACCTCGACCCGGCACGTGCTGCCTGGATCGAAGGTCTCGCCCGCCTCGCCGGAGCGGGGCCGCGCGGCCGGACGTCAGCCGATGGTCCGGCTTCGGTCAGTGTGTCGACCGCGACATTGGGGGCTACTCCCCTTCGCTGCCCCCGAGGTTAGCCGGGATCGACGTCGTCGCGCATCGTGACGCGCGACTCACCCGAGAGTCCGTGGCGCGCCCAGAGCGGCCGGCGACGGGTCATCAGCAGCGGGGACGCCCACACCAGGACCAGGGCGACGCCCAGCAGCACGGCGAGCCAGGCCGGCCGGCCCGCGATCGCCAGCGCCGCCAGGTAGGCGAGCACGACGGTGCTCCGGCCGACGGCCCGGGTCACCAGCGGGTCGGTCACCGCGAGCCCCGCCCGGTGGGCTCGGTGGCGGGCACCGAGATGCCGTAGTCGCGGATCTTGCGGTAGATGGTCGCCCGGGACATCGACAGCCGGCGGGCGGCCTCGACCTTGTTGCCCCCGGCGTCGACCAGCGCCTCCACGATGGCGTCGCACTCGAGCGACTCCAGCGGGGCGAGCACCCGTCGGGTGGTCGACCGGCACTCCGGCGGCAGGTCCCGCAGCTCGATCACGCCGGTCCGGCGGCGGGCGACCACCTTGCGCAGGACCGAGGCCAGCTGCGTCACGTTGCCCGGCCAGCGGTTGTGCATCAGCACCCGCATGACCTCCGGGGAGCAGGTCAGGGGGCGGCCGTGGCTCAGCCGGGCGAGCAGGTGCGGCACCAGCTCGGCGACGTCCTCGATGTGGTGCCGGAGGGGCGGGACGGTGACCGTGCGCGGGAAGCAGGACAGCAGCTCGTCCAGCTCGGGAGGGCGGTCGACGTCCGAGGGGGTCAGCGTGGCCACCACCCAGGTCCGGTCGACGGCGACCGACTCCCGGTAGGGCTCGAGCACCTCGATGAGCTCGGTGACGGCGTCGGCGGGCAGCTGGTCGATGTGGGCCAGGACCAGCGTTCCGCCGCCGGCCGCCAGCTCGTCGGCGATCTCGGCCGCCCGGTGCGGTCCGTGGTCCTCGCTGCGCAGGACGCGCATGCGCGCGGCCGGGGTGCGGCTCTGGTGCGTGAGGTGTGCGACGGTCGTCCGGCCGGACCCGGGCTCGCCCTCGAGGACCAGCCACTCGCCGGCCTGCACGTGACGGTCGACCGCCGAGCAGCACTTCGACCAGGCCGCGCCGGAGCCGACGGCCGACGCCAGCGGGCCGCGCGGCGTGGGAACCAGGTGCAGGTCGGTCGCGGGCGCCGGGGTGATCAGCCCGACGTCCAGGACGCCGCCGACGACGGCCGCCCCGCTGAGCGTGGGACGGCAGTGCACCCGGGCGGTGCGTCCGCTGGGCAGGTCGATGACCAGGGGATGCCGCCGTCCGGCGGCCAGCGCCTCGCCGGCCTCCGCGATCAGTGGCTCGAGATCGGCCGGGTCGAGCAGCTCGCGGGCCCGGTCGTTCATCATCAGCAGGTCGTCCCCGATGGCCAGCACCGGACCGCGGTTGCGCCGGCAGGCCGCCAGGTAGTCGCTGAGCACGGCGACCTCCCGCTGGCCCGACTGCTCGAGCAGCATCGTCTCGATCCGGCGGGTGAGCGTCGCGGCGGTGGCGACCAGCAGCGGACCGGCGTCGCGCCGCCAGCAGGTCAGGTCGACGACCCCGAGCACCTTGCCCGTCACCGGGCTGCGGATCGGCGCCCCCGCGCACGCGAGGTCCTCGAGCCGGTCGACGTAGTGCTCGTGGCCGAAGACCTGCGCCGGGCCGCGCGCCTCCAGGGCGGTGCCGATGCCGTTGGTGCCCACGAAGCGCTCGGCGTAGCTGAAGCCGGGGGCCAACCAGACCTGGTTGAGGTGCTGCTCGAGGGTGCGGTCGCCGGTGCGCCGGCTGAGCACCACGCCGTCGGCGTCGCAGAGGATCACGCTCACCGGCTCGGTGGCGAACAGGTCGGCGATGTCGCGGAGCACCGGCTCGGCGGCGAGGGTCAGCCTCGTCTCGCCGTCCGGGCCCGCTTCGAAGGGCAGCTCCAGGTGGTCCGGGCGCACCTGGAAGACCCGGGAGCGGGTCCACGAGGCGAGGATGGGCTCCCGGACGACGCCGGCCAGGACCTGCTCTGCGTCCAGGAACGACGTGCGCGCGCGGGCGAGCTCGTCGCTGCCGGCCATCGCGGCGGTGGGCAGCACGCCCGTCCCCGGGCGCAGGCCGGCGGCGCTCCCGTGCGACGGCGGCTGCGACCCGATGGACAACCCGTCGCCTCCCTCTGCTCGGAGGAGCTGGCGCCCGCCGCTGCGCGGACGCCCCCGGTGCGACCCACTCTAGGAACGGGCGGACCGGTGGACGTCTCATATTGAGACCACCGAGCCCTCCGTGGACGAGTGTGATTCCTGCCACGAGGTGAACGGCAGCGACAACCATCCCCGCCGCCGCCTCGCGTACCTCCGGGGCCCGCGGCGCCCGCGCCCGTCGCGGCTTCGGACGACGAGAACGGGTCGCCGCACCCGCCCTTCGGAGCTTCCGTGCACCCGGGGGGCTGCGGCACCGACGAGTCCGCCCGACCACAACCGTGAGGAGACGACGTGAGTCGGCAAAGCCTGGCGAAGGCCCACCAGAAGATCCAGGAACTGGCCTGGGAGCCCCAGTACCACGAGCCGTACATGAAGTACGGCACCGACTACACCTTCCGGAAGGCGCAGAAGAAGGACCCGCTCAAGCAGATCCTGCGCTCGTACTTCCCGATGGAGGAGGAGAAGGACAACCGCGTCTACGGCGCCGAGGACGGCGCGATCCGCGGGAACATGTTCCGCCAGGTGCAGGAACGCTGGCTGGAGTGGCAGAAGCTGTTCCTGTCGATCATCCCGCTGCCCGAGATCTCGGCCGCCCGCTCGATGCCGATGCTGTTCCACGCGGTGCCGAACCCGGAACTGCACAACGGCCAGGCGATCCAGATGATCGACGAGGTCCGGCACTCGACGATCCAGCAGAACCTCAAGCGCCTGTACATGAACAACTACATCGACCCGGCGGGCTTCAACAACAGCCTGCGGAACTTCCACAACGACTACGCCGGCACCATCGGCCGGCAGTTCGCCGAGGGGTTCATCACCGGGGACGCCATCACCGCGGCCAGCATCTACCTGACCATCGTCGCGGAGACGGCCTTCACGAACACGCTGTTCGTGGCCATGCCGGCCGAGGCGGCGGCCAACGGCGACTACCTGCTGCCGACGGTCTTCCACTCGGTCCAGTCCGACGAGTCCCGGCACATCTCCAACGGGTACGCGACCCTGCTGATGGCGCTGTCCGACGAGGGCAACCGCCAGCTGCTCGAGCGCGACCTGCGCTACGCGTGGTGGAACAACCACGCCGTGGTCGACGCCGCCATCGGCACCTTCATCGAGTACGGCACCAAGGACCGCCGCAAGGACCGGGAGTCCTACGCCGAGATGTGGCGCCGGTGGATCTACGACGACTACTACCGCAGCTACCTGGTCCCGCTGGAGAAGTACGGCCTCACCGTTCCGCACGACCTGGTCGAAGAGGCCTGGAACCGGATCTGGAACAAGGGCTACGTCCACGAGGTCGCCCAGTTCTTCGCCACCGGCTGGCTGGCGAACTACTGGCGGATCGACGGCATGACCGACGAGGACTTCGAGTGGTTCGAGTACAAGTACCCGGGCTGGTACGACAAGTACGGCAAGTGGTGGGAGAACTACAGCCGGCTCGCCATCCCGAACGGGCACAAGCCGATCGTCGGTGAGGACGTCGACTACGTGTACCCGAACCGCTGCTGGGTCTGCATGGTCCCCTGCCTGATCCGCGAGGACATCCAGACCGCCGAGATCGACGGCGTGCACCGCACCTACTGCAGCGAGACCTGCAAGTGGACCGACGTCACGGCGTTCCGGCCGGTCTACCAGGGCCGCGAGACCCCGAACATGGGCCGCCTGGTGGGCCACCGCGAGTGGGAGACCCTCTACCACGGCTGGACGTGGGACAAGGTCGTCGAGGACATGGGCTACGTCCGGGACGACGGGAAGACGATGACGGCGCAGCCGCATCTGAACCTCGACCCCAGCAAGATGTGGACCACCGATCACCTCAAGCGGCTCGGCCCACTCCTGAGCCCGAACGTCCTGTTCAACGAGATGAGCGACGCCGAGCGGACGGCGTTCATCGAGAACTACAGGCGTCAGGGCCCGGCCGGACGGCCGGCACCCCAGAACGCCTGAGCGCGGGTCAGGCGAGGGGGAGGGTCGGCGCGCCCGGCCCTCCCCCGCCAGACACGCACGCCCAGGTCCGGTCACCACCGACGGGAAGGCGGGTCCGTGGGAGAGAAACACCGTGTCCGGTTCGAGCCGGTCGGCATCGAGATCGAGGTCGACGAGGACCAGACGATCCTGCGTGCCGCGGCCGAGCAGGGCGTCGCGCTCATGCACGGGTGCAAGGAAGGCCAGTGCGCGGCCTGCAAGTCCTTCGTGCTGGAGGGCGAGGACATCGAGCTCGACAGCTACTCCACGTTCGCCCTGCCCGACTTCGAGCGGGACGAGGGTTCGACCCTGCTGTGCCGGGCCCACCCCTTCGAAGACCTGGTGATCGAGCTCCTCAACTACGACGAGGAGATGATCCAGTCCGGGCTCCCCCTCCGGCAGGGCACGGTCGAGGTCATCGCGAACGAGCCGGTGACCCACGACATGCGGCACCTCGTGGTCAAGCTCGTGGAGCCCGAGGAGATCAAGTACTTCCCGGGCCAGTACCTGGACTTCCAGGTGCCCGGCCACCACGCGACGCGCTCGTTCTCGATGGCGAACACGCCGAACCGGGAGGGCGTCTTCGAGTTCGTCATCAGGATCTATCCCGGGGGGCTGTTCTCCGGGCACCTGGCCGACAAGATCGCCGTCGGTGACCGGCTGAGCGTGGAGGGGCCCTTCGGCGCCTTCCGGTTCCGGGAGAGCAGTCCCGCGGACCTGTTGTTCCTCGGCGGAGGGGCCGGCCTCGCGCCACTGCTGGCCCTGCTGCGCTCGATGGCCGAACGCGGCCTCGACCGGAAAGTCACCTTCTACTACGGCGCACGGACCCGGCGCGATCTGTGCTTCGAGGAGGAGATCGCGAAGCTGGCAGATCAACTACCCGGCCTGACCTTCGTCCCGGCGCTGTCCGAGCCGACCGGCGACGACGGCTGGGAGGGGGAGACGGGCCTGATCACCGACGTCGTCGAACGCCGGGAGACCGACCTCACGAAGGTGGACGCCTACGTCTGCGGGCCACCGCCCATGGTCGAGGCCGCCATCGCGATGCTCACCCGGCTCGGACGCAGCGAGGACCACATCTTCTACGACAAGTTCACCACCACCGGTGAGCCGGAAGGCGAGGACTGACCATGACCGCTACCACCGAGCGCCCCGAAGCCCCCGAGCGGCCGCCCCGCAGCGTCCCACGGGTCAACTTCACCGACGCCGAGGCCGGGGCGAAGGAGTTCCCCGACTCCGGCGCGAGTGCCCGGCGCTACAACTACTACGTCCCGGCGAAGCGCAAGCAGACCCACTACGAGGACGTCACGGTCGAGGTGCAGCCCGACCCGCGGCACTACCTCATGCAGGGCTGGATCTACGGCTTCGCCGACGGCCAGGCCGGCTACCCGCTGACCTGGACGAAGTTGAAGGCCTGGGGGGTCGACGACCCCGAACCCACACGGGGCATCGGCACCGGCGGTGGCGGCAAGGACCTGCAGTGGCCGGCCCACGGCTGGCACGAGTTCCGGGACCCCAACGAGGAGTGGGAACAGACGATCTACCGGAACAACGCCAACATCGTCCGGCAGATCAACGCGAACATCGAGAACGCGCGCGACGCGAAGTCCTTCGACCAGTGGACCCCCAACTGGGTCCGGTTCGTCGAGCGCAGCGTCGGGGCGTGGATGCACGTCGAGCACATCCTGGGCCTCTACGTGTTCGCGGCCAACGAGCGGTCGTGCCCGACGAACATGCACAACACCGTGCTGGCCGTGAACAGCGCCCACAAGATCCGGTTCGCCCAGGACCTGGCGCTCTACAACCTCACGCTCAGCGAGGAGATCGAGGCCTTCGACGGCGCCGCGCACGTGGACGCCTGGAACAACGACCCCGACATGCAGGGCGTCCGCGAGCTCGTCGAGTCGCTGACGGCCGTCGAGGACGACTGGGGCGAGGCCATGTTCGCCACGAACGTCGTGTTCGAGCCGCTGGTCGGCGAGCTGTTCCGCAGCGGCCTGGTCATGCAGGCCGCACCCGGCAACGGCGACTTCGTCACCCCCACCGTCATGGGGGCCGGCGAGTCCGACTACGCGCAGCGCGACCTGCGCTGGACGAAGGCCTGCTTCGGGCCGCTCGTGCACGACCGGGAGTTCGCCGACCACAACAAGCAGCTCATGCAGGGCTGGCTGTCGACGTGGGTGCCCCGGGCGCTGCGCGCGGCCCGGACGATGCAGCCGCTGTGGTCGCAACCCGATCACCGGCCACCCCGGTTCGAGGACTCCCTCGACCACGCGAAGAAGCGCTTCGCCGTCATCGTGACCGACCTCGGCCTCGACGTCCCGAAGGAGCTGGCCCAGTGACCACCACCGCATCGACCGCGTTCGGCGCCGTCAACGCCACCTCGTCCGGCATGTGCGGCATCACGCTCATGAACGACCAGGTGGGGGAGGTCATCGCCGACGTCATGAAGGAGAAGGCGGGCGTGAAGGTCACGTACCTGCCGTCGATGATCCGCCTGGACGCGGTGACCCGGATGGACTTCGACTACGACGAGCTCTCCGAGGCCCTCGGCGAGGAGCAGGGCTACTTCGACGCGTCGAACCTCGAGGAGAGCATGTCGACCCACTACGGCCGGATGGTCCACGAGGACGACCGGACGATCATGTTCGCCAACCCCGAGGACGCAGCCGAGTACATCGGCTTCGACCTGCCTGCGTCGGTCACCGCAGACGTGCCGGCCGCCAGGGCCTCGGCCGACTGATCCACCCCACGGGCCGCCGGGCGGGTGCACACCCACCCGGCGGCCCTCCTCGGCCCGGCGGTTCCGGCCGGTCCGACCCGCGCAACCGACCGTCCCCCACACCCCCGCGCACCAGGAGGACCCCATGGCCAAGGAACTTCGATTCGGCGCTGATGCCCGGCGCCTGCTGCAGGCAGGCGTGGAGCAACTCGCCGCCTCCGTCAAACCGACCCTCGGCCCCAAGGGCCGCAACGTGATCCTCGAGCGCATCACCGGCTCGCCCGAGGTCACCAACGACGGCGTGACCATCGCCCGCGAGATCTACCTGCGCGACCAGTTCGAGAACATGGGCGCCCAGCTGGTCAAGGAAGCCGCGATCAAGACCAACGACACCGTGGGCGACGGCACCACCACGGCCATCGTGCTGGCCGAGGCCATCGTCCGGCAGGGCATGGCCGCGATCGCCGGCGGCGGCAACCCCGTCCTGGTCAAGCGCGGCATCGACACCGCCGTCGGCCGGCTCGTCGAGCACCTGGCCGCGGCGGCCCACCCGCTGCGCGACGAGGACGACTTCCGCCGGGTGGCCGCCATCTCGGCCAACGACGACGACACGATCGGCGCCGCGGTGGCCCGCGCCCTGTACACCGTCGGCGAGGGCGGCGTCGTCACCGTCGAGGACTCCCCCGTCCTCGGCATCGACGTCGACTTCGTCGAGGACTTCGAGTTCGACAACGGCTACGTCTCGCCGTACATGGTCACCGACGTGGGCCGGCTGGAGGCGGTCCTCGAGGACTGCTACGTCCTGCTGACCGCGCACAAGATCACCGACATCAAGGTCCTGATGCCGGTGCTCGACAGCATCATGCGCCAGCCCAAGCCGCTGGTGATCATCGCCGAGGCCGTCGAGGGGACGGCGCTGCAGATGCTCGTGCACAACCACGTGAACGGGCTCTTCCGGTGCGTCGCGATCCAGGCCCCCGGCTTCGGCGAGAAGCGCATCCACATGCTGGAGGACATCGCCGCGCTCACCGGCGGCCAGGTGCACTCCCGGGCGTCGTCTTTCGCCCTCGAGCAGATGACCACGGCGCTCCTGGGCCAGGCCGACCAGGTCCGGGTGACCAGCGACCACACGACGATCATCGGGGGGCGCGGCGACGCCGCCGCCCGCGAACGCCGGCTGAGCCAGCTGCGGGCCGAGCTGGGCCGGGCGACGATCGGCACCGACCAGGACTTCCTGTCCGAGCGGATCGCCCGGCTCTCCGGCAAGGCCGCGGTCATCCGGGTGGGCATGCCGACCAACGCCGAGGCCAAGGAGGTCCGGCACCGCGTCGACGACTCGCTGCAGGCCACCAGGGCCGCGATGGCCGAGGGGATCCTGGCCGGCGGCGGCGCGGCGCTGCTGCACGCGGAGCCGGCGCTGAACGACCTCGACGTGCACGGCGACTACCGCGTCGGCGTGGAGATCGTGCGCGGCGCGCTCACCGAACCGCTGCACCTGATCGCGGCCAACGCCGGGTACGACGCGGAGGACGTCGTCAAGCAGGTCGGGACGATGGCGGTGGACGAGGGCTTCGACGCGCTCGAGGGCCGCTTCGGCAACATGCTCGAGCTCGGCGTCATCGACCCGCTGCGGGTGGTGCGCTCGGCGCTGCAGAACGGCGCATCGGTCGCCGGTCTGGTCCTGACGACGGACTCGCTCGTCGCCGAGGAACAGACGCCCTGGAACAAGTCGCTGATGACCGAGTTCGGGCAGCTCGACGAGGGGATCCCCCAGCCCTCGCCGGACGCGAGCACCCCCCAGTCGCTGGGTCTCGGCCCGTCCATGGGGTGAGCAGTGCCGGCCACGGCGACCGTCTCAAAGTGAGACGTTCGCCGTGGCCGGTGGTCCGTAACTTCCGCGTCATACCCCGCCGCCGCAGCACACCCTGTGGTCGGCGGCCAGCGTCGACCTCCGAGGAGGCCTGGGCATGCGCGCCGTCCGAGTGCACCGGTACCACGAGGATCCCACCGTCGACGACATCGCCGAACCGAAGCTCACCGGCCCGCTCGACGTCATCGTCAAGATCGGTGGCGCCGGGGTCTGCCGCACCGACCTGCACATCCTCGAGGGGCAGTGGGCCGAGGTGCAGAACCCGGACCTGCCGTACGTGATCGGGCACGAGAACGCCGGCTGGGTGCACGAGGTGGGCGACGGCGTCACCAACGTGGCGGTCGGCGACACGGTGATCCTGCATCCGCAACCCAGCTGCGGCCTGTGCCAGGCGTGCCGCGCCGGCAAGGACATGCAGTGCGCGAACGCGTTCTTCCCCGGCCTGTCCAACAACGACGGCGGCATGGCCGAGTACCTGCGCACGACGGCGCGGGCCTGCGTCAAGCTCGACCCGTCGACCAACCCGGCCGACGTCGCCGCGCTCGCCGACGCCGGCATCACCGCTTACCACGCCGTCCGCAAGGCGCTGCCCCTGCTGCACCCGGGCACGACCGCCGTCGTGCAGGGCGCGGGCGGCCTGGGCCACATCGGCATCCAGTGCCTGGCCGCGCTGAGCGGGACCCGCGTCGTCGTCGTCGACAAGAACCCGGCTGCACTGGAGCTCGCCGGGCAGATCGGCGCGGACCAGACCGTGCTCGCCGACGGCGGGCACGTGGCCGCCGTCCAGGACCTCACCGGCGGAGGGGCCCAGGTCGTCTTCGACTTCGTCGCCGAGCAGGGCGCCGAGATGGACGGCTGGAACATGACCGCGCCCGACGGCTCGTACTACGTCATCGGCTACGGCGGGGAGCTGCACATCCCGACGCTGGACATCATCGCGACCGAGCGCAGCATCGTCGGCAACATCGTCGGCACCTACAACGACCTCGCCGAGCTGATGGTCCTCGCCCAGGCCGGCAAGGTCACGCTGCACACCCAGCAGTACCCCCTCGACCGGGCCGTGGACGCACTCCACGACCTCGACGCGGGCAAGGTGCGCGGTCGCGCCATTCTCGTTCCCTGATCCCGTTTTTCGCCCTGGAACTGCCGCATCCATCGACGCGAGAGGTGCACGTTCATGTACGAGAAGGATGGCGAGAAGTACTTCATCGTCGACAGCCACATGCACTTCTGGGACGCCAGCCGTGACAACTGGGTCGAAGGCCGGGAGCAGTACGCCAAGGGCTGGATCGACTGCTTCTACGGCTACCACCAGCTCGCCCCGCCCACGACGCACTGGGAGTGGGACAAGTACCTCAAGGTGTCCGCGGACGACCTGATGCGGGACGTGTTCGAGGAAGGCCACGTCGACAAGGCCATCTTCCAGTCGACCTACCTGAAGTACTGGTACAAGAACGGCTTCAACACCACCGAGCAGAACGCGGCGATGCTGGACAAGCACCCCGACAAGTTCATCGTCAACGGCCGGTGGGACCCGCGGGACGGCGATGCCGGGCTCAAGCAGCTCGAGGAGGACGCCGCGCGCTGGAACCTCAAGGGCGTCAAGCTCTACACCGCCGAGTGGCACGAGAACGGCTCCCGCGGCTGGAAGCTCACCGACAAGGACTCCTACCGGTTCCTGGAGAAGTGCCGGGAACTGGGCATCAAGAACATCCACGCCCACAAGGGCCCGACGATCTGGCCGCTGAACAAGGACGGCTTCGCCGTCGAGGACGTCGACCAGGCCGCCACGGACTTCCCGGACCTGAACTTCATCGTCGAGCACGCCGGCATCCCCCGCATCGACGACTTCGCCTACATCGCCGTGCAGGAGCCCAACGTCTACGCGGGCTGCTCGGTCGTCGTCGGCGCGCTGATGCATGCCCGCCCGAAGTTCTTCGCCCGGATCATGGGCGAGCTGCTGTTCTGGGTCGGCGAGGACCGGATGACCTTCGGCAGCGACTACAACATCTGGACGCCGAGGTGGCAGGTCGAGGGTCTGGTCGACTGGCAGATGCCCGACGACGAGGCGTTCAGCGACTACCCGAAGCTGACGACGGCCACCAAGAAGAAGATCCTCGGTCTCAACGCGGCCCGGCTGTACGACATCGAGGTGCCGGCCGAGTGCCAGCTCCCCGCCGCGGGCGAGATCCCGGCCCAGCGCGAACCCGAGCAGCCCGGCGAGCAGCTGGTCACCGGAGCGGCGGGCGCGGGGACGACGGCGTGACCCTGCGCGACTCCGTCTGGCAGGCGCTGGGGACGGTGCTCGACCCGGAGCTCGACGAACCGATCACGGATCTCGACTTCGTGGCCTCGTGCACCGTCTCCGGCGACGGCCACGGCGGTTCCGTGGCCGACGTCCGGCTGCGGCTGCCCACCTTCTTCTGCGCGCCGAACTTCTCGTTCCTGATGGTCGCCGACGCCTACGACGCCGTCGCGGCCGTGCCAGGGGTGACGCGGGCGGAGATCACCCTGACCGACCACCACGCCTCCGACGAGATCAACCGGGGCATCGCGGCGCACGCCGGCTTCGTCGAGGTGTTCGAGGGGGAGGCCGAGACCGACCTCGCCGGGCTGCGGCGGTACTTCCTGGAGAAGTCCGTCATCGCCGGGCAGGACCGGGTCGCCCGACCGCTGGTGGACGCCGGGGTCGGCCCCGAGGAGCTCGCCGAGCTGACGCTCGGGTCGGCGCCGGCCTCGCCGGCGCTCGACCGGCTGCGCCAGCGGCGGGCGGCGCTGGGGCTCCCGGACGACGACGACGCGCCCCTGCTGATCCATGCCGACGGCAGCCGGGTCAGCTCGGCGCAGGTACCGCTGCACCTCCGCCGAGCCCGGCTCACCCGGCTCGGCATCGAGACCAACGGAGAGTTCTGCAAGAGCTTCCTGGCCTCCCGGTATGCCGGCGCGGCCGGGACCGGCTGGTGAAGGACCCCGTCCCCCTCACCCCTCGCACGCTCGGGGCGAGCCTCCGGACGGGGCCTTAGCCCGGGTGCGCGACCACGACCCGGAAGAGGTTCTGCAGCCGGTAACCCCCCGCCGGGGTGCGGTACTGCGCCATGCGCCCCAGCACGGCGTCGCGCAGCGCGACCGGACCGGCCCGGCGGCCGACCGCCCGCGCCAGGGCGGAGTCGAAGAACGGTCCGAGCAGCTCGTCGGTGTCGGCGTAGTCGAACGGGCAGGTCACCTCCTCGACGCGCTCGACGACGAGCCCGGCGTGCTCGGCGACCTCACGGAGCCGGCCGGGCTCGGTGACCGGCGGCGGGCCGGGCGGCGGGCGACGGGGACCCAGCCACGGGGCGAGCGCCTCGCCGAAGGCCCGGATGTCGCACTCCTCCTCGCGCCCCCACACCGTGGCCGCGACGACCGAGCCGTGCTCCCCCGCCCCGGCCAGCACCGCGACCGGGTCGGCCACGTGCATGAGCAGCTGCACCGCGGCGACCACGTCGACGCGGCCGGGCGGCGGATGGTGCGCGTCGCCGACCGCGAAGACCCCCTCCGGCACCGCGGCCGCGGCCTGCGCGACGGCCGCCGGGTCGAGGTCGGTGCCCGTGACCCGGGCACCACGGTCGGCCGCGGCGCGCGCGAACAAGCCGGCGCCGCACCCGAGGTCGAGCACGGTGGTGCCCGGGCCGACCGCGGTCGCGTCCAGGACCGCCGCGTACAGCGGGTCACCCCAGCCGCGCGGCCCCTCACCGCTCACCCGTCCGAGCCTAGCCACGCCGTCACCGGCCCCGTTCGCGGCGGGAGGTGACCGGCGATGTTCCGCGCGGCGTCACGGACGCCGGTCCCGCTGCTCCCGAACGGTGAGCGCCCCGCCGCGGTCGGCCGGCTGGCCCTGTTCGGCCCCGCCTTCGTCGCCGCCATCGCCTACGTCGACCCGGGCAACTTCGCCACCAACGTCGCGGGCGGCGCGTCCTTCGGCTACCTGCTGCTCTGGGTGATCGTCGTCGCGAACGTCATGGCGATGTTCGTGCAGAGCCTGTCGGCGAAGCTCGGCCTGGCGACCGGCGCGAACCTGCCGGAGGTGTGCCGGGAGACGTTCCGCCGTCCCGTCGTCCGCGGCCTGTGGGTGCAGGCCGAGCTCGTGGCCATGGCGACCGACCTGGCCGAGGTGATCGGCGGGGCGATCGCGCTCAACCTGCTGTTCGGGCTGCCGCTGCTGACCGGCGGGATCATCACCGGCGCCGTGGCCTTCGGCCTGCTGGCGCTGCACGGCCGCGGCCAGCGGCGGTTCCAGGGCGCGATCACCGGGCTGTTCGCGGTGATCCTGATCGGCTTCCTCGTCATGCTGCTGCGGGCACCGGTGGAACCTGCGGCGGCGGCCGCCGGGCTGGTGCCCGCGTTCGAGGGCACCGAGAGCCTCGTGCTGGCCACCGGCATCCTCGGCGCGACGGTGATGCCGCACGCCATCTACCTGCACTCCGCCCTCATCCCCCGCGGGATCGAGCTGGCCTCGGCCCGGCAGCGCCGCTTCGCGCTGCGGACCCAGCGCGTCGACGTCATGACCGCGATGGGTCTGGCCGGGCTGGTCAACGCCGCGATGCTGCTGATCGCGGCGGCACTCTTCTACGGCTCGGACATCGCGGCGACCGACACCCTGGCCGGGGCGCACGCCGGGATCGCGTTCACCCTCGACGATTCCGCCGCGCTGCTGTTCGCCCTGGCGCTGCTGGCCTCCGGGTTCGCCTCGGCCGGCGTGGGCACGTTCGCGGGCCAGGTGGTCATGCAGGGCTTCATCCGGCGCCGGATCCCGCTGCTGGCGCGCCGGGCCCTGACCCTGGCGCCGGCGCTGGTGGTGCTGGCGCTCGGCCTCGACCCGACGTGGGCGCTGGTCATCTCCCAGGTGGTGCTCTCGTTCGGGATCCCGTTCGCGCTGGTCCCGCTCCTGCTGCTCACCCGCCGTCGCGACGTGATGGGCGACCTCGCCAACCGCCGGTCGACGACCGCGGTGGCGGCGGTCGTCGCGGGGGTCATCATCGCCCTCAACGCCGTCCTGCTCGCCCAGCTGGTGGGGTGAGCCAGGACGCCGTGCGCTGACCTGCCACGCCGTACGGTGCCCGCCGTGGAGTTCCGGTCGACGGTGGTGCTGGGCGGGAAGACGGCGACGGGCATCCAGGTGCCCGACGATGTCGTCGAGGCGTTGGGCTCGGGCAAGCGACCGCCCGTCGTCGTCACGCTCGCCGGCTACACCTACCGGACGACGGTGGCGGCCTACAGCGGCGAGTTCTGGATCCCGCTGGCCGCCGAGCACCGCGAGGCCGCGGGCGTGACCGCCGGCGAGGTGGTCGACGTCGGCCTCGAGCTCGACACCGCGCCGCGCGAGGTGCCGGTCCCCGACGACCTGGCCGCCGCGATGGACGACGCCGCGCGCTCGGCGTTCGACGGGCTGGCGTTCACGCACCGCAAGGAGTGGGTGCGCTGGGTCGAGGAGGCCAAGAAGCCCGAGACCAGGACGGCGCGGATCGCGAAGACCGTCGAGGGCCTCAAGGCCGGCCGGAAGACGCGCTGATTCGCACTTGACCCTGACGCGACGTCAGGCTGTTCCCTTCTCCGTGTCACGAGGAGGGAGGGACCGATGAACGTGGGAGACGTCGCCGCGCTGGCCGGCGTGACGGTGCGCACGCTGCACCACTACGACCGGATCGGCCTGCTGTCGCCGTCCGGGCGGACGGCGGCGGGCTACCGGCAGTACTCGCCGGCCGACCTGGACCGGCTGCACCAGGTGCTGCTCTACCGCGAGCTCGGGTTCCCCCTGGAGGAGGTCGCGACCCTGCTCGACGACCCGTCCGCCGACCCCGAGGTGCACCTGCGCCGTCAGCACCGGCTGCTGCGGGACCGGATGGAACGGACGTCGGCGATGGTCGCGGCCGTCGAGAAGGAGATGGAGGCACGAGCCATGGGGATCTCGCTCACCCCCGAGGAGCGGTTCGAGGTGTTCGGCGACCACGACCCCGCGCAGTACGACGCCGAGGTGGAGGAGCGCTGGGGCGACACGGACGCGTACGCGGAGTCGAAGCGGAAGACCGCGGCGTACTCCAAGGACGACTGGGTGCGGATCAAGGCCGAGATGGAGGACCTCGGCACCCGGTGGGTGGCCGTGATGCGGTCCGGTGCCGCGCCCGAGTCCGTCGAGGCGATGGACGTCGCGGAGGCCAACCGGCAGCACATCAGCCGGAACTTCTACGAGTGCTCGCCGGAGATGCACGCCGGTCTGGGCCGCATGTACGTGGAGGACGAGCGGTTCACCGCCACCTACGAGGCCATGGCGCCGGGTCTGGCGCAGTACGTGAGCACCGCCGTCCAGGCCAACGCCGCCCGCCAGGGCTGATCAGCCGCCTCGGCGAGATCGGCGATCTCGCTCGCCTTGGGCCGCCAAGGTGCGCGAGATCGCCGATCTCGCCGGCTCAGACGCGGGCGACCGGCTCGGCGTGCCCGTGCGTGTACGTGTCCACCGACTCATCCTGCTCGACCGGGCCGCGCAGCCGCCGGGCGAATACGTGGTTCCGGTCGTCCGGAATACGTCGTTCGCCGGATTCCCGGCGTCCCGCCCGTCGGCACTCTTCTCCCACCGGCGCAGCACCCGCCCAGCCGGACCCACGGAGGAGGAACACCGAGATGTCGGAGAAGAACCTGTTCGGGACCACCAGCGAGCGCGCCCGCTTCGAGGAGAAGGCCCGCGAGCGTCGCACCGTGACGGGCACGGCGACGGATGCGCTGACGCCGACCGTCGTCCTGCTGATCGTGTCGCCCAGCCTGCTCGGCACGACGTTCATCGGCTGATCGGCGTCCCCCGTACTGCCGGCCCGGACCCCAGTCGTCCGCGGCCGGCAGTGCGACGCCGCCCTACAGCCGACCCGCAGCCGACCCACCGTCCGCCCCAGAGGAGTGCCGATGTACCAGGACCGGGGAACCGAGGAGACCGTGGCGCAGGTCTGCGCCGCCGACCCCTTCCGGGGGGCCACCGTCGTCGACGTCGTCGCCCTGCACCAGCGCAGCCTCTGCTACCGGCTGCGGTTCGACGACGGCCGCTCGGCCTTCGTCAAGCGCGCGCTCCCCACGGGCTCCGGTGGGGCGGTCGACCAGGAGGTCGCCGTCCTCCGGCAGCTGAGCGGGTCGGACCTGCCGGTCCCCCGGCTGCTCGCCGCCCTCGGCGACCCGCGTGCCCCCGTCCTGGTCACCGAGGACGTCACCGGCAGCGGCACCCTCGAGACCTGCCGGCTGGACGCCGGCGGCACCAGCCCCGCGTGGGCCCGCGCCGCCGCCCGCAGCGTGGCCGCGATCCACGCCGTCCCGACCGGCTCCCTTCCCGGCGACTTCCCCCGCTGCGACCCCGCCCGCCGGTTGGTGCGGGCCTGGACGGTCGTCAGCCCCCGCGAGGTCACCCGGTACGCCAGCGGCTTCGCCGAGGCGCTCCGGCTGCTGCGGGGCAGCCACCTCGTGCCGCTGCTCCGGGCCACCGCCGACGAATGGCGGCCCACGGCGGTCGTCCACGGCGACATCAAGAGCGACAACATCCTGTGCGGTGCCGCTCCCGAGGCCCCCCGCCCGCTCGCGCTGGTCGACTGGGAGGCCGGCGGCCTGGGCGACCCGCGCTGGGACGTCGGCTGCCTGATCGGCGACCTCGTCTTCACCTGGCTGTCCGGGATCGACCTCGACGCCGGCCCGTCCCTCGACGACTGGATCGCGGCGGCCGATCCCCCCTTCAGCGCGGTCCGCACCGACATCGCCGCCGCCGTCGCCGCGTACGAGGCCCTCGTGCCCGTGGTCGCAGCCGATCGGCGGCTGTGGGTCCGCTTCGCTGCGTTCTTCCTGCTGCAGCGGCTGTGCTCGGCCGCGATCCACAGCCAGGTCCTCCCCTCGCGGTCGCTGGCCTACCTGCAGGTCGCCGGCCAACTGCTACGACGTCCCGACGAGTGCGCGGAGCTGCTGCTGTGTCCCTGATCCTCGACACCCTCCGCCCCGCGGCGCCCGAGACCGCCGGCGGATGGGACGACCTGCTGGCCGACATCGCCGCGCAGACCCAGGCCGGCGTGGACGGCTTCCGGCTCGGCACCGACGTCGTGGCGGTGGCCCCCCGGCGTGGGCACGGCTACCACCAGACCCTGACCGCCACGCTCACGCACGCGCTCTACGAGCGCTTCTACCACCACCACGAGACCCCGCACCTCCACCGCGGCCCCACCGGCGCCGCCGACAAGCGGCCGGCCTCGGCCCGCGAGGACCCCGCGTTCTGCCACCGGCTGCGCGCGGGCCTGGGCGAGCGGTACTACTGGGAGGGCGGGTGGCGGGTGGTCGGGCCCGGCGACGACGACCGCACGGTGGTCGAGCGCGACGACCTGGTCCTGCACGTGACCGACGACGAGGTCGAGGCGACCGCCGACGGCGTCCTCGTCCGGTTCCCCGCCGACCGACCGTGGGCGTCCACCGGCTTCTACGTGGTGACCGGCACCAGCGGCCCGATGACCCGCGCCACCGGCCTGGCCCGCTGCTACCTGCACCTGCTGCCGGAGACGGCACCCGAGGTGTTCGCCAGGATCGTCCGCGGCCTGGACGCGGCCGGTCTGCCCTTCACGGCCAAGGTCCTCAACGACCCGCTCGCGTTCGGCCGGCCGGACTCCGCCGTCGTCTACGTCGCCCGCGAGCAGATCCGGACGGTCCTGGAGGTCGTGCTCGCCGAGCGGCGCCGCGACTCGGCGGCGTTCGGCAGCTCCGTGCCCGCGTTCACCCGCCGGGTCCTGCGCGGGGTGGCGGTCGCCGACGACCCGGGCCCCGGGACGAGCTTCGGCCAGCACCGGTGCTGCGCGGTCGCCTCGGGGATCGTCGCGGCGGGACCGGTGGCCGGGCCGGCCGAGCGGCTGGCCGCCGTGCGCCGGGCGCTGACCGACGAGGGCCTCGACCTCTCCGCCCTGCACCTCGCCCCGGGGCGGGCCGAGTTCGACCTGGCGGACTGGTGAGCGCCGCCGGTGGCGTCGCCATCTCGGTGTCCCGTCGCGCCGTCGCCGAGTCCGCGCTGGTCGCCGGGCTGCTCGGGGTGATCGCGGTCCGGCAGGGGTTCGGCGTCGTCGGGGCCGCCGGCACCGCGGCGGCGGTCGTCGCGGTGGCGCTCGCCTCGGCGGCCGCGCACGAGTGGGGCCACGTGATCGCCGCGCGACGGCAGGGCCTGCGCGTGCTGGCGCTGCGCCTCGAGGGGCTGCTCGGCGGTGCCGTGGAGCGCGAACGCAGCGGCAGCGCGGGGGCCGAGCTGCGCATCTGCCTCGCCGGCCCGCTGGTGACCCTCGCGCTGGCGCTGACCGGCGGCGCGTTCGCGCTGGCCGGATCCGCGGCGGGGCTCGTGCTCGCCGTCGTCAACGCCCTGGCCCTGGTCGGCTGCACCCTGCCGCCGTCGCGCAGCGACGCGGGCCGGGCCTGGGCGGCCTGGCGCCTGACCCGCCGGGTCAGGACTCGGTAGCCCAGACCCGTTCGGCGACCAGGGCGGCGTGCACGCGGTCGGCGGGGACCAGCCCGATGCGGGTGCGCCGGTCGAGCAGGTCCGACACGGTCCGCGCCCCCTCGTGGCGCAGCCCGAACCGCAGCTCGCCGACCGTCTCGGGGCGGCCCTCCACCACCGGTTCGGACCCCAGCGCCGCGACCACCGGCGCCTCGGTGCCGTACCGGGCGACCAGTCGGGCCGGGGCGTCGACCTTCGCCAGCGCCGAGCGGGGTGCGGCCCCCACCAGCGGCAGCCGGGCGGTCAGCGCGCGCCGCGCTCCGCGGCCCAGCCGCGCGACCACGGCGTCCACCGCCTCCTGCGCCATCGCCCGGTAGGTGGTCAGCTTCCCGCCGACCACGGTGAGGACCGGTCCGTCCCAGGAGAGCAGGTGCTTGCGGGAGAGGTCGGCGGTGGCGTCACCCGGCCCGGTGCCGGCCGACGCCGGCAGCACGAGCGGGCGCAGGCCGGCGTAGGACCCGACGACGTCGGCGCGCGTCAGCGGATCGGCGAGCACCTGGTTGACCGTCTCGAGGAGCTGGGCGATCTCCTCCTTGCTGGGCGACGGGTCGTCGTCGGGCACCGGCCCCTCGACCGGCTCGTCGGTGAGCCCGAGGTAGACCAGCCCGCCCGGCTGCGGCAGCGCGAACACGTACCGGGACCGCGAGCCGGGCAGGGGGACGGTGAGCGCGGCGGTCGGGTCGCCCAGCCGGGACCCGCGGACGACGAGGTGCGAGCCGCGCGAGGGCACCAGCCGCACGCCGGGCGCCAGTGTCTGCGCCCACACCCCGGCGGCGTTGACCACCACCCCGGCCCGCAGCGAGATCGACCCGCCGTCGGCGAGGCTCACGTGCACGTCTGCGCCGTCGACCGCCGTCACCGCGGCCCCGGTCAGCACCCGGGCGCCGTACTGCGCCGCCGTCCGCGCGAGCGCGACCACCAGCCGGGCGTCGTCGACGAGCTGGCCGTCCCAGAACACGACCCCGCCCCCGCCCGGCCGCACCGCCGGCGTGAGCCGCGCGACGTCGGCGGCCGACACCCGCCGGGTCGCCGGCAGCGAGCCCCGGCCGCCGGGCACCGAGAACCGGACGGCGTCGCCCAGCCGCCCCCCGGCGGCGGCCAGCGCGGAGACGTCGCGCCCCGCCGCGTCGGGCACGAGGAATGGCAGCGGGCGGACCAGGTGCGGCGCCGTCGCCCCCATGAGGACGGCGCGCTCGCGGGCGCTCTCCCGCGCCAGGCCGATCTCCCCGTGCGCCAGGTAGCGCAGCCCGCCGTGCACGAGCTTCGACGACCAGCGACTGGTGCCCGAGGCCAGGTCGGCCCGCTCCAGGAGCACGACCGAGAGCCCGCGGCTGGCGGCGTCGAGCGCGACGCCGGTGCCGGTGACGCCGCCGCCGACCACCACGACGTCGACCGAGCTCCCGGCGACGGCGGCCAGGTCACGCGCGCGGCGCTCGGCGGAGAGGGAGCCGGGCAGCAGCGGACCGGTCACCGTGATCGATCCGGAACGGGCACCGGCAGACTGTAGCGATGCCCGACCAGCCGGAACTGACGATCCAGGGCTGGGGCCCGGCCCCCGCCGCTCCCGACGACGGCGGCGACCTCGCCGGCACCCTGCCCAAGGCGGCCCGGAAACACCTGACCCGCGAGCTGGGCTGGACACCGCGACCGACGCCGCCGGTCGCCGTCGACCAGATCCGCCTGACCGAGTCGCGGCTGGGCGAGGAGGCCCGCACCGCGCTGGTCGGCCTGCTCGGCGAGGACAACGTCCGCACCGACCGGGAGTCGCGGCTGCGCCGGGCAGGGGGCAAGAGCTACCTCGACCTGCTCCGCCGACGGGAGGGGGACGCCTCCGACGCCCCCGACGCGGTCGTCACCCCCGGCACCACCGAGGAGACGGCGGCGCTGCTGGCCGCGTGCAGCGAGCACGGCCTCGTCGTCGTCCCGTTCGGTGGCGGCACGAGCGTGGTCGGCGGGCTGGCCGGCATGGACCCCGACGACCGGCCGTCGATCGCCGTCGACCTGTCCCGGATGGCCTCGGTGCAGTCGCTCGACGTGCCGTCGTCCCTGGTGACGGTCGGCCCGGGCATGCGCGGCCCGGCGCTGGAGGAGGAGCTCGCCCGCGAGGGGCTCACCTTCGGCCACCTGCCGCAGAGCTGGGAGTTCGCCACGATCGGCGGGTACGCGGCCACCCGGTCGGCGGGCCAGGCCTCGACCGGCGTCGGCCGCTTCGACGAGCTCGTCGCCGGGCTGACCCTGGCCACGCCGTCCGGGGTGCTGGAGGTGGGCCACCCGCCGGCCACCGCGGCCGGCCCTGACCTGCTCGGCCTGGCGCTCGGCTCCGAGGGCACCCTCGGCGTGATCACCGAGGTGACCCTGCGGGTGCGGCCGAGGCCCGCCGCGTCGGCCTACGAGGGCTGGTCGTTCCGCACCTGGCCGGCGGGGCTGGCCGCCCTCCAGCGGCTGGCCCGCCACGACCTGCTGCCCGACGTCGTCCGGCTGTCCGACGCCGACGAGACGAAGGCGAACCTGATGATGGCCTCCGGCGCCGGGGCCAAGGCCCTGCGCGCCAGCCTGCGCACCCGGGGTCACGGGGAGGGCTGCCTGCTGGTCGTCGGCTGGGAGGGGCTGCCGGCCCTGATCCGCGCCCGGCAGCGGGAGGCGTCGTCCCTGCTGCGCGAGGGCGGGGCGATCCGGCTGGGCCGCCGGGTCGGGGACTCGTGGAAGAAGCACCGCTTCGAGGGTCCCTACGTGCGCGACCGGCTCATGGACGGCGGCCTGCTGGTGGAGACGCTGGAGACGGCGGCCACCTGGTCGGCGCTGCCCACCGTGTACGACGCCGTCCGCCGGGCCCTGCGCGAGACGCTCACCCGCGACGGCCGGGCCCCGCTGGTGATGACGCACGTGTCGCACGGCTACCCGACGGGCGCCTCGCTGTACTTCACCGTGCTGGCCGACCGCGACGACGACCTGCCGATCCAGCAGTGGCTCTCGGCCAAGCGAGCCGCCACCGACGCGATGCTGGCCGCCGGCGGGACGCTCACCCACCACCACGCCGTCGGCGCCGACCACCGCCCCTGGCTGGAACGGGAGATCGGGCCGCTGGGCGTCGAGGTGCTGAAGGCGGTCAAGCAGCGGCTGGACCCGAAGGGCATCTGCAACCCCGGCGTCCTGCTGCCCGACTGAGGCCCTCCCTGGTGATCGCGTCCCTCAGAACGCGTGGCCGAAGGAGAAGACGCCGGCGGGGTCGACCCGCTGCTTGACCTCCCGCAGCCGCTCGAAGGTGCCGGGCTCGTAGGCCGCGGCCACCTCGTCGGGCCCGGTCACGTCGCCGAGGAAGTTGACCATGTTCACCGGTGACTTCCACGGCGTGAGCGCCCCGAGGACGCCCTTGCCGATGGCCGGCACGACCTGGGCCAGCTCGGGCACCGCCGGGCCGAGGATCATCAGCGAGTAGGCACCGCCGCGGCCGGCGACGGCGTTCGGCTGCTCCGGCTGGCGGCCCAGCGCCCCACCCATCAGCCGGAGTTCGACCATGATCAGCGGGATGTCGAGCTGCGGGCCGGCGGCGGCGAGCAGCGTGTCGACGGTCTCCTCGGTCAGCTCGGACAGCAGCATCCCCTTCTCCCACGCGGGCAGCGGGTCGACCGGGTCCATGTGGATGCTGTCCATCTCGGTCGTCCGGATGGGACCGATGAAGCCGAGCAGGATCTCGCCGGCCGCCTTCATCGGCTCGACCAGCCGCTCGCCGAGGTCGAGGTCCGCGCCGGCGTAGGCGTACCGGAGGTGGACGACGGTCTGCCCGCGCAGCGGCGGCGGCAGCTCCTCCATCGGCGGCATCCGCATGATCGCGATCGACGTGCTGACCTCCTCGGGCAGCGTGGGCGCCCACTCGCGGAAGGCGTGCAGCAGCGCGGGGGTGTCCTGACCGGCGAAGAAGATGCCGCCGGCCACCAGCGTCTTCTCGGGTACCAGCTCGATCTCCAGCGCCGTCACGATGCCGAGGTTGCCCTTGCCACCACGGACGGCCCAGAACAGCTCCCCCTCGTTGTCGGCGCAGATCCGGCGCAGCCGCCCGTCGGCGGTGACGATCTCGACGGTCCGGACGTGGTCGGCGGCGAAGCCGTGCTTGCGGCCCAGCGACCCCATGCCACCGCCGAGGGTGTAGCCCACGACACCGACGTCGGACGACGAGCCGCACAGACCCACCAGGCCGAACTCGGCCGCGACCTCGAGGACCTTGATCCACTTGACGCCGGCCTCGACGCGGGCGACGCGGCGCTCGGGGTCGATGGACAGGCCCTGCATGCGGCGGGTGGTGATCATCATCGAGCCGGCGGCATTGCGGACCGGCCCGTGCCCGGTGGCCTGGACGGCGACGCCGAGACCGCGGTCGGTGGCCCAGGAGACGGCGGCCGCGACGTCGGCCGCGCAGGTGGCGCCCACCGCGATCGCGGGGGTGTGCTGGACGGCCACGTTCCACGTGGCCACCTCGGCGGCCATGCCGTCGTCCCCGGCCGCGTACACCGGCCCGTGGACGAGGCTGCGCAGCTCGGCGACGTCGGCCGCCGTGTACGCGGGGGCCAGGGTGTCGAGCACGTCGTCACCGATGGTGGCGGTCATCGGCTCGGGGTCTCGGGGGAGGTCGGTGAGACTCATCAGGGAGTTTTCCTCTTCGCGGCCCGCGGCCGGTGCCGCGGAGATCTGATCTGGACGGCACGAAGGTTCGGCCCCGGCCCTTGGCCCGGACTTGCAGCCGACTAGGACGACGACTTGCAGGGGGACGGCGCACCGAAAGGGGTGCCGCGGCGGCCCGCGACCTGGGAGCATCCCCCGTCGTGCGCTACCGAGTCCTCGGCCCGCTCGAGGTCACGGGTCCCGACGGCAAGCCCGTCGACGTCGGCGGCGCCAAGCCGCGCGCGCTGCTGACCCTCCTGCTCGCCGAGGCCGGCCGCGTCGTCGCGGTCGACCGCATCGTGAGCACGCTGTGGGGCGACGACCCGCCGCCGACGGTCACCGGCACGCTGCAGGCCTACGTCTCGCACCTGCGCCGCGTCCTCGAGCCCTCCCGCGGCCCGCGCGAGGCGCCGACCGTGCTGCTCACCCGCTCGCCGGGCTACCTGCTCCAGGCCTCGGCCGACGACCTCGACCTGCTGCGCTTCACCGACCTGGTCGAGGAGGGCGACCGCGCGGTCGCCGCCGGCGACCCCGGCCGGGGCGTCACCCTGCTCGACGAGGCGCTCGCGCTGTGGCGGGGCGAGCCACTGGCCGAGCTGGGGGACCTGCCGAGCGCCGGCACCGACCGGCTGCGGCTGGCCGAGCTGTACGTCCGCGCCCGCGAGCGCCGCTGCGACGCCCTGCTCGCGCTCGGCCGTCCCGACGCCGCCGTCACCGATCTGCAGCACCTGGTCGCCGAGAACCCGTTGCGCGAGCGGCTGTGGGCGCGGCTGGTCACCGCGCTCTACGCCGCCGACCGGCAGGCCGAGGCCCTCGACGCGCTCCGGCGCTGCGCCGACCTGCTCCGCGACGAGCTGGGCATCGACCCCGGCCCGGAGCTGCGCGACCTCGAGCAGGCGGTGCTGCGCCAGGACCCGAAGCTGACCGAGCGGCTGCCCCGGCCCGTGCTGCCGGTCGCGCACCGGCCGGTCCCGACGGCCACGTTCACGCCGGGCTCCGAGGCGCTCGTCGGTCGCCGTCCCGAGCTCACCCAGCTGCGCACGATCGCCGAGCAGGTCACCGCGGGGCGGTCCGCCGTCGTCGTCGTCGAGGGCGAGGCCGGCATCGGCAAGACCCGGCTGGCCGAGGCGGCGGCCGAGGCCGGCCGCGCCGCCGGGTGGGCGGTGGCGTGGAGCCGCTGCGCCGACGACGCCGGCGCCCCGGCCCTGTGGCCGTGGACCCAGGTCCTCGAGCAGCTGGACCAGGCGGAGCTGACGCCGGTCTCCGACAGCACCGAGGACGACGCCGACGCCGCGCGGTTCCGCCTGTTCCAGGACCTCCGCGCCCGGTTGAAGGCCGCCGCCGACCGGCCGGTGCTCGTGGTGCTCGACGACCTCCAGGGCGCCGACACCACCTCCGTCCAGTTGCTGGGCCTGCTCGCCCGGCACCTCCCCCGGGCGCCGGTGCTGCTGGTCGTCACCGCCCGCACCGTCGGCGAGGTGTTGCCGGTGGCCGTGAGCGACTGCCTGGGCCGGATGGCCCGCGAGCAGTCGGCGACCTTCCTGCGCCTGGGCGGCCTCGCCACCGACGACGTCGCCGCCCTGCTCACCACCCAGCTGGGCTCGCCCGGCGACCGGACGCTGGCGACGCAGGTGCACGACCGCACCGGCGGCAACCCGTTCTTCGTCGTCGAGCTGTCGCGCTGGATGGTCGGCACCCACGACCTGCACCTGGACCGGGTGCCGGTGCCGCCGTCGGTCGGCGAGGTCCTGCGCACGCGGCTGGACCGGCTGCCGCAGGGCACCCGCGACGTGCTCGAGCTGGCCGCCGTGGCCGGCCGCGAGGTCAGCCTCGACCTGCTCGAGGCGGCCGGCACGCCCGCCGAGGAGGCCCTCGACGCCATGGACTCGGCGCTGGCCGTCGGGCTCGTGGTGGAGGGCGGCCGGCCGTGGAGCTGGCGCTTCACCCACGCACTCGTGCAGGAGGTGCTGGTCGACGGCCTCCCGGCGCTGCGGCGCGCCCGGCTGCACGCCCGGCTGGGCTCAGCGCTCGAGCGGCGCTCCGCCGGCGCGCCCGACGAGGGCCTGGTCGAGCGGCTGGCGCACCACTTCGTCGAGGCCCTGCCGGTCGCCGGTCCGGGGCCGGCGCGCACGTACTCGACCGCGGCGGCGCAGGCCGCGCGTGCCCGGCTGGCGCACGGTGAGGCCGCCGCGCACACCCGGCAGGCGCTGGCGCTGATCGACCCGGCCGAGCCGGACTCGGCCCGCACCCGCCACGACCTGCTCACCGCCCTCGGCCACGACCTGCTGCGCAGCGGGTCGCGCACCGAGGCCGCCGGGGTCATCGGCGAGGCGATCACCGTGGCCCGGCAGCTCGGCGACCGGCAGTGCCTGGCCGAGGCCGCCGCCGTCTGGGGCAGCGTCACGGTGTGGAACTGGCGGCCGCACGGCGTCGTCGACGACGAGATGGTCGCCCTGCTCGAGGACCTGCTCTCGGAGCAGGAGGGTGGGGTCGGCGACGACCGGATGACCGCGCGGTTGCTGGGCACCCTCGGCATCGAGCTGGCCTTCGGCCCCGACGACCGGGGGGTGCAGGCCGCCCGGCGGGCGGTCGAGATGGCCCGCACGATCGGCGACCCCGAGCTGCTGGGCCGCACGTTGAACAACTTCAGCGTCGGCGTGTGGGGCCGCCCGGGGGCCGCCGAGCTGCGGCTGGCCGCCGCCGATGAGGCGCTGGCGCTGGCCGGGAAGGGCCTCCCCCGCCGCACCGAGTTCATCACCCACCTGCACCGCGCCCCGATCCGGCTGCACTTCGCCGACCTCGCCGGTTTCGAGGAGGACCACGCCGAGGCCCGCCGGCTGGCCGTCTCGCTCAGCGGCCCCGAGGTGCGGCCGCACGTCCTCTGGCAGGCCGGCGGCCTGGCGTGGCTGCGCGGCAACGCCGCCCGCGCCGAGGAGCTCACGACCGAGGCCTACGAGCTGTACCGGCGGGTCACGCCGCACGCGCGGCACGCCTACGCCGCGCACCAGTTCACCCTCCGGCGGGCCGACCACCGGCAGGCCGACGCGATCCCGCTGCTGGTCGAGACCGGCGACGAGGGCAGCCCGCTGCTGCAGGAGATGGCCGTGCTGGCCGCCGCCGAGTCCGGCGACCTCGCCGAGGCCCGCCGGCTCCGTGCCCGCTGGGGCCGGACGCTGGTGCGCGACTGGGCCAGCGACGTCGCCCTCTACCTGCAGGCCGAGTCCTCGCTCTGGCTCGGCGACGAGCCGGACTGGGCGGCGGCGGCCGAGTCGCTGCGGCCCTACCGCGGGCGGCAGGCGGTGCTCGGGACGCCGTCGCTGACCCTGGGCGCCTACGACGAGCTGCTGGGCCGGATCGCCGAGCGCCGCGGGGACCTCGAGGGGGCCCGCGCGTGGTGGGAGGCGGCCCGCGAGCAGGGCGGGCTGGTCGGCTCGCCGCACCAGGTGGCGCTGGCGGCGTCGCACCTGGCGAGGGTCGGCACGGCGACGACGGTCTGAACGGCCCCCTGCAGGGTCCCGCCGCGAGCATGCGAGCGGTGGGGGGCAGGGGGTCCTTTCTCAGCGGGTCGTGGCGATGCCGCCGTCCACCGCGATGACCGAGCCGGTCACGTACGAGCCCGCGCGGCTGGTCAGGTAGACGACGACGCCGGCCATGTCGTCGGGCCGGCCGATGCGGCCCAGCGGCGAGCGGGCGGCGATCTCCTTGCCGAACGTCTCCAGCGTCGCGTGCATCATCTTCGACTCGAAGGGCCCCGGGGCGACCGCGTTGACCGTGATCCGGCGCGGTCCGAGCTCCTTGGCCAGCACGCGGGTGAGGTGGTGCAGCGCGGCCTTGCTGGAGGAGTACGAGTAGGTGTGCATCGGCGGCACGTGCAGCCCGTCGATGCTGCCCACGTTCACCACCCGCGCCGGGTCCTCGTGGGTGCCGGCCTCCTCCAGCAGCGGCAGGAACGCCCGGGTGAGGAAGAACGGCGCCTTGAGGTTGAGGTTCAGCAGCTTGTCCCACGCCGATTCGGGGAACGTCGCCAGCGGCTCGCCCCAGGTCGCGCCGGCGTTGTTGACCAGCACGTGCACCTGGTCCTCCCGCTTCCCGACCTCCTCCGCCAGCCGCAGGCACTCGGCCTCGGTGGACAGGTCGGCGGGGATCGACGCGACCGTTCCGTACGCGGACAGCTCGGCGACGGCGGCGTCCCCGGCCTCGGGCTTGCGGGAACTGACGTAGACCCGCGCTCCGGCCTGGAGCAGCCCGCGGGCCATCATCAGGCCGATGCCGCGGGTGCCCCCGGTGACGACGGCGACCTTTCCGGTGAGGTCGAACAGGTCCACGGCTTCCTCCGGTCGGCTCGCGGGCGCCTCGTCGCGCCGGCCCCACCGGACCCTATCCAGCGGGTTGCGGCGCGGGAGGTCCTCGGTGTGTGCCAGCCTCTGCCCATGATCGAGACCGCCGGGACGATGGGCGCGACCAGCGAGGTCGGCCGCCTGCGCACCGTGATGCTGCACCGCCCGGGCCCCGAGCTGCGCCGGCTCACCCCGCGGAACAACGACCAGCTGCTCTTCGACGGCGTCCCGTGGGTGGCCCGCGCGCAGGACGAGCACGACGCGTTCGCCCAGGCGCTGCGCGACCGCGGCGTCGAGGTGCTGCACGTCGACGCGCTGCTCACCGAGATCCTGTCCTTCCCGGCCGCGCGGGCCGAGCTCATCGGCGCCGCCGTCGACGACCCCCGGCTCGGCGCCACCCTGCAGCGCGCCGCCACCTCCCACCTGGCCTGGCTCTCCCCCGAGGACCTCGCGGCCACGCTCATCGCCGGCCTCGCCCACGACGAGCTGCGCGGGGGCCGCGGCCTCGCCTACGAGGTGATGGACCGCTCGGACTTCGTCGTCCCCCCGCTGCCCAACCTGCTGTTCACCCGGGATTCCTCGGTCTGGATCGGCGACGAGGTGGCGGTGACCTCGCTGGCCATGCCCGCGCGGCACCGGGAGAGCACGATCACCGCGGCGATCTACACCCACCACCCGCGCTTCGCCGGGGTCGAGCAGCTGTACGGCTCGAGCCTGGAGCACCTCGAGGGCGGCGACGTCCTACTGCTCAGCCCCGGGGTCATCGCCGTCGGCGTCGGCGAGCGGACGACGCCCGGCGGCGCCGAGCGGCTGGCCCGGCGACTGTTCGCCCGCGGCCTGGCGACGACGGTGCTCGTCGTCCCGATCGCCCAGCAGCGGGCCACGATGCACCTGGACACGATCGCCACGATGGTCGACGTCGACGCGATGGTCATGTACCCCGCCGTCGCCGACTCGCTGCGGGCCTGGACCGTGACGGCGCCGGCCGGCGTGGGCGACGACGCCGACGAGGTCGAGCTGACCGTCACCGGGCCGCAGCCGTTCGTCGTGGCCGCCGCCACCGCCATGGGCATCGACCGGCTGCGGGTGATCGACACCGGGCTGGACCCGGTCACCGCCGAGCGCGAGCAGTGGGACGACGGCAACAACACCCTCGCCCTGGCCCCCCGGATCGCGGTGGCCTACGAGCGGAACACCGTCACCAACGCCGCGCTCGAGGCGGCCGGCATCGAGGTCGTGGCCATCGCCGGCTCGGAGCTGGGCAGCGGCCGGGGCGGCCCGCGGTGCATGAGCTGCCCCGTCCAGCGCGACCCCCTCTGAGCTTTCTGTACCGAAAGCTGCGCCGTCCCGCTCAGCTTTCGGTACAGAAAGCTGTCACAGGACGGCGAGCAGGCCGCCGACCAGGGCGCCGAGGACGGCGAGGCGCACGGTCCAGCGTCCGGCGGCGAGCCACCCGCCGGGCAGCGGCGGACGGACCTCGACACCGGGCGGCGGGCCCCCGACGACCGGGCCGAGCCAGCGCAGCGTCGTCGCCACGTTCTTCCGCTGGGAGGCGACCGCCTCGGTGTACATGCCGATGAGCGCGAAGAGGTAGAACGGCAGCAGGATCAGACCGATCACCGCGCTGACCGGGTCGTCGCCGAGGGTCAGCGTGCTGCCACCGTCGGCCCTGGCGGTGGACCTGCCGGCGAGCCGGAACAGCCGGTCGCCGTGCCAGAGGTGCAGCCCGCGGCCGCCCCGGGACGGCGCCGCGCTGTGGAACTCCGCCACCGGGGCCTGGATCACCACGCGCTCGGCCCCGAGCACCGGTACCCGCGTCACCGTGAGCCGGCCGCCCTCGATCGAGAGCCGCACCCGGCGCCGACCGATGCCGAACGGCGTGAACCGGCGGGCCCACGCCAGCGGTGGCGCGACCGCCTCGGGACCGTCGTAGGGCGGGAGTGACTCCTGCTTCCGCTTCCTCCGCCGGGACCGCTTCGACGGCTGCTCGGTCGTGGTCACGGCGGGGAAACCTAGCCGACGCCCGCCCCCTCGACGCCAGCTTTCTGTACCGAAAGCTGAACCGCCGCGCTCAGCTTTCGGTACAGAAAGCTGTTACAGGCGCTGGGCCAAGCGGTGGTAGGCGGCGCTCCAGCGCAGCTCCTTGGCCAGCGACCGGCGGGTGGTGTCGCCGTCGATGAGCACCAGCTCGGTCGAGAACACCTCGGCCAGGTCGGTGAGCTCGTCGGCGCCCAGCTGCGTGCTCAGCACCGTGTGGTGCGGGCCGCCGGCGGTCAGCCAGCCCTCGGCCGCCGTCGCGAAGTCCGGCCGCGGCTCCCACACCGCACGCGCCACCGGCAACCGAGGCAGGGGCTCCGACGGCTCGACGACGTCGATCTCGTTCGCCACCCAGCGGAACCGGTCACCGAGGTCGCACCAGCCGACGACGACGCCCGGCGCCGGGTCGGCGGTGAACACCAGCCGGGCGGGGTCCTCGCGGCCGCCGATGCCGAGCGGGTGCACCTCCAGCCGCGGCCGGGACGACGTGATGGACGGGCAGACCTCCAGCATGTGCGCGCCGAGGATCTTTGGCCGGTCCGACGACAGGTCGTAGGTGTAGTCCTCCATGAACGAGGTGCCGCCGGGCAGCCCGGTCGCGGCCGTCTTGAGGATCCGCAGCAGCGCCGAGGTCTTCCAGTCGCCCTCGCCGCCGAAGCCGTACCCGTCGGCCATGAGCCGCTGGACGGCGAGGCCCGGGAGCTGGCGCAGGCCGCCGAGGTCCTCGAAGTTCGTGGTGAACGCCCCGAACCCGCCGTCGGTCAGGAACTGCCGCAGCGCCGCCTCGATCCGCGCCTGGTACCGGACGCTGTCGTGCCGTGAGCCGCCCGGGCGCAGGTCGTCGTCCATGTCGTAGAGATCGCCGTACTCGGCGATCAGCGTGTCGACGGCGGACTCCTCGACCGCCTCGACGACGGACACCAGGTCGTTGACGCCCCAGGTGTTCACCGAGACGCCGAAGCGCAGCTCCGCCTCGACCTTGTCGCCCTCGGTGACGGCCACGTTGCGCATGTTGTCGCCGAAGCGGGCCAGCTTGAGCGACCGCGCCTCGGCGGCGCCCACCGCCGCCCGGGCCCACGAGCCGACGCGCGCCCGGACCGCCGGGTTGGACACGTGCCCGGCGACCGTCGTCCGCGGCGTCCGCAGCCGGGTCAGGACGAAGCCGTACTCCCGGTCGCCGTGCGCGGCCTGGTTGAGGTTCATGAAGTCCATGTCGATCGTCGCCCAGGGCAGGGCGGCGTCGGCCTGGGTGTGCAGGTGCAGCAGCGGCTTGCGCAGCGCATCCAGCCCGGCGATCCACATCTTCGCCGGCGAGAAGGTGTGCATCCAGGTGATGACACCGAGGCAGGTCGGGTCCTCGTTCGCCGAGCCCATCGCCCGCCGGATCGCGCCGGCGTCGGTGAGCACCGGCTTCCAGACCACGCGCACCGGCACCTCGGCGGCGTCGTCGAGCGCGGCGGCGACCCGCTGCGACTGCTCGGCCACCTGCTGCAGGGTCTCCTCGCCGTACAGCCCCTGGCTGCCGGTGAGGAACCAGATCTCCTGACCTTCGAATGCCACGTGGTGGTCCTTCCCCAGCATCAGCGCTGGCCGTAGACGTTCTGGTACCGGGCGTACAGCGAGTCGATGTCGGCCTGGGCGATCGGGATCGGCTCCCCCAGCTGCCGGGAGAAGTGCACCGTGCGGGCGACGTCCTCGGTCATGACCGCGGCCTTCACGGCCGCCTTCGCCGACGGTCCGATGGTGAACACGCCGTGGTTGCGCATCAGCACCGCGGGCGAGCGCGAGCCGGCCAGCGTCGCGACGATGCCCTGGCCGATCGAGTCGTCCCCGATCAGCGCGAACGGGCCGACCGGGATCGGCCCGCCGAACTCGTCGGCCATCGCGGTGATCACGCAGGGGATCTCCTCCCCGCGCGCGGACCAGGCGGTGGCGTACGGGCTGTGCGTGTGCACCTGCCCGTTGACCTCGGGCATGTGCCGGTAGACGTAGGCGTGCGCGTCGGTGTCGCTGGAGGGGCGCTTGACGCCGTCGACGGCGTTGCCGTCGAGGTCGCACACGGTGATGCCCTCCCAGGTCAGCTCGTCGTACTCGACGCCGCTGCCCTTGATGACGAACAGGTCCTCGCCCGGCACCCGCTCCGACACGTTGCCCGACGTCCAGGTCACCAGCTCGTAGCGGGTCAGGTAGCCGTGCAGGGCGGCGACGTGCTCGCGCTGCGTGCGGTGCGTCCCGTGCTCGGTCAGGGTGGCGGTCATCCGTTCTCTCCTCGCTGGACGGGGCTCACGTGGTCGACGGCGGCCCGCTGCACCGGGAGTGCGGCGACGTACCGCTGCATGAACGCGTCGAAGCCGGCGACGTCGACCGGGTCGGGCTCGGCGGTCTGCAGGCTCGTGCCGGTGAAGACCGCGGTGTCCAGGTAGTCGGCCAGACCCTGTTCCGGCGAGCGGCGGGCGGCGAAGGCAGCCAGGACGGCGATCCCCCAGGCGCCTCCCTCGGCAGCGACGTCCCCGACCGACACCGGGGTGTCGATGGCGGCGGCCAGGAAGCGTTGCGCCACGCCCTCGGTCTTGAACAGGCCACCGTGCGCGAACATCCGGTCGAGCCGCACGCCCTCGGCCCGCTGCAGGACGTCCATGCCGATCCGCAGGGTGGCCAGGGACGAGAACAGCTGCGTGCGCATGAAGGTGCTCAAGCTCAACCGGCTGTCCGGGGACCGCACGAACAGCGGCCGTCCCTCCTCGAGGTCGGTGATCGGCTCCCCGGAGAGGTAGTTGTAGGCGAGCATCCCGCCGCCGTCGCTCGCGCCGTCGAGGGCGGCCGCGAAGAGGGTGTGGAAGACCTGCGACGGACCGACGTCGGCTCCCACCGCCCGGGCGAACTCGGTGAACAGCCCGGCCCAGGCGTTCAGCTCACTGGCTCCGTTGTTGCAGTGCACCATGGCCACCGGGTCCCCGGCCGGCGTGGTGACCAGGTCCAGTTCGCGGTGCACCTGGGTGAGCTCGTGCTCGAGCACGACCATCGCGAAGATGCTCGTCCCGGCGGAGACGTTGCCGGTGCGCGGGGCGACCGAGTTGGTGGCCACCATCCCCGTTCCCGCGTCACCCTCGGGCGGGCAGAGCGGGACGCCGGGGCGCAGCCGCCCGGTCGGGTCGAGCAGCGTCGCGCCGGCCTCGGTGAGCTCGCCGGCCGGCCTACCGGCGACCGAGATGGCGGGCAGCAGCTCGGCGAGCGTCAGCTCGACCCCGGCCTCGGACGCCAGCTGGTCGAACCGGGCCAGCATCGGAGCGTCGTACCCGCGGGTGGCTTTGTCGATGGTGGAGGTGTCGATCGGGAACATGCCGCTGGCGTCCCCGATGCCGAGCACCTTCTCGCCGGTGAGCTGCCAGTGCACGTAGCCGGCCAGGGTGGTCAGGTGGGCGAGCCGACCGACGTGCTCCTCGCCGTCCAGGATCGCCTGGTAGAGGTGCGCGACGCTCCACCGGTGCGGGATGTTGACGCCGAACTCCGCGCTGAGCCGCTCGGCCGCCCGGCCCGTGTTCGTGTTGCGCCAGGTGCGGAACGGTGTGAGCAGCGCACCGTCGGCGTCGAACGCGAGGTAGCCGTGCATCATCGCCGAGACGCCCAGGGCGCCGACCGTCGACAGCTCGACCCCGTGGCGTCGCCGCACGTCGTCGGCCAGGGCGGAGAAGCTCTGCTGCACTCCTGACCACACGGCGTCCAGCGAGTAGGTCCACAGCCGGTCCACGAACTGGTTCTCCCAGTCGTGGCTGCCGACGGCGAGCGGAGCGTGGTCCGGGCCGATCAGCACCGCCTTGATCCGGGTCGACCCGAACTCGATCCCCAGAGCCGTGCGACCGCCGGCGATCGCCTCGCCGGGATGGATGCCGGCATCGGTGTCCATCAGTGCTCCTCCGAACCGACGTCGTCCCCGCGCCGGAGGCCCGGCGTCCACCCGATTGTTAGCGCTAACATCTCAGCGGTCAAGCCGCGGGTGCCGGCTTCGCCGGGCCGGAGCTGGCCCGGACGATCAGCTGCGCCGGGACCGGGCGCGGGTGCAGGTCCTCTCCCCGCAGGCGGGCCAGGACCAGCTGGACCCCGCGCCGCCCGAGTTCGGCGAAGTCCTGCCGGACGGTGGTCAGCGGCGGGGTGAAGTAGGGCGCCTCGGGCAGGTCGTCGAAGCCGACGACGCTCACGTCGTCGGGCGCCTCCAGCCCGGCCTCGTGGAAGGCGGCCAGCAGGCCGAGAGCCATCTGGTCGTTGGCCAGGAAGACCGCCGTGACGTCCTCACCGGCCCGGATGCGGTCGGCGAGCTGCCGGCCCGCGGCGTAGCCGGACGACGGCGTCCAGTCCCCGCGCAGCGGCTCGGGGACCGGGGCGCCCACGGCCTCGAGCTCGGCCCGCCAGCCGTCGATGCGCCCGCGGGCCTCCTTCGAGTCGGCCGGTCCGGCCACGTGGTGCACCGTGCGGTGCCCGAGGTCGAGCAGGTGCCGGACGGCCAGCCGGGCGCCGGCCTCCTGGTCCACGCCGACCGCGGGCCGGTCCTCGTCGCCACCGACCTGGACGGCGACCAGCGGGACCGGCGGCTCCAGGCTGGCCAGCGCCTCGGCGGCGTCGTCATAGGTGGAGAGCGCGACGATCGCGTCGACCCGCTGCGCGACGAAGGCGTCGACCGCGTCGCGCATCGCCCCCGCCGTCGCGTCGTCGAGGATCGAGACGCTCAGCGAGTAGCCGGCCGCGCGGGCGGCCTTCTCCAGCCCGAGCATCGTCTGCGCCGGCCCGTACTGGTTGATCTTGACGGTGACCAGGCCGATGGTGCGCGTGGAGCCGGTGACCAGCGCCCGCGCGGCCACGTTGGGGCGGTAGCCGAGCTCGGCGATCGCCTGCTCCACCCGCTCCCGGGTGGCCGGCGCGACGCTGGGATGGCCGTTCACCACCCGGGAGACCGTCTGGTGCGAGACGCCGGCCCGGGCCGCGACGTCCGCCATCGACAGCGGGCGGACCGCCGCAGCCGCGGGCTGCACCATTCCTCCTCGACTCCTCGTCGTCCCTGCTGCGCGCGCCGTCAGCGGGAGGCGCCGGCGCGGCGCTTGTTGTAGACGTCGAAGGCGACCGCCAGCAGCAGGACCAGGCCCTTGACGACCGACTGCACCGACTGGTCGATGCCCATCAGCTGCATGCCGTTGCTCATCACGGCCATGATCAGACCGCCGACCATGGCGCCGACGACCGTGCCGACACCGCCGGTGACGGCCGCGCCACCGATGAAACAGGCGGCGATCGCGTCGAGCTCGAACATGTTGCCCGCCGCCGGCTGGGCGCTGTTGGAGCGCGACGAGTAGATGACCCCGGCCACCCCGGACAGGAAGCCCATGTTCACGAAGATCCAGAAGTTGACCGTGCGGACCTTCACGCCCGAGAGCATCGCCGCGGACAGGTTGCCGCCGATGGCGTAGATCTGCCGGCCGAAGACGGTCCGCTTCGAGACCAGGCCGTACACGATGACGAGGACGGCCAGGATGATCAGCACGATCGGCAGGCCGCGGGCGTGGGCCAGCTGCCAGGCGAAGTACATGACGACGGCGCCGACGACCACCACGCGGGCGACGAACAGCGGGAAGGACTCCACCGGCTGCTGGTACTTGACCCGCGCCACCCGGGTGCGGAAGCCGCTGACCGCGTAACCGGCCACCGCGATCGCCCCGATGAGCAGCGTGAACGCGTCGTAGCCGTCGCCGCCGATCAGCCCGTTGAGGAAGCCGCTGGCGACCTTGCCGTACTCGCTCGGGAACGGCGACAGCGAGATGTTGTCGAGCACCTGGAGGGTCAGGCCGCGGAAGAGCAGCATGCCGGCGAGGGTGACGATGAACGCCGGGATGCCGACGTAGGCGACCCAGAAGCCGTGCCAGACGCCGACCAGGATGCCGACGGCGAGTGCGGCCGCCATGCCGACCCACCACGGCATGCCCTGCCGGATGACCAGGACGGCGGAGACCGCGCCGGTGAGCGCCACCACCGAGCCGACCGAGAGGTCGATGTGGCCGGCGATGATCACCAGGACCATGCCGATGGCCAGGACCAGGATGTAGGAGTACTGCAGGACGATGTTCGTGATGTTGCCGGGGCTCAGCGAGACGCCCTCGGTGAGGATCGCGAACAGCGCCACGATCGCGACGAACGCGATGTAGATGCCGCTGGTCCGCAGGTTGCGGGTCAGCAGCTGGCGCAGGTCGCTCGTGCCGGTGTGGAGCGCGACGGCGGGCGCCGCCTCGTCAGCAGCCGGCTCGGCCGGGGGAGGCGCGGTCTTGGTCATGCCACGAGCTCCTTCTCCTTGGTCATGAGCTCCATCAGGGACTCCTGCGTGGCCTCGCCGACCGGGAGCTCACCGGTGAGCCGGCCGGCCGACAAGGTGTAGATGCGGTCGCAGATGCCGAGCAGCTCGGGCAGCTCCGACGAGATGACGACGACGGCCTTCCCGGCGGCCACCAACCGGTTGATGATCGTGTAGATCTCGAACTTGGCGCCCACGTCGATGCCTCGGGTGGGCTCGTCGAGGATCAGCACGTCCGGGTCGGTGAACAGCCACTTGGACAGGACGACCTTCTGCTGGTTGCCGCCCGACAGCTTGCCGACGACGGACAGCACGCTCGGGGCCTTGATGTTCATGTCCCGCCGGCTGTCCTCGGCGACCTTGATCTCCTCGTTGCCGTTGACCCAGCCGCGGGTGGCGAGCTTGCGCAGGCCGGCCGCGGAGACGTTGCGGCGGATGTCCTCGATCAGGTTCAGCCCGTACTTCTTGCGGTCCTCGGTCGCGTAGGCGATGCCGTTGGCGATCGCCTCCGGGACGTCGCGGGCGCGGATCTCCCGGCCGTGCACGAAGATCCGGCCGGAGATGTTCCGCCCGTAGGACCGGCCGAAGATGCTCATGGCCAGCTCGGTGCGGCCGGCGCCCATCAGCCCGGCGATGCCCACGACCTCGCCCGCGCGGACCCGGAAGCTCGCCCCGTCGACGACCTTGCGGTCCTGGGTGGGGTGCCACACCGTCCAGTCCTCGACGCGCAGGACCTCCTCGCCGGGGTGGGACTCGCGGTCGGGGTAGAAGCTCTCCAGGTCGCGGCCGACCATGCCGCGGATGATCCGCTCCTGCGTCACTTCACCGGCGTGCAGGCTCAGCGTCTCGACCGTCTTGCCGTCGCGGATGACGGTGACGTTGTCGGCGATGGCGGTGATCTCGTTGAGCTTGTGCGAGATCATGATGCAGGTGATGCCGCGCTCGCGGAGCCGGCGCAGCAGGCCGAGCAGGTGCGCGGAGTCGGTGTCGTTGAGGGCCGCGGTCGGCTCGTCGAGGATCAGCAGCTTCACGTCCTTGGAGAGCGCCTTGGCGATCTCGACCAGCTGCTGCTTGCCGACGCCGAGCTGGCCGACCGGCGTGACCGGGTTCTCGTCGAGGCCGACGGACGCCAGCAGCGCGGCGGCGTCGGCGTTGGCCCGGTTCCAGTCGATGAGCCCGCCGCGGCCGCGGCGCTCGTTGCCCAGGAAGATGTTCTCGGCGATCGACAGGTACGGCACCAGGGCGAGCTCCTGGTGGATGATCACGATCCCGCGGTGCTCGCTGTCGCGGATGCCGCCGAACCGGCAGGGCTCGCCGTCGAAGACGATCTCGCCGTCGTACGTGCCGGCCGGGTAGACGCCCGACAGGACCTTCATCAGCGTCGACTTCCCGGCGCCGTTCTCGCCGCAGATCGCGTGGATCTCGCCGCGGCTGACGTCCAGGTTGACGTTCTCCAGCGCCTTGACGCCCGGGAAGGTCTTGGTGATGGAGCGCATCTCCAGGATGTGGTCGTCCATGGATTCCGCCGTCCTCGTCGTCGAGTGGTCGTCGTGCGGGGTTCCGGTGTGCAGTGTGCGCCGCTCCGGCGCGGGTGGCCCGATGTCCCGCGCCGGTATCCGGGCAGGGTCGACGGGCGGGGATCCTTCGGTGGGGCTCAGGGCCCCGGTGCGGGACCGGGCCCGGCGGCGGATGCTGCTCCCGCTGCCGGGCCCGGCCCTGTCACCTCGGTGCCGAGGTCATTCGGCCTGACCCGACTCGACCTCTTCGGCCGTCCAGTAGCCCGAGTCGACCAGGGCGGTCTGGATGTTGTCGGCCGTGACGGTCTCGACCGGGAGCAGGAAGGACGGCACGACCTTGACGCCGTTGTCGTAGTCCTCGGTGTTGTTGGCCTCCGGCTCGTCGCCGTCGAGGAACGCCTCCGCGGCGATGACGGCCTGCTCGGCCAGATCGCGGGTGTCCTTGAAGATCGTCGAGTACTGGACGCTGTCGGCGATGAGCTTCACCGACGCGATCTCGGCGTCCTGGCCGGTGACGATCGGCATCGGCTGCGCGCCGCCGTCGGTCGTCGGGCCGTAGCCGGCGTTCTGCAGCGCGGTGATGATGCCGCGGGACAGACCGTCGTAGGGCGAGAGGACGCCGTCGACCCGCGAGCCGTCGTTGTACGTGGAGGTCAGCAGGTCCTCCATGCGCTTCTGCGCCGTCTCCTGCTGCCAGCGCAGCGTGGCGACCTGCTCGATGTCGGTCTGACCCGACTTCACGACCAGGGTGCCGTCGTCGATCAGCGGCTGCAGGACCGACATCGCGCCCTCGAAGAAGAAGAAGGCGTTGTTGTCGTCGAGCGAGCCGGCGAACAGCTCGATGTTGAACGGGCCGCCCTCGCCGAGCCCCTCGACGAGCGACTCCGCCTGCGCCACGCCGACCGCGAAGTTGTCGAACGTCACGTAGAAGTCGACGTTCTCGCTGTCGCGGATCAGCCGGTCGTAGGAGATGACCGGGATGCCTGCGTCGGCAGCGGCCTGGAGCTGGCTGCTGAGCGCGGTGCCGTCGATCGCGGCGATGATCAGGACGTCGGCGCCCTGGGTGATCATCTGGTCGACCTGCTGGCTCTGGGTCGGGATGTCGTCGCCGGCGTACTGCAGGTCGACCTCGTACCCGAGCTCCTCGAGCTGCTCCTGGACGTTCTCGCCGTCGGCGATCCAGCGCTCCGAGGTCTGCGTCGGCATCGAGACGCCGATCGTGAGGTCTTCGGGGGCGGAGCCCTCGTTGCCCGAGCTCGACCCTCCGGCACCCTCTCCGCCACAGGCCGCCAGGACGAGCGCCGCAGCGGCACCCAGGGCGGTCATTCCGAGCCTTCTGCTCATGAGATCTCCTTCTGAGACTTCTTGCCGCCGCAGGATCGGCGTCACTGCACTGTGCGAGCGGCCACATTGTGAGCGCTAACAACGGTGCCGCGTCAAGGCCTCACCCGGAATTAGTTGTCACGGTCGCGTAACGTCCTGGACACCCGCACCTGACAGTCACCGGACGGCGACGGACAGCGGGGATTCCTGTGAGCCGGGACCCCGCGACCGGGGGGTCAGCGCAGCGTGATCTGCCGGGACAGCAGCCCCGCGCGCGCCCGTCGCTCGTCCGCCGTGAGCGGCTCGGTCGAGGCCAGCGCCTGCTCCAGCCGCTGCTGGAACGCGGCCGCCGGAGCGGCCCAGTCGGCCGCCGGCACGTCGGCGGGCAGGTCCCACACCGGCACGACGAGGCCGTGCGCCCGGAACGCCCCGGCGTAGCGGGTGCCCTCGCCCAGCAGGATCTCCCCCGATGCCCGCAGCCGGGCCAGGGCGTCGAGCAGCTTCTCCTCGGGCTCGGGCCGCACCCAGCGCAGGTGCGCCCGCTCGTTGCTCGGGCGCACCCAGTAGGCCGCCTCCAGGCCCTCGAGCCGGACGGTCGGGAGGATCGCCTCGTTGGCCTGCTTCAGCCCGGCCTGGGCGGCGGCACCGGGCTCCACGCCCTCCAGCCAGAAGCCGAAGTCCTCGTGCACGGTGACCTCGAGCGGGGCCGTCGCGTCGAGCAGGTCCTGCAGGCGCGGGCCGGATGACCCCGCCGCCCCGACCGGGCCCGGGTCGACCGGCGCGCCCGCCGGCGCCTCGAGCGCGGCCGCCAGGGCCGTGCCGAGGTCGCGGCTGACGTCGTCGGAGGACGCCTGCAGCTGGACGCCCAGCACGATCTCGCCGCTGGCGCGGACCAGTGCGGGGGCGCCGCCGGGCAGGACGCTGGCGAGGGTGACGTCCTTGCCGTCCGTCGTCCGCAGCTTCGCCGTCGCCGCCGGCACGAGCTCGCGCAGGGCGACCCAGTCGGCCTCGCCCGGCAGGCCCTCGAAGGGGCGGGTCACCGGCGGCGCGTAGCCCGAGCCGTGGCAGTGCTTGTAGCGCCGTCCCGACCCGCACGGGCAGGGAGCCTTCGGGTTGGGGGCGTCCGAGGCGGCGGAGGCGGATGAGCGCTTGCGGGAAGCCATGCCGGGGAGCCTACGGAGGGCCCCGCCCGGGCCGGCCACGGGACGGCGCCGGCGAGTGCGACGAACTCGTGGCCATCAGCCGCTGATCACCACGAGTTCGTCGCACTCGGCGGGATCCGGGATGACCGGGGGCGCGGCCCCCTCGCAGGGTCCCGTCGCGAGCCTGCGAGTGGCGGGGGGCGAGGGGGTCCTTTCTCTAGGCTCGCGGGCGTGACCGCCGTCCCGCTCGACCTCTCCGACCCCGCCGTCGTCGCCGACCCGTACCCCGCGTTCGCCGCCGCCCGTGCGCAGGCACCCGTCCAGTGGCACGAGGGCCTGCAGCTGTGGCTGGCGTTCACGCACGCCGAGGCCAACGCCGTCCTGCGGGACCGGCGGCTGGGTCGGATCTGGCGGGACCGGGAGCCGGCAGAGCGGTTCGGGAGCTTCAACCTGATCCATCGCAACGCGATCCTCGAGATGGAGCCGCCCGACCACACCCGGCTGCGCCGCTTGATCAGCACGGCCTTCGCCCGCGGTCACGTCGAGCGGCTGCGGCCCTGGGTGCAGGAGCTGGCGAGGGAACTCGTCGACGGGCTCGTGGAGCGCTCGGGCGGGTCGGAGCCGGTGGACGTGCTCAGCGGGATGGCCGAGCAGCTGCCGGTCGACGTCATCGCCGAGCTGCTGGGCGTCCCGCACGCCGACCGGCCGCTGCTGCGGCCGTGGTCCAACGCGATCGTGAAGATGTACGAGTACGGGCGGACGACGGAGGTCGAGGAGGCCGCGGAGCGGGCCGCGGCCGAGTTCGTCGCCTACCTGCGGGAGCTCGCGGCCGGGCGGCGCAAGAACCTGGGCGAGGACCTGATCTCCCACCTGGTCAGCGTGCGCGACGCCGAGGGTGACCGGCTGACCGAGGACGAGCTGGTCACCACCTGCATCCTGCTGCTCAACGCCGGCCACGAGGCGACCGTCAACGTCAGCGGCAACGGCCTGCTCGCGCTGCTGGAGCACCCCGAGCAGCTGCAGCGCCTCCGCGACGACCCGGGACTGCTGCCGACGGCGATCGAGGAGCTGATGCGCTTCGACTCCCCGCTCCAGCTGTTCGAGCGCACCGCGACGGAGGACGTCGGGATCGGCGGGGTGACCGTGCCGGCCGGGCAGAAGATCGCCGCCCTGCTGGGGGCCGCCAACCGCGACCCGGCGGTGTTCACCGAGCCCGACCGACTCGATGTCGGCCGCACTGACAACCCCCACATCTCCTTCGGCGCGGGCGTCCACTTCTGCATCGGGGCGCCGCTGGCGAGGGTGGAGCTGCAGGCCTCGTTCGGCGCGCTGCTGGAGCGCACCTCGCGCCTGGAGCTGGCCTACCCCGCGCGGCGCCGTCCGGAGTTCGTCATCCGCGGCCTGCGCGAGCTCCCCGTCGTCCTGACATCCTGACCGTGACCGACGTCCCCGGCGTGCTCGCCCGGCTGCGGGCGCTCGCCGACCCGACCCGGCTCGCAGGGATGGCGCGCTACGGCATCGCCACCGAGCACGCCTACGGCGTGACGGTCGCCGAGCTGCGCGGCGTGGCCAGGGAGCTCGGCCGGGACCACGACCTGGCCGCGGCGTTGTGGGACAGCGGCGTCCACGAGGCGCGCATCCTCGCCTCGCTGGTGGACGACGCGACGCTGGTCGACGACGGGCAGTGCGAGCGCTGGGCCGCCGGCTTCGACTCCTGGGACCTGTGCGACCAGGTCTGCCAGAACCTGTTCCGGTACGCGCCGCCGGCCTGGCAGAAGGCGGCCGACTGGACGCAGCGACCCGAGTTGTTCGTCAGGCGCGCCGGCTTCGCCCTCATGGCCGGGCTCGCGGTGGCCGACAAGGAGGCGGACGACGAGCGGTTCGCCGCGCTGCTGGGGCCGCTCGCGGCCGGCGCCGACGACGACCGGCCGCTGGTCCGCAAGGGGGCGAGCTGGGCCCTGCGGGCGATCGGCAAGCGCAGCCCGGGGCTGAACGCCGCAGCCGTCGCGACGGCGCTGCGGTTGCAGGAGACCGCGGGCCGGGGCGGCCGGTGGGTCGGCGCCGACGCCCTGCGCGAGCTGCGCAGCGAGGCCGTGCAGCGGCGGCTGGCCTCCCGGCGGCGCTGACCGTTACCGAACCGAGACTCGAGGGTCCGGGGTCGGTGCGGGCTGCCGATGCGTCTACCGGGTGGAGGCGCATCCACGAGGGGGGCGAGTGGCACGACGCGACGACGAGGCGTTCAGCGAGTTCGTGCGCGCGCACGGCCCCTCGCTGCTGCGCACCGCCCGCCTGCTCACCGGTGACCGCAGCCGCGGCGAGGACCTCACGCAGAGCGCGCTGGCCCGGGCGTACGCGCAGTGGGCGAAGGTCGAGCGCGCCGACGTCCCGGTGGCCTACGTACGGAAACTGCTGGTCAACACCCATCTCAGCTGGCGCCGCCTGCTCAGCAACACCGAACGGGTGATCGAGACCGTTCCCGACCGCTCCGACGGCGCGGACCTCCAGGCGGCGCACGCCGCGGTCGACGAGATGCGCACCGCGCTGCTGCACCTGTCGCCCCGCGTGCGCACCGCCGTCGTCCTCCGTTACTTCGACGACCTGAGCGAGGCCGAGACCGCCCGTCTCATGGGCTGCTCGGTCAGCACCGTGAACAAGCACGTCGGCAGCGGATTGCGCGCGTTGCGCACCCTGCTCGCCCCCCAACCCGATCCTGCGCAGGCGTCGAGGAGGCTTTCGTGAACGACCTCGATCTCGCGGCCCGGCTGCACGACCTCGCCGACGACCTCGGCGGCCCGCACGACCGGGTCGCGCCCGAGACGGTGATCGCGCTCTACCGACGGCGTCGGCGCACGCGGGCCGGGCTGATCGCCACGGTGGCCGCCGTCGTCGCCATCGCAGTCGGGGTCCCCGCGGCCGTCGGAAGCCTGTCGTCCGACGGCGAGGTGGCCGTGCCGACGCCGTCGGTGACCGCGACCACGCCGGCGGCTCCCACCACAGCGACCCCGACGGGGAAGACGACGGCGCCGACGCGGAGCACCCGGCCGGCGGACACCAGCCCGGAGCCGGAACACGTGGCCGAGCTCGAGGAGGTCGCCGCCGGGCTGCCCGCCGTGACGCTGACCGCGCCGGAACTGTGGGACCAGTGGCTGCCGGAGGGCCGCCCCTATCCGCAGTCGTCGATCGACGAGGACGCGCTCACCTGCCCGCGGCTGTCTGCCCGGCTCGCCGAGGTGACCGGCCAGGAGATGAGCTACTGGTCGGGCACGCTGCCCAACAGCCCGAACGGCTGCACGTGGGTCGAGGTTCCGTTGGACGCCGTCAACAACGTCTACGACTACTTCATCACCGTAGGGTTCACCGCCGACGGCACGACCGTGGACGATTTCCGGCGGTTCCGGGAAGGCCCCGGCCAGGGCACGCATCACTGCCCGTGGGTCGACCTGCCGTCCGTGGCCGCCGGGTCGCTGCTGGTGCGGTGTGCCTCGCCGGATTCGACGTCCTACGCGCTCGTCGTGCCCGACACCCGGGTCGACGGAGGGCTCTGGATCCTCAGCGTGTCGGGGGACGACGCCGCGGCCGTCCGGCCGGCCGCGATCCTGCCGGTACTCGTCGAGGGCGTCGTCGCCGAGTTCGGCTGACGGGCCCACCGGTGGAGCGTGAGCCGGGTCACTGGCAGGATCCGGACATGCGCGGGCTCATGCAGGATTTCCCCCTCACCATCGACGCGATCTTCCGGCACGCCGAGACCCACCACGGTGACACGACGATCGCCACGGCCGGGCCGAACGGCACGACCCGGAGCACCTACGCCGAGTGGGCGCAACGCACCCGGAAGCTCGGCGGCGTGCTGGACACCCTGGGGATCAGCTCGGACGGCCGGGTCGGCACGTTCGGCTGGAACAGCCAGCGCCACCTCGAGCTCTACTTCGCCGCCCCCTGCACCGGACGGGTGCTGCACACGCTCAACATCCGGCTGTTCCCCGAGCAGCTGACCTACATCGCCAACCACGCCGAGGACGAGGTCGTCTTCGTCGACCGGACGACGCTGCCGCTGCTGTGGCCGCTGATCGACACCATGACGACGGTCAAGCACGTGGTGGTCATGGACGACGGCGGTGACAACGAGATCCCCGACGACCCGCGGGTCCTCGACTACGAGACCCTGCTCGCCGACGCGGAGCCGGTCGAGTTCTCCGTCACCGACGAGGGCTCGGCGGCGTCGATGTGCTACACGAGTGGCACGACCGGCAACCCCAAGGGTGTCGTGTACTCGCACCGCTCGACGGTCCTGCACACGATGGCCGTCATCGCGCCCAACGCGTTCGGGCTGTCGGTCCGCGACACGGCCATGCCGGTCGTGCCGATGTTCCACGCCAACGCCTGGGGCATCGCCCACGCGGCCCCGGCCGCCGGCTCCGCGCTGGTCTTCCCCGGCTCGATGATGCAGCCGAAGGCGCTCGCCGACCTGATCGTCGAGGAGGGCGTCACGTTCACGGCCGGCGTCCCGACCATTTGGCAGGGCGTGCTGCCCGAGCTGGCCGGCCGCCCGCACAAGCTGCGTGACATCGGCTGCGGCGGGTCGGCGGTGCCCAAGGCGCTGAGCGAGGCCTACCGCGAGCAGGTCGGGCTGCCGATCCTGCAGGCCTGGGGCATGACCGAGACGTCGCCGGTGGCGTCGTCCGGGGTGCTGCAGCCCCGCTTCGACGACGCCGACGACGAGACCAAGGCCGCGCGGCGGGCCCGCGCCGGCATGCCGCTGTTCGGTGTCGAGGCGCGGATCGTCGACTCCGACACCCTCGAGCCGCAGGCGTGGGACGACGCCGCCACCGGCGAGCTGCAGGTCCGCGGCCCGTGGTGCGCGCAGGACTACTACAACCCCGACGCGGGCGTGCAGCTGTCCACCGACGACGGCTGGATGAAGACCGGCGACGTCGCGGCCATGGACGAGTTCGGCTCGATCCGGATCGCCGACCGCACCAAGGACCTGATCAAGTCCGGCGGGGAGTGGATCAGCTCGGTCGACCTGGAGAACGCGATCATGAGCCACCCGAAGGTGAAGGAGGCCGCGGTCGTCGGCATCCCGCACCCGAAGTGGGACGAGCGCCCGCTGGCCTGCGTCGTCCTCAACGAGGGCGAGACGGCGACCGAGGAGGAGATCCTCGAGCACCTCAAGCCGCTGGTGGCCAAGTGGTGGCTGCCCGATGCCGTCGAGTTCATCGACGAGGTGCCCAAGACCAGCGTCGGCAAGTTCTCGAAGAAGGACCTGCGCTCGAAGTTCGCCGAGTACGAGCTGCCCTCCGGCTGACCCCCGCCTCTTTTCCAGCTTTCTGTACCGAAAGCTCGGGCTCACGCCGGAGCTTTCGGTACAGAAAGCCGAAACCGACCGGCGCCCGTCTAACCTGGGCGCATGCAGCTCCTGTGCCCCAAGTGCCACAACGTGATGGCGCAGTACGAGCGCAACCGGGTCCTGGTCGACCAGTGCACCGAGTGCAAGGGGATCTTCCTCGACCGCGGTGAGCTGGAGAACCTCGTCGCGGCCGAGCGGGCCGTCAACGACGCCGAGGAGGGCCGCCCGGTCGTGCCCCCGACCGCGGCCGCGCCCCCGCCGATCCGCGACAAGTACGACCGCGACCCGCGCTACTACGGCGAGCACCGCTACGACGAGCGGTACTACGACCGGGGCTACGACGAGAAGTACGCCAAGAAGAAGCGGCGCAAGAGCATCCTCGAGGAGTTCCTCGACTTCTGAGGAAGGACCCCGTCCTCAGCGGACGAAGGGCTCCTGGCCGGTCTCGCTCACCATCGGGCGGCCGGCGGCCTCCCACTGACCCATGCCCCCGCCGACGTTGACCGCGTCGTAGCCGTTCTGGTTGAGCCAGGCGGTCACCCGGGCCGACCGGCCGCCGCCGCGGCAGGTCACGTAGATGGGGTCGCCCTCGGGGACGTCGTCGAGCCGGGCCGGGACGTCGCCCATCGGGATGTGGGTCGCTCCGTCGATGTGCCCGTGCACCCATTCGTCGTCCTCGCGGACGTCGAGGACGACGGCGTCGGCGGGCAGTTCGTCGGCGGGCACGGTCGGCACCTGTTGCGGCATCACGCCCGCCATCGTGACACGCGGGGTCGGCGGGCGCCGGGCTGCGATCATGGTGGCGATGACCACCGCCCCGCCCCCCGTCCGCGAGCCGGCCTGGGCGCTGTCCCGCTCGGCCATCTCCTACTGGCTGGCCGAGGGGATCGTCGAGTCGCTGTTCCTGGGTCTCGGCGCGGCGGCCTTCCTGCTGTTCGTCCCGGCCGCCGACGGCACCCCGTTGCCGGTGCTGCGCTGGCTGGTGCCGATCGCGGTGGGGCTCTACGCGGTCGTCGCGATCGGGATCCGCCCCCGGCTGCGCCACCGGGTGCACCGCTGGGAGGTCACCGGCGACGCGGTCTACACCGTCACCGGCTGGCTGAGCCGCACCTGGACGCTGGTGCCGATCTCGCGCATCCAGACCGTCGACGTCACCCGCGGAGCCCTGCAGCAGCTGTTCGGCCTGGCCTCGGTGGCGGTGCTGACGGCGTCGTCGCAGGGGACGGTGCGCGTGCCGCACCTGGAGACCGACATCGCCCACCGCGTGGCCGACGACCTCGCCCACCGCGCGGAGCAGGTCCGCGACCAGGCCACCTGACGCACCCGATGAACCCCGAGCCCGCCGGGCACCGCACCTCCCCGCGGATCGTGCTCGTGCACACGATCACGTTCCGCCAGGCCCGCCAGTTCGTCCCCGCGGTCATCCCCATCGCGGCCGCCACCGGCTTCGGCGGCGGGGCGCGGACGATCGTGGCCCTCGTCGTCGGCGTCACCCTGCTCTCGCTGCTCACCGCGGCCCTCTCGTGGTGGCGCTTCAGCTACGCCGACGGCCCGACGGCGGTCGTCGTCACCCGGGGCCTGCTGTCCCGCTCCGTGCGCACCGTGCCCAACGACCGGATCCGCGGGGTGGAGATCGAGGCCCCGCCGCTGCACCGGCTGTTCGGGCTGGTCCGGGTGCGCGTCGACGCGGCCGCCGGCGCTGCGGGCAAGGACGAGGAGGTCGTGATCGACGGCGTGCCCCGGGCGGAGGGCGAACGGCTGCGCCCCGCGGTGCTCAGCCACCGGGGCTCCCCGTCCGCGGTGTCGACGGCGGACGGCGCGACGACCGAGCCGGACGAGGAGGTCGTCTCCCGTTTCGACCCGCGCTGGCTGCTGTACGCCCCATTGGTCGGCAGCTACCTGGCCGTCCCCCTGGCGGCGGTGGGCGCGCTGTTCCGGCTCGCCGACGAGCTTCCCGAGAGCCTGCGACCCGACCTCGACGGCCCGGACCTGTCCGACGGGCGACTGCTCGCGGTCGCGTTCCTCGTCGGGCTGCTGCTGCTCGCCGTCGGTGCGGTGCTCGGCGCGGCCGTCGTCAACTGGGGGTTCCGCCTCGTCCGCCGCGGCGGGTCGCTGATCGCCACGCGCGGCCTGCTCACCCGCCGGCACACCGAGCTGGAGATCGACCGCATCCGCGGCTGCACGGTCTCCGAGGGCCTGGGCATGCGCTGGGTGCGCGCGGCCCGGGTCAGCGCCCTGGTGACCGGTCTGGGCGACGCCGCCCGTCGCGGCCAGCTCCTCCCGCTCGGGCCGCGCGCGGAGGCCTGGTCGCTGGCCCGCCGGCTGGCCGAGGACCCCGGCCCGCTCGCCCGTCATCCGTCCGCGGCCCGTCGCCGGCGGATGGTGCGGGCGGTGGCCGCGGGTCTGGTCGTGTCCGCCGCCGGTGTCGTGCTCGGTGCGCTCACCGGCTCGTGGTGGCTGCTCGTCGTCGGCGCCGTCCTCACGCTGCTCGGCGTCCCGCTGGGCCTGGGCCGGTACGCCGCGCTCGGGCACGCGACCGGGCCCGGGTCGTTCACCGTCCGCAGCGGGTGGCTGGTCCGCGAGCAGGCGATCCTGCAGCGGCGTGCGGTGGTGGGCTGGCGGGTGCGGCAGTCCTTCTTCCAGCGGCGCCAGGGGCTGGCGACGGTGACCGCCTGCGTCGGCGCCGGCAGCGGCGGCTACACCGCGCTCGACATGGCCGCCGGGGACGTCGCAGGGTTCGCCCTCGCCGCCTCGGAGCGGTGGGCGGGCTCGTTCACGCGGTGACGAGCAGCTCCCGCACCAGTCCGACGGCCGCCCCCGGGCGGTCACCGGCGAGCAGCCCCGCGGCGGCGAGCACGTAGCGACGGTCGACGACGACCGTCGTCCCGGTCACGACGCTGCCCGCTCCCCCGGCGTCCGCCGCCAACCGCGCGACGACGGCATCGACCGCGTCGGGGTCGGCGTGCCGGAACACCCCGCCGGAGAGCACGACGAGCCCGGCCGAGCGGGCGCTGGCGCCGCCGCCGTAGGCCACCTCGGCCCGCAGGTGGCGGCGCAGGGCGATGGTCGCGGCGATCTCGCCGAGCGCGAGCGGGTCGTCGCCGGGCACGGGCAGCCCCTCCGCGCGCGCCGCCGTCCGCAGTGCCTCGACGCTCCACGACACCCCGAGGTCGCCCTCGACCGTGCGCCGCCGGGCCGGGACGCCGACCGCCTCGCGGCCGAGCGAGGCCTGCTCGGCGTCGGGGTCGGGCACGCAGTAGACGTCGGTCGTGGCGCCGCCGACGTCGAGGACGACGACCCCGGGTGCGTCGGCGGCCGCGGTCTCCTGCGCGAGGACGGTCACGCCCTCCAGGACGGCGTCGGGGGTCACCGCCCGCACCCACTGCCGCAGCCGCGGGTCGGTGGAGAGCCGGTCGCCGCCGATGACGTGCTCGAGGAACACCGCCCGGATGGCCGCGCGCGCCGATTCCGGGGCGAGCCGGCCGATGTCGGGCAGCACGTTGTCCGCCTCGGTCACCGGCAGTCCGCCGTCCCGCAGCACCGCGGCGACCTCGTCGCGGACGGCGGCGTTGCCCGCGAGGACCACCGGGACGGACCGGCCCGCGCCGGCCAGCGCCGCGGCGTTGTGCCGCAGCACCGAGGCCTCGCCGCCGTCGGTGCCGCCCGCGAGCAGCACGACGTCGGGCGCCACGTCGGCCAGGACGGCCAGCGCGGTGTCGTCGAGCCGGCCCGCGGCGACGTGCACGACGCGGGCACCGGCCGACAGTGCCGCCCGGTGGCCGGCCTCCGCGCTGATCAGCTCCTCGTACCCGACCACCGCCAGGCGCAGCCCGCCCCCGGCGCTGGAGCAGGCCACGACCGGCGCGTCCGGGAAGGCGGAGGTCGCCGCCAGCACGCCGGTGACGACGTCGTCGAGCGTGGTCGGGGCCTGGGCGGTGTCCAGCAGCGCGCCGGTGGCGACGTCGACGAGCGCGGCCTTCGTGTACGTGGACCCGATGTCCACGCAGGCGACGACGCTCACCGCCGGACCCTAACCGTTCAGTGGTGGACGGCCTTCTCCGCTCCGATGCCGGTGAACGCCCGCACCTCCAGCTCGGCCCACTTGGCCTCGTCGACGCGCTCCTTCGACAGCATGGTGCCGAGCCAGCCCAGCAGGAACGACGCCGGGATGGAGACCAGGCCGGGGTTGTTGAGCGGGAACCAGGCGAAGTCCACGTCGGGGAACATCGACTTCTCCCCGCCGGAGACCACCGGCGAGAAGAGGATCAGGCCGACGCAGATGATCAGGCCGCCGTAGATCGACCACAGGGCGCCCTGGGTGGTGAACCGCCGCCAGAACAGGGTGTAGAGGATCGTCGGCAGGTTCGCCGAGGCCGCCACGGCGAACGCCAGCGCCACCAGGAAGGCGATGTTCAGGCCCGCCTGCAGCGCCAGGATGCCCAGCCCGATGGAGATCGCGCCGATCACGACGGCGGTGATCCGGGCGACCTTCACCTCCCCGTTGGGCGGCACGTTCCCCTTCTTGATCACCGAGGCGTAGACGTCGTGCGCGAACGACGCCGACGCGGTGATGGTCAGACCGGCGACGACGGCGAGGATCGTCGCGAACGCGACGCCGGCGATGATCCCGAGCAGCACGGTGCCGCCGAGTTCGAAGGCCAGCAGCGGAGCCGCGGCGTTGACCGCACCCGGCGCGGCCAGGATCTCCTCGGCACCCACGAGGGCACCGGCGCCGTAGCCGATCACGAGGCTGAACAGGTAGAAGATGCCGATCAGCCAGATCGCCCAGACCACCGACCGGCGGGCGTCCTTCGCCGTCGGCACGGTGTAGAAGCGCATCAGCACGTGCGGCAGGCCCGCGGTGCCCAGCACGAGCGCGAGGCCGAGGCTGACGAAGTCCAGCTTCGTCGTCCCGGTGAGCCCGTACTGCGCGCCCGGCTCGGCCACCGCCTGGCTGCCGGACTCGATCGCACCGCCGATCAGCGACGACAGGTTGAACCCGTACTTGCCGAGCACCCACACCGTCATGACGAACGCGCCCACGATCAGCAGCGACGCCTTGATGATCTGCACCCAGGTCGTGCCGCGCATACCGCCGACGAGGACGTAGAAGATCATCAGCGCGCCCACGATCGTGACGACGACGGCCTGCGCCGCCTCACCGCTCACCCCGAGCAGCAGCGTGACCAGGCCGCCGGCCCCCGACATCTGGGCCAGCAGGTAGAACAGCGACACCGCGAGCGTCGAGATCGCCGCTGCCGTCCGGACCGGGCCCTGCCGCATCCGGAACGCCAGGACGTCGGCCATGGTGAACCGCGCCGTGTTGCGCATCAGCTCGGCCACGAGCAGCAGCGCGACCAGCCAGGCCACGAGGAAGCCGATCGAGTACAGGAAGCCGTCGTAGCCGTAGACGGCGATGGCACCGGCGATGCCGAGGAACGAGGCCGCGGAGAGGTAGTCGCCCGCGATGGCCAGCCCGTTCTGCTGCCCGGTGATGGTGCGCCCGGCGGCGTAGTAGTCGGCGGCGCTCTTGTTGTTGCGGCTGGCCCGGAAGGTGATGGCCAGCGTCACGAGGACGAACGCGCCGAAGATCGAGATGTTGATCGTCGGGTTGCCGATGGTCTCGGTCGTCGCGGCGGCCGCGGACAGCTCACGCACGGGTGGCCCCCTCGCTCTCGCCGCCGGCGTGGTGCCGGTGGGCGTACTCGTGGTGCTCGAGCCGGTCGCGCATCTCGTCGGCGATCGGGTCGGTGCGCTTGTTGGCGTGCGCCACGTAGACGTGGGTGATGACGAACGTGGTCACGAACTGCGCCAGCCCGAGCAGCAGGCCGACGTTGACGTTGCCGAACACCGTCGTGGACATGAAGTCCGAGGCGTACGTGGAGAGCAGGACGTAGGCGAGGTACCAGGCGAGGAAGGCCACGGTCATCGGGAAGGCGAAGGCCCGGAATCGCCGCTTGAGTTCCATGAACTCCGGGGAGGCCTGCGCCTCCTCGTACTCGTCCGGCGTCAGCAGCCGCCGCTCGGTGGGTTCACTCACGGTGCGTCCTCCTGATGACGGGGAGTGTGACCGCGGTCACCCTAGGCGCTACCGGCCGGTCACGACGGGTCGAAGGAAGAATCCGTTACCGAAACGGCCGCGACGGTCCGCGATCGATCGCCCCGGAGCGCCCGCGCGGGGCTGTTACGTTCCTGCCATGCCCCGTCGGCGCGACGGCTCATCGCCTCCGCCGGTCGCCGGGCGCCCGCAGCGGCTGGGCACCGCGCAGCGGGTGGGCATCCTCGTGGTTCTCGTGCTCGCGGTGTCGGCGCTCCGGCTGTTGGTCAACCAGCCGAGCCTCGCCCTCTCGCTGTACGTCCTCCTGCCGATCGTGCTGAGCGTCTTCTGGTTCGGTCTGACCGGTGGACTGCTGACGGCCACCGCCGCGACCCTGCTGTTCCTCGTCGATGAGCTGGTGCTCCCGTCCGAGGAGCTGGCCGGCGACATGTTGTGGGTGGCGACGGTCAACCGTGCCGTGCCCTTCGTCGGGGTGGCGCTCCTGGTCTCGTTGCTGCTGCGGCGCGAGCGCGCCCTCACCGCCCGCGTGCAGGAGCAGGAGACCCAGCTCACCGAGCTCGAGGGGTTGCACGCGGCGCTCGTCCCCACCCACCTGCCGGAGACGCCGCACCTCGACATCGCCACGTCGTTCACGCCCGCCGACGGCCTGGTGGCCGGCGACTTCTTCCTCGTGGCGCCGGGGCCGTCGGGCAGCACGACCGTCGCCGTCGGCGATGTCGTCGGGCACGGGATCGACGCCGCGCGGTGCGCGGCCTTCGTCCGGGCGGCGCTGGCGACGTTCGCGCGCTTCACCAGCGACCCGGCCCAACTGCTCCAGTTGGCCAACATCGCGCTGATCGAGCACGGGGCCGAGGGCGCGCCGTTCGTGACGGCGGTGTGCGTGAACATCGTCCCGACGCCGGCCGGGGAGATCTCGTGGGCGGCCGCCGGCCACGACGTGCCCTGGCGCCTCGACTCGGGTGACCCGCTGCCCGGCGGGAAGGTGGGTGCCCCGCTCGGCACGGGCCCCGACGCCCTCAAGATCGAGACGGGGCAGACCAGCCTCGGGCCGGGCGAGGGCATCCTCGCCTTCACCGACGGCCTCACCGAGGGCCGGGCCGCGAACCGCGCGCCGGGCCGCCCGCTGGAGCTCTTCGGCGAGGAGCGGGCGAGGCAGGTCGTCCGTGACCGGGCCGGCGCGCCGCCCGCCGAGGTCCTCGAGGCGCTGAGCGGCGCGGTGCGGGAGTTCGTCGGCGGGCCGCTGGCCGACGACGTGTGCCTCGTGGCCGTGCGTCTGGCGCTCCCGACCTGACCTGCCGGGCCGGCCACGGCCGTGGCACGACGTTCCACAACGTTCTGCGGGACGTAACGCCGGGAAAACCGGCGAACGCTGCAATGAGCCATGGCTGCGACAGGGTGGTTCCCGGTGGCTCGGGCCGCCGACGTCGGGACGACGCCGGTGCCCGTGGGCGCGGGTGGGCGGGCGTTCGTCGTCGTCCGGCTGCGGCCCGGGGGTGCGGCCAGCGCCTTCCCGTCCCGGTGCCCGCACCGGCTGGTCCCGCTCGCCGCCGCGACGGTGGTCGACGGGCGGCTGCAGTGCCCGTTCCACGGCTGGCGGTACGACGACGAGGGCCGCTGCGTGGACATCCCGTCGCTCGGCCCCGACGGCACCCCGCCGCCCCGGGCCGACCTGCAGGTCCCGTGGGCCGTCGAGGAGCGGCACGGCTGGATCTGGCTGGCGCCGGACCCGACGACGACCGCCCTCCCGCCGCGGCACGCCGGCGAGCCCGAGTCCGCGCCCGAGCCCGAGCCGCCCGCCGGCCGCGTGCTGGGCAACCTCGACCCCGCCCTGGACCGCGCGTGGCACCCGGTGGCCCTCTCCCGGGAGCTGCATCCCGGCGGCTGGCTCCAGGTCCGCCTGCTCGGGCGGACCTGGACCCTGCGCCGGACGCCGGGCGGGCCCGCCGTCGAGCCGCCGGCGTTCGGGGTGCGCGAGCACCTGGGCCTCCTCTGGCTGGCCCCGGCGACACCCGTCGACCTGCCGCTGAAGGCGCCGGAGCTGACCGACCGCCGGTTCGTGAGCGGCTGGCTGCCGCCGGTCCGCTCGGCCGGACCCGCCGGGCCGCTCGCCGACGCGCTGCTCGACACCGCACACGTCCCCTTCGTGCACGGCGGGCCGGCGGAGTCGCTCGTCGCCGACGTCGTGGAGGAGCCCGGCGGCTTCACCGCCGTCCTGGAGTACGCCACCCCGGCCGGTCCGTCGGCGCGGGCGGTCGAGCGGCGCCGGCTCGTCATCGAGTTCCGCGCGCCGTTCCAGCTGCGGCTCCGGCAGGAACTCCCCCGCTCCGGCGTCGTCTCGACCGCGCTGTTCCTGCTCCAGCCCGAGGACCCGGACTCCACCCGCGTCTACGCGCGGGTGCTGCTGTCGGCCGGCTCCGGCCGCCCCCTGCCCGCCCCCTCGACGGTCGTGCAGGAGATGGCCGACGTCCACCGGATGCTCGAGGAGGACGCCGCGCTGCAGGCGCAGCTCGGCACCGCCGGGCTGCCGCTGGACCTGCGTGACGAGCTGCACGTGCCGGCCGACCGGCTCGGGGTGGCCCTCCGGCAGGCGCTGTGCGACTTCGTCACGGCCGCCGGTCGGGGCGCGGTCGCGGCCTGACGACCGGTCAGTCGGCCGGGAGGTCCGCCCCGCAGGCGGGGCACCGGGTGGGCGGGTCCTCGTCGGCCAGCCGGCCGCACGCCGGGCAGACCCGCGCCAGCCAGCAGGCCGGGTCGCCGCCCTCGTCGTCGGGCCGCGCGGGTTCGCTCACGACGCCACCGCGCGGCCCAGGGGACGCGCGGCGTCGGTGAAGGCCGCGAACGCCGAGAGCACGCCGGCCCGGGCAGCCTCCGGGAGCCGGTCGAGAGTTTCGCGCAGGGCCTCGAGCCGGTCGCCGTCGTAACGGTCGAGGGCCTGCTGACCGTCGGGAGCAACCCGCAGCGCCAGGGCCCGCCGGTTGCCGGGAGCGGGCTCGCGGACGACGAGACCGGCCGCGACCAGGCGGTCGACCAGCCGGCTGGTGGTCGAGAGCGTGACGGCCATGCCTTGGGCGAGCTCGCCGAGCGTCGCCGTCCCGAGGGCGCGCAGCACCGTCAGCGCCCGCAGCTGGACGACGGAGATCCCGCCCAGCCGATCGGCCGCGGCGGTCGAGACCCCCATGACGGTGCGGGTGAGCCCGAGCAGCACCTCGTCGTCGGACGTACGGGTCACGCGATCCCTCCATGACGACTCCGTTGCGGGATGGCAACAGTTGGCATTGTGCCCGGGCGGGCGGGTAACCGGGCACACGTCCCCGCTCCCCATGGAAGGACGATCATGCCCCCGCACCGCCGGCTCGCCGCACTCGCGCTCGTCGCCGCGCTCCCGCTCCCCGCGTGCGCCGGAGGAGATCTCACCGGTCCCGACGACGAGGGCGCCGTGGGCCCGGACGAGACGGTCTCGGCGACCGTGGAGGTTCTGCAGGTGCAACTGGAGTACCCGCTCGACGGCCGGTACGACGTGGGGGAGGACGCCCGGCTGTTCCTGGCCGTCACCAACTCGGGCAACGACGACGACACGCTCCTCGACGTGACCGGCCCGGACTTCGCCGATGCCGTGCTCACCGTCGACGGCCGGGCCGCGGACATCCCGGTGCCCGCCGACGACAACGTCTACATCGGCGCCGAGGCCGAGCCGTCGATCCTGCTCGAGGACCTGGCCCGGCCGCTCCGGTCGTCGCAGTCCATCCCCGTCACCCTCGAGTTCGCCGAGGCCGGCAGCGTCAGCCTCGATGCGGTGGTCGCCGCCGAGGGACAGAGCCCCGCAGCTCCGTTCGATTTCCCCGATCCGGCCGAGGACCCCTCGCCGGACAGCTGATCCCGCCCGGTCCCGGGCCGGCCCTCGCCGCGGGCGCCGGCTCACTCGCCGTGCCGCAGGGTGCGGATCGGCCGGACGGCGAGCATCCCGGCGGCGACCAGCGCGAACGCGACACCCCCGACGACGGCAACCTGCGAGTCCCCGAACGCCGCTGCCACCGGGATGACGGCGAGCTGCCCGAGCGGCACCGTGACCAGCGACGCCGTCGTGTCGATCGACGCCACCCGGGAGAGCGCCTCGCCCGGGATGTGCTCCTGGAACGACGTCTCGTATGCGATCCCGTAGACACCCGTGCCGGCTCCGCCCAGGAACGCCCCGGCCACCAGCACCGGCGTCGGGACCCCCAGGCCCAGCAGGACGAGGGGCAGCGCGCCGAGGACGAGGAACGCCTGCCCGACGCCGAGCAGGCGGGTGAACGTGACCCGGTACATGATCACCGAGCTGACGAGGAACCCGGCAGCGGTGCCGCTGAGCACCAGTCCCCAGGCGGCGGCGCCGATCGTGTCCTCGGCGAGAACCGGCCCGAGCACACCCCAGACGCCGGCCTGGACGAAGTTGATGACGGCGAAGGACGACGAGCCGACCCACACCCAGGTGCGGGACCGGAAGGCGCCCCAGCCCTCGCGCAGGTCCCGCAGCATCGACGCCCCGGCCGCGCGCACCGGCGCGGGCAGCCGCAGCCCGCCCAGGCAGGCGGCGGCGAGGAGGTAGCACACGGCGTCGACGGCGACGGCCCAGCCGCCGCCCGCCCCGGCCACGATCAGGCCGGCCAGCGCGGGGCCGACGATCCGGGTTGCGTTGCGCGTGGCCCCGAGCAGCGCGTTGGCCCGCTGGATGAGGCCGCGGTCCACCAGGTCCGGGACGATCCCGATCAGTGCCGGTCCGCTCAGCGCCTGCATCGTGCCGTTGAGCGCGGCCAGGCCCGCCAGCACGACCAGCTGGTAGTGCCCGGTGAGCAGCAGGACGGCCGAGATCCCCTGCGTGACCGCCGAACCGAGGTGCGACCCCACCAGGACGGCGCTCCGGGAGAACCGGTCGGCGGCCGCCCCGCCGAAGATCTGGAACAACGCGAGCGGCACCGTGTACGACGCGACGACGATGCTCAGGTCGCTGGTGCGGTCGCTCGCCTCGAGGATCGCGAAGGTCAGGGCGACCCACACCATCGAGCTGCCCGTCATCGAGACCAGCCGGCCCGCGAAGAACCACCGGAACTGGGGGTCTCCCAGCGGGTGCGCCACCGCGGCCGGCGGGCTCTCGGCGCTCACCGGCCCGAGTCTGCCCGTGCGCTCCCGGCCCAGGAAGCGCGGCACTCCGACCGGGGGACGCCGGCACCGCCGGAAGGCTGGGACACTGGCACCGTGCCGTCTCGCCTCCTCCGTCGCACCGTGACCGCCGCTGCCCTGGCCGCGCCGGCCGGGTGGGTCGCCCGCGCGGCCTGGGGACTGCCCGTCGCGCTCGGCGCCCACCGGCGGCGGTTGCGTCCCACCGTCACCGGCTCGTCGCGGTTCTACGACGGCAAGTTCCACAACACGCTCGAGACCCCGGCCCTCCCCCCGGCGAACACCCGTGACGGCCTCCTCCGGCAGATGCACGAGGAGCGGCACAAGGGCCTCCCGGGGGCGCCGGTGCCGCTGGTCCGCCCCGAGATCCCGGCCGAGGCCGACGCGCTCGCCGTCACCTGGTTCGGGCACGCCAGCGCGCTGCTCGAGGTCGACGGGCGGCGGGTGCTGGTCGACCCGGTCTGGGGCTTCCGCGTCTCGCCGTCGCCGGTGTTCGGCCCGACCCGGCTGCACCCGGTGCCGGTCGCGCTGGAGGAGCTGCCGCAGGTCGACGCCGTCGTCATCTCCCACGACCACTACGACCACCTCGACCTGCCCACCGTCCGGGTGCTGCTGACCACGCAGACGGCCCCGTTCGTCGTGCCGCTGGGCATCGGCGAGCACCTGCGCAAGTGGGGCGTGCCCGAGGAGCGCATCGTCGAGCTGGACTGGAACGGCAGCACCACCGTCGCCGGGCTGACGCTCACCTGCACCGAGGCCCGGCACTTCTCCGGCCGGTACTTCTACCGCGACACCACGCTCTGGGCGTCCTGGGTGATCGCGGGCCCGCAGCACCGGGTGTTCTTCGGCGGCGACACCGGCTACACGCCGGCCTTCGCCGCGATCGGCGCGCAGCACGGCCCGTTCGACCTCACGCTGCTGCCGGTCGGCGCCTACAACGACGCCTGGCACGCCATCCACATGGACCCGGAGGAGGCGATGCGCGCCCACGGCGACCTGGGCGGGCGGGTGTTCCTCCCCATCCACTGGGCCACGTTCAACCTGGCCTTCCACCGCTGGGCCGAGCCGGTGCAGCGCGTGCTGGTCGCGGCGAAGAAGTCCGACGCGCGGGTCGTCGTCCCGCGGCCCGGGGAGCGCCTCGACGTCCTGGACCTCCCGGAGCAGACCGACTGGTGGACGGCGATCGGCTCGGCCGACGACCATCCCGACCACCCGCGCGACGCCGGCGTCGGCAGCGCGGTGCTGGCCCGCACGCTCAGCCGCCTGCTCTCCCTGCTCCCCGACTGAGCAGCTCGGCCAGTTCCGCCAGGCCGGCGGCCTCCCGCGGCGGCCGCGGCCCGTCCGGGTCGAGTTCGTGACCCGGCCGGCGCAGCCGGATCACCTCGACGCCCGCCTCCAGCGCCCCGCGGACGTCGCGCGCCGAGGTCGCCACGTGCACGAGTGCGCCGCCGGCCCGTTCCCGCGCCCGCCGGTAGATCTCCGGGTCCGGCTTGTAGGCGCGCAGCCGCTCCGAGGTGAGGACGGCGTCGTCGGGCACGAGCGCGGCGACCTTCGTCCGGGCGAAGACGTCGTCGTCGACGTTGGACAGCACGCCCACGCGGTGCCGGGCGGCGATCGGGGGCAGCCCGGCGGCGACGTCGGGCCACAGCGGCCAGCCGGCGACCGAGCCCAGCAGCATCGCGGCGTCGACGGTGGCGGGGCCGGTCAGGCCCAGGTCCGCGTAGGTGGCGGCGAGCGAGCGACGGCAGTGCTCGGCGAACGGGATCCACTCCCGTTCGTCCCGCTGAGAGGCCTTGTTGCGGCGGTCCCACTCGTCGTAGAGGCGTTCGCCGTCGATCGGCCACCTGCGCTCGGCGGCGATCGCGGCCAGCACCCGTGACGCCCCGGTGCGCGCGTCGATCAGGGCGCTGAACAGGTCGAAGGTGATCACCGCAGCAGCTTGGACAACCGCCGGTCGGCCAGCGGCTTGCCACCGGTCTGGCAGGTCGGGCAATACTGCAGCGAGGTGTCGGCGAAGGAGACCTCGCGGACGGTGTCGCCGCACACCGGGCAGGGCAGTCCGGTGCGGGCGTGCACCATCAGGCCCGAGCGCTTCTCGCCCTTCATCGTGGCGGCCTTCTGCCCCTGCTGGCGCTGCAACGCGTCGGTGAGCGTGGCCCGCATCGCGTCGTGGAGACGGACCAGTTCGTCGTCGTCGAGCTTGTTGGCCATCTTGAATGGGGAGAGCCGCGCGGCGTGCAGGATCTCGTCGGAGTAGGCGTTGCCGATGCCGGCGATCAGGGTCTGGTCGGTCAGCGCGCCCTTGACCTGCCCGCTGCGGGAGCCCAGCAGCGCGGCGAACTGCTCGCGGTCGACCTCCAGCGCGTCGGGCCCGAGCCGGGCGATGCCCGGAACCTCCGACGGCGACCGGACGACGTAGATCGCCAGCCCCTTGCGCGTGCCCTGCTCGGTGAGGTCGAAGCCGTTGCCGTCATCGAGGTGGACCCGCAGCGCGAGCGGGCCCCGGCCCGGCTTCGGTGGCGCCGTGGGCAGGCCGGTGCGCCAGTGCAGCCAGCCGGCCCGGGCCAGGTGGACGACGAGGTGCAGGCCCGAGACGTCGATGTCGAGGAACTTGCCGTGCCGGCCGGCGCCGGTGATCTCCAGCCCGCCGAGCGCGGAGAGCGGCGGGTCGAACGTCTTGATCGCCTGCACGGAGGCGAGGTCGGCCCGGGCCAGCACGCGACCGACGGCGTTCTCGCGCAGGAACGCCGCCAGCGCCTCCACCTCGGGCATCTCGGGCATCCACCCATGATCGCCCGGATCCGCGGGTCGCGCCGTCCCCCATCAGGTGCTTTCGGTACCGAAAGCTGCGTGCACAGCCCGCCGTGCGGGTGTTGTTCGTGCCATCCGGGTGCTGCAGAACTGCTCAAGCACGAACAACGCCCACAGAGCGAGAACCGGGGATCGTTCCTACAGTCGGGCGGTGCCGGTCGCGCTGCTGTGGTTCCGCCGCGACCTGCGTCTCGCCGACCACCCGGCCCTGCTCGCCGCCCGCGAGACCGGCGACGTGCTGCCGGTCTTCGTGCTCGACGACCGGCTGTGGCGACCGTCGGGGAATCCTCGTCGCCGCTTCCTGCTCGATTGCCTGGCCGACCTGCGGGAACAGACGGGTGGCGCGCTCGTGCTGAGGCGAGGCGACCCGCAGCAGGTCATCACGGAGCTCGTCGGGGAGACCGAGGCGACGAGCGTGCACGTCTCGGCCGACGCCGGCCCCTACGGCAGGGAACGCGACGCGTCCGTCGAACATGCCCTGGGCGAGGTCCCGCTGGTGCGCACCGGGTCGCCGTACGCCGTCACACCGGGCCGGGTGACCAAGCGCGACGGCACGCCCTTCCAGGTGTTCACCCCCTTCGCCCGCGCCTGGCGCGAGCACGGCTGGCGGGCACCGGCGCCGCGCCCGCGGGACGTCCCCTGGCTGACCGGTGTCCGCTCCGAGAAGCCCCCGGACGCGACGACGGACGCCGACCTCCCGCCGGCCGGCGAGGCCGCCGCGCGCGCCGCGTGGCGCCGGTTCCGCGACGAGCGGCTGCCCGACTACGCCGACGCGCGCGACGTGCCCGGCGGCGACGGCACCAGCCGGATGTCGGCCTACCTCAAGTACGGCTGCATCCACCCGCGCACGCTGCTGGCCGACCTCGCCGAGATCCCCGGCGACTCGGCCCGGCGGTACACCGACGAGCTCGCCTGGCGCGAGTTCTACGCCGACGTCCTCTGGCACCGCCCCGAGACGGCGCGCGAGTACCTCAAGCCGGAGCTGCAGGCGATGGGCTACGACGACGGCCCCGACGCCGCGGAGCTCGTGAAGGCGTGGGAGCTCGGCCGCACCGGCTTCCCGATCGTCGACGCCGGCATGCGCCAGCTGCACGCGGAGGCCTACGTGCACAACCGCGTCCGCATGATCGTGGCATCGTTCCTGGTGAAGGACCTGCACCAGGAGTGGACCCGCGGCGCCCGCTACTTCCTGCACCACCTCGTCGACGGCGACCTCGCGAGCAACAACCACGGCTGGCAGTGGGTGGCCGGCACCGGCACCGACGCCTCGCCGTACTACCGCGTCTTCAACCCGGTGACCCAGGGCAAGAAGTTCGACCCGGACGGCACGTACGTGAAGCGGTGGGTGCCCGAGCTCCGGGACGTCGATGCGCGGTACGTGCACGAGCCGTGGACGGCGCCCGGCGGCGTGCCCGAGGGCTATCCGGAGCCGATCGTCGACCACGCGCACGAGCGTCAGGTCGCCCTCGACCGCTACCAGCGCCTCCGCGACCGCTGAGCGGCCCCGTCCAGAGGCTCGCCGCGAGCCTGCGAGCGGTGAGGGGGACGGGGTCCTTTTTCAGCCCAGGTCTTCGCGGACCTTCGCCGTCGCGCCGGGCTCGTGCCGGGCCTGGTCGGCGACGGCGGCGGCCACCGCGTGCGTCACCTCGGGGTCGAACACGCTCGGGATGATGTAGTTGGCGTTGAGCTGGTCGTCCTTGACGACGGCGGCCAGCGCCTCGGCCGCGGCGAGCAGCATGCCGTCGGTGATCTCGGTGGCCCGCGCGTCGAGCAGCCCGCGGAAGACCCCGGGGAAGGCCAGCACGTTGTTGATCTGGTTCGGCATGTCCGAGCGGCCCGAGGCGACGACGGCGGCGTACTGGCGCGCCCGGACCGGGTCGACCTCCGGCGTCGGGTTGGCCATCGGGAAGACGACGGCCCGCGGGGCCATGCGGGCGAGGTCCTCGACCGCGAGGATGTTGCCCGCGCTGACGCCGATGAACACGTCGGCCCCGTCGAGCGCGTCGGGCAGCTCGCCGCGCACTGCGCCCGGGTTGGTGCGCCGGGCCAGCTCGAGCTTCGCGCCGGTGAGCCGGTCGTCGTCGGGCGAGAGGATGCCCTCCCGGTCCCACACCAGCACCTGACCCGCCCCCGCCTTCAGCAGGAGGTTCACGATCGCGGTGCCGGCAGCGCCGCCACCGGCGACGACGATCTTCACGTCGGGCAGCTGCTTGTCCACGACCCGCAGCGCGTTCTTCAGCGCGGCGAGGGCGACGATCGCCGTGCCGTGCTGGTCGTCGTGGAAGACGGGGATGTCGAGCTTCTCTCGCAGCCGGGCCTCGATCTCGAAGCAGCGGGGGGCGGCGATGTCCTCCAGGTTGATGCCGCCGAAACCGGGTGCGATCAGCTCCACGGTGCGCACGATCTCGTCGACGTCCTGGGTGTCGAGGCAGATCGGCCAGGCGTCGATGTCGGCGAACCGCTTGAACAGGACCGCCTTGCCCTCCATGACCGGCATGGCCGCGCCGGGGCCGATGTTGCCCAGGCCCAGCACCGCCGAGCCGTCGGTGACGACGGCGACGGTGTTGCCCTTGATCGTCAGCCGCCGGACGTCCTCGGGGTGGTCGGCCAGCGCCATGCAGACGCGGGCGACGCCGGGCGTGTAGGCCATCGAGAGGTCGTCGCGGGTCTTCATCGGCACCTTCGACGCGACCTCGAGCTTGCCGCCCAGGTGCAGCAGGAAGGTTCGGTCGCTGACCTTGCGCACCTTCACGCCAGGCACCGTGCGCAGGGCCTCGACCATCTCCTCCGAGTGCGAGGCGTCGGCGGCCGAGCAGGTGACGTCGACGGTGAGCCCGTCGGAGCGGCTGTCCACGACGTCGATGGCGGTGACCGCCCCGCCGGCGGACCCCACGGCGGTGGCGATGCGGCCGATCGACGCCGGATCCCCGTCGGCGGTGAGCCGGACGGTGATCGAGTACGAGGCCGAGGTGACCGGACCGCGCGGTGGCGCAGCGGTGTCGTCGGAACCGGGGGCGGAGGCGGTGTCGGTGCTCATAGCGGGGCCCATCGTCTCACCGTCGCCCGGCACCGGCGCACCGCCGGGACTGTGGGACTGCCCTCAGGCCCGCAGCCGGGGCGGGCGGCGGTCCTCGGCCGCCGTCCTGGCCCACGCGACGAGCCCGGCGACGTCGATCCCGTGCGGTGCGTCGTCGGCGTAGCCCGCGAGGTTGCCCGCGCCCCGCTCCAGCAGGGTCGCCGCGCCCCGCGCATTGCCCCGCATCGCGTGGGTCAGGCCGACGGCGAGCTGGGCGAGGCCCCGCCAGAGCTGCCGCTCGGCCTCCGGACACGACTTCCAGGCGTCCTCGAGCACCTCGTGCGCGTGGAACGGCCGCCCCTCGTCCAGCAGCGCCTGCGCCTGCGCCAGGGTCTCCGCCGGCGTGCGGACGACGCCCTCCGGGGCGCGCTCCTCGCCGGCCGCGTCGTGCGGCAGCGGGCGACCCAGCGCGTCGCGGGGCCGCGCGTTGCGGGCCCGGCCCTCGGCGTCCCGATCCCGGTCGATGGTCACGCCCCGATCCTCCCAGCCGGCTCCGCGCAGAAAGTTCTGCATTCAACTGCATCCAGTTGTGCGCAACCGGTGGAAGCAGGGGGTGACAGCACCACCCGCCCAGGAAGGACATCATCGTGAGCACGATCCGTTCGTTCGGCCGGGCCGCCGGCGCCGTCGGCGTCGCCGGCGCGCTTGTCCTGGTCGCCACCCCGGCCTCGGCCGAGGAGACCGCCACCGTCTCCGTCCTGCACGCCGTCCCCGACACCCCGGTGGACGTCTACGCCAACGGCGAGAGGTTGATCGACGACTTCCAGCCCGGCACGCTCACCGACCCGCTCCAGCTGCCCGCCGGCTCCTACGACCTGGCGATCTTCCCGGCCGACGCCGCGGACGGTTCGGGCGACCCGCTGCTCTCCGCCGACGGCGTGACCGTCCCGGCGGGCGCGAACGCCACGGTGGTCGCCCACCTCGGCGAGGACGGCACCCCGGTGCTGACGCCGTTCGTCAACGACGTCTCGGCGATCCCGGCCGGGCAGGCCCGCGTCACCGTCCGGCACACCGCCGCCGCTCCGGCCGTGGACATCCGCGCCGGCGGCACCGTGGTCGCCCCGGGCCTGGCCAACCCCGACGAGGCCTCGCTGGTCGTGCCCGCGGGCACCGTGAGCGCCGACGTCGTCCTGGCCGGCACCGACACCGTGGCCATCGGCCCGGCCGACCTGAACCTGGCCGAGGGCACGAACACGATCGTCTACGCGTGGGGTTCCGGCGACGCCGGCTACGAGCTCGCCGTCCAGACGATCTCCGGTGCGCACTCCGCGCCGTCCGGTGTCCCCGGCGGCACCGGCGGTCTCGTCGACGACTCGCTCCCGGCGCCGCTGATGGCGCTCTCGGTGGCGGGTCTCGCGGTCGCGGCCGCCGGCGCCCTGCGGCTGGCCCGCAGCCGCGGCTGACCCCGCGGTAGCGAGGGAGATCCCCGTGCGTCCCGCCGCCGCCGGAGCGGTCCTGGGCCTGGCTCTCGCGATCGGTGTGCCGACCGCGTGGAGCCTGACCCGGCCACCGGCGGCGGTGGGCGCGTCGGTGGAGCAGGCCCTCCCGGCGCCGGCGTCACCGACGGCGGAGGGGCCCGCGATCCCGACCCGCGACGCCGCCCCGGCCCCCGTGGCGGACGCGCCCGCCCCGGTCCGGCTCCAGGTCCCCGCGCTCGGCGTCGACACCGCCGTCGACGCCGTCGGGGTCGCCCCGGACGGCCAGATGGCGATCCCCGACGACGTGGCCCGCGTGGGCTGGTACCGCTTCGGCCCGGCACCCGGCGAGAACGGCTCGGCGGTGATCGCCGGCCACGTCGACGACCGGGAGCAGGGCCTGGGCGTGCTGGCTCCGCTGCGCGAGGCCGCCGTGGGCCAGGAGGTCACGGTCACCGCCGCCGACGGGACGACGACCCGCTGGCGGGTGGTGTCCCGCGAGCTGATCAGCAAGCAGGTGCTGCCGGTGGACCGCCTCTTCAGCCGCGCCGGTCCCCCGCGGCTGACCCTGATCACCTGCGGCGGCCCGTTCCTCCCGGAGCTCGGCAGCTACCGCGACAACGTCGTCGTGATCGCCGAGCCACTCCCATGAGCGAGGCGCTGGCCGTTCGCCTGCCCCGAGTGGGTAGCGTCGCCCTCGTGGAGCCCGTCCCGATGCAGCGGATCGCTGCCGAGCCGGACGACGACGAGGTCGGCCGGCGGTTCGCCGCGGGCGACGAGCAGGCGCTGGCCTGGGCCTACGAGCGCTGGGCCGGGCAGATCCACGGCATGGCCGTCCGCGCGTTCGGCCCCGGCCCCGACGCGGAGGACGTCACCCAGCAGGTCTTCGTCTCCGCGTGGACCGGACGCGCCCGGTTCCGGCCCGACCAGGGCCCCCTCCCGGCCTGGCTGGTGGGGGTCGCCCGGCACAAGATCGCCGACGGCTGGGCGCGACGTGACCGGCAGCGCCGGGAGGCCGAGGCCGCCGTGGCCCAGGCGCAGGCAGCCCCGTCGGGTGCGGCCACCCCGGGCGTCGACGCCGCCGTCGCCGACCGGGTGCTGCTCCTCGACGAGCTGGACCGCCTGGGCCAGCCGCAGCGCGGCATCATCGAGCTCGCCTTCTTCGAGGACCTCACCCATGCCCAGATCGCGGACCGCACCGGTATCCCGCTGGGCACCGTGAAATCCCATATCCGTCGCACGCTCGAACGCCTACGAACCCGGTTGGAGGTGGACGGTGCAGCACTGCACGCCTGAGCAGCTGGCGCTCGCCGCCCTCGCCGAGCGCCTCCCCGACGACGACGCCGCACACCTCGCGTCCTGCGCGGAGTGCCGCGCCGAGGTCGCGGCCCTGCGCCGCGGCGTCGAGCTTCTCGCCGTCCCCGAGTTCGCCGCCCCCGGGGCGCCGGTTCCCCCGCCGCCGAACGTCTGGGCCGCGATCGCCTCGGCCACCGGGGTCTCGTCGGCGCCGCGCCCCGAGCTGGTCGCCGCCGCCCCCGCTCCGGTCGCACCGCCGTCGAACGTCGAACCGCCGTCGAACGTCGTGCCGCTGCGCCCGCGCCGGTCGCGCACCCTGCTGCTGACCGCGGCGGCGGCCGTGGCCGGCGCGGCGATCGGGGCCGGCGCGGTCGCGGTCCTGCAGGGCGGCGGCGACGGTGCCGCGGTGGCCGCGGCCGCGCTGGACCCGCTGGAGGACGCCGACGCCTCGGGCTCGGCCCGGGTGGTCGAACGGGACGACGGCACGCGGGTGCTCGAGGTCGACCTGCAGGCCCCCGCCCTCGACGACGCCTACTACGAGGTCTGGCTGCTGACGCCGGACGTCTCGGGGCTGGTCCCGGTCGGCACCACCCAGGCGGGCACCGCGGTGTTCGAGATCCCCACCGGGCTCGACCTCGACGAGTACGCCGTCGTCGACGTCTCGGTGGAGCCGCTCGACGGCAACCCGGCGCACTCCGGTGACTCGGTGGCCCGCGGGGTGCTGGACAGCTGAGTGCCGGGGCCGTCGCGGGCTCGCCTAGCGTGACCACGTGAGCGCACTCCCGCACGGTCTTCCGCACGAGGAGCTCGGCAGCACCTGGCGCTCCGTCCGCCCCCGCCCCGCCGGCCGGCACCTGGACAGCGCCGCCTGCAGCCGGCAGAGCTCCCGCGCGCTCGAGGCCGCTGCCCACCACGCCCGCCACGAGGCCGAGCTGGGCGGCTACGTGGCCGAGGCGGCCGCCGACGCCCTGCTGCAGCAGGGCCGCTCGGTGATCGGCGGCCTGGTCGGCATGGCCGCGGCCGACGTCGCGTTCGTCGAGTCAGCCCAGGCGGCGCTGGTCGCGCTGCTCACCGGCTGGCGACTGCCGGCGGGGTCGCGGGTGGCCTGCCTGCCCGGGGAGTACGCACCCAACGTCGCGCAGCTGCGCACCTATGGGCTGCGCCCGCAGCCGCTGCCGGTCGACGGCATCGGCCGCGCCGACGTCGACGCCGTCGGAGCGATGCTGCGCGACGACCCACCCCGCTTCGTGCACCTCACCCACGTAGCCAGCCACCGCGGCCTGCTCCAGCCCGCCGCCGAGATCGCCGCGCTCTGCCGCGAGGCCGGCGTCCCGCTGGTGCTCGACGCCGCGCAGTCCCTCGGCCACGCCGACACCGACCTCGGCGCCGACGTCGTCTACAGCACCTCGCGCAAGTGGCTGGCCGGACCGCGCGGGGTCGGTGTGCTCTGCGCCCGCCCGGCGATCGCCGCCCAGCTCACCCCGGTGCTGCCCGAGCCCGAGGGCGAGCCGCCGCTGCGCGCCTTCGAGTCGGGGGAGGCGCACGTCGCCGGGCGGGTCGGACTGGTCGTGGCCGTCGGCGACCACGTGGCCGCGGGGCCCGACCGCGTGCGGGAACGGCTGGCGGCGCTGGGCCGGGCCACCCGGCAGGTGCTCGACGGCGTCGCCGGCTGGCGGGTGGTCGAGCCCGGGGACGAGCCCACCGCGACGACGACACTGCTCCCGCCCGACGGCGTCGACGTGGTCGCGACCCGGGCCCGGCTGCTCACCGAGCACGGCATCGTCACCAGCGCGATCGGCCCGGAGCGCGCACCCGGCGAGATGACCGGCCCGGTGCTGCGGGTGTCCCCGCACCTCGACGCCGACGTCGACGACCTCGAAGCCCTCGCCGCCGCCCTGTAGCAGCTTTCTGTACCGAAAGCTGCGCGGCCCGGTTCAGCTTTCGGTACAGAAAGCTGTTAGAGGGCGGCCTGCATGGCCGTCGAGACGCGGCGGTGGACGGCGAGCTGCTCGTCGAGCCCGGCGTGCACCGGCGCCCCGTCCTCCACCACGAGCCGGCCGCCGACGACGGTGTGCCGCGCGGCCACCGGTCCGCAACGCAGCCACGCCTCGACGGGGTCGGACAGCGCACCGGCGAACCGCACGCCCTCCAGCGGCCAGACCACCAGGTCGCCGCAGGCCCCGACCGACAGCTCCCCGATCTCGCCGGCCCTCCCCAGACAGGCCGCGCCGCCGCGGGTCGCGATCTCCAGGGCGTCGCGGGCCGACATGGCGGCGGCGCCGTGCCGCAGCTTGCCCTGCAGCATCGCCGTCCGGGCCTCGAGCCAGAGCGACGCGGAGTCCGCCGACGACGAGCCGTCGACGCCCAGCCCGACGGGTGCGCCCGCGGCCCGCAGCTCGGCGACCGGCGCCAGCCCGCTGCCCAGGATCATGTTCGACGACGGGCAGTGCGCGGCCCCCACCCGCGCGGCACCCAGCCGCGTGATCTCCTCCGGCGAGGGCCAGACCACGTGCGCGAGCCACACCCGGTCGCTCATCCAGCCGACGTCGGCGAGGTAGTCCACCGGGCGGCGGCCGAACGTCGCGAGGCAGAACTCGTCCTCGTCCTGCGTCTCGGCGAGGTGGGTGTGCAGGCGCACGTCGAGCGCGGCGGCCAGTTCCGCGGTCCGCGTCATGAGCGACGTCGAGACGCTGAACGGCGAGCACGGCGCGAGCGCGATGCGGGTCATCGCCGTGGGCGACCGGTCGTGGTGCGCCTCCACCAGCCGCTGCGAGTCGGCCAGGATCTCGTCGTCGTCCTGCACGACCGAGTCGGGCGGCAGCCCGCCGTCCTTCACCGACAGCGACATCGAGCCCCTGGTCGGGTGGAAGCGCATCCCGAGGTCGCGCGCCGCGGTTACCTCGGCGGTGATCAGGTCGCCGGCCCCCCGGGGATGGACGTAGAGGTGGTCGGTGGAGGTGGTGCAGCCGGCCAGCGCGAGCTCGGTCAGCCCGACGTAGGCGCTGACGTAGGCCGCCTCCTCGTCCAGCCGGGCCCACAGCGGGTAGAGCGTGACCAGCCAGTCGAACAGGCCGCCGGTCAGCGCGGGGGCGAACGCGCGGGTCAGGTTCTGGTACAGGTGGTGGTGGGTGTTGACCAGCCCCGGGGTGACCAGGCAGCCGCGGGCGTCGATCGTGCGCGCCGCCTCCGGCCGCTGGTCGCCGGGGCCGCCGACCGCGGACACGACCCCGTCGGTGACCGCCACCCAGCCGCCCGGGATCTCCCGCCGGGCGTCGTCGACCGTGGCCACGAGTTCGGCGTCGGTGATGAGCAGGTCCGCGTGCGAGGGGTTCTCCACCCCGCGCATCTTGCCGAGGACGGAGCAGGTCAGCCCACGGGGGCGTCGCCCACCTCGACGTCGAAGTTGGCGGTGTCGCCCTCGACGGAGCTGACGGTGACCGTCACCGGGTACTCGGTCGGGTCGTCGCCGGCCGTGAGCGTGCATTCCATCGAGGCACCGACCTCGGCCTCGAGGTCGTCGGGGCAGGACACCTCCGGGCGGATGCCGACCTGCTCCTCCAGGGCGTCGGCCGCCCCCTCCTCGACGGTGCTGGCCTCCAGGGTGCCGGCGCCGCAGGCGGCGAGCGCGAGGGCCAGCAGGGGGGCGGCGAGAAGCAGGCGACGACGGGCCACTGGGCACTCCTCGGGTGGGACGGCGAGGTCGCGACCCTATCGAGTGCGAGTGCCCGGCCGGTGAACTCGCGACGTCGCTCCGGAACTCGCGCGGAGCGGCTCAGCCCACCGGCTGGGTGCCGAACTCGAAGTCGAACTGCGCGGTGTCGTCCTCGACCGACGTGACGGTCACGCGGACGTCGAAGTCCTCGTTCCTCGTCGTGTTCCTGAGCACGCAGTACGTCTGGGCACCGACCTCTGCCTCGACATCGTCTGGACAGATGACGGGGAACCGGATGCCGCCCGACTCCTGCTCGAAGGCATCCTCGGCGGCGGCCGCGACGTCCTCGGCGCGCACGGTCGGGGAGCCACAGGCGGCGAGGCCACCGACGGCGGCCGACATCGTGATCAGGACGGCGAGACGACGGGCCACGGCGAGCTCCCCTCCACGGGTGCCGCGATGCTAGCGATGGTCGCCGAACACCAACCAGGCGACTTCGGGCGGCACGTCGTCGTCCAGTGGGCGGGCGCCGACCAGACGCCCGGCCACCTGCGGCGGGACGCCGACCGAACCCAGCACCTCCAGCGCCTGGACGTCGGGGAGCGCGTCGAACCACCGGCGGCCGAGCGCCGCGCGGCCCGCCGACGTCGGCCGCCCCCACAGCCGCAGCCGGGCCATCCCGCCGTCGGGGTGGACGTCGAGCCGCACCCGGTCGACCGCCGGGGCGCCGTCGAGGACGAACCGGTGCCGCGTGTCGGGCTGCAGCCGGGTGCGCGGCAGCAGCGGGACCTCGCCGTCGGGCCCGAGGCCGGTCACGGCGGCGGTGGCCGGCGCGTTGTGCAGGAAGTAGGAGGTGTCCAGCTCGGCGAGGGCGACCACGCCCTCGCAGGCCAGGCCGATCTCGACCCAGTCGTTGCCCGCGTCCCGCCTCCGGGCGGTCTCCCAGCCCTCGCCCATGTTCCGCGCCAGCCCGGGGGAGATCAGCTGCTGGGGGCGGCCGTAGAACTCGTTGCTCACCCCGGTGACGACGGCACCGTTCTCCAGGGCCGCGAGGTCGAACGGGCCGGCGTCGACCAGGCGGGGATCGGGCAGCACCGTGCCGTGCACCCGCAGCCGCGCGACGCCGCCGTCGGGGTGGATGTTGAGCCGGACGTGGGTGACCCGGCGGTCGGAGTACACCGGGAAGTAGTTGTGCGTGTTGCCCGCCAGGTCCGACAGCGGGAGCAGTGGCTGCCAGTCGGCCTTGAGCAACTCGTCGACCGAGCAGTGACCCTCGACCGCGGCGCCGTCGACCGACGCCCGGGGCGGGTAGTTGCCGGTGAAGAACGCGGTGTCGACGACGACGCCGTGCACGACCCCCGGCGTCCCGAGCCGGACGACCGCCCAGTCGTGGCCCGGCGACCGGCGACGGCGGGTCTCCCACCCGTCGTAGACCTTGCCCTTGTGCCCGAACTCGGTGCGGGCGGCCGGCGCCTCGGGCAGCACGAGGTTCTCCCGCTCCGCGAAGGACTCGTCGTTGGCGGCCACGACCGCGCCACCGAGGGCGCGCGAGGCCAGGTCGGGCAGGCGGGCGAAGTCGGTCACGCGGTCACTCTGGCACGCCGCGGCGCAGCAGCCGCCCGCCCTCGCCGTCGGTCGGCTCACCGCGCAGCCACGTCCGCCGCACGACGCCGCGCAGCGAGCGCCCGGCATAGGGCGTGACGGGGTTGCGGTGGCGCAGCTCCCCGACGGTCCAGCGTTCCTCGGGTGCGAAGGCCACCAGGTCGGCGTCCCGGCCGGGGGCGATGGCCCCCTTGGCCGGCAGGCCGGACAGCCGGGCCGGCGCCTCGGCCATCCACCGGACGACGTCAGCCAGCGGGATGCCGCGCGCCCGCGCGCCCGACCAGACCACCGGCAGCGCGACCTGGAGCGACGCGATCCCGCCCCACGCCCGCCCGAAGTCGCCCTCGTCGAGCAGCTTCAGGTCAGGGGTGCAGGGCGAGTGGTCGCTGACCACCAGGTCGATGTCCCCGTTCACCAGCGCCGCCCACAGCGCCTCGCGGTGCGCCTCCTCGCGGATCGGCGGGCAGCATTTGTACGACGTCGCCCCGTCGGGCACCTCCTCCGCGGCGAAGGTCAGGTAGTGCGGGCAGGTCTCCACCGTGATCGGCACCCCCTCGGCCCGCGCTGCGCGCAGCATCGGCAGCGCTCCCGCGTCGGCGAGGTGGACGACGTGGACCCGGGCTCCGGTGTCCCGCGCCGCCTCGATCAGCCGGGCGATCGCCGACTCCTCCGCCGCCCCGGGCCGCGACGCCAGGAAACCGGCGTAGCTGGGCCCGTGCGGTGCTGGGGCTGCGGCGATGACTCCGGCGTCCTCGGCGTGGGCGATCAGCAACCCGTCGAACGTCGCCAGCTCGGTCAGCGCGGCGCGCAACCCGGCGTCGTCCAGGGGCGGGAACTCGGGGACGCCGGAGTCGAGCAGGAAGCACTTGAACCCGACGACGCCGGCCTCGTGCAGCGGCCGCAGCTGGTCGACGTTGCCGGGAACGGCCCCGCCCCAGAACGCGACATCGGCGCTGACCTGGCCTTTTGCCACCTCTCGTTTCACGTGCAACGCGTCGACGGTGGTCGTCGGCGGGATCGAGTTCAGCGGCATGTCCACGATCGTGGTGACCCCGCCGGCCACCGCGGCCCGGGTCGCGGTGGCGAAGCCCTCCCACTCGGTGCGACCCGGTTCGTTGACGTGCACGTGGCTGTCGACCAGGCCGGGCAGCAGCACCTCGTCATCGGCGAGGGTCACCACGTTCGCGGGGACGTCGTCGAAGCCGGTGACGGCGGTGATCCGACCCGCCTCGGTGTGCACGGCAACGGCGCGCTCCCCTTCGGGCAGCACGGCCCGGCGGCTGCGGACGACGAGGTTCACGGGGGCCATCCTCGCAACCCCGAGAGGGGAGGAGCTTGCGCCGCGTCGCGACACGGTCCTATCGTTCGTTACATGAGTAATGAACCCAGGGACCGGATCGTCCCTGGACCGTCGGGGCGCCCGTCGTGAACGAGGACGCGGGCCCCATCTTCCGGCAGGTCGCGACGCAGATCGAGAACGCGATCGTCGACGGATCCCTCCCCGAGGAGACCCAGGCGCCCTCCTCCAACGAGCTGGCCGTCTTCCACCGCATCAACCCCGCCACCGCCGCCAAGGGCCTGAACCAGCTGGTGACCGACGGGGTCCTCTACAAGAGACGAGGAGTCGGGATGTTCGTCGCCACGGGCGCCCGCGACCAGCTGCTCAAGCGGCGGCGCAGCGAGTTCGCCGAGCAGTACGTCCGCCCGCTGATGGCCGAGGCCCAGAAGCTCGGCATCCCCGCCCACGAGCTGACCGACATGATCGACACCTGGGAGGACCGGCGATGACCGCCGTCGCAACGCTGGACGACGTGACCATGCGCTTCCGCGAGCACACCGCGCTCGAGGGGGTGACCACGGTCATCGAGCGGGACAGCATCACCGGCCTGCTCGGCCGCAACGGCGCCGGCAAGACGACGCTGATGCAGCTGCTCACCGGGCACCGCGTGCCCAGCGGCGGCCGGGTGGAGGTCTTCGGCGCGCGTCCGTTCGAGAACGACGACGTCCTGCGCCGGATCTGCTTCATCAAGGAGGGGCAGCGCTACCCCGACCACTTCCGCGTGCGGGACGCGCTCACCGCGGCGGCCATGGTGTTCCCGGAGTGGGACGCCGGGCTCGCCGAGTCGCTGCTGCGCGATTTCGACCTGCCCGCGCGGCGGCCGATCAAGAAGCTGTCCCGGGGCATGAACTCCGCCGTCGGCATCATCATCGGCCTGGCCTCGCGCGCGCCGATGACGCTGTTCGACGAGCCCTACCTGGGCCTCGACGCCGTCGCCCGGCGGCTGTTCTACGACCGGCTGCTCGCCGACTACGCGGAGCACCCGCGCACCGTCGTCCTCTCGACGCACCTGATCGAGGAGATCGCGAGCCTGCTGGAGCGAGTGCTGCTCATCGATCGCGGCCGGGTGCTGCTCGATGCCGACGTCGAATCCCTGCGCGGCACCGCGCTGACCGTCACCGGCCCGCGCGACAGGGTGACCGCGTTCGCCGGCCACCACGAGCTCCTGCACAGCGAGTCGCTGGGCGGGCACAGCCGGGCCGTCGTCCGCCTGCGGGGCGGGGCCACCGGCGCCGACGCCGGTGACGCCGGTCTCTCGTGGGAGGCGACCTCCCTCCAGCAGCTGGTGGTCGCGATGAGCCTGCACACGGCGCCGGCTCCCACCCGCGCCACCGAGCACCTCGAGGAGGTCACCCGATGAATCGCGTCCTGACTGCCGCCCGGCTGCAGTTCGTCCATCCGCTCGTGGTCCTGGGCATCCCGTGGCTGGTGGTGTCGATCAGCTTCGCGATCAACTGGGCGGTCTGGGCCCTCGCGGACCTGCGTGATCAACCGGGCGCCGGCTTCACGGGCGGGGTCATGGCGCTCTACATCACGGTCATGGTCGTGTTCGTCCAGTCGGTCACCCAGCTCCTCCCGTTCGCCATGGGGCTCAGCCTGAGCCGCCGCACCTTCTTCACGACGACCGCGCTGGTCGCGCTGGTCTCCGCCTTCGGGTACGGCCTGGCGCTGGCGGGCCTCGCGGCCATCGGGGACGCGACCGACGGGTGGGGCGTCGGCCTGAGCTTCTGGGCGCCTATCGGCATGCGCGCCGACGGGCTCGCGATGCAGGCGCTCGTCTCCGGTGCGCCGATGCTGGCCCTCATCGCCGCCGGCGTCGGCATGGGCGTGGTGCAGAAGCGCTGGGGGCCGGCGGGCGTGTGGGGCTTGATCATCGGCAGCATCACGGTGGTCGGCGGACTGGTCGTGCTGGTCACCTGGCTGCGGGCGTGGAACGAGATCGGCGCGTGGTTCACCGACCGATCGCTGGCCACCCTGGCCATCGGGCTGCCGACGGCTGTGGCCCTCGTGCTCGCCGCGCTGGCCTGGGGAGGTCTGCGCCGGGTCGTCCCCTGACCCCCTACCGTTCCGGCGTGACCACCGGTCGACGCCTGCGGGCCGCCCTGCTCCTGACGGTCACGATCACGGCGCTGGCTGCCTGCGCGCGCGACGAGCGCCCGGCGGACGACGACGCGGGGGCGCGACTCCCCGGGGCCCATGCCTACCGGATCGACACGGACGAGGGCCCGCGGGAGTACCGGCTCTACCGCCCCGCCGACCTCGACCGCTCTCCTGCCCTCGTCGTGATGCTGCACGGCGGGGGCGGAAGCGCGCGGCAGGCCGAACGCGCGTACGGCTGGGACGACGTGGCGGACCGGGAGGGAATCCTGGTCGTCTACCCCGACGGCGTGGGGCGCACCTGGAATGCCGGCGGGGGGTGCTGCGGCCAGGCCGCTCGGGACGACGTCGACGACGTGGGCTTCCTGCTCGCCCTGATCGACGAACTGGTGACGGCGGACGACGTCGACCCTTCCCGCATCTACGTCACGGGCATGTCCAACGGCGCGATGATGAGCTACGCGCTGGCCTGCAGCACCGACGTCACCGCAGCGATCGCCCCCGTGGCCGGCACCATGCTCGCCGACTGCCCGTCGCCCGCCCCGGTGTCCGTGCTGCACATCCACGGCGCTGCGGATGACAACGTGCGGTTCGACGGCGGACCCGGGGCCGGGGTCGGCCGCATCGACGGACCGCCGGTGCCGTCGGTGATCGAGCAGTGGCGCGAGGTCGACGTCTGCACACCGCCCGCCGTGACGACCGTCGGAGCCGTGCGGCACTCGGTCTCCTACTGCGCCGAGGGCCGCGAGGTGCAGCTCACCACGGTCGAGGGTGCGGGCCACCAATGGCCGGGCTCCGAGGTCGTCCGCGATTCTGCCGATCCGCCGTCCGCGGAACTGGACGTGACCGAGACGATCTGGCGCTTCTTCGAGGCGAATCCCCGCCCCTGACGAGCTTTCTGTACCGAAAGCTGCGCGGGGAACCGGAGCTTTCGGTACCGAAAGCGTGGGGGAATGGCGAAAGGGCCCCAGCACGGATGCTGGGGCCCTTTCGGAAGGATTGTCCGGCGGCGTCCTACTCTCCCACCCCGTCTCCAGGGCAGTACCATCGGCGCTGAGAGGCTTAGCTTCCGGGTTCGGAATGTTGCCGGGCGTTTCCCTCTCGCCATGGCCGCCGTAACTCTGTG